>VGVR01000001.1 GCA_016873995.1 Gemmatimonadota bacterium
CCTCTCCCGTCGCATCATGACCTATATCCACCGCTACAACGACGACCCCAGGCCAATCAAGTGGACCTACGATGACCCCAGCCGACACATCCGCGTCGCTTAACGTTCACGTGTTACAGTCCACTAGTAGGTCTTGAAGGACTCGCGCCCGTCTCGCGTAGACGACCCGCTCGAGCCCAGAGACCTCGACGGGGCGCGGTGCGAAACTTCCGCGCCCCGTCGGGCGTATGGGCAGCCGCCCCGACCCTCCCACGCCAGACTCTCCAAACCTAAGGGGACCTGGAGCATGATGAACGGCGTTCGCACGTTCGCACTCGCATCGATCCTCCTCCTGCCCGCTCGCGTCACGGCACAGGAGGCGGTACCGGCGCGCCTGTCGCTCGAGCAGGCCATCCAGATCGCGCGTGGTGGCAACCCGGGATTCCGTCAGACCCGCAACGACGCCGAGCTGGCCGACTGGAACGTCCGGGAGGCGCACTCGCAGTTCTTTCCTCAGGCGACGGCGAGCGCGGGCGTGCAATGGCAGGGCGCCGGCGAGCAGCAGTTCGGTAGCCTCACGCTCGGCGACCTCGGCTTCACCAACCAACCGTCGTACTACTTCTCCAATTACCGCATCGGGCTCACCTACTCGCTCGACTGGGCCACGCTCAAGGGTCCGGCCCAGGCGAAGTCGGATCGCCGGGTCACGGAAGCGCAGATCGGCTTGGCCGAGTCGAACCTCGTCGCTCAAGTGACGAACGGGTACCTCGAGGTCCTCCGGCAGCAGGAGGCGCTCCGCGTGGCGCGACTGCAACTGGAGAACAGCGAGTTCAACCTCCGCCTGGCGCAGGCGCAGCTGCAGGTCGGCGTCGTCACCGGCATCGACGTCGGTCAGGCAGAGGTGCAGGTCGGTCGCTCGCGCGTGCAGGTGCTCCAGTCGGAGAACGCGGTCTCGACGGCGAGCATGCGTCTGCTCCAACAGCTCGGCCAATCCGTGAGCCAGGAGTTCGAGCTCAGCAGCACCTTCGAGCTGTCGGCTCCGACGTGGAGCGTCGGCCAGCTGGAGTCGATGGCGCTCGACGCGAATCCCACGCTCGCTTCCCGGCGGCGGTCGCGGGAGTCAGCGGAAATCGGCGTCAGCAGGGCCAGATCGCAGTACATGCCCACGCTCTCGCTCTCGACTGCCTGGACCGGGTTCACCCGTGAGGCGAGCAGCACGGACTTCCAGGTCGCTCAGGCCCAAGCGCAGGTGCAGGGCCGCATCGCCCAGTGCATCCAGACGAACGACCTCTACTCACGGCTCGCGAACCCGCTCCCGCCCGTCGACTGCTCGCGCTTCACGTTCACCGACGCCCAGCGCCAACAGATCATCTCCCAGAACAACCAGTTCCCGTTCTCGTTCGCGCAGTCGCCGATGACGGTGTCGCTGCAGCTGAGCATCCCGATCTTCCAGGGACTCGGCCGCGAACGGAACCTGGAGAGCGCTCGGCTGCAGAGAGACGACCTGGTCGAGCAAGAGCGTGAGCAGGAGCTCGCGCTCGCAGCGGACATCGCCATCGGTCTCGCCAACGCGCAGACCGCCTACCAGAGCGCGCTGCTCGAGGAGAGCAATCGCGCGCTGGCCGAGCAGCAGCTCCGACTCGCACGCGAGCGATACCAGTTGGGCGAGATCACCTTCGTGGATCTCGTCACCGCACAGACCACGCTCGCCCAGGCGGAGCGCGATCGCGTTTCCGCGATCTTCGCCTACCACGATTTGATCACGAGCCTCGAAGCCCTCGTCGGCCGTCCCCTACGCCAGTAGCGACAGCATCATGAACACGAGTTCCAAGATCATCATCGGCATCGTGGTCGTCGCCGTGCTCGGCTCGGCGGCGGGGCTGTCCGTCGCGCGCTCGCGACGCCAGGGCATCGAGGTCCGCACCGAAGCCATCGAGCGCCGCGAAGTGGTCGAGATCGTGACGGCGAGCGGCAACATCCGGGCGCGCCGGACGGTGGACATCAGCTCCGACGTGTCGGCTCGCGTGGCCGAGTTGCTCGTGGACGAGGGCGACGACGTCGTGCGCGGGCAGACGCTCCTCCGCCTCGAGCCGGACCAGTACCAGTCCTCCGTATCGCGCTCGGAAGCCTCGCTCGCTCAGGCCGAGGCGCAGCGTGCCCAGCAGCAAGCCAACCTGATGCGGGCTCGTCGCGATCTCGACCGCCTGCTCGCGCTGCGCCAGCGTGATTCCCTGTTGGTCAGCAGGCAACAGATCGACGACGCGACCACCACGCTGGAGGTGTCGGCAGCGACGCTCACGTCCGCCGAGCACGGCGTCTCGCAGGCGCGCGCTTCTCTGGACGAGGCGCGCGAGCAGCTCTCCAAGACGATCTTCACGGCACCCATGGACGGGAAGATCACCCGCCTGAACGTCGAGGAAGGCGAGACCGTCATCATCGGTACCATGAACAACCCCGGCAGCCTCGTGCTCACCATCGCCGACCTCTCCGTGATCGAGGCGGTGGTGCAGGTGGACGAGACGGACGTCTCGGCCATCACACTCGGCGACAGCGCCGTGATCCGCATCGACGCGTTCGCCGATCGCGAGTTCGTGGGTCGCGTGACCGAGATCGGGAACTCGGCCATTACGCCTCCCTCGAGCCAGGCCTCGGGCCAGCAAGCCGCGATCGACTTCGAGGTGGTGCTCACGCTCGACGCGACCGATGCCCCGCTCCGCCCCGACCTCTCGGCCACCGCGGACATCGTGGTGGAGAGCAGAAAGGACGTCCTCACCGTGCCCATCATCGCGATGACCGTGCGCGAGGACTCGACCTGGGTATCCGAGGACGACGGCGGCGACCGTGACACGCCCCGCGAGATCGAAGGCGTGTTCCTGTCGCGCGGGGGGCTGGCGACGTTCACCCCCGTCACCATCGGAATCGCCGGCCAGGAGTACTTCGAAGTCCTGTCCGGCCTGGCCGAGGGCGATACCGTGGTGGCCGGTCCCTATCAGCGCATCCGGCAGCTCGTCGAGGGCGACGCCATCGTGCCGACCGAGGACGAACTCGCCGAGGACGCCAACTAGCGGAGCCGCACCGTGCAGCTCTGGGAGGGCATCGCGCTCGCGTTCCAGCAGATCTGGGCGGAGAAGCTGAAGAGCTTCTTCTCCGTGCTGGGCGTGATCCTGGGAGTGATGTTCCTCATCGTCGTCGTGACGGTGGTGGAAGGCCTCGACCGGCTCGTACGCGAGGACTTCTCGTCCCAGGTCTTCGGCGTGAACACGGTCACGCTGAGGCGCTGGCAGCAGGTCAACATCAACACCAGCCGAGCCGAGCGCCGCGCCCGCGCGCGCCGGCCCTTCCTCTACTTCGAGGACGCGACCGCCATCGAGGAGCGTCTGACGCTGCCCGCGCGCATCGCGGTGGAGAACGGCGGGAGCGCGAGCGCGGTCGGCGACAACGGCCGCGCGGTGAGCGGCGTCCAGATCACCGGGGCCACGGAGGAGATCTTCGCCATCCGAAACCTCGAGGTGGCCGAGGGGCGCGTGTTCACCCCGCAGGAGTCGGACGCAGGCGTACCCGTGGTCGTCATCGGAACCGAGACCGCCGACGTGGTCTTCGAGGACGGCGTCGCGCTCGGGCGTAACCTGCGCATCAACGGCTTCCCCTACCGGGTCATCGGCATCCTCGAGGAGCGGGGCTCGATGTTCGGGCAGTCGCTCGACAATCTCGCCATCGCCCCCGCGACTTCTCCGATCCAGACGGTCACCTCGGCACCCGGGGTGGCAGAGAACATCATCATCCAGGCGATCAACCCCGACCAGCTGCGTGACATCCAGATGGAGATCGAGGGGATCATGCGCGCTCGCCGCGGCCTGCGCCCCGGCGAGGACTCGAACTTCTCTCTCGAGACCGCCGACGAGGCGATCAGCTTCTGGAACAACATCTCGCGCATCCTCTTCACCGTGCTGCCGATGTTCGTGTCGATCGCCTTGGTGGTCGGCGGCATCGTCATCATGAACATCATGCTCGTGTCCGTGATGGAGCGGACGCGCGAGATCGGTGTGCGCAAGGCGATCGGGGCGCGCAGGCGCGACATCCTGACGCAGGTGCTCATAGAGTCGGCGACGCTCGCTACCCTCGGCGCGATCATCGGTGTGGCCGTCGGGCTCGGCATCGCTCAGCTGCTGGCCGCGTTCTCGCCCATGCCCGCCGCGGTTGCGCCCCGCTGGATTGCACTCGGCGTCGGCCTCGGCATGACCGTGGGCATCGTCGCCGGCGTATATCCCGCGTCTCAGGCCTCGAAGCTCGATCCGGTGGATGCGCTCCGCTATGAGTGAGCGCCCGGACTCGTGCGCCGCCAACACCGCCAACGCCGGCACCACGGGCGCATCCGCGGTCACTGAGGGCTTCACGATCGCGTGGGACGCATTGCGGGCCAACCGGGTGCGCTCGCTGCTGACGGTCCTCGGCGTGGCGGTGGGCGTGTCGGTCGTCATGGCGATCGCCGCGCTGGTCACCGGCATTCGCACGAGCGTCATGTCGGCGTTCGAGTCGGCGGGGCCCAACAACTTCGTGGTGGGTCGCATCGACTTCACCGCGGTGTCCTTCTCCGACGGGAGCGGGCGGCCGCCCTGGTGGAATCGCCCGGAGATCGAGCCGGAAGAAGCGCGCCGCATCGCGCAGCTCCCCTCCGTCCAGGACGCGCTCTACCTCTTCGACTTCCAGGTCGACCTCCAGTTCGAGAGCGAGCGAGTCGACGAGGTCATGGCGCGCGGCTTCTCGTCCGGATGGCCCGCCTATCAGCCGGGCACGTTCCTGGCCGGGCGAGACTTCACGCCCGCCGAGGTGGACCAGAACCGCGCGGTCGTCGTGCTGTCGGCGGGGCTCGCAGAAGCCCTCTTCGGCCAGCGTGACCCCATCGGCAGGGTAATCCGCGTGCCCAACGACTTCCGTGGCACGCAGGAGTCGTTCACCGTGATCGGCGTGATGCAGCCCGAGGAGAACATCTTCTCTACCGCCTTCCAGAACTTCGCGATTTTCCCCTGGACCGCGGCCGTGCGTCGCCTGCGCCAATCCGCATGGCAAGCGCAGATCTACGTGGTGCCGCGCGACTCCGTCGACATCAACCGCGCCCAGGACGACGTGATCGCTGCGATGCGCGGCATGCGGGGGCTGGGGCCGAGCGAGGAGAACAACTTCGCCATCATGTCGTCGGCGCAGATCCTGGACATGTTCAACCGACTCACGGCCGTGTTCTTCTTGGTCATTCTGCTCCTCGCGTCGGCCGGCCTCCTCGTCGGCGGCGTCGGCGTCATCGGCATCATGCTGATCTCCGTCACCGAGAGGACGCGCGAGATCGGCGTTCGCAAAGCGATCGGGGCCACCCGCCGCGAGATCCTCTGGCAGTTCCTCGTCGAGTCGTCGCTGCTCACAGTGGGCGGCGCCGCCGTGGGCATGGCGGCCGGTTTCGGCCTCGCCATCGCGGTGGCCACTTGGACGCCCCTCCCTGCCGAGATCCCCGTCTGGGCCGTCGGCACCGCGCTGATCATGGCAGCCGTCACGGGGATGTTGTTCGGGCTCCTCCCCGCCTACCGCGCGAGCCGCCTCGAGCCCGTCGCCGCGCTGCGGTTCGAGTAGATTCACGCTCCGCCCGCCCCACTCCACTGCCCCATCCGAGATAGGCCACATGGCTGACAAACCGCTCGACCTGCTCGCCGTGATGTCTCACCCCGACGACGCCGAGCTCCTGTGCGGCGGCGCTATGATCAAGGCAGCGTCCCGCGGCAAGCGGGTCGGCATTCTGGACCTCACCGCAGGCGAGATGGGGAGCGCGGGGTCCGCGGAGATCCGCGCGCGTGAGTCGGCACGTGCGGCCGAGATCATGGGAATCGAGGTGCGGCGATGCGCCGGCCTACCCGACGCGGCGATCGAGAACGACGCGGCGTCGCGCCGCGTGGTGGCGGAACACTTGCGCGCGCTCCGTCCGCGCGTGGTCGTCACGCACTGGGTCGTGGGCCGCCACCGCGACCACCGGGTGGCCGCCGAGTTGGTGCGCGACGCGTGCTACATGTCCGGCCTCAAGAAGCTCGACGCCGCCGGTGATCCGTTCCGCCCGCTCAAGCTCGTCTACGCGACCGCGTTCCGTGAGGACGTGGAGCTACCCAGCTTCGTGGTGGACATCTCCCAGCAGCTCCGCAAGAAGCTCGAGGCGCTCGCGGCCTACTCGTCCCAGTTCGAGGGCGTGCGCGGGTACGGCGAGGTGTATCCCGGGGGCGAGCGCGACGTCCTCGAGCAGGTGCGTGTGAAGATGGCGCACTACGGCTCGCTCATCCGCGTGGAGTACGGGGAGCCGTACCGGGTCGGAGAGCCGTTCGACGTGGCGGATTTGTCGCAGCTGACGGTGGCGACGTTCTAGGGGGCCGTCGCAGCCGGGGCCACCCTGCACGACACCTCGAGGAGGAGTCGCCGCCACGACGGCACGTCGGCGCCGCGCACCTTCAGGGCCTTCGCGTCCGCCACGCCGCCGCCCGACATCCAGGGCCAGAGCCAAGCCGCGATCTCGGCGGGCAGGTGGCCCACCGGCTCGCCCGACGCGAGGTGCACCCAGACCTCGGGCTCCTCCTGGATGGGCGGATCGGGGACGAGCAGTAGCGCGTCGCCGGCCGCCACGGTCTCCAACAGCTGCTCCCGGCCCGCGAACACCGTCCCATGGACGGTCGAGCGGAAGAGCGGCGGCCTGCCTTGGGGGAACGGGGGCGGTACTCGAGTCATCGCTGGGGGTCGGCGCCTGCGGTGGGGCGGCCCGCACGGCTCGGTTAAGTTACCCCCCGCCCGGATGAGGGCAAAGCAGACTATGGATCCGATCTATCTCGACTACGCTGCGACGACGCCCCTCCGGGAAGAGGTCGTCGACGCCATGGCTCCGTTCGCGCAGGCTGGGTTCGGCAACCCGTCCAGCCTGCATCGATGGGGTCGGGCCGCGTTCGCGGCATTGGAGGGCGCGCGCGAGGAGGTTGCCTCTGCGCTTGGCGCGAAGCCCTCCGAGGTGTTCTTCGTGCGGGGCGGCACGGAGTCGGACAACCTCGCGCTCCTCGGCTGGTGTGAAGCACACGGTGATGGCATGACGCCGACGCTCGCCGTGAGCGCCGTAGAGCACCACGCGGTGCTCGCGGCTGCGGAGAGCGCCGCGCGCACGGGTCACGCCCGCACGCTGGTCCTGCCGGTATCCGCGGAGGGCACGCTCGACCTCGCCGCCGTGGCGGACGCGGTCGCCTCTCCGCCCACGCTCCTATCCGTGATGTGGGTGAACAACGAGACGGGCATGGTCCTTCCGGTCCCCGAGCTCGCGGAGCGCGCGAAGGCCGCGGGCGCGACCGTGCACACCGACGCAGCCCAGGCGCTCGGCAAGGTGCCGATCGACCTGCGCACGGCACCCCTCGATCTGCTCTCCGCCACCGGCCACAAGCTCTACGGTCCCAAGGGCACCGGCCTGCTCTTCGTGCGCGAGGGCACGCGCGTGGCGCCGCTCCTGCACGGGGGTGGCCAGGAGCGCGCGCTCCGCCCGGGCACCCAGGACGTCGCCGGCGCAGTGGGCCTCGCGCGCGCGGTCCGCCTCGCCGTGCAGGAGCTCGAGGCCGAAGCCGCGCGGTTGATCGAACTGCGCGAGCGAATGAGCCGCGCCCTCGTCGACCGGATCCCCGGCGTTCGCATCAACGCGGTCGGCGCGCCGCGTGCGCCGCACATCCTCAGCGTCGGCGTTCCGTCGGTGAAGGACGGCAGCGCGCTGCTCATGGCGCTCGACCTCGAGGGAGTCGCGGTGTCCGGCGGGTCGGCGTGCCTCTCCGGTGCGGCGAAGCGCAGCCACGTGATGGCGGCGCTCTACAGCCCGGGCGATCCGTTCGCCGCGGTACGCTTCTCGTTCGGGCGCCCCACGCGCCCGGCCGACGTCGACCGTGCCGTGGATGCCTTGGCGCTGGTCGTCCATCGCTCGGAGGCAGCCGCATGAGCCGCGTGCTGGTGGCGATGTCGGGCGGCGTGGACTCGTCGGTCGCGGCCGCGCTCCTGGTCGAGGCCGGGCACGACGTCGTGGGCGTGACCATGAAGACGTTCTGCTACTCGGCGACGCCCGCGCATTCGAAGACGTGCTGCGGCCTCGACGGCATCACGGACGCCAAGCGGGTGGCGGACACGCTGGGCATCCCGCATTTCGTCTTCGACGTCGAGGAGGACTTCACGCGCGACGTCATCGACGACTTCGTGCGCGAGTACGCGGTGGGGCGCACACCCAATCCGTGCGTGCGCTGCAACGGCCACACGAAGTTCCGCGACCTCATGGCTCGCGGGCGCGCGCTCGGCTGCGAGCGGATCGCTTCGGGCCACTACGTGCGCATCGAGCACGGCGCGGAGCGCTCGACGCTGCTGCGCGGGCGCGACCCTCAGAAGGACCAGGCGTACTTCCTCTGGGGGCTTCCCACCGAGCTCCTGCCCCGGCTGCTCTTCCCGGTGGGTGAGCTCACCAAGCCGGAGGTGCGCGAGCGGGCACGCACCCTTGGGCTCGTGACCGCCGACAAGCCGGAGTCGCAGGAGATCTGCTTCGTGCCAACCGGAGACTATCGGGACCTGCTGCAGAAGCGTCTCGGCACCCATCCCGCGCTCGAGCCGGGGCTCTTGGTGCGTCGCTCCGGCGAGGTCGTGGGCGAGCACCGCGGTTACGCGGGCTTCACGGTCGGCCAGCGGAAGGGCCTCGGCGGGGGGTTCGCCGAGCCGCACTTCGTGCTCGAGATCCGCGCGGCGACGCGCGAGGTCGTCGTGGGCACCCACGACGAGCTCCAGCAGGACGAGGTGACGATCGGCGAGGTGAATTGGCACGGCGCGCCGCTCTCACCTGGCGACTCGCTGCTCGTGCAGCTCCGCCACCGCGCGCCGGCGGCGCGGGCTACGGTCGGGCACGTCGGGGACGCGGTCACGTTGACGCTCGAGGAGCCGCGAGCCGCCGTGACGCCCGGGCAGTCTGCCGTGCTGTTCGACGGGGAGCGGCTGCTGGGAGGCGGACGAATCGTCTCGGCGGCACGGCGCGCCGTCGTGGTCTGACCCCACGACGGGCCGAGCGGGCGGCCGCGCCTCGTGGCCGTCGTCTGGGCCGATAGCGAGCTGAGCGGGCGGCGACCGACAGGGGGAGGGGGACCCGGGCCTGTCTCGCGGCCGACGCCTCGGGGCTAGTGCTTCAGCCCGCTCGCGTCCGCGAACTCCTCCATCGCCTTCTGCTCTGCCTCCGAGAGCTCCGCGGGGACCTGCACCAAGACCTCGACGTACTGGTCGCCGACGCGGCCTTCCTTCTGCACACCCTGCCCGCGGATCCGGAACTTGGTGCCGGACTGCGTTCCCTTGGGGATCTTCAGCACCACCTTCTTACCCGCCACCGTGCGCACCCGGATCTTCGAGCCAAGCGTGGCCTGCACGATGTTGATCGGGACGGTGACGTGGATGTCGAGCCCTTCGCGCGTGAAGAAGCGGTGCGGTGCCACCTTGAACGTGATGATCAGGTCGCCCGGTGGCCCCCCCTCACTCCCGCGCTCCCCCTGGCCGGATAGGCGCACCTTGGCGCCCGTGTCGACACCGACGGGAACGTTGATCTCGATGCGGCGCTGCTGACGGACGCTCCCCTTCCCCTGGCAGGAGTCGCAGAGCTGCTGCGGGATCTTGCCGCGGCCGAAGCAGGCCGGGCACGGGCGCTTCACGGCGAAGCCGCCCTGGCCGAACGCGACGGTGCCCGCGCCCTTGCACTCCTCGCAGCGACGGATCTCGGTCCCCGGCTTGGCGCCTCCGCCGTGACAGACCGCGCACTCCTCCGTGACGGATACGTCGACCGACACCTTCCCGCCGGTGATGGCAGTCAGGAACGGAATCTCGACTACGTACTCGACGTGCCCGCCTCGCTGCTTCCCTGCCTGAGGGCCGGCGCCCGGGCCCTTCTTGCCGAGGTCGAACAGCGAGCTGAAGAGGTCGGAGATGTTGCCGAAGCCGCCCTGCAGATCCTCGAAGGAGAAAGCGCCGTCCGCCCCAGGCGCTCCCCCCGGCGACGGCGCACCGGCTCGGCCGCGGCCGAACCCGAGGCCGCCGAGCTTCCGCATCTGGTCGTACTGCTTGCGCTTGTCCGCGTCGCTCAGCACCGCGTACGCTTCGCCGATCTCCTTGAAGCGCTCGGTCGCTTTCGGGTCGCCCTTGTTGGCGTCCGGGTGATGCGTCTTCGCGAGCTTGCGATACGACTTCTTGATCTCTTCGGCGGTCGCCTTGTCGGAGACGCCGAGGATCTGGTAGAAGTCCTTGCCCCCTCCAGCCATCGCTCTGCGTCCCTAGCCGTGCTTGAAGACGGCGACGCGGGCGGGGCGTATCAGCGAGCCCTTCAGCGCATATCCCTTCTGCATCACCTGTGCGACCGTCTCGTCCTGCTCGGCGAGCTCGGCAGACACACGCATCAGCGCCTCCATCCGCTGCGGGTCGAAGCGCTCACCCACGGGATCGATGACCTCGACGCCCGCGTCCTCGAGCATGCGGCTGAACTTCTTCTCGACGAGATCGATCCCTTCCATGATCGCCTCGACGGTGGCGTTGGAGAGATCGAGCTCGGCAACTCGATGGAGGTCGTCGAGGACGGAGATGAACTTCGACAGCACGTCCGCCTGGGCCCTGCCCCACGTACCGAGGCGCTCCTGGTCGCTGCGACGTCGGTAATTGCTGAACTCGGCGACGAGCCGCAGGTGCCGGTCGTTCAGCTCCTCGAACTGACGGCGAAGGACCTCGATCGGGTCGGAATCGGACGACTCCGCCGCCCCCGCGGCCTCGTCGGACTCCGGCGCCGTCGCAACCTCTGACACCGCGCCTTCTTCGTTGCCTACGTCTTCTGCGGATTCCGCCATTGGCTCCGTCTCGTACGCTCCAGGACCATCGACCGTAAGTATACCACGGGCCCGAGTCGGGTTCAGGCCCTCGACCGCGCGTGGATCACCCTACGATAAAGCCGCGCGATTGCTTCCTGGGCGGCTCGCTCCCGGATGGCCTCGCGCCCGCCCACGAGGCTCAGGCGGTGCGACTCGACCTCGCCGTCCACGACCGTGGCGAGCCAGACCGTGCCCACAGGCTTCTCGGCCGTCCCGCCCCCGGGGCCCGCGACCCCCGTGATGCCGATGCCGGCATCCGCGCCGAAGCGCTCGGCGACACCCCGCGCCATTTGGCGGGCCACCTCCTCCGATACCGCGCCCTGCTCGCGGAGCGTCTCGTCCGATACACCGAGCTCGCCCACCTTGACGGCATTGTCGTACGCGACGACACCGCCCACGAACACCTCCGACGACCCCGCCCGGTCCGTGATGCGCTTGGCGATGAGACCGCCCGTGCAGCTCTCCGCCACGGCCACGCGCCTGCCGGTCGCTGCGAGCGCGGCGTTCAGGGCCTCGACCACGTCGCCGCTCTCGGCCTCGAAGCGCCAGGGCGCCACGACGGGGCCGATCGCTCGCTCGTAACGACCGAACCAAGCCGCGGCTTCATCCGCAGACACCCCGCGCGCCGACAGCCGCAAGTCGACGCCGCGCAGGTCGGGTAGGTACGCGAGCGTCACCGGTCCACGGTCCGCCGGCAGCTCGGCCTCCAACAGCTCTGCGAGCCTCGACTCCGCGACGCCGGTCGTGTGGATGACGCGGTGGTGTACCGGGGTCAGTCGATCGCCGAGTCGATTGCGCAGAAGTGCGCCGAGGTCGCCCTCGAAGATCCCGCGCAGCTCGCGCGGCACGCCCGGCAAGAGGACCACCAGCTTCGTGTCGACTTCGAGCGCGAGCCCTGGCGCCGTCCCGTTCGGGTTGCGCAGAATCGTCGCCCCTTCGGGCACCTCGGCCTGGCTGACGTTCAGGGCGGGCATCGTGGGCAGGCCGCGAGCGCGGAAAAGCGCCTCGAGCCGCCCCAGCAAGTCGCGGTCTACGTGAAGACGTCGGCCGAAGAGATCCGCCACCGCCTGCTTGGTGACGTCGTCGGCGGTGGGTCCCAATCCGCCCGACACCAGCACGAAGTCGGCGACGTCCAGCGCGGAGCGCACCGCGCCATGGATCTCGGCGGTGACGTCGCCCACGGTGAGCTTCCTCGCCACGGGCGCGCCCAGCGCCGCCAGCGAGCGCGCCAGCCAGGCGGCGTTCGTATCGACCGTCTCCCCGTAGAGCAGCTCGTTGCCTACGGTCACGATCGCCGCCACCGGAGCGGGCGCCGCGGTCTTCACGCAATCACGACGTCAGTTGCGGATACCTACGACCGCGCGGTACGACCAGAGGTAGTCGAGCATGGAGTACACCGTCAGCACCACCGCGAGTGCGAGCATCACTCCGATCCACGCTCCGTGGAACTGCGCCCAGAAGCCCCATGCCGGTCCGCCCCAGCCGCGCGCCTGCGCGGTCATGCGTAACGGATACCAGAGGAGCAGCCCTCCAACGAAGAGGGCCTGGAAGAGCGCCTTCCGCTTTCCCGACTTGCCCGCGGGGATGACCACCCCGCGGCGAACCGCGTAGCTGCGAAACAGTGTGATGAACAGCTCCCGACCGAAGATGACGACCATGACCCACATGGGCATCGCCCCCCACCACGGAATCAAGCCCTCCTCCGTCCCCCGATTGGATACCACATAGAAGGGCACGAACGTCGCCACGAGGAGAAGCTTGTCCGCGATCGGGTCGAGAAGCTTGCCCGTATCCGTGATCATGTCGTACCGACGCGCGAGCCAGCCATCCCAGACGTCCGAGAGCCCGGCGACCACGAAGAGCACGAATGCCCACGTACGTGCGCCGATGCCGGGCGCGATCGCGAGCACGAAGATGACGGGGCAGGCCGCGATGCGCGCGACGGTAATGATGTTCGGGAGGGTGAAGCGGCTCCCTGACACCGGATGCCTCCGACCTGCTACGAGAGAGACTGAACGACCAGCTTGCTCACGCACGAGAGCGTCTCGAACACACCCTTACCTTGGGTGGCGACGCCCTCGAAGTCCGGCACGCCCATCGGGTTGATCTGCGCCCGCAGCTCCGCGGGGGTCAGTACCCCAGGCATGTCGCGCTTGTTGTACTGGATCGCGAACGGGATCTTGTCGAGCTCGTATCCGTACGTCTCGAGGTTCTCGTACAGATTGTGCATGGCCTCGATGTTGGCTTCGGCGCGGGAAGCTTGCGAGTCGGCAACGAACACCAAGCCGTCGACACCCTTGAGGATGAGTCGCCGGCTCGCGTTGTAGTACACCTGCCATGGCACGGTGATGTTTCGTGGAGCCAAGTGATCTTCGGTCGATGCTCGTAGGTGGGGACGCTGGGCCGATTTGCCCGGGGCGGCGCCCGGCCAGCGGCTCATAAACTCGGCCCGGCCGCCCCAGGGGGCAAGGTTCTTGGGCACGGGCTATGCAGTTCCTCCGCCGACCTCGACCGGGGGTGCACCGACCTCCGACGTCATCCGCTCGATGATCGCCTGGGCCCGGGCACGCAGGTGCCGGCGGGGCTCCCAGGCCACGAAGTCTCGAAGCAGCCGAATCGCGTCCACCGAGGCCGGCTCATTGCCCATGTGACCCAGGGCAGCAAGCCGACGGAAGGGGCGCGGACTGAAGAGATCGCGGCGGTGTAGGTGGATCTGGCGCCGCATGATATAGACCGCGAGCGCGCCCGCGGCCGCCGCGGCCAGCACCGTGGCCACCAGCACTTTGGTCGACTTCTTCATGTCACATCTCCCGTCGGCCGGCGAGGGCCTGTGCGATCGTCGATCCGTCCACGTACTCGAGGTCGCTCCCGACCGGTATGCCGCGCGCCAACCGGGTCACTCGGGGGCCGAGCGCGCGAATCTGCCCCTCGAGGTACACGGCCGTTGCCTCGCCTTCGACGCTCGCGTTCGTGGCTACGATCACTTCCCGGACCTCCCCTTGAGCATCGGCGATTCGTCGCAGGAGTGAAGCCACGTTGAGCTCCTCGGGTCCAACGCCATCGAGCGGCGACAGCCTACCCCCGAGGACGTGGAAGATCCCCCGAAACTGCCCGGTTCGCTCGATCGCTCCAACCTCGTAAGCCTCCTCCACCACACAGAGGACCGAGCGATCGCGCTTCGGGTTCGCGCAGATCTCGCAGAGCTCGTCCTCGGAGAAGTTACCGCACGCCCTGCACGGCCGGATGCGTTCGGCGAGCTCCACGAGGGAGCGTGACAAGCGCATCGTGTCCTCGCGCGAGCCCTTGAGCAGGTGGTGCACGAGCCTGAGCGCGGTCTTCTGACCTACGCCCGGAAGCCGCGAGAGCTCGCCTGTGAGGCGGTCGATCACCGACACGGGAAGGTCCAGACGCCGTTAGCCGGTGGCTCGAGAACGGGGGCGCCCCGCGTGGCGAGCGCCACGGAACCGGCGACCGGTCAGAAGAGCTTGGGGAGACCGGGCAGGTTCAGCGGCAATCCGCCGGTCGCGCGGCGCATCTCCTGCTCGTAGGCCGCGCGGGCCTTGCCCTGA
Source organism: Gemmatimonadota bacterium (assembly GCA_016873995.1). Taxonomy (GTDB): domain Bacteria; phylum Gemmatimonadota; class Gemmatimonadetes; order Longimicrobiales; family Gaopeijiaceae; genus UBA2982. The sequence goes on from VGVR01000001.1 coordinate 14,468, forward strand.
GCCTCCCTGACGGCCCCGAGGACCAGGTCCTCGAGCATCTCGACGTCCCGGGCGTCCACGCAGGTGGGATCGATCTGAACGCGCTTGATCTCCCCCTTTCCATCGACCGTCACGGTGACCATGCCTCCGCCCGAGGACGCCGTGAGCTGCGTCGACTCGAGCGACTGCTGCAGCTCGGTCATCTTCGCCTGGAACTGCTGGCTGAGCCGCATCAGCTGCTGGAGATCGGTCATGGCACTACTCCATCAGTTCGAGGTCGAGTTCTTCTACAGCCTTCTGCAGGCGCGGTTCCTGGCTGTACATGGCCGTGAGCGTGTGGTCGCGCACCTCCGCTTCCGTGACTCGCGGACCCTTCTGTCGCGGTGCTTCGGGCGCCTCGAGCACGAGCTCCGCGGGCCTCCCCAGAAACGGGGCGAGTCCCTCGCGAATGGCGTTTTGCACCGCCGGTTCGCGCAACCGTTCCGAAGCGGGCACGGCCACGTTCGCGATCAGAACCCTACCCTCGGCGTCCTCGCTGACCTTCGCCGAGCGCAGGAACGCCGAGAGTCCCTTGGGCACGCCGCTCCCAGCGTCGAGCCACGCGCTCCACGCGGCCTCGGCCGACGTCGCAGCCGTGGCCGCGGGAGCGGCCGGCCGCGCGGGCTTCGCTTGCGCCGACGACGATGCAGGCGTGGTCGACGCGGGCGCCGCTCGTGACTCGGTGGTGGCCACCGAGGCCCCGGAGCCAGCCGGTCGTGCGGATGCTTCCCCAGACCGCGGCTTGGGCGCCGCCCCAGCGGACACGGCCCCGGCCGTTGGGGTGCCGCGAGCCGGTGGCGCGCTGGTCCCAGCGCCCGAAGCAGCGGGCGGGCCCGGAGGTGCACCGCCGCCGAGCGCGGCGATCAGCTCCTCGAGCGCGACCGTACGGTCGAGGAAGCTCAGCCGAAGCAGGAGCATCTCGATCGGGAGGCGCGGGTTCGGGCTGCGCCTGAGGCTCCCCTGGCTCTCCAACTCGGCGGCCGACGCGAGCATGCGTACCAGGTCGCTGGGCTCGAACCCCGCCGCTCGCTCGCTGAGCCCTCGGTGCAAATCCTCCCTCACGTCGATCGCGGCATCGGGAGAGAGGCGGATACGGAGCAGCAGCCTGAGAATGTCGAGAAGGCCATGGTAGAACTCGACGAGGTCGTACCCCTCGTCGACGAGGCGGTCCACGAGCCCGAAGACGTCACCGTGACGTCCTTCGGCGAGCACGTCGAGCAGCTCCAGGTACCGCTCCTCCTCGACCAACCCGAGCACGCGGCGCACCGACTCGGCGTCGACCTCTCCACCCGTGAGCGACATCACCTGGTCGAGCAGCGAGAGGGCGTCGCGCATACCCCCGTCGGCCTTGCGGCCCACGATGCGGAGCGCATCCTCGTCGGCGCTCACCCCCTCGCGGGCCAGCACCCCCTGCAGGCGCTCCACGATGTCGCCCACGCCGATCCTGCGGAAATCGAAGCGCTGGCACCGCGACAAGATGGGCGCTGCAGACTGCGCGATCTTCTGGGGCTCGGTGGTCGCGAACACGAAGATCACCCGCGGCGGCGGCTCCTCGAGGATCTTCAGCAGCGCATTCCACGCTTCGCGCGTGAGCATGTGCGCCTCGTCCACGATGTAGACCTTGTGGCGTCCCTCCGCGGACGGGGCATAGTGCGCGCGCTCGCGGAGCTCGCGGGCATCGTCGACGCCACGGTTGGAGGCAGCGTCGATCTCCACCACGTCGAGGGCCGTGTGCCCACCCCAGATGCGCCCGCAGCTCTCGCACTGGCCACATGGCTCCCCCTCGGGAGTGCGATGGGGGCAGTTCAGGGCCATCGCGAGCACGCGCGCGAGCGTCGTCTTCCCCACCCCGCGCGGCCCACAGAAGAGGTACGCGTGGCCGACTCGCCCCCCGGCCACCGCGCTCCGGAGCGTCTCCGAGACGTGCTCCTGGGTCGCCACCTCCGCGAAGGAGCGCGGACGGTACTTGGTGGCAAGCGCTATGTAGGCCAATCGATTACGGCTTTCGGCTCGAGTCCCGTGGGACGTTCGAGGGGAAGAAAAATGCCCCAGGCGACCCGCAGCGACGATCACCGCACTTACCGCTGCTGCCTGCGGGGCCCTGACGGGATTCGTGAGCTTTCGCCCTGCGGACCTGGGGCACGACGAAGCTACCCGGGGGGCCCCGGGGGGTCAACGCGGAGCGTCGGGTCTCCACGCGTCCTCGATGTGCTCGATGCGCACGTCGGAGCCGGCCACGGTGACGGCGAGCACGTCGAAGCGGACGTCCACGTCGTTCAGCCGGTGTCGCCAGAGGTACTCGCGGGCCACGATCTCGATCTCCCGCCGCTTCAGACGCGTCACCGCGTCCTCGGGGGCCCCGAAGCCGGTGCCTGCCCTCGTCTTCACTTCGACGAACGCCACCAGGTCGCGGCGGCGCACGACCAAGTCGACCTCCCGTCGGCCGAAGCGGTAGTTGCTCGCCTGGACGGTCCATCCCCGGTCGACCAGCCACGCCTTCGCGCGCGCCTCGCCGAAGCGGCCCAAGGCGTGTGGCGGGTGACCGGAATTCGGGGGCATGCCGTACCATTACCCGGCCTCCGGGACGCGAACATGGCGCCGTGGGACCGCCGAACGTCTGAGCACCGCGGCGAGCGTGGTCGCCAGCCAGGGCGAGGCCACGGGAGTGCCGCTGCCGTCCTTCGCCGCACCCGCGTGGCGGCGCGCCGCTACCCTGTCCGACCGCGGACGAGCGAAGGTGTCACACCCCGACCGATGGCCCGCGCGATGACCGTGATCTGCGTCATGAGCTCGGCGAACTGATCGGGGAGGAGCGACTGAGCCCCGTCCGACATGGCCTTGGGCGGATTCTGGTGCACCTCGACGATGAGCCCGTCGGCGCCGGCGGCAACTGCGGCCCGCCCCATGGGGATCACTTTGGCCCGCAGCCCCGTGCCGTGGCTCGGGTCCGCGATGATGGGGAGATGCGACAGCGCCTTCACGACCGGAATGGCCGTGAGGTCGAGAAGGTTGCGAGTGTGCGTGTCGAAGCTGCGGATCCCACGCTCGCACAGAATGACGTGGTCGTTCCCCTCCGCCAGGATGTACTCGGCAGCCAGGAGCAGCTCGTCGATGGTGGCCGCTAGCCCGCGCTTGAGCAGCACCGGCTTCCCCGTCTTCCCCGCTCGGCGCAGGAGCGGGTAGTTCTGCATGTTGCGCGCGCCGATCTGAATGATGTCGGCGTACTCGGCCACCAAGTCCGCCCCCTCGGGGTCGAGCGCCTCGGTGACGATGGCGAGCCCCGTCTCTTCGCGAGCCTTGGCGAGCTGCTCGAGCCCCGCACGGCCGAGTCCCTGGAAGGCGTAGGGCGAGGTGCGCGGCTTGAACGCCCCTCCCCGGAGCACGGTGGCGCCCATGGCCCGCAGTCGGTGCGCGATGTCGAGGATCTGCGCCTCGCCCTCCACGGCGCACGGACCCGCCATGACCACGATTTCCGAGCCACCGATGCGCGTTCCGTTGGCGAGCGTGACGACGGTGTCGGCCTCTCTCCACTCGCGCGAAACCTGCTTGTAGGGGTGAGTGACCGGGATGACCTCGAGCACACCGTCCAGTCCGAGCAGCCGACCCGAGTCCACGGCACCGTCGTTGCCGATCAGGCCGACCGCGGTGCGCTGCTCACCGGGAATCGGGCGCGCACCGTACCCCATCTCCTTGATGGTCGCGACCACCTCCTCTATCTGGGAGGCGGATGCGCCGTGCTTCATGACGACCAACATGGGTCAGGCCGAGGCCGCCGCTCCGGCCGCCTCCAACGCGTCCTGCAGCTTCACGCCCACGATTGTGCTCACCCCCGGCTCCTCCATCGTGACGCCATAGATCCAGTCGGCCGCCTCGATCGTGCGTGGGTTGTGCGTGATCACCACGAACTGCGACTGGTTCTTGAAGTCCTGCAGGAGCTTGATGAAGCGCCCGATGTTGTTCTCGTCGAGCGGTGCATCGACCTCGTCCATTACGCAGAACGGGCTCGGTTTCACCAGGTAGATGCCGAACAGCAGCGAGAGCGCGGTGAGCGCTCGCTCGCCCCCGGAGAGGAGATCGATGCGCTGGGTCTTCTTGCCACGCGGAGAAGCGTGGATCTCGATGGGCGACTCGAGCGGATCCTCGGGCTCCTGCAGCCAGATGTCCGCCTCGCCGCCCTCGAAGAGCCGCAGGAACGTCTTGCGGAAGTTGGCGCGGATCTCCTCGAAGGTCCCCACGAAGAGATCGATCGCGGTCTTGTTGATCTCCCGAATCGCCGAGCGCAGGTCGTCGCGGGCCTGCACCAGGTCCGCGCGCTGCTTCGACAGGAAGTCGAGCCGCGTCGACTCCTCGGCGTGCTCTTCGACGGCGAGCATGTTCACGGGTCCGAGCGCGTTGAGCGCGGCGACCAGCTCGTCGAGCTCGGCCTGGAGCGCCGCGGGCTCGCCATCAACCGGCGTGGCCTCCGCGAGCAGCGACTCCCACGGCCTTCCCCACTCGCCTTCGAGGCGCTCGCGGAGCCGCTCGATGCGTCCGCCGAGCTCCTGGCGCTCCAGCTCGAGCGAGTGGCGGCGGTCGGACGCGGCGCGCTCTTCGGTGCGCGCCTCGCGCACGCGCCGCTCGGCCGCGGCCAGGGCCGAGGCCACGGCCTGCAGCGCCTCGTCGCGCTCGCGCAGGACTTCTTCTGCTTGCGTGCGCTCGCCGAAGAGCCGCTCGGTGGCCGCGTCGCCTTCTGCGCGAACCTGGCGAGCACGGGCGAGCTCCTCACGGAGGCCCTTCTCTTCCAGGTCGAGGCCGGCCACGCGCTCCTCGGCACGCGCCCTCGCCGAAGTCACCCCCGTGAGCCGTTCGGTGAGGCGAGCGTGGTCACCGTCGAGCCGGGTCACCTCCACCGCGAGGCGCGCCTCCTGCGCGCGCGTCGACTCCCATTCCTCTTGCACGGTGTCGAGGTGCGCCCGCACCGACTGCCTCTCGCCGTCCAGCGCCGACTCTTGGGCGAGCAGCGCCGCGCGGAAGTCTCTCGACTCCTTCTCGCGCTCGAGCGCACGCGTGCGCGAGGCCTTGGCACCTTCCACCTGGCGGGCGAGATCGTCGCGCACCCGGTGCATGCGCCCGCGCAAGTCTGCCTGGGCGGCGAGCTCGCCGCTGACCTCGCGATGCTCGTCTTCGGCGCCCCGGCGCTCGAGACGCGCGGCCTCGAGGTTCCCTTCCGCCGCGCTGAGCGCGCGCTCGGCAGCGGCCAACTGCGCCGCAGCCTCCCGCCGCCTCGCCGCAGCCGCCTGGTGCGCCGCGGCGATCGAGCGCAGCTCCTCGCGCCGCTCGAGCACTCCGGACCCGCGCGCCGGATCGCCCACGCGCACGATGCCGCCGCTCTCGGTGACCGGCTTGCCGTGGCCCGAGGTGTCCGAGAGCTCGACGCCGTCCAGCAGCGCGCGCACCCACGCTCCGCCGTCGCCGACCGCACGTACGCGCGCGAGCAACCCACCCGAGGCGGACGCCGCCCGCGCCGGCACCCGGTCGAGCGGCAGGAGGACCAGGCCCCCGCCCCCCCTCCACTCCGACCCGAACCAGTGCAGGGTGCGCTCCACCGCCCCTCGGTCGCGCACGACCAGCGCGTCGGCGAGCGAGCCCAGATATGCCTCGGCCGCCTCCGTCACTCCTGCCGGTGCGTCGATGAAGTCGGAGAGCGTTCCGAGAACGCCCCCGTCTCCGCGTGCGAGCGCCGCTCGTACTACCGGCTCCAGACCCTCGCGCTCGCGCTCCAACCCTTCGAGTGCCGCCTTGCGAGCCGCGAGCGCCGCCTCCGCGTCCGCCGCATCGCGCTCGGTAGCGCGCGCTGCCTCGAACTCGGATCGCGCCGCCTGGAGCTCCCGCACGCGGTCCTCGAAGCGAGCGCCCGCCAAGCCCAGTGCCTCGACGAGCCCGTCGACGCGGCTGGAGAAGAGGTCGCCCTGCATGTCCAGCGCGGTGATCTCCGCTGCGGTGGAAGCGAGCTCCTCGCCGACGTGGGTGAGGCGCCGCTCGAGCTCCTCCGCCTGTGCCGCCGAAGCATCGGCGTCGCCCTCGAGCTGCGCACCCCGGCGGGCGAGCTCCCGGCCCCGCACCTCGACCGCGTCGAGCTGGTCGCGCGCTTCCTGCAGGCGCGTACGCACCTCGCGCACCTCCTCGGCGTGTGCCGCAGCCAGGCCGCGCACACGCCCCAGGTCGGCGGCGACGCCCTCGAGGGTCGAGCCCAGGTCGCGCTCCTCCCCGGTCAGCGACGAGACCAACTCGCGCGCGTCGCCCCGCTCGCGGTCGATTTGGGCGAGACGGCGCTCGGCGTACGCCGCCCGCTCGTCCGCGACGGCGAGGTCGCGCTCCCAGGTGACCAGCTGCTCACGAATCGTCTGCAGGGCACCGGCCGCGGCGGTGCGCGCCTTCTCGGCTTCGACTTCCTCGATGCGCAGAGTCTCGAACTGGGTCTCCGCCGTGCGGAGCTCGGCCACCATGCTCTCGGCGGATACCAGGTCGCCCTGGAGGTCCCGCTCCACGCCTTCCAGTCGCTCGCGCAGCGTCCGCAGCTGATGGCCCACCACCGCGACCTCGACGCTCAGGCGGCGGCTGCGGAACTCGGCATACCGCTCGGCCTTCCCCTTCTGGCGAGCGAGCGAGCGGACCTTGGTCTGGACTTCCGCGATGACGTCCTCGAGTCGCTGCAGGTCCATCTCCGCTCGCTCGAGCCGGCGCGTGGCTGCCTTGCGGCGGTCCTTGTACTTGCCGATGCCGGCCGCTTCCTCGAAGAGGCCCCTGCGCTCCTCCGCGCGATCCGAGAGAATCGCGTCGATCATGCGGTTCTCGATGATCGCGTAGGCGTTCGCACCCAAGCCGGTATCCCGGCACATGTCGATCACGTCCCGCAGCCTGCACGGCGAGCGGTTGATCGAGTACTCGCTGCCCCCGTCCCGGAATACCTGTCGGCCGAGCTCGACCTCTTCGAACGGAACAGGGAGCGCACCGTCGGCGTTGGTCACCGTGAGCGCCACCGAACCGCGATTCACCGGGCGGCGACCGACCGTGCCCTGGAAGATCGCCTCCTCCATTTTGCCACCGCGGATAGCCGAAGGGCGTTGCTCACCGAGCACCCAGCGGATCGCGTCGCCGATGTTCGACTTGCCGCAGCCGTTCGGCCCCACGATCGCAGTGATGCCGTCGTGGAACTCGATGGAGGTTGCGTCCGCGAACGACTTGAAGCCGTGGACCTTCAGGGTGCGCAGCTTCATCCGGCGGAGGGGGCTCCTAGAAAATCATGACGAAGAGGGCGACGAGCAGCACGATCGCCGCGATGGCCGCCAAAGCTAACGTGCGCACCCGACCGCGTCCCTCGGGCGAGGACGCGGTCCACTCAGCGGGGCGCGCTGCCTCCGTTGCGGCAGAAGCCGCCGGGGCCCGGGAGGCGCGTGACGGCACGTCCCGCGTGACTGCGCCGGGCCCCACAAGGGCGCGAACCCGGGCTTCCAGTCCGCGGATCGCCGACGGCGGGCGCTCGCTCCGGTCCGACAGGACGACGATGTCGGACGCCGAGCCCAGGAAGGCCGCGCAACCGCTATCTCCGTCGCGGACGAAGAGGAGCAGTTTCACCCCTGCTTCCTTGAAGCCCTCGAGTAGCGTCGCCCACCGGGGGCTCCCGGGAACGGTGTTCGCATTCGCGATCGCGGTCCCCGCAGTGATGAGAAAGAAGGAACCTCCGTCCACCGGCTTCGCCACACGTCGCACCGACGCTCCGAAGAGAGCCGCGTCGCTCAGACCTTCGGTGTTCTCGACCTGCGTGAGCGTATGCAGCGTCGGGTAGTGGAGCGCACCGTCGGCGAGGATCACCTTTTCACCCCCGGCGCTCCACTTGCGGGCGAGCTCCAGAGCCGCGGTGGCGCCCCATCCGGAGGCGACCGCCATCTCCGATGCAACCACCCCGACCACGCGCCCTGCCCCGCTTCCTTCGGGGATCGAGACCCCTCCATCCACGGGTTGCCAGTCGGGTAGCTGCGCCATCAAATCGGGTGGCAGTGAGGTGTGGTAAGGGTGGCCGACGAGGGGACTCGCCGCGCGACGGGCCTGAAGTTAGACCGTCGCCGGGAGGGGCCGAAAGCCCCCGCTAGGAGCGCGAACGCGAGTCCAGAACGTCACTCTTGGGGCGCGTCCCACCGGGGTGCATCGCCCCAGAGGTTCTCGAGCTGGTAGAATACGCGCGCCTGCGGGTGGAAGACGTGGACCACGAAGTCGATGAAGTCCAACAGCACCCAGCGCCCGCCCTGCAGACCCTCGACGTGGCTCGCCGACTCGTCGCTCTCTCGGAGGCCCTCGAGCACGCGTTCGGCGATCGCCCGCACGTGCACGTCGGACGTGCCACTCGCTACGACAAACCAGTCCGTCGCAGAGGAGATGCCACGTAGGTCGAGCACGAGGACTTCTCTCGCCTTACGATCCAAGGCGAGATCCACCGCCTGCCGTACCGACGCAGGCAGGTGGGATCCGTCCGCGGAAGCTTCCGGCGTGGAAGCCTTGGGCAGTCGGCTCAGCTCTCGTAGCGCTCCACGTTGACTTCGATGTCGACGTGAACGTCCGCGTGCAGGTGCACGGGAACCGTGGCGGTGCCGAGAGCCTTGAGAGGCTCCTCGAGCATGACGATGCGCCTGTCGAGCTCGAAGTCGAGACCCCGTGTGTTCGCCTGGTCGGCGATGTCTGCGCGCGTGACGGACCCGAAGAGCTTGCCGTCCTCGCCCGCACGCATCTTGAACGCCAAAGACATGCCCTGGAGTTGCGACGCGCGCCTGCGCGCCTCGAGGAAGTCACGGCGAGAGCGCTCCTCGGCCTGGGCCTGCTCGGCCTCCAGCCGCGCCATGTTCGCCTCGCTCGCGACGTAGGCGAGTCCCTGCGGGACGAGGTAGTTGCGTCCGAAACCGTCCTTCACGGAGACCACCGCACCCGCCTCACCGAGGTTATGCACGGCCTTCTTCAGAATGACCTTCATCTCTTCCTCCGAACGTTAGGTCACGCGATCCGCTCGCGAACCCGCGAGCGGAGGTCGAGCCAGGTGTCCCCGACCCCGAGCAGCACGGCCATACCCAGGAGCACCGGAGCCGCGACGATCAGTCCCACCAGGACCGTCATGTAGCCGAACAGGGACATCCCACCACTGAGAAACACGAAGACTGCGGCACCCCGCAGCATATACAGCGCCGCCATGAACACGATGGCGTTGGAGCCGAGCCGCACGAGTGCATCGCCCCACTGCGCGAAGATCAGCAGCAGGCCTGCGATGAAGAGCCACACGAGGTGGTCGTTGAAGCGGAAGTCGCGAAGCGGCCCGAGACCCTGATCACCTTCCCCGAGCACGCGGGTGCGGATCCACCAAGCGACTCCGAGCGCCGCGACAGAAGCCACCCCGATCAGTGCGGGAAAGACCGACGCCTGCGTCTCGGCGAGCTGTTGCATGGCGGTCACCACCGCGTCCGAGGGCGGCTGCCCGCGGCCCAACGTCGTGAGCGTGGCCAGGGCCTGCTCACTCGATGCGCGCACCTCGCCCGAGATCGCAGCATCGAGGGCGCCCCACGCGTCGGAACGCAGCGCCAACAGCCCGGCACCGACGGCACCCGCCCCGGCCACCGCACCGAGTGCCCGCGAGGACAACCGCCATCCCGGCGCCGCCAGGGTGAGAGCCAGGAAGCTCCCGGCGACCAGTACCGCCCAGGCGCGCTCGGCGTACCAGACTCCGTCGTACGTCCCCGTCACCACCACCAACAGTGCAAACGCCGCTGCCACCGCGACACCCACACGGCGCAGGCCAGGCGCAGCGAACGACGGGAAGCCGCGAAGGCCGTGCGCTACCAGCATCGCGAGGAGCGGCACGGCAATGAGCACGCCTGCGTTGACGATCGATGTCGCCAACCCGATGCCGAGCAGCCCGGCGGCGCGCGGCCAGCCGCGGCCGGGTGGGGTCTCATCCATCGCCGCACCTCGCTCCACCAGCGCTCCTACGCTTCGCGCCCGCCGGTATACGGCAGTAGCCCGAGGTAGCGCGCGCGCTTGACGGCACGTCCCAGTTGCCGCTGGAAGGCGGATGTGACCTTGGTGGTGCGCTTGGGCAGGATCTTGCCCTGTTCGGCCACGAAGCGGGAGAGCGTCGACACGTCCTTGTAGTTGAGCAGCGTGATCGCGGGACCATCCATCCGACGCCGACGGCCACGCGCGCCCTGAAACTCGGGTGGCGCCTTGTCCGGATCGTCGTCCTCGTCGTCGCCCTCGTCCTCGTCGTCCCCTTCACCGTCGCGTTCGCGTGCTTGCACGTGGGCAGGGACCTCCGCCACGATCGATTGCCCCTTCGTGGGCTCTCCCTCGTTGAGCACGAGCAGGTAACGGATGACCTCGCCGTCGAGTCGGAGGAGCCGCTCGAACTCGGGAAGGGCCTCCCCGGCCGCGCGGAATTGGGCCACAGCATAATACGCGCTGGTGCGCTTCTTGACGGGATACGCCAACTGGCGGGTGCCCCAGTGGTCGACTGCGACGACTTCGCCGCCCTGGGCGACCGCGAGTGCGTGGAACTTCTCGAGCTTGGACGTCACCGCGGCTTGGTCGAGCGCGGGGTCGAGAATGTAGACGACTTCGTAGAGCCGCATGTTCGGTGTTCCCTCGGTCCGTGGTTGCGTTACGGGCCCCGCAGGTCGGCCCTCCGATGCGGAGGAGGGGGTGCGGAGCGGGATCGATGTCTGTGCCACCCGCCCGGTGGGGCGGAGTTGCGGCCGGGAAGCTATACAAAGCCCCCTAGGGTGAAAAGCCGCCCGCGGGCATCCCCCCAGCGGGCAGCATTCGCAGGCCACAACGCCCATATTGCACGGGCAACCGAGGTGGCCGTGCGCGGGTCAGCGGCGCCACTTCCCCTCCCCGTCACCCGTTCCGAGCCTTGCACCGATGGTCGACCGAGAGCTCACCGTCCGGGGACTCCTCCTCGGGGCCGCCATCGCGGCGGTCTTCACGGCTGCCAACATCTACCTGGGCCTGAGGGCCGGCATCACCATCGCGTCGTCCATTCCGGCGGCCGTCATCTCGATGGGGATCTTGCGGGCGTTCAACACCGGCACGATCCGCGAGAACAACATCGTCCAGACCGTGGCGTCGGCGGGTGGGACGCTGTCGGCCATCATCTTCGTCCTGCCGGGACTCGTCATGGTGGGATGGTGGCGGGACTTCCCATTCCTGCAGACGGTCCTCGTGTGTGCCCTCGGCGGAACCCTCGGAGTCCTCTTCTCCATTCCGCTGCGCCGCGCGCTGGTCGTGAATTCGTCGCTCCCCTACCCGGAAGGCGTGGCGGCCGCCGAGGTGTTGAAAGTCGGTGCCCGCGCAGACGAGGCACCCGCCAACGTCATGGAGCGGACACGCGGGCCCTTCGTCGTCCTCTATGGAGCGTGCGCGGCCGCGGTGATGCAGGTCGCGACCTACCTCGGCGCGGCGGCCCCGCTCTTCGAACGCTACTTCCGCGTCGGCTCGGGCGTGAGCGGGTTCAGCACGGCGTTCTCCCTCGCCCTGATCGGCGCCGGGCACCTGGTCGGCCTATCCGTCGGTATGGCGATGCTCGCCGGTGTGCTGATCGCGTGGGCGGGCGTCATCCCGATCTACTCGGCGGGCCTCGCAGGGGACATCGCCGAGCTCGCCGGACAGGTCCGCGCCGACAAGGCGCGCTTCATCGGCGCGGGCGTGATCGGCATCGCTGCTATTTGGAGCCTCGTGACCCTGGTGAAGCCCGTCTACCAGGGGCTCGCCGCCACCATGCGCGCCGCGCGAAGTGCCGGGGCGGTCGGCTCCGACGATCGCGACATCTCGGTGGCGCACATCGCCTCGCTCAGCCTCGTCTGCCTGGTGGCGATCGGGTGGCTGCTGCATGACTTCGTAGCCAGCGGGCCGCTGGAGCGATTCGGGTGGCCGCTCGTCGTGGGTGGCGTGCTGTTCACCGTCGTGGTCGGCGCATTCATCGCGACGGTGGCCGGCTACATGGCGGGCCTGATCGGCGCGTCGAACAGCCCGGTGTCGGGCATCGGCATCCTCTCCATCGTGGCCGCCTCTCTCCTGCTCGCGCTGTTCATCCAGCCACAGGTCGATGCCGGAGCGACGAACGCGCTCGTGGCGGTCGCGTTGTTCGCAGTCGCCATAGTGTTCTCGATCGCGACCATCTCGAACGACAACCTGCAGGATCTGAAGACCGGCCAGCTCGTGGGGGCATCACCGTGGAAGCAGCAGGTCGCGCTCATCATCGGTGTGATCGCGGGGTCGCTGGTGACGCCCGTCACGCTCAACATGCTCAACGCGGCCTACGGATTCCCGGGTGACCCGAATCGTGCCGCCATCGCGGCGGAGCCGCTGGGCGCACCGCAGGCCACGCTCATCTCCACGCTCGCAAGGGGCGTCCTGAACTCCGACCTCGACTGGAGTCTGATCGGGTACGGGGTGCTCATCGGCATCGCCGTGATCGTCTTGGACCAGTTGCTGGGGGCGATGAAGGTGCTGCGCCTGCCTCCGATGGCGGTCGGGATCGGCATCTACCTGCCGATGGACGTGACCATGCCGGTGATCATCGGGGCGGTCCTGGGATGGCTCTACACGAGGTCGATCGCCCGGTCGGAGCAGTCCGCCATGCTCGAGCGCTTCGGCGTCTTGCTCGCGTCCGGGCTGATCGTGGGCGAAAGCCTGCTCGGCATCCTCTACGCGGGATCGATCGCGGCAACCGGAGAGGAGGCGCCGCTCGCGGTGCTGAGCGGTTTCGCCGCGGCCCCCGTGGTCGGCGCCGCGCTCTTCGCCGTCCTGGTCGCCACCAGCTATCGCTGGGTGAGCCGGCAGGCGTCGGTGTAGGCCCAGTCGCGGGTCGTCTTCAGCCTGCCAGCACCCGCTGCACGGCGACGATCAGCTCCGGGTAGCGCTCGAACGCCCAGCGCGCCTCCTCGACGTCGAGGCGCTCGCGGTTCGTATGCGCGAACCGTTCCTCACCGGGCGCGAACCCCACGGTCGGGATGCCGTGCACGCCGCACGACCACCCGCCGTCCGTGGCGAAGCTCCAGGGGCGCACGACCGCCGAACCCGCGGCCTCGAAGCGGCGACCGACGCTGCGGGCGGCAGCGCGGACGACGGGGTGCTCGGCGCTCATCAGGAATCCCGGCGTATGGAGGGCCACGTCCTCCTCGAGGCCGGTGTAGGTACGCTGACGCTCGCTTGCGAGACGCACGTCCCACGTGAGCCCGGTGGATGCCGTGCCGATGCGGCCCCCGATCGCCTTCCGAACGCGCGCGAGGAGCGCCGGCCCGTCCGCTCCCGGCAGCACGCGCCAATCGACCGCGACGACGACCAGGTCGGGAATGACGTTCCGCGTCTCGGGTCGCACGTCGACCATGGTGGCGACGAGGCTCTCGGGTCCGAGCACGGGATCACTCGTACGCGCGCCCGCGACGTCGCGCACGCCGGCGAGCACGTCCCCGAGCAGGTCGAGCGCGTTGCTGGCCCGCTCGGGCACGCTCGCATGGCCCGCGACGCCCTGGATCACGATCTCGAGCTCCGCGCGCCCTCGGTGGCCGATGCAGATGTCGCCGTGGGTCGCCTCTCCGAGGATCACGGCCGCCGGATCGACGGTGCCGCTCTCCAGCAAGTGGCGCATGCCCAACCCACCACGTTCCTCGAGCACCGTGTGCGCGACGATGACGTCGCCCGGTGCTTCATCGATGAGCGCCGCTGCCGCATACGTCTGCAAGGCGAGCGGGCCCTTGATGTCCATCGCCCCGCGGCCGTGTAGGAAGCCACCCTCGACCGCACCCGAAAACGGCGGCACCTCCCACTCGGAGTGATCGCCCTCGGCTACCACGTCCAGGTGCGAGGAGAGCATGACGGGCGGCGCCTCTCCTCGCCCCCGCGCGACGCCGATCACGTTGCCGACGTCGTCCACGCGCACGTCCGCGAGCCCGAGCGCCTCCATCTCCTGCTTCACGCGCGCGGCGACGTCGGCCTCGCCACCGGGCAAGCCCGGAACGCGAACGAGGTCCGCGGCGAACGAGAGCGCACCCTCGAACGACGCGGACCTCGTCATGAGCGTCCTTGGCTGCGTATCAGCTGCTGCGTATCAGCTGCTGCGTATCAGCCGAAGAGCGACCTCATCAGGTCGCCGAGCCACGTGGACGCTTGGGCGTCCGTCGTGATGCCGTGCACCCGCGCGAACCAGGGCGCGAGCACCAGCGAGACCACGCTCATGAGCTTGATGAGGATGTTGAGCGACGGACCCGACGTGTCCTTGAACGGGTCACCCACCGTGTCGCCCACCACCGCCGCCTTGTGCGGGGCCGAGCCCTTGCCGCCGTGCGCGCCGCCCTCGATGTACTTCTTGGCGTTGTCCCACGCGCCGCCGGCGTTCGCCATGAAGAGCGCCATCAGCACGCCGGTCACGGTCGCTCCGGCGAGCAGCCCGCCGAGGGCTTCGACGCCGAGGAAGTAACCCACGATCACGGGGGTGAAGATCGCGGTGACGCCCGGCAGGATCATCTCCTTGAGCGCCGCCTGCGTGGAGATGTCGACGCAGCGCGCCGAGTCGGGCTTGCCCGTGCCCTCCATGAGGCCGGGGATCTCGCGGAACTGACGGCGCACCTCGTCGACCATGCCCTGGGCGGCGCGACCGACGGCGGTCATCGTCAGCGCGGAGATGAAGAACGGGAGCGCCCCGCCGACGAACATGCCGACCACGACCACCGGATCGACGATGTCGAGGCCGGACGTCTGCAAGCCCACCGCCGCCGTGTACGCCGAGAAGAGCGCCAGCGCGGTGAGCGCAGCCGAGCCGATCGCAAAGCCCTTCCCGATCGCCGCCGTGGTGTTGCCGAGCGCGTCGAGCGAGTCGGTGATCTCGCGCGTCTTCGGTCCGAGATGGCTCATCTCGCTGATGCCGCCCGCGTTGTCCGCAATCGGTCCGTACGCGTCCACGGTCATGGTCACGCCCACCGTGGCCAGCATGCCCACCGCGGCGATCGAAATCCCGTAGAGACCGGCGAACAGGTACGACGCGCCGATCGCCACGCAGATGAGGATGATCGGGATCACCGTCGACTCCATGCCCACGGCGAGCCCCGCGATGATGTTCGTGGCCGACCCGGTCTCGCTCGCTTCGGCGATCCTGCGCACGGGCTTGGCGGCCGTGTAGTACTGCGTGACGCCGCCGATCATCATGCCGCACAGCGTGCCCGCCACGATCGCGATCCAGGGCCCGAGCACGGGATAGGTGCGGCCCGACTCGGCATCCAAGAACGTGATCCCCAGGCTCTGGACCACGAAGAACATGATCGCGAGGAAGAGGCCACCCGCGATCCAGGTCGTGCCCTGGAGCGCGAAAGCCGGATCCCTCTTCTCGAGCACCTTCATCGCCGAGATACCGACGAGCGAGGCCAGCAGACCCACCATGACCGTCAGGATCGGGAGCGCCACCGCCGCCGCACGGTGCTCAGCGAGCGTCGGCTCGATCGCCGCGATCGCGATCGTCGCGACGATCGCGCCCACGTACGACTCGAAGATGTCGGCGCCCATGCCAGCGACGTCGCCGACGTTATCGCCCACGTTGTCCGCGATGGTCGCGGGGTTGCGCGGGTCGTCCTCGGGGATGCCGGCCTCGACCTTGCCCACCAGGTCCGCGCCGACGTCTGCAGCCTTCGTGTAGATGCCGCCACCGACACGTGCGAACAGCGCGATCGAGCTCGCACCCATGGCGAACCCGGAGACGATGCCCGAGAAGGTCGGGAAGTCGTCCGTGCCCGGGAGCGCGTCGGCCGCGAATACGAAATAGAGGATACCGATACCGAGCAGTCCCAGCGCCGCCACCGCGAGGCCCATGACCGCGCCGCCGAAGAACGCGATGCGCAGGGCCTTCCCCTGGCCCTCCGTGTTTGCGGCCGCCGACGTGCGCGTGTTCGCCCGGGTCGCAGCCTTCATACCCGCTAACCCGGCTGCAACCGAACTCACCGCGCCGAACACGTAGGCGCCAGCCGGCAGCGGTCCGATGGCGATAGCGAGCAGGATCGCCACCACGACGACGAAGCCGGCCAGCACGGTGTACTCGCGCCGCAGGAAGGCCATGGCTCCGTCGTGGATGCGCTCGCCCAGCTCGATCATCGTGTCGTTGCCGGCAGGCTGCTTCCTCACGTAGCCATAGACACCGGCCGCAACGGCCAGGCCGAGGACCCCGAGCACCCAAGCCCAGTCGGTCAGTGCGACGAAATCGGTCATGAGATCAGTTCCTCAATCAGTTGAACGGATGGTCCACCCGTGCTGCCCTTTTCATCGATTGAAGCGGTTCATCGCCGCTTCCACGCCCTCGGCAACCCACACCTCCACCGCCTTGGTCAAATCGGGTAGCAAGCCCACCACGACTTCTTCGTCCTCGCCCGGCAACGGCGAGAGTACCCAGTCGGCCAGGTCGATGCCCTCCGGCTTACGCCCCACCCCTATGCGAATCCGCGCATAAGCTTCGGATTGGAGCGCGCCCGAGACGGACTTCAGTCCGTTGTGCCCGCCCGCACTCCCGTCGGGCCGGAACCGCACCTTCCCCACGTCCAGCGCCGCGTCGTCGACGACCACCAGGAGATCTTTGGTGAGATCGAACGCCTCGATCTCCCCGAACGACCCCACGGCCAGGCCGCTGCGGTTCATGTAGGTCGTGGGCTTCACGAGTCGAACCGACTCGTCCCCCACCCATCCCTCCGACACGAGCGCCCTGCCCTCGCGCCGGAACGTCTCGAAGTCCCAGTCGTACGCCAGCCGATCCACCACCCACCACCCCACGTTGTGGCGGGTGGCGTCGTATTCCGGACCCGGGTTCCCGAGCCCCATGACGACTTTCATGCGGCCCGAAGTCGCAGGGTGTGACTAGTCCTTCTCCTTCTTGTCCTTCTTGTCGCCCTTCTCGGCCTTCTCGCCCTTGGCGGCAGCGCCTTCCGGAGCCGCAGCCGCAGCGCCCTCGGCCGCCGCGGCGCCCTCGGCGCCCTCCGCCACCTCGCCCTCGAGCGTCGGCACCGTGGTGACGACCTCCTCGACGAGCTTCGGAATCGCGACCGAGCAGACGGTACGATCGGGAGGAATCCGTGCCTCGACTCCCTCGCCGAGCTTGATGTCCGATACGTGCAGCGCGCCGTTCAGCTCGAGGCCCGTGACGTCGAGCTCGAACGCCTCCGGGATCTTGGACGGGACGCAACGGATCGGCAGATCGTGCACCATCTGCTCGAGCACGCCGCCGCCGAGACGGACGCCCGCGGGCACGCCCAGCAGGCGCACTGGCACTTCGAGGTCGACGGCGACGCCTTCCTGAATGCGCAGGAAGTCCACGTGCAGCATCGCGTTGCGCCACGGGTGCGTCTGGATCTCGCGCACCAGCGTCTGGTAGGGCTTCTTCTCGCCCTCGACGTCCAGGTCGACGATGGTGTTGTCGACCGAGATCGAGTGGAAGAGAACCTCGGCGTCATGTGCATCCACCGAGAGGTGGATCGCCTCGAGCTCGCGACCGTAGAGCACCGCGGGGACTCTGCCCTCGCGGCGCAGTGTGCGCGCGGCTCCCTTGCCGGAGTTGTCGCGCTTTCTCGCCTTCAACGTTGCCTTGGCCATCGTCTCATTTCCTCGTCAACGGACCGGGATCGCCCCAGTCCTTACTCTTTGTCAGTCGAAACTTCCTCGAACAGCTCGGTCACCGACTCGTTCGAGTGCACGTGGTCGATCGCCTTCGCCAGCAGGTCGGCCACCGACAAGACTCGAAGAGTACTGAACCGCTTGTGCTCCGGCACCTCGATCGTGTTGGTCACGACCATCTCTTCGAGCGGCGCATCGCGCAGCCGAGAGACCGCCTCGCCCGAGAAGAGCGCGTGGGTCGCGGCGGCGTACACCGCTCTGGCGCCGCGCTCTTTCAGCGCGTACACCGCGTTCGTGAGCGTGCCAGCCGTGTCCACCATGTCGTCCATGATGAGGCACGTCATCCCCTCCACATCACCCACGACGTTCAACACTTCGGACAGATTCGCCTTCGGCCGGCGCTTGTCGATGATGGCGAGGCTCGCGTCCAGCCGGCGCGCCGTCCCCCGCGCCATCTTCGCCGAGCCCACGTCGGGGGCCACGATCACCAGGTCCTTCAACCCGAGGCCCCGGAAGTACCTCGTGATGACCGGGGCCGCGTAGAGGTGGTCCACCGGGATGTCGAAGAACCCCTGGATCTGATGCTGGTGGAAGTCGATGGAGATGACGCGATCGGCGCCCGCCGCGACGATGAGGTTCGCCACCAACTTGGCCGCAATCGAGACACGCGGCTGGTCCTTGCGGTCCTGACGCCCATAGCCGAAGTAGGGGATCACCGCGGTGACGCGGGCGGCCGAGGCACGATGGGCCGCGTCGATCAGGAGCAGCAGCTCCATGATGTTCTCGGCCGGAGCCGGCGTGGACTGCACGATGTAGACGTCGCGGCCACGCGCATTCCGGTCGATACGCACGAAGATCTCGCCGTCCGAGAACTGCTTGACCGTAGCCGCGTCGGGCGACTTGCCGATCAGCTCCCCGATCTCCTGGGCCAGGGGGCGATTCGCCCGCCCGGTAAGGAGGAGGAGGGGTCCTCGGGCGTAGGTGTCGTCCATGACGTTGGCTGGAGGCCGGATCGGGGGCCAGGCTGCGGAACAACAGCCCGCAAAGTTAGAAAGCGCGCGGGGGATGGTCAACGCGAGATCGTTCCCCCCGGAGGGTGCGGTGCCCCCATCGTCGGGGGCGCCGGCAGGCACGAGTCGGGGTGTCACGCCCCCATCGTCGGGGGCGCTTCGCTCCAGATGCTTCGCATCTGAAGCCCCTCCTCCGGGGGCATGACACCCATCCTTCCGACCGCACCTGCCCCTCCTCAGGGGCATCGCACCCTCCCCGGGGCCGACTGCGTCGAGGGACGCGCGGTAGGAAGGCTCTAGCGGGCCACGACCCGGAACGTCCTCCGGGTCACGGCGTCCGAACGCCCCGGGGCGCGTACGGTGAGCACCACGGCGTACTCCCCCGGGTCGAGCTCCGGGAGGGCGAGGTCGAGGTGGCGAAAGAGCACGCACGGGCGCTCGGGAGCAGGCTCCTGCCAGGCGAGGCGCATCGAAGCGGGGCGCGCGGTGAGCCGCAGCGCCTCGCCGAGGCGGCGCAGGAGGCCCCGGCCGGCGCGCTCGACGGACACCTCGAAGTCCAGGGTCTCGTCGCGAAAGCCGAGTCCGGACACCTCCCAGGCGATCGCGAGGCTTTCCTCCGGCCGTATCTCCGGCCGCGCAAGCGCCGACGCGAGCGCCGCTTCGAGCGACGTCGGCGTCCGGTCCATAGGCTCGAGCAACAACACGTCGGAGAGCGTGGCCACATCCGAAGGGGTCGGCGATCGCTCGTAGCCGGTGCGCAGCCTCCCCGCCCTCCGCCGCGCCGGGCTCCAGCTCTCGGCCGAGATCAACCACGCGCCGGCGGGCAGGTCGATCATGAGTGCGCCGGTCGCGGAACCAGTCTGCTGTGCCGCCACGCGCTCACCCCCATCGACGGGCACCGCGAAGAGCCCGATGCGGTCGGGGAGGTCCGCCTGGTCGCCGGCATCCATCCAGGGGCGCGGGTGATCGTGCTCCGCGTGGAAGGTCGTGTCCTCGGGGAGGTCATGTGTGGCCACGACCACGACACGCTCGCCCCGCGGGAAGAAGGCGAGCTGCCCGTCCATGGGCAGGAGCACCGGCGCATACGGTGGCGCGTATAAGCTTCTCGGCAGCCCATGCTCCGCGACGAGGTCCTCGGGCGTCGCCTGGGTCGGGTCCGCCAGCACAGACCCGCTCGGTAGATAGTCCCTCCCTTCCTGCTCCTTGTGTCCGGTGACCCCGAATGGCGCGCTCGGAGTCGAGCCACGGGTGCGCTCCCAACCGACCTCCCAACCGTGACGCACGGTCAGCTCCTCGAGGTCCCTCCCCCAGCGAATCCGGTACGGATTGCGGGCACCGTCCTTGAGGGTGGCCACAGTCCAGCGCGCGAAGTGCGCGGTCATCCGGTCATTGCCATCGACGAGATAGAGCGGGTCGGACAGCCACCAGAGGCGGTCGAGCAACACGTCGAGCGTCCCGTCGGCTGCAGTCACGCCGGCCCCGAGGACCCGGCGCGCCTCGCGGTCCACGGCCCGTTCGGGCACGCGCCACTCGAGCGCGAGCTCGGGGTCCATGAGCGCGAGCGAGCGCTCGAACGCGCCCTCGGCCTCGCCGTAGCGAAGGAGCGCGTGGAGCGCCAAGCCCTCGAGCGCCGCACACCACCACGTGCTCGCACCACTGGCGCAGCCCAAGGCCGCCTCGAGCGCGGCGCTCGCGTCTCCGGCCTCCACGCGGTACCAGACGCGCTGGCCGAGAACCCAGTCGTCGGTGGGAATGAGCTTCTGCAGGGAGTCGAGCCCGTGAAGCAGCTCGGCACGGAGAGCGACCACGTCTTCGGGCTCAGGTGTGGGGATCCATTCACCTTCCCCGAACCAGGTGCAGAACCGACGCACGACTTCGTCGCAGGGCCCGCCGCCGGCGCCAAACGTGAGGGGGAAGTACCGCTCCCTGGCGCGCTCGAACCTGGCCTGGAGCGACCGTGCAGCGCCGAGCGCATCCCCCGGCTCCGCGGCGACGTCCACCGTGTCCTCGCCCGCCACCACCGCCTGCCCCGACGCCGCCGCCGGGCAGACCGCGAGGACCGCGACGAACCACCTCCAGAAGCGCATGGATTGGCCCGGGTGGATTCGAACCACCACCGCCGGTTCCAAAGACCGGTGTCCTGCCATTAGACGACGGGCCAGCGAGACCATCCTACCCGAGCCCGGGGGGGCCGTTCAAGGCCCTGGCCCTGTCGCAGCTTGTACGCTGGACGCTCAACCCACGGCGGGCGCGGGCAGCCGCTCCAGCGTCCGCGCGGCCCGGCATGGCCATCCCAGCTGCTGCGTGAGCAGGCCTGCAGCCCGCGCGGCAGCGTCCCGGCTCGCGAACATCCCGAAGACGCTGGAGCCGCTCCCGGACATCATCGCGAACGTCGCACCGGCCGACGTGAGCGCCCCGAGCGCACGCCCCACCTCCGGGTGGCGGCCGACGATGATCGACTGGAAGTCGTTGGCGGCACACGCAGCCACGTCCGCCCAACCGCGTGGCATCGGGGTCTCCCCCGCCGGCTCGAGCGTCCCGCCCCTTCTCGCAGCGGCCAGCGCCGCATACGCCCCCGCGGTGGCGACGTGCACCGGTGGAGACACGATCACCAGGTCCGCGGACGGAAGCGGGCGCAGTGGATCGAGCCGCTCCCCCCGGCCCCGTCCCCTGGCCAGCGGGCTCTCCCCGAGGAAGAACGGCACGTCGGAGCCGAGCACCGCCGCCGACTCCGTGAGTCGCGCGTCGTGAGCCCCGACGCCGAGCAGGAACGCCAGGCAGCTCAGGACCGCTGCGGCATCCGACGAGCCCCCACCGAGGCCGGCGCCGGCGGGCACATGCTTGACCAGCGTGATGTCGACGCCGTCCACGAGGCCGAAGTCGGCCGCGAACCGCTCCGCAGCGCGATAGGCCAGGTTCTCCGTGACGGGGCCCACGTCAGCCCCCGACACCTGGAGGCGGATGCCCGGCTCGCCGAGCCTTACGGACACCTCGTCTGCGAGGTCGATCGCCTGGAAGAGCGTATCGATCTCGTGGTAGCCGTCCACGCGACGCCCGAGCACGCGCAGGCGGAGGTTCACCTTCGCAGGCGCGGCAACCCGCGCGGTAACGCTCACGCGCCCCTCGAGCTCGACCCCTCGGTTGGGTGCGCGGCGTGCTCGATCTCCTCCTCGACGCGCTCCTCCGCCTCACCCACCTCGCCGAGCGATAACCCGAGGCGCCACGCGTACCAGAGACCGATGAGCGTGATAGGAACCCAGCCGCCGAAGTGGTATCCGAACGCGAACGCCAGCGACTGCGCGTCGCTCACGCCGTACACGTCGCTGAGCGCGATCGTGGCGGAGGCGTGGAACGTGCCGAAGAAGCCCGGCGCCGCCGGGAGCGCCACCCCGAACCCCACCACCGCCTCGGTGAAGATCGCCGACACGAACCCGGTGTCGATGCCGAAGGCCAGCATGCCGAGCCAGAACGAGACGCCGTGCCAAGTCCAGAACGCGAGCGTCCAGGCGAGCCCGAGCGCGAGCAGCTTCGGATCGCGCATGATCGCGATCGACTCGAGAAAGGCGTCGAGCCCCGCCAGGATCGGCGCCGCGACCGGCTTGGGCAGGACCTGCGCAACCTTGTGAGCGGCTCGCACGAAGAGTTTTGGCCACACCGCCATCACGACGAGTGCGAGCAGCACCACGGCGACCGCCATCACTGCCGCCCGCAGTAGCACGGCGCCCGCACCGGCCGACAGCACCCCCGCCGGAAATCCCGGGGCGAGGATCGGCAAGACGAGGAAGAGCAGGAGCACCACGCCGTCCATGAACCGCTCGATCACCAGCGTGCCGAACGCCGCACTCGCCGTGATCGGCTCGACTCGACTCAGCGCGTAGGCTCGCGCGAACTCCCCCACCCTCGCGGGAAGGATGTTGTTCGCCATGAAGCCGATCGACACACACGCGAACCGTGAACGAAGTCGCGTGTCTGCCCGCACGGGCTTGAGGAGCACGTGCCACCTCATGGCCCGCAGCACGAATCCGAACGTCGCGACCGCCACCGAGGCGAGGAGTAGCCACGGGTTCCCGGTCCGGATGTTCGCCCACACGTCCCCGAAGCTCACGCCGGACAGCGCCCACCAGAGCGCCAGGACGGTGACCGCGAGCCCGGCGAGGGCCTTACCCCAGTGCTTCACGCGTGCGACCGCGCCCGCCGAATGATCTCCGCCATCTCCCGCACCGCTGCTTCCATGCCCGTGAAGAGCGCGCGCGACACGATGCTGTGACCGATGTTCAGCTCCTCGATCTCGGGGATCGCGGCCACGGGGTGCACGTTCTCGTACGTCAGGCCGTGGCCCGCGTGCACGGCGAGGCTCAGCTTGCGCGCCAGCGAGGCCGCTCGGTTGAGCCGCTCGAGCTGGCCGCGGCGCTCGTCGCCCCGGGTGTTGGCGAACTCACCCGTGTGCAGCTCCACCGCGTCGGCACCCATCTCGACGGCGGCTCGTATGGACGCTTCGTCCGGGTCGATGAACAGCGAAGTGCGGATCCCGGCGCCGGCGAGGCGCACGAGCGCCGCCTTCGTGGCCTCGAGCTGCCGGCCGGGGTCGAGCGCGAGCCCCCCCTCCGTGGTGACCTCTTCCCGCTTCTCGGGCACGAGGGTGGCCTGCATGGGCCGCAGCTCGCACGCGAGCGACACGATCTCGGAGGAAGCCGCCAGCTCGAGGTTGACGACGGTGCGGACGGTCTGCATGAGCAGGCGCACGTCGCGGTCCTGGATGTGCCGCCGGTCCTCACGCAGATGCACCGTGATCCCGTCGGCGCCCCCGAGCTCGGCGAGCACGGCCACCCTCACGGGGTCGGGCTCGTCGGTGCGGCGAGCCTGCCGTACGGTCGCGACGTGGTCGATGTTGATGTACAGGCGCATCACTGCCTCGCTCCGACCTTTCAGGGCCCCTTTACGGGTTTGCCGCCCGCTGATTCCGACCGGCGCAAGATAACGCGGCGGTGGCGCGGGAAGGTGCGTGGAGTCGCGGACGTCACGACACGTCCTCCAGGCGCACGCCCGCCCTTCCGGCGAGATGCCCGAGCAGCGGCTTGGGCACCCAGGCGGTGACCGATATTTGCGCATCCTCGTCGCGCCGCGAGACCACCTCGCCCTCGCGGTAGAGCGCGGCGAGCACCTCGCCGTCGGCGGCCGACAGGTGCACGATCACGTGCGTCAAACGAGCGAGCACGCGAGACCTCAGGACGTCGCGGAGCGCGCCGAGACTCCCCTGGTCGAGGGCCGACACGAAGACGGCCGGAGCGGACCCCACTTTCTCGATCCGCTCGCGCAGCGCTTGCTCCTCGGCATGCGTGAGCCGGTCTACCTTGTTGAACACGAGGATCGTGTCCTTCTCCGCGAGGCCCAGCTCGGCGAGGACGTCGTTCACTACCTCGAAGTGCTCCTCCCAGTCGGAGTGGGAGGCATCGATCACGTGCAGCAGGACGTCCGCCTCGCGCGCCTCCTCCAACGTCGACCGAAACGAGGCGACCAAGTCGTGCGGAAGCTTGCGAATGAAGCCGACCGTATCGGTGACGAGGGCCTCGTGGCCCGCGCCCAGCTCCACTGTGCGCGTGGCTGAATCCAGCGTCGCGAAGAGCCGGTCCTCTACGAAGAGGTCCGCACCCGACAGGCTCCGCAGCAAAGACGACTTCCCGGCGTTGGTGTAGCCGACGAGCGAGGCCCGGAAGCGCTCACTTCGTCCGTGGCGCTGCACGGCCCGAGCCGTCGTCACGTCCTCGAGCTTCCGCTTCAGCTCGCTGATGCGCTTGCCGATGAGGCGCCGGTCGGTCTCGATCTGCGTTTCGCCCGGACCGCGCAGCCCGATCCCGCCTCGCTCGCGCGAGAGGTGCGTCCACATCCGTTTGAGCCGCGGGAGCAGGTACTCGA
The DNA here is from genome assembly GCA_016873995.1 of Gemmatimonadota bacterium. Taxonomy (GTDB): domain Bacteria; phylum Gemmatimonadota; class Gemmatimonadetes; order Longimicrobiales; family Gaopeijiaceae; genus UBA2982. Next base: position 39,070 of record VGVR01000001.1, read on the forward strand.
GCTGGGCGAGCTCGACCTGCATCTTCGCCTCCTTCGACCTCGCGCGCGTGGCGAAGATGTCCAGGATCAGCTCGGACCGATCCATGACTCGCACGCCGAGCAGCTCCTCCAAGCCCTTCCCCTGCGCGGGACTCAACTCCTCGTCGAAGATGACGAGGTCGGCGCCGGTCTCCTTGGCGAGCGCAGCGACCTCCTGCGCCTTTCCTTCGCCGATGTAGTAGCGCGGATGCCGCTCGGCGATGCGTTGCGCGGTGGACCCCACGACGCTGCAGCCGGCGGTATCGGTGAGCCGTGCCAGCTCCGCGAGGTGCTCTTCGGCCAGACGTTTCGGAAGGTCTCGGTCGGGGGCTCCGACGAGCAGCGCGCGGTCTACCGGCCTCCGGACGTCGATCAATTCCGTTGCGATCCTGCTACCTCCACGCTGCGATTACTCGGGCACCCATCGAACGATAGCCACCTCGCTCGTCAGCGAGAACCCGCCTCGCTCTCTCCGGAGCCCGAGGCGCCTCCGCCGCGACGTCGCGCGTTCCAGGCAGCGAGCCGCTCCGCGATCGCCGTCTCCGCGCCGGAGCTGCCCGGCCGATAGAACACCGACCCGCGCAGCTCGTCCGGCATGTACTCCTGGCGCGCGACACCACCTTCCTCGGCGGGATCGTACCGGTATCCCCGTCCGTAACCGAGGTCCTTCATGAGGTCGGTCGGAGCGTTCCGGATGTGCAGCGGGACCGCTGCCCCCGGAGTCTCGCGCGCCTTCGCGAGCGCCGCGCCCCACGCCTCGTACGCCCGGTTCGACTTCGGCGCGCTGGCCAGGTAGATGGCCGCCTCCGCGAGCGCGAGCTCGCCCTCCGGGGCCCCCAGGAAGTGGAACGCTTCTTTTGCTGAGACCGCCATCTGGAGCGCCGCGGGATCGGCGAGCCCGATGTCTTCGACCGCCATACGCACCAGTCGTCGGGCGATGTAGAGCGGATCTTCGCCGCCGTCGATCATGCGCGCGAGCCAGTAGAGCGCGCCGTCGGGATCGCTTCCACGCACCGCCTTGTGCAGCGCGGAGATGAGGTTGTACTGCTCCTCTCCACCCTTGTCGTAGGTGGCGAAGCGGTGCTGGAGCGCCTCGCGCGCGACGGGCAGCGTGACGTGCCCGCTCTTGCCGACGAGTGCACCTGCGGCCTCCAGGACACCCAGCGCCCGGCGCGCATCCCCGTCGGAGGCGACGGCGATGAAGTCGAGTGCATCTGGGTCGACGGTGAGAGCGTCCGTCGCCAGGCCCCGCTCCGCGTCCGCGAGCGCTTCGCCGAGAATCGAGCGCACCTCGGACGGTGCGAGCGCATTCAAGACGTACACCGGCGCGCGCGACAGCAGCGGACGCACGACCTCGAACGAAGGATTCTCGGTGGTCGCTCCGATCAGGATGACCGTGCCGCGCTCGACGTGCGGCAGGAATGCGTCCTGCTGTGCCTTGTTGAAGCGATGGATCTCGTCGCAGAACAGAATGGTGCGCCTCCCGGTCGTGCGGAGCCGCTCGTCCGCCTCGGCCATGATCTCGCGCACGCGCGCGATCCCTTCGGTCACCGCGCTGAACGCGACGAACGTGGTTGCGCTCTCTGCGGCGATCAGCCGCGCCAGCGTCGTCTTCCCACTTCCGGGCGGCCCCCAGAGGATCATGCTTCCCGGGCGGCCCGCCTTGATCATGGCGCGAATCGCCTTGCCCGGGGCCAGCAGGTGCTCCTGCCCCCGGAACTCAGCCAGCGTGCGCGGCCGCATCCTGGCCGCCAAAGGCGCCGAGCGCGAAGGTGCACTGAGCTCCGGGGGTGGTGCGGGAGTCCTTGACGCACGGCCTCGCTCCGGCGCCCCGAAGAGATCGAGGTCAGCCACTCGTGCGCTCCTTCTGGGCGAGCGCGAGCGCGCGCTCGGCGAGCTGCTGACGCTCGTTTCGCGTGGGATCCTCGAGCACCCAGTCGAGCAGCTCGTCCAAGATCCTTCCGAAGTGGGGCCCGGGCTTGAGTCCGAGCGCAATCAAGCCGCGACCGTCCAGGGCCAGGTCACCGACCGCGAGCGGCGGTGCCGAGCCGCGCACCGTTCTGGCGCGTCGCCACGAAGCGACCACGGCACCCACGCGGTCGGCGGCCCCTATGCGGCGCTCCGCGAGCGCCCGAGCGAGATCCAGCCTCGCGAGCGCGGCGAGTCGACCAGGGCCGCTAGCGCTCAGCCACCTACGAAACGCAGCTGAGTCGGCGCTCGCTTCCGGAAGCGGGGCCGCCGCCGCACGATAGGCCGTCTCGTCCACCTGGGCGTTCGAGAAGCGGAGGCGCATGAGGAGCGCCGCCGTCTCGGCCGGCGTCAGCTCGCGCAGCAGCGCAGCCAGCCGGAGCATTGACCGACCCTTCGGCACTTCGTCGACGGCACCCATGGAAAGGGCCCAGCGCTCGCGCCCCCCCGGCCATGCGTGACTGAGCGCCTCGAGCTCCGCGTAGAGGACGCGTAACGCCCCCGACGCGGCATACAAGCCGAGGGCGCGTGACGGCGCCGCGTCTGCGTCCAGCACTTTCACCAACTCGTCCCTGATGCGCTCTGCCGAGAGCGACGTCAGATGGTCCACGAGCTCGCAGAGGGCGGCCCAGGTCGCCGCTTCGATCTCCATCCGGAATAGCCCAGCGAACCGAAACGCGCGCAGGATGCGGAGGTAGTCCTCGCGAAAGCGCTCCTCGGGTCGGCCGACGGTGCGCAGCACGAGCCGCTCCATGTCCGCGACACCGCCGAAGGGGTCGAGGAGCTCCTCGCGCAAGGGATGCCACGCGATCGCGTTGATCGTGAAATCGCGTCGCGCGAGGTCTTCTTCGATCGTCTGCGCGAACGCGACCACCGCGTGCCGCCCGTCCGTCTCCACGTCGCGGCGGAACGTCGTCACCTCGTACAGCGTGTCGTCCTTCAGGACGCCGACCGTGCCGTGCTCGACGCCGAGCGGCACCGTCCGCCGGAAGATCCTCTGGACCTCCGCCGGGCGTGCACCCGTGGCGAGGTCCCAGTCGCCCGAGGGACGCCCTAGCAAAACGTCTCTCACGGCTCCGCCCACCGCCCAGGTGTCGTGCCCGGCCTCCTCGAGTTTACGCGCGATCCAGCGAACGGCGTGCGGCGCGGACGGTTTCGGCGAGCTCATCCCGCGAGAACGGAGCCTCCGTTCACGTTGAGGACCTCCCCGGTCACGTGGCGCGCGAGGTTCGAGCACAGGAACAGGATCGGGCCGGCGATGTCCTCCGCCGTTGCCACCCTGCCGATGGGAATCCCCCGCACGATCCTCTCGCGCCCTTCATCGTCGAGCGCGGCGGCAGCCATCTCGGTGTCGACCCAGCCAGGGGCGACCACGTTCACGGTGACGCCCCGACCTCCCAACTCCACGCAGAGCCCCTTCCCCATGGAGATGAGCGCGCCCTTCGTGGCGGCGTAGTCGGCATGGTACGGCTCGCCGCGCTGCGCCGCCGTGCTGCTGACGAGCACGATGCGCCCGTCAGGCCTCAGGCGGCGAGCTGCGGCCCGACAGACGTAGAAGACGGCGTGCAGGTTCGCGGCCAAGGTCTCGTGCCACTGCGCGTCGCTCATGTCCACGAGTGGCACGTCCTGCGGCGGCCACACGCCGTGGTTCCCGACGAAGATGTCCAGACCCTCGAACTCCTGGTCACCCCGCGCGAAGAGCGCCTCTGCGTCCTCGGCGCGCGACAGATCTCCTGCTTCGGCCCACGCGTGCGCGCCGAGCGCTCGGCACTCGGCCACCACCGCGTCCGCGTCGGCGCGCCGAACGCGGTAGCCGATCCCCACGGAGGCGCCGGCTCGCGCGAGGAGCAGCGCGGTGGCCCGACCGATCCCGCGCGAGCCGCCGGTCACGATCGCGTTCTTTCCTCGCAAGTCGGCGAGCGGCCGCGCGGGCTCGGCGGTGCGCTTGCTTCGGGCAGTCACGGCGAAAGAGCCCGGTCCGCGAGCTCGCACACGATGTGGCCGATCGTGAGGTGCACCTCTTGGGCGCGCGCCGGCGACGCGGTCGGTACCACGATGGCGAGGTCGACCCGGTCTCGCAGCGTACCCCCGCCATTGGCGAGCAGCGCCGCCGAGCGGACTCCCATCTCGCGTGCCGCGTCGGCCGCGAGCACCAAGTTCCTCGACTCGCCGCTCGTGGAGTGCAGGACGAGCAGGTCCCCTGGGCGAGCGAGCGCACGAACCTGACGCTCGAACACACGCTCGAAGCCCAGGTCGTTGCCCCCGGCAGTGAGGACCGACGTATCGGTGGTGAGCGCGAGCGCGGCGAGCGGTGCCCGCTCACGCCCGAAGCGTATCACGTACTCCGCAGCCAAGTGCTGGGCGTCAGCCGCCGAGCCCCCGTTGCCACAGAACATCACCTTGCCGCCACCGCGCAGTGTATCCACCACCACTTCGCCCAGCTTACTGATCGACCCCGCCAACTCCTGACCCACGCGTTCGGTCACTCCGGCATGTTCGGCGAGCGCAGCTCGCACTGCCGAGACGCTCACGCGCTCGACCGCTGCAGGAGGCCACGCACGCGAGACCAGAAGCGCCGCTCGTTGGGAAGCACCGGAACCGGGAGCGGGGGCTCGTCCGACAAAATGCGCCCCGGGTTGGTCCGGCAGACATAGTGCAGGATCTCCTGCGCGCCCATGCTCTCCAACAGCTCCCACGCCTCGTCCTTGTAGACCTTCAGGCTCGAGTGTCCGTGAAAGTCGGAGGACAGGTAGTCGACCCAGCCACGCTCGAGCAAGCTGAGCGCGGTCCGTTGCGCCTCGGATCCATAGCGCCCCACCAAGGATCCATAATTCACCTGCAGATAGGCCCCGGCGTCGCGCCACTGACCGGCCACGCCGATGGCTTGCCCCATGCCGGCGTAGCGCTCGGGGTGCGCCACGATGGGGCGGTACCCATTCTGCCGGATGCGAGACAGCGCACGCGCGGTGGCCGGGGGCAGCTGGAGGCGGGGCCACTCCACCAGCACGAACGACGTGCCGGCCATGCGAATTCTGGGGTCGGAGAGGTCGACCTCCGGAACGTCGATGCACACCTCGTGGCCGCGCTGGAACTCCACTTCGGGGAAGCTCTCGCCGATGGCCGCAGCGGCCCGCTCCCAAGCTGCCGTGACCGCTCTCAGCCTGCTCTCCAGGCGCGCCGCGTCGAGCGTGAGGCTTCCGTCGATGTGCGGCGTGGTGATGATCCTGCGGATGCTCGCGCGCGTCATGCGCTCCATGGAGTCGACCACGGCGGACAGGTCGCGCGCGCCGTCATCCACCCCGGGCACGAGATGGTTGTGGACGTCGACCAGCGCGGTAGGGTCCCGGTGGCTCACCGGCGTGCCTCAGCCCTGCGTCGCGGCCAGGATGCCGCGCAGCGCGGCCTCGGGGTCGTCGGTCTCGAGGGCCGCCTCACATGCGTACGTGAAGAGCGCGTCGGCCTCGAGCAGACGGAACGCGCTCTCGCGCACGCGCCCAGGACGGGCACGCGCTGCGGCCAGCCGGGCTCGGCCTTCGTCGGCCAACGCAACGTGCGGCGCCACATCCACCCCTGCGATGTGCACCCTCTCCGCCAGGTCTGCCGGTGGCGGTGGCCGGCGCGCTTCCATCCAGGCGGCCAGCGAGGTCACCGCGAGCCCACCGCGAGAAGCTCCCGAACTGTCGCCGCGCCCGCCGTGAGTGCCTCGTCGACGCGGCTCGGGTCCTCCACACCGGCTTGCGCCATGTGCGGACGGCCGCCCCCTCGACCTCCGACGATCGTCGCGACCTGGCGCACGATCGCATCCGCGCGCACGCCCCGACGAATCAAGTCGGCCGTCACGAACGCGAACAGCGCCTGCTTCTCACCCGGCAGCTCCGCCGCGATCACGGCGACGCCCTGCTGGTCGCTCGCCAGGAAGGCGTCGCCCCACTTGCGCGCGTCGTCCGCGCCGCGGGCCTTCAGGCGAAGGCCTCGGTACTTGGCCGTAGCGCCACCGGTGAGGGACAGCGTCTCCGTGGCCACGTCGATCTCTCCCGCGCCGCCGCCCGCGCGCATCTCGTCGATGAGTGATTCGAGCTCCGCCCTCTCCTCGAGGATCTGGGCCGCCCGGTTCATCAGATTCTCGGGGACGGTCTTGAGGGTCTGCGCCACGTCCGAGAGAGCCTGCTCCTTCGCCGCGAGGTATTGAAAAGCGCCACGCCCTGTGAGCGCCTCGATGCGGCGCACACCTGCCGCCACGCCCGACTCGCTCACCAAGCGGAAGAGACCGATCTCCGCCGTGACGCTGGCATGCGTTCCACCGCAGAGCTCCATGCTGACGCCCGGGATGCTCACCACGCGCACCTCGTCGCCGTACTTCTCGCCGAAGAGGGCCATCGCGCCCGCCTTCACAGCATCCGCGTGCTTGCGGTGGTCGATCTGGACGGGGTGGTTGGCCCACACTCCCTCGTTCACCATGTCTTCGACGCGCCGCCGCTCCTCGGGGCTCATCGGAGCCGTATGAGCGAAGTCGAAGCGGAGCCGGTCCGGGGCAACGAGCGAGCCGCGCTGGACCACGTGCTTGCCGAGCACCGAGCGCAGCGCCGCGTGCAGCAGGTGTGTAGCGGTATGATTGCGTACGGTGTCGCGACGCGCGGTAGCGTCGACCTCCGCGATCACCTCGAGCGGGCGCGTCGGCTGTGACGGAAACGCCCCCGTGACCGTACCGGAGACCGCAGTCCGCCCGCTCACCTTCACCACGTCCGACACGTGGACCGTCCAACCCTCTCCGCGCACCGCACCCACGTCCGATACCTGTCCGCCGCTCTCCACGTAGAACGGGTTCTCGCGAAGCACGAGCCCGATGCGCGCACCGTCGACGCGGCAGGCCAGTACCTCCGTCCGGGCGGCTAGCCTGTCGTATCCGATGAACGACTGCTCCTTGTCGAAAAGGGGCGTCCAGCCTTCTTCGTCTGCCCCGCTTCCGAGCGTCTGTTGGCTCGCGGCCCGGTCCGCGCGCGAGCGGGAGCGCTGCTCCTCCAGCGCCAGCTCGAACCCTGCCACGTCCACCTTGTATCCGCGCTCAGCGGCCATCAGCTCCGTCAGGTCGAGCGGGAAGCCGAACGTATCGTACAGCTTGAAGGCCTCCACGCCCGGGATCGTGCCGCCCGTCCCCGAGGCGAGCTCCTCGAAGCGGGACATGCCACCCTCGATCGTAGCGAGGAAGCGCTCCTCCTCTGCACGGGTCGACGACAGCACGTGTCCTCGTTGCTCGTCGAGCTCTGGATAGGCCGCCTTCATCGTGTCGATGAGCACCTCGACGACGCCCACCAGCGTGGGCTCTCGGCGCCCGAGCAGCCATGCGTGGCGCACCGCGCGGCGCAGGATCCGGCGCAGCACGTAGCCGCGACCCTCGCTCGAGGGAAATACGCCGTCGACGAGCAGGAAGCCCACCGCGCGCGCGTGATCGGCGAGCACGCGGTAGCTGACGGCGCGCTCGGAGCTGCGGTCGTACGGGCTCCCCACCAGCTCCCCCACGCGCGTGAGCAACGGCGCGAACACGTCCGAGTGGAAGACCGAGTCGGCGCCCTGCAGTACGGCCGCCAAGCGCTCGAGCCCCGCACCCGTATCGACGCACGGAGCTGGAAGCGGGTGCAGCACGCCCTTCGGGTCCCGGTCGTACTGCATGAAGACCAGGTTCCACAGCTCGACGATCGTGCCGGCCGCGTTCAGTTCCACGAACTCTTCGGTGCTCGGTACGTGCGAGCGGGAGGTCCTCAGGTCGTAGTGCAGCTCCGAGCAGGGACCGCACGGGCCCACGTCCGCCATCTGCCAGAAGTTGTCCTTGTCGCCGAGTCTGTGGATGCGGTTCTTGGGCAGCCCGACCTCCCCAGCCCAGAGCTCCGCCGCTTCGTCGTCCGTATGATGGACGGTGGCGAAGAAGCGATCTGGGTCGAGGCCGTAGACTTTCGTCATCAGCTCCCAGGCGAAGCCGATCGCATCCTTCTTGAAGTAGTCCCCGAAGGAGAAGTTGCCGAGCATCTCGAAGAACGTGAGATGCCGGGCCGTGCGGCCGACCTCCTCCAGGTCGTTGTGCTTCCCGCCCGCGCGCACGCATTTCTGCGCCGTGGCCGCCCGTGCGACCCCGATCCAGTCCTCACCGAGAAACACGCGCTTGAACTGGACCATGCCCGCGTTCGTGAAGAGCAGCGTCGGATCGTTGCCCGGGACGAGCGACGAGCTCGGCAGCACGGAGTGCCCGTGCGCCCGGAAGTACTCGAGGAAGTGACGGCGGATCTCGGCGGTCTGCATGAATCGGGCGTGGGGTGGCGAAGGACCGTAAGGATAATCGGGGGCAAGCGTTGCCGAGAGGGCCGCCCGCACCGACGCAGCACCCGGACGCCCACGAGTCCGCAGACGCCGGAGCGCCCGCGGCCTCGGGAACCTCCCCCTCGCTCGATCCCTGCTACTCCCTAATCGTCGACGCTCTCGAAGGTCTCCCCCGACGAGCCCGCACCTCCGCTCCGGCCTCTCTCTGCGGCCGCCCCGAGCGCCGCACGCACGCGGGCTTCGATCTCGGTGGCGATGTCCGGGTTCTCCACCAGGAACACCTTCGTGTTCTCCTTCCCCTGCCCCAGGCGCATGTCGCCGTACGAGAACCACGAGCCGGATTTGTCGAGGATGCGGTGCTCGACGCCCAGGTCGACCAACAGACTCGTGTGGCTGACGCCCTCGTTGTACTGGATGTCGAATTCCACCTGGCGGAACGGCGGCGCACACTTGTTCTTGACCACCTTCACGCGCGTGCGGTTGCCGATGACGTCCTGCCCGTCCTTGATCGCACCGATGCGGCGGATGTCGAGCCGCACCGAGGCGTAGAACTTGAGCGCCCGCCCGCCCGAAGTCGTCTCGGGGCTGCCGAACATCACGCCTACCTTCTCCCGGATCTGGTTGGTGAAGATCACGGAGGTGTTCGAGCGGTTGACCGCACCCGTGAGCTTGCGGAGCGCCTGGCTCATGAGGCGGGCCTGCAGGCCGACGTGCGTATCCCCCATCTCGCCTTCGATCTCCGCGCGTGGCACGAGCGCCGCGACCGAGTCGATGACGACGACATCGATCGCGTTGGAGCGGATGAGCACCTCGGCGATCTCCAGCGCCTGCTCGCCCGTGTCGGGCTGCGAGACCAATAGGTTGTCGACGTCGACGCCGAGCTTGCGCGCGTAGTTCACGTCGAGGGCATGCTCCGCGTCGATGAACGCAGCGATGCCGCCCGCGCGCTGCGCGTTGGCGATGACTTGGAGACAGATGGTCGTCTTACCGGACGACTCTGGGCCGTAGATCTCGCTGATGCGGCCGCGCGGAATCCCGCCGATCCCGATCGCCGCGTCCAGGTTGATGGCGCCGGTCGAGATCGCTTCGATGACCGCGGACGCCCCGTCCTCGCCCATGCGCATGATCGCGCCTTTCCCATACGACCGCTCGATCTGGGAGAGCGCCGTGTCGAGCGCCTTCTTCTTCTGATTCTGGTTCTGCTCCGACTTCTTCGGGTCGGACTTCGTGTCGCTCATCTTTCGGTCGCTGAGTTTGCTGTCGCTGACTCGTGGATCGGTCGCCTGGGCGGTGGCCATCTCCCCTCCGTGTAGGCTTCGGTGGCCCTGGATGCGGGTTCCGGCACCCAAGGTATACGACCCGAAGATAAAGCGAAAGTCCTTTTTTGCTCTTCGGGTCGACTGAAGCCTACGGGGCGCGATGGGGCGCTGGAATGTGTGTTTGGGACGTCACACTTGCGAGCACCGTTCCGCGTTCGGCACGTTAGGGACACCCCCCCCAGGCCCAACGCTGGGAACGAATGGACGCGCCGGCGAACGTTCGCTCCCGTCTCCGATTCGACCGTCTGGACCACACCACGACCCCTGATGGGTCGGGGCTGGTTTCCGTGAGGCTCGAGTGGGGCGGGCAGACCTACGAGGGGACCGTCCCCTGCCTCCAGACGCAACAGGGGATCATCCAAGCCGCCTCCCAGGCCACGCTTCGGGCCACGCTCGCCTCCCGGCCGAGCAACGGGAACGGCCACGGGCTCGAGCTCGAGGTCGGAGGGGTGAAGGCCGTGAAAGCATTCGACGGGTGGGTCGTCGTCACGCGCCTCAACGGGTCGCGGGGCGACGAGAAGATGCGCCTCCTCGGCGCCGCCCCCTGTGAAGGGGAAGGAGATTTGCCGAACGCCGCCGCGAAAGCCGTGCTCAACGCGAGCAACCGGGTGATGGAGCAGCCGATCGCGCGGTAGATTCCGCGCCCGATCGAGAAGCCCCGCCTGCGTTCTCGACGCTACACCCGCACGCGAGAACGCCATTCCGGTGGCCCTGCCCTCCACCATCCACACGTTCGAGATCGACCTCTCCGACGTCGATCGCGGCGTGTACGAGGCCCTCTCGCTCAAGGTGGCCCGCCACCCGTCCGAGACGGAGGAGTACCTCGTCGCGCGCGTGCTCGCGTACTGCCTCGAGTACACGGAAGGACTGGCGTTCTCGCGGGGCCTCGCGGAGCCCGACGAGCCTGCGCTCTCGGTACGCGACCTCACGGGCGCCCTCGTGTCGTGGATCGAGGTGGGGCTGCCGGACGCGGACAGACTGCACAGGGCCAGCAAGGCGGCGCCGCGCGTGGCGGTGTACACCCACAAGGAAGCGCGGCACCTCGTGCGGCAGCTGGCAGGTGAGCGCATTCACCGCATTGACGAGCTCGAGCTCTATGCGATCGACCGCGGGCTGATCGCCGAGCTCACGAGTAGACTCGACCGGCGCATGGCCATCGGCGTGTCCGTCAACGATCGTCACCTGTTCGTGACCGTGGGTGGCCAGACGTTCGAGGGGCGAGTGGAGCGGGTGGCCGCCGTGGGAGCGTGAGGGTGGCTTTTGCGAGCCCGCCAGGCACGCAGGTAGCGACGCGCAGGTAGCGACACGCAGGTAGCGAAAGGGAACGCCGCAGCCACGGAACTCGTATTGCCCTCACGTCCGTACGCCCAAGAGGACCCGGGAGGTGTGTCAGGCTGCATGAAAGCACTCGGCTGGGTCCTCGTAGCGCTCGCGACGTTCATGTTCGTGGGATATCTGGGCGCCGACGTCGCCGGCGCCGAGGCGATCGCCGCATTGATCATCACGGTGCTGCTGCCGGGCGCGGCTGGCGCCGCGCTGATCTCCGGTCGGCTCGGGACCCGGAGTCGACTCGACGCGCGCCGCGAGGCGCTTCGGCGTCAGACCCTCGAAGCCGAGCTGCTGCGTCTCGCGCGCCGGCACGCGGCGCGGCTCACGGTCGTCGAGGTCGTCAGCGAGCTCGCAGTCTCGCCCGACGAGGCCAAGGAGGCCCTCGATGCCCTGGCCGTGCGAGGCCTGGCGGACTTCGAGGTCACTGACTCGGGCGTGGTCGTGTACGTCTTCCACGACGTGAGGCACATCGAGGACAAACACGACTCGCGAGGCCTTCTCGAATGACCGCTCTCCAGACGCGGCTCCCGTGTCCGGTGTGCCTCGGAGTGAAGATGGAGAAGGTCAGGCTCTCGACGCGCCGCGCCGTGGGGGATGACGCCCTGGTCCTCGACCACTGCGGTCGCTGCGGCGGCGTGTGGTTCGAGGCCGGTGAGGTCGCGCGACTCCGCGGGATCGACGCGAGCGCGCTGTGGAAAGCGATCGTGCAGCGCGAAGACGTGCACGCGATGGTGTGCCACCGCTGCAGCGCACTCGTTGCACGCACGGAGCCGGTGTGCTCCGCGTGCGGATGGAAGGTCGTGCTCGACTGCCCCGAGTGCGAGCGCCCCATGAGCATCCAGGAGCGAGACGGGCTGCGCCTAGACTACTGCGCGACCGACAAGGGCGTGTGGTTCGACCACGACGAGCTGACCAGCATCTGGAAGATGCAGGCGGGTGCGCTGGTGCGGCGCGGCCGCGGACGCGACCTCGACGTACCGGTCGGCCTCGAGGTCCTGCTCTTCGACCCGTTCGTTCTCTACTACGGTGTGTCCGCGGCCGCGCACGCCGCGGGCGCGGCCGGGCATGCGCTCGCGTCGTCGGGCGCGGTCGAGGCTGCGGGTGGAGTCGTGGAGGCCGCGGGGGACGTCGCCGCGTCGCTCTTCGAGGCCATCGCGGAGATCATCGGAGGGATCTTCGGCTAGGCGACGAGCTTTGAGCGAGCGCTGACCCGCCCCCCCTACCGTATCCCTCGCTCGTACCTCGCCCACACGCCGGGCCGCACCGGAATGAACAGCACCACGAGCGGTCGCTCGGCGGTGCGGTCCGCGAAGACCGGGACGTTGTTGTAGACGCCGACGCGCGCGATCTGGTTGCAGTCGAGCGTGAGCTCTTCGGGCCACTTGCCGAAGTCCGCCCGCTCGAACGTTACCACGGCATTCCCGTCGTACCAGAACGCGCCCCCGGCGTACGTGCCAGCGAACGTGAGCGCAGGCCGGAGCGAGCGCACCGACGTGAGCTCCGGTCCTACGAGCGTGTCGCCCGCCGCGGTAACACGGATGGGGATGCTCTGCCCGGTCGCGAGGCAGATCTCACTGTCCACGCCTTCGGGCGGCGGCGGCGGCGCAGCGGCCGCCACGACGACGGTGTCGGGCGGGGGTGCCGGCAGAACGATCGTATCGGGCTCGACGCGCCGCATCATCTGCGGCCGACAGCGGAAGTTGCGATGCCCGGAACACATGCCCACCGACAGGCTTATACCGAGCTTCCCCTTCTGGTACTCCGAGTAGTGGCCGCCGGCGGGCTCTGCGTGGTTGGACGCGAGCCACTGGACCCCTGCGCGGAATCCCTCCCAGTCATACTGCAGGCCGACGTTCACGTCGAAGCCGTTGTGCTCGGCCACTACGGTGAGCATGGACACCGGGCCCGTGCGCAGGTGCACCGACGTGCCGTAGAACCAGCCGTTCGCTGCGCCGTCCCCGTAGAAGTCGAGTTCACCACCCTGCTTGAACATCCCGCCGCCGTATCCGAGGGAGAACGTGATGTCGTTCTCCCAGACGCGCCCGCCAGCATCGAAACCGCGGAGGTAGGCGGTCGCGACGCCGTACGGCGTGAGGTTCGAGCCCTTCGTGTACGAGCGCGCCAATCTCGGGTCCGAGAATCCGAGGCGGCTCGGCGCGTAGCGCGCACCGTCGGCGAAATCGGGGCTGGTCAGGTAGCGCGCGCCGACCGCGAGCCCAAGGCCCTGGTCCACGGGCTCCCATAGGCGCACGCGCCCGAAGAGGCCCCACACCTTGCCGCCCGCGTCACCCGCCTTCAGCGACTGAACGGCGACGCCGGCCTCCGCACGGTCGAAGAGGCCGACGGCGACCGATGAATCCCAGTGATAGGCGCTCGCCCCCGGGCCGAAGCCGACCGTGTTCCCGGCGCCATCGACCAGAGCGGTCCGGTCGAGGCCGACCCAATGCCCCGAATAGGTGGCCGTGCCCATGAAGTGCGGGAGCACACTCGACACGGGGATGTCGATGAGCCCCGAGCCGTAACGGAGCGTGCTCGGCATCGTCGGGGTCTGCCCCGCCGGGCTGGTGGCCTGGCCGTTCGCGGAACCCGCAGCGACGAGCAGTGCGACGGCCGAAACGAGCGCGGCCCTGGTCGTCCTTTCGGCCGGCATCGCTAGCACGGGCCTACTTCCCGAGTCGCTCCTCAATGTCCTTCAGGCGACTCCCGATCGAGACCACCCACGCGAGCACGAGCAGGATGACGACCGCATACGCGATGAACACGTGCCAATACGCACGGAGGCCACCGATCGACTCGGCGGCTGTCGACTGGGCAGCGAGGTGAGCGAGCGGGCCCAAGAGCAGCAGTGCAGCGAGGGCGAACGGAAGGAGCTTGGAGAGTCTGGACATGGTGGCCGGTCAGGCGATGGCGCGGCGAGCGCGCTGTTGGAGTTCGTGGCGCAGTCCCTCGAGCGCGTAGCGGAGCATGAAGAAGCCCGCGAAGAGGAGGGTGAATACGCCGACGCTGGTGAGCAGCAGCGTGAGCATGTCGCCCGGGAGCGACGGACCTTCGGGTGTGATCACCACGGGCTCTGGATGGAGCGAGCGGAACCAGACCACACTCAGGTGGATGAACGGGATCAGCAGCGAGCCGACGATCGCGACCACGGCGCTGAAGCGCTTTCCCTGGTCCGGGTTCTCGGTCGAGCGGCGCACCATGAAGTAGCCGAGAAAGATGAACCAGAGAAGCAGTGTGAGCGTCAGGCGGGGCTCCCACGTCCAGTACGTCCCCCAGGCGATCTTCCCCCAGAGCGGACCAGTGGTGAGCATGATCGTGCCGAACACCATGCCGCCTTCGGCTGCGCTCTGCGCAGCCCAGTCGAGCCTTTCGTCGCGCAGCCACAGGTACATGGCGCTCGTCAATGCCGCGATGCCGAAAGCGAGGAAGCTCGTCCACGCAGCGGGCGGATGCACGTAGAAGATGCGCTGCACGATGCCCTGGCTCGCCTCGGTCGAGACCCAGAAGAACGAGAGCCAATAGACGTACCCGAGCCCGAGTAGTCCAAGCGCAGCGAGCACGGTGCCCGCCCGACGAATTCCTGTGATCGACATTCGTTGTCAGTCCTCCACGACGAAACGAAAGAGTCCGGCTCCCGCAGCGAGCGCCACCAACGCGAACGCCGCGAGCATTTTGAGGTTTCCGGCAACTTCGGCGACCGGCCGACCCGCGAGCAGCCTCCCCGTGGCGCCCGCCCCGTAGATCACCATCGGTACGAGAAGCGGGAATACGAGGATGGGCAACACCGTCTCCCCCATGCGCGTTCCCGACGACACCGCGGCGAAGAGCGTCCCGAGCGCCACGAACCCGAGCGAGCCGAGCCCGAGCGCGAGCAGCACCGCCCCGGGGCTCGAGCCGATCTCGAGGCCGAAGAAGAGCATGAAGACGCCGAGCACGAGCAGGGCGACCGCGTAGAGCAGCGCGAAGTTCGAGATCGCCTTGCCCAGGAAGATGGCGTCCTTCGGCGCAGGGGACATGAGCACGCCCTGCATTGCGGCGTCCTCGGCCTCGATGTGGAACGTGCGACCGATGCCGAGCAGGCCGTCGAATACGATCGTCATCCAGATGAGGCCCGCAGCGATGTCCTGCGCCCGCACCACGCTCCGGTCGGTGGCGAAGCTGAAGAGCACGCCCGAGAGCACCGCGAATGCCGCCATGGCGGCGATGCGCTCGCGCGTGCGCAGCTCGAGCAGCAGGTCCTTCCACACGACCACGCCGACCTGGCGGAGGTAGAGGCTCAAGCCCGCACCCCCGCCCCGTCGTCGACGACTTGGTGGTAGAGCCGCTCGAAGCGGAGCTCGTCGATGTCGGCGCGCACCCCCTGCCATGCGAACCTACCCCGCACCTGAATCGCCACGCGCGTGGCGAGCGCGAGTCCTTCGGCGAGGTTGTGCGTGACCATGACCACAGTGCGCCGATCTGCGCGCAGCTCCTGCAGCACGCCGCGCAGCACGCTCGCCGCGGCTGGATCGAGGCCCGTATAGGGCTCGTCGAGCAGCACGAGCTCAGGGTCGTGCAGCAGCGCACGCGCGAGCGCGAGGCGCTGGCGCATGCCGTGGGAGAGCTTGCGGACCGCGAAGTGGGCTCGGTCGGCGAGGCCCACTCGCTCCAGGCGCGCGCGGACGCGGCGGTCCAGGTCGTCGAGCCCGAAGAGCTTGCCGTAGAAGCGCAGGTTCTCCTCGGCGGTGAGCTGCTGGTAGAGAAAGCCCTGGTGCGAGAGCATGCCCACCCGGCGCCGCCACTCACCGTCCGAGAAATCGAGCGGCACACCCCCGATGGACACGGTGCCGCTCGTTGCGCGCATCATGCCGCCGAGCATCTTCAGCAAAGACGACTTCCCGGCGCCGTTCGGCCCGAACACCGTGAGGAAGTCGCCGCGCACGAGTGTGAGGTCGATGCCGTCGACGGCAATGACGGCGCCGTACTCACGCACGAGGCCCTTGGCCTCGACCACCAACTCCGCCCCAGTCCCCACGGACTCGTGCACGGAGGCCGCGAGCGCTCGTTCCTGCTCCGCGGCGACGATCACCGCCTCGCTCCGCCGGCGGTCGCTCCTTCGAGCGCGTGCCCGCACGCGGAGCAGAAGCGGCTCCCCGGCTCATTGGTGAAGCTGCACCCGATGCAGACGACGCCGTTCTTGAGCCCTGCTCGCACGCGCGCGATCTCGGCCTCGATGGCCGCATCGGAGTCGGTGGCAGCGGGGCCAGCGCCGCGCGCCGCCTCATCGGCTTCGAGCGCGGCGAGCGCCTCGGCGGTCAGCTGGCTCTTGAGCGAGCGGTAGTCGTCCTGGTCGAGCTTGCCGGCGAGGAAGTCGTACTCGACGTCGCGGAGCGCGAGCAGGGCGACGCGCTTGCGCGCCTCCGTCTCGGTAAGCTCGTTTTCCTCCCGGTCGAGCGAGGCGTGCAGTCCTTTCACCACTGGCTGCATGATGAAGAGGAGGACCGCCGCGACGACGAGCGCCACGCCCACGTAGAGCGTCACGGGAGCTCCCCGGTCCGGGTCAGTCCGCTGCCCCGGCGGTGGCTGGCTCGGCTACGGGCTCGGCCTCGGCGAGCCGCTTCCGGTCGACGCTCGGCCAGAGCGCGATCAGCGTGCCCGCGGTGAGCATCAGGCACCCGATCCAGATCCAGCTCACGAGCGGCTTGATCAGCACCTGGAGATCGAACCCCTGCGCGTCCGACTCGGCCGCGACCGCGCCTTCGATGTCGTCGAGGGCGGACAGAATGAGATACAGGTCTTCGCCAACGTAGGAGCGAATGCCCACCTCGGTCATTGGCGGTGCGCCCGCCTCCTGCGTGGTGTAGCGCCGCTTCTCCGTGGTGAGGATGCCCTGCGGCTCTCCGTCCTTCACGACGGAGATAGTGGCGATCGCCTGCCACATGAGGTTGCGCTGCCCGTTCGCCAGCGAGACCGACAGCCCCTCGTACGTGAGCTGGTAGGTGCCACCCATCGGCGAGGTCACCTCGGCCACGTCGCCGGGGACCATGTGGAAGCGCTCGTCCACGTTGTACGCCGCGCCGGCGAACGCCATGAAAATGAGCACGATGCCGACGTGCACGATGTAGCCGCCCCACCGGCGCCGGTTTCGCGACACGAGGTGGAAAAGCGCGGTGGCGTATCCCTCGTTCTCGATGCGCGCGCGCGCCCGAGTCGCTTTCCAGAACTCGGTGACAATCACGGTGAGCACGAACGCGCCGATGCCCCAGGTCACCAGCGCGAGAGGATGGTGCGCTCCCATGATCCAGATGGTCGCGGCCGCCACGAGCCCGACGATCACGGGCGTCATGAAGTTCCTCTGCAGGTTCTTCTTCGTCGCGCGCCGCCAAGCGATGACAGGACCGATGCCGGCGAGCGCCAGGAGCGCGAGGCCGATGGGGAAGTTCACGCGCTCGAAGAACGGCGGACCCACGCTGATCTGCTGGCCGGTGACGCCCTCGGAGATGAGAGGGAACATCGTCCCCCACATCACGGTGAACGCTGCGCCGACGAACAGCAGGTTGTTGAAGAGGAACGCAGACTCGCGCGAGACGAACGACTCGATCTGGTTCTCGGAGCGGAGCTGCGGAAGCCGGTACAGGATCAGGATGATGGACGCGGCGAGCACCGAGCCCATGAAGCCGAGGAAGATGTACGCGATCCGGAGCTCTTGGGCGAACGAGTGCACGGATTCGATGAGCCCGGAGCGCGTGAGGAACGTCGCGAAGACCGTGAGCAGGAACGTCAGCAGCACGAGCGACATGTTCCAGACCTTCAACATGCCGCGGTTCTCTTGGATCTGGATCGAGTGCAGGAACGCGGTGGCGGTGAGCCACGGGAGCAGCGACGCGTTCTCGACCGGATCCCAGAACCAGTAGCCGCCCCAGCCGAGCTCCTCGTAGGCCCAGCGCATCCCCATGACGATGCCGACAGAGAGGAAGAGCCAGCTGGTGAGGATCCACCGCCGCGTGAGCTGGATCCAGCGCGCGTCGAGACGGCCTGACAGCAGCGCCGCCACCGCGAACGCGAACGGCACCGTGAACGCCGTGAAGCCGAGGTAGAGCGTCGGCGGGTGGATCGTCATCCAGTAGTTCTGGAGTTGCGGGTTCAGCCCCTGGCCGTTCGCGGGCGTGAAGCCGAGGCGCTCGAACGGGTTCACGTCCGCGAAGAGCAGGACGATGATGAAGAACGCGAGGATGGTCTGGAGCACGCCCGCGACGTAGGGCATGAACTCGCGGTTCTTCGACCGGTTCAGGAAGACCGCGAGCGAGGAGAAGAACGCGAGCAGGAGCGCCCAGAAGAGCAGCGAGCCGCGCTGCCCAGCCCAGAGCCCCGTGATCTTGTAGAAGAGCTCGAGCTCGCGGTTCGAGTAGTTCGCGATGTAGTAGTAGTCGAACCGGTCCGTCAGGAACGCCGTCATGATCCCGGCGGAAGCCAGGATCAGGAGACCGAAGACCGCGTATACGCTACGCTCTGCGCTGAGTACCAGATCGCCGCGCTGGGTCCGGCCCCCGGTGTATCCGAGGACCATCCCCCACAGCGCGACCGGTAGTGAGATCCAGAGAGCGAACTCCCCGAGGAGCGTCACGGGGCGGTGCCGTCGGTCGCCAGATCCTCGGGGGCGGCTTCGTAGCGGCTACCGCACTTCGTGAGCATCGTGGCGGCCTCGAACACGCCGTCAGCGCGGAGCCGACCTTCGAGCACCACCTCCACCTCGTCGGTGAACGTGTCCGGGAGCGCATCGCGGAACTCGACCGGGAACGTGACCGAGGCGTCGACGAGGTCGTGCACGATGAAGCGGTGCAGCAACTCGCCCTCGACGCGCTCGTAGCTCCCCTTCACCACCTGGCCGGACACCTTCACGCCCACGTCGCGGAACGTCGGATCGGCCTCGACGCGCTCCATGAGCTCGACCGGGGTGAGATAGTAGACCATCGTCTCGCTCACACCCGTCCAGATCAGGTACGTCACCACGGCAGCCACGCCGACCAGGCCCACCATGAAACGGCCGTTCTTCCTCATGTCTGCCTCCCTGGGGTGGCGCGGTGCGCCTGACGTACGGGCCCAATTTAGTCGGCTCGTCGGAGAGCCATCCAGTCCGGGAAAGTCCGTACTCGGCTGTCCCGACCTACCCTGAAGCCACGTTCTGCGCGGGTTCTGGTGCCGTTCGTGTACCCGAAAGACACCGTGGCGGTGCCGGGAGTTGAGGGGCCCCTGCGCCCACGGGGTCGGCGGCAGGCGGCCCGGGCCGCCGGAGCCCCGCGGCGAGGCCGCCCTGTCAGTAGACGCGACCCGAAACCTCCGCTGCGCGGAGCCCTACTCCTGGACCCCCGGAGCGTCGACCGCCACGACCTCCAACTCGTCGATACCGGCGAAATCCCCAGGGTTACACGTGTAGAGTGGCAGCGCGTTGGCCAGAGCAGTCGCAGCGATCATCGCGTCCAACGACCGAGCCGCGGGCTTCCGGCCCGACCTCCGCAGCGATGCCGCCACCCTCCCGAAGGCTCTCGCAGCAGCCGCGTCGAACGGGAGCGGATGGAAGTCGGCTTCCGCCTGCTGGAGATGCGCTTGTCGAGCCGCGCGCTCCTCGTGGGTGTCCGCCACCAGGGGTCCAACCGACAGCTCCGCGAGCGTGACCGCCGTGATCATCGGTTCGCGCGGAAGCGACTCCGGATCCTCGATGCGAGAGAGAAGGATCACCGTGCTCGTGTCCAACACCCCACGCGTGTGGACCGAGACAGGCGCCTTCACAGCGAGGTGTCGAGCGCGCGATCGATATCCCGACGCAAGGTGCGCGCGTCGACCGGGGGAAGACCCCGCCATCGCTCTAGCAATGTCTCGGCCGGGAGGCCTCTGGGTGCAACCGGGTGCAATTCAGCGATCGGGCTTCCGTCGAGAGTGACCGTGAGAGACTCACCACGCGCGACACGCTCCAGGATGCGCCCGCCCTTGTGACGAAGATCCCTCACTGTGACATCGGCCATAAGGCATGGTATCACCGGTGAAACATCGCGTCAATGGCGTGCCAGGGGCCCCACCGAGGTCTGTCCGTGTAACCGCAGGATCCCACCTGGACTGCGCGATGCTCCGTTGACCCCGGTGCATCACTGGTAGCATCATGATGTATGACGCGCACCACCATCTCGCTACCGGACGATTTGTATAAGCGCCTTCGGCATATCGCAGCGGAGGACGCAACCTCCGTCGCGGCCCTGGTGCGTGAGGCCGTCGAGGCGAAGATCCGCTCTCACCGTCCGCGCCCCCGCAGCCTTGGTGCGGGCGCGTCGGGCGTCGCCGATACCGCTCGGCGCACCGGGGAGGAACGGCCGGAGCCGCGCCCGTGGCGCTGATCCTCGACACGGGGCCTTTGTATGCGTCACTCGATCGAAGCGATCAGGACCACCAGGCCTGTCGGAGGCTGATCGAAACGGCGAACGAGCCGATCGTGATTCCGGCGCCGGTGCTCGTCGAGGTGGACTACTGGATCCATCGACGTCTGCACGTCGGAGTCCTCGTCGCGCTGCTCGACGACATCGTTGCCGGTGCCTACGAGGTCGAAGAACTGGTGCCGGAGGACTACGGCAGAATCCGCGACTTGAGCGATAGCTACGGGGACGTCGGCCTCGGGTTCGTGGATGCCGCGGTTCTCGCCGTGGTCGAGCGATTTTCCGAGGAGAAGCTCGCCACATTGGATGAGCGCCACTTTCGCGCGGTCCGCCCGCGCCATCGCAACGCGCTTCGGCTGCTACCGGCGGACGTGCCTTAGCCTTCGCGGTCCCGCGCCCAGTGGACCGCAGCGCGCACCGCCCTCCCCCACCCCTCCTTGAGGCGCGCCGCCTCCGCGGGCGCCAGCACAGGCTCGAAGCGCCGCGGCGCGCCCTGCGCGGCCAAGAAGTCGGCGCCGCTCGCCCACACGCCGGTCGCGAGCCCGGCGAGCCCCGCGGCGCCGAGCGCGGTCGTCTCGACGAGCGCAGGGCGCCGGACCGGCACGCCGAGCAGGCTCGCCTGGAACGTCATGAGCCAGTCGTTCAGCGCCGCCCCGCCGTCCACGCGCAGCTCGGCGGTCGGTACACCCGAGTCAGCCTCCATCGCGGACAGCACCTCGGCCGTCCCGTACGCCATCGCCTCGAGCGCCGCACGCACCACGTGCGCCTTCGAAGTCCCGCGCGTGAGCCCGACGAGCATGCCGCGCGCCTCGGGCTCCCAATGCGGCGCGCCCAGCCCGACGAACGCGGGCACGAAATACACGCCGGCGTTGTCCTCGAGCGGGCGGGCCATCGCCTCGGACTCGTCCGCCCGGGTGACGAGGCCGAGCATGTCGCGCAGCCACTGGATGGCGGCACCGGCGATGAACACCGAGCCCTCGAGCGCGTAGGCCACGCCCCCGGTGGCATCGCACGCCGCGGTGGTGAGGAGGCCGTGCTTCGATGGCACCGGCTGCGACCCGGTGTTGAGCAGCAGGAAGGCGCCGGTGCCATACGTGTTCTTCGCCAGCCCGGGCGTCCAGCATCCCTGCCCGAAGAGCGCGGACTGCTGATCGCCCGCCACCCCTGATATGGGCGCGTCGATGCCGAGGTGCTCACCGAGCGCCGTGCCGAAGTCGCCCGCGCTCGGCCGCACCTCGGGCAGGAGCGCGCGCGGGACGCCGAGCAACTCGAGCGCCCACGGGTCCCACGCGCGCTCGCGCAGGTTGTAGAGGAGCGTGCGCGACGCGTTGGTCGGATCGGTGGCGTGCGTGCGGCCGTTGGTGAGGCGCGCTACCAGCCATGTGTCGATGGTGCCGACCGCGAGGTCCCCACGTTCGGCGCGCCCGCGCAGGTCCGGTCGCTGTTCGAGGAGCCAAGCGATCTTGGTGCCGGAGAAGTAGGGATCGAGCACGAGCCCGGTGCGGGCGCGCACCTCGGCCTCGTGGCCCGCCACCTTCAATGCGCGGCACATATCGGTCGTGCGCCGGTCCTGCCAGACGATCGCACGCGCGACGGGCTCGAGCGTCTCGCGGTCCCAGAGCACGACGGTCTCGCGCTGGTTCGTGATGCCGACCCCGCGCACGTCGGCGTTGCCGCCAGCCGCCGCGAGCGCTTCCCGCGCGACCCTCCGGCTCACCTCCCAGATCTCGTTCGCGTCGTGCTCGACCCACCCGGGCTTCGGGAAGTGCTGCGTGAACTCGGAGTACGCGCGGCCGAGGATGCGGCCGTCCCGGGCCACGACGAGGCAGGTGGTGCCCGTCGTCCCCTGGTCGATCGCGAGTACGGAAGGTGTGCCCATGTGCGTCTCAGCAGCGCGAGTCGCTCAACGCTGGATCGGAGTCAGTCGCCCGAAGTCGTAGCGCCACCCGGCGCGGGCGAGCAGGTCGAGGAAGGCACCCACCGGGAAGCCGACCACGCAATAGTAGTCCCCATCGATCGAGTCGACCAACGCGGCACCGAGCCCTTGG
Source organism: Gemmatimonadota bacterium (assembly GCA_016873995.1). GTDB lineage: Bacteria > Gemmatimonadota > Gemmatimonadetes > Longimicrobiales > Gaopeijiaceae > UBA2982. The sequence continues at coordinate 61,459 of VGVR01000001.1, forward strand.
ATCCCGTAGGCGCCCGCTTTGTCGAGCGGCTCGCCCGTCTGCACGTAACGGCGCGCGACGTCGCGGTCGAATGGCCGGAAGCGCACGGCGGCGCGCGCGACCGACGCCAGCGTACCGTGTCCGCCAGCGAGGGCGAGGCCGGTGAAGACCTCGTGCGTCCGCCCCGCCAAGGAGAGGAGCGTCGTCACCGCATCTTCGGCGTCGCTCGGCTTCGAGAGCACGCGACCGTCGATCACGACCACGGTGTCGCCGCCGACCACGAGCGCGTCTGGTTCTCCTGCGGCGACGAGCCCGGCCTTCGCGCGCGCGAGACGCTCGACGTGCGCCAACGGCGTCTCGCCCGGCGAGTACGACTCGTCCACGTCGGCGGGGCGGACCTCGGGCGCGAGCCCGAGCTGGCGGAGCACGTCGGCACGCCGCGGCGAGCCGGACGCGAGCACGAGTCGCGGACGGCCAACGGCCGACGTCGACTCAGCGGATCCCGATCCCGGCGGCGGCGCCATCAGTCCCTGTCCATCGACTTCGGGGGCGTCGAGTCGCGGACCATCAGTCACGATCGAGGACCAGCGTGACCGGCCCGTCGTTCACGAAGTCGACCTCCATCATCGCGCCGAACTCACCCGTCTCGACTCTGCGCGACGTCTTCGACCGGAGCGTACGCACGAAGTCGCCGTAGAGCGCATCCGCGACGTCCGGCGCGGCCGCATCCACGAAGCTCGGGCGCCTCCCCTTGGATACGTCGCCATACAGGGTGAATTGGCTCACCACGAGCAAGTCGCCGCCGACTTCCTCGAGCGAGCGGTTCATCTTGCCTTCGTCGTCGGCGAAGACGCGTAGCCCGAGCACCTTGTCGGCCATCCAGTCGACCTGCGGCTGGCCGTCACCGGCCTTGAAGCCCACCAGGAGTAGGTGGCCGCGCGCGATCCTCCCGACCACGCGTCCGCCGACCCTGACCTCCGCGCGGGATACGCGCTGGAGGACGATCCTCACTCGACGGTGACCGACTTCGCCAGGTTGCGCGGCTGGTCCACGTCCGCGCCGCGCAGGACGGCCATGTGGTACGCGAGCAGCTGCAGCGGGACGGTGGTGAGCACGGGGAGCAGGCACGGGATCGTGTGCGGGACCTTGATCATGTAGTCGACCTTGTCCTGCAGCTCCGGCGCGTCGTCGCTCACGACCGCGATGATGCGCCCGTGCCGCGCCTTCACCTCTTCGATGTTCGACACGACCTTCTTGTAGACCGCGTCGCGCGGGGCGAGCACCACCACCGGCATGTCGTCGTCGATGAGCGCGATGGGCCCGTGCTTCATCTCCGCAGCGGGATATCCCTCGGCGTGGATGTAGCTCACTTCCTTGAGCTTGAGTGCGCCCTCGAGCGCCACCGGGAACTGATAGCCGCGGCCCAGATACAGGAAATTGCGGCAGTCCATGTAGGCCTTGGCGACGTCCCGCACCTCGTCGTTCACCTTCAGCACCTCTTCCACGAGATACGGCAGCTCCTGCAGGGCGCTCACGATCTCGCGTCCCTGCAGGGCCGACAGGTGGCGCCGGCGCCCCATGAACAAGGTGAACAGGGTGAGCGCCACGAGCTGGCTGGTGAACGCCTTCGTCGACGCCACGCCGATCTCGGGCCCGGCGTGCAGATAGATGCCGAAGTCCGTCTGGCGCGCGATGGTGGAGCCGACGGCGTTCACGATGCCCATGGTCTTGGCACCGTTGCGGGTCGCCTCGTGCATCGCGGCGAGCGTGTCCGCCGTCTCGCCGGACTGGCTGATGGCGACCGCGAGGGTGACCTCCTCGATCACCGGGTTCCGATAGCGGAACTCCGACGCGTACTCGACGCTGGTCGGAATGCGCGCGTACTCCTCGAGCATGTACTCGCCTACCAGGCTCGCGTGCCAACTGGTTCCACATGCCGAGATGATGATGCGCTTCACCGCCGCGAGCTCCGTTTGGTGGTCGCGGATGCCGCCGAGCCTCGCGTCGCCTTCCTCCTCGAGCAGCCGGCCGCGCATCACGTCGCGCAGGCTGTTCGGCTGATCGTAGATCTCCTTCAGCATGAAGTGCTCGAAGCCGCCCTTCTCGATGGCGGCCAGGTCCCAGGTCACTTCGTGGCGCGCCCGGGCGACCTCCGTACCCTCGAGCCGGAAGGTGCGGTATCCGTCGGCGTCGATCACGGCATAGTCGCCGTCGTCCAGGTAGACGACCTCGCGCGTATGCGCGATCACCGCGGCCGCATCCGAGCCTGCGAGCATCTCGCCCTTCTGGCCCACGCCGATGAGGAGCGGGCTGCCGTTGCGGGCGAGCACGATCTTCCCTGGATCGCGCGAGGAGATGACGGCGATGCCGTAAGCCCCGTCCACTTTGCGAAGCGCGGCGGCCACCGCGGTCTCGAGCGGCTGGCCTTCGTTCCAGAGGAAGTCGATCAGGTGCACCACGACCTCCGTGTCCGTCTCGGAGGTGAACTGGTACCCCTCCTTCTTGAGCTGCTGCCGGAGCGCATCCGCGTTATCGATGATGCCGTTGTGGACGAGCGCGATCTCGCCGTCGTTCGACGTGTGCGGGTGCGCGTTCGGCTCGTTCGGCGCTCCGTGCGTGGCCCAGCGCGTGTGCGCGATGCCACACGTGGCAGTCGAAGGATGCCTCGCGAGCGCCTGCTCGAGCTCGTGGATCTTCCCCGGCTTCTTCGTGATCTCGATCCCGCCGTTGAGGAGCGCCACCCCCGCGGAGTCGTAGCCGCGGTACTCGAGGCGCTTGAGCCCTTCGATCAGGATTGGGGTCGCCTTCTTCGGTCCGACGTATCCGACGATGCCACACATGAGAGCGAATCCTCCTCGTCCGTCAAAGCCTCAAGCGACGCCCGCGAGCACGCGGGCCGCGCGGGTCACCAGGTCCTTCGCGTCCGACTCGTCCGCCGACTCGGCGATCAAGCGCACTACAGGTTCCGTTCCCGACGGACGCACGTGCAACCACGCTTTCCGCGTCGGCCAAGCCAGGCGGAGACCGTCCGACTCGTCCTTGGTCTCCGCGCGGAGGTCTCCCTCCAGCGCGGCGTACCCCGCCCCCAGCGCCTGCCGGGGGAACGTCACCTTCTCCTTCACGATCTTGTATGCCGGCCACTTCTTGGCCGCAGCCGACACTGTAACCCCTTCATCCGCGAGGTGTTGCAGGATCAGAGCCACCGCGAGCGGCGCGTCACGCGTGTGGTGGAGCGCCGGCAGGATCACGCCGCCGTTCCCCTCCCCACCGACCACGGCGTGCTCGCGTTGCATCCGGCGCGCCACGTTGACCTCGCCGACCGGAGCGCGGAATACCGTGGCGCCGTGGGCGCGCGCCACGTCCTCGACCACCTGGCTCGTCGACAGGTTGGTCACGACCGGCCCTGGCGTGCGCTTGAGCACGGCGGCCGAGGCGAGCGCGAGCGTCAGGTCCTCGCCGAGCGTCCGCCCTTGCTCGTCCACCAACGATAAGCGGTCGGCGTCGGGATCGATGGCCAACCCGACCTGCGCGCCGCTACGTTTCGTGAGCGCGCACAGGTCCGCGAGGTTCTTCGCCGTCGGCTCCGGGTCACGCGGGAAGCGCCCGTCGGGCTCCATCCCGATGGCGTCGACCTGGCAGCCGAGGCGGTCGAGCAGCTCCGCGACGGGCGGCCCGCCTGCACCGTGCACGCAGTCGACGGCGACGTGCAGCCGGCGCGCGCGGATCTTCTCCACGTCGATCTGCGGGAGGGCGAGGATCTTCCCGAGGTGACGCGACCACGCGGCGCGGTCTTCGCGCACTGTACCGAGTGCGTCCCAGGTGGCCCGCGCGGGATCCTGCCCGGTGAGCTGCGCCCGAAACGCCTTCGAGCGCTCGTCGTCGAGGAAAATGCCCTCCTCGGAGACGAGCTTGAGCGCGTTCCACTCCGCCGGGTTGTGGCTCGCCGTGACGCCGATGCCACCCGCAGCGCCGTGGTGGCGCACCGCGAGCAGGATGGTGGGGGTGGGCACGACGCCCACGTCGATCACGTCGACGCCGACCGACTCCAGGCCCGCGAACACCGCCCGCGCGAACATCGGCCCCGAGGTACGCGAGTCGCGCCCGACGACGATCGGTCCGCGCGATCCCCTGCTCATGAAGGCCCCGAACGAGGCTGCCAGCCCTGCCGCGAGCTCGGGGGTGAACGTACGGCCCACCCGGCCGCGGATGCCCGACACGCTCACCATGAGGTCGTCGGGAATGTGGATCGGCAGAACACCCTCCTGGGGGGACGCGGAACAGCCGGCGACAGGGCCGGAATCGGCCGGCTATGCAAGCTCGCGCGCGCGGGTGCGCGGAGTCAACGAAGGCGTGAACCCGACGCCGATCCACCAAGTTCGGCGATTTCGCCCCACCCGACGCGGCTCGCGGACGCCGATGGCGGCCGTCCTCGCGCGCCGCCTACATTCGGGCTGCGGCCGCGGGTCGCGGCCCGTGCGCGTCACCGCTTCATCCCCAGGATCCGCTGTATGAGCCCTCGCTTCGACACGCTCGCGATCCACGCCGGGGTCGAGCCCGAGCCGGTTACCGGGGCGGTCATGACTCCGATCTTCCAGACGTCGACGTACGCGCAGCCTGCGCTCGCGGAGCCGAAAGGGGGTCGGTTCGACTACGGCCGCACGGCGAACCCCACGCGCGATGCGCTCGAGGCGAGCATCGCGGCGCTCGAGAGCGGCAAGCACGGCGTCGCGTTCGCCTCCGGGCTCTCGGCCATCGAGACGTTGCTCAAACGGCTCTCGGCGGGCGACCACGTGGTGAGCGAGGAGAACACGTACGGCGGCACGACGCGACTCTTCACCAAGGTGCTCGCGCGCCTCGGCCTCGAGTTCACGTTCGTGGACACGCGCGACCCGGCGAACATCGCCGCGGCCATACGCCCGCGCACGAAGCTCGTGCACGTCGAGACGCCCACGAATCCGATGATGCGCATCTGCGACCTACGCGCGGCTGCCGAGATCGCACACGCAGCCGGGGCGCTCCTCTCGGTAGACAATACGTACGCGTCGCCGTACAACCAGCGGCCGCTCGAGCTCGGCGCCGACGTGGTGGTCCACTCGTCGACCAAGTACGTGAACGGCCACTCGGACTTGATCGGCGGGCTCGTGGTCGTGCGCGACGACGCGCTCGCCGAGGAGCTGCGCTACCTGCAGAACGCGAGCGGCGCGGTCCCCGGACCCATGGACTGCTTCCTCACGCTCCGGGGCATCAAGACGCTGCACCTGCGCATGGGGCGTCACAATGCGAACGGCCTCACCGTCGCCCGCTTCCTGGCAGCGCACCCGCGTGTCGATCGCGTCATCTACCCGGGGCTCGCGTCGCACCCGCAGCACACGCTCGCCGCGCGCCAGATGTCAGGGTTCACCGGCATGGTCGCCGTGGACGTGGGGACGCTCGCGCGCGCGAAGGCGCTGAGCGAGAGCCTCGAGTACTTCGCGCTCGCGGAGAGCCTCGGGGGCGTCGAGTCGCTGGTGAGCGTGCCCGCGCTCATGACGCACGCCGCGGTGCCCGAGGATCGCCGCACGGCGATGGGGGTGACGCCTGGGCTGGTACGCCTTTCCGTGGGAATCGAAGCCGCGGACGACCTGCTCGAGGACCTGGCGCGGGCACTGGGGTAACTGAACCTGCAGGTGAAACTGGCGTAGCCGAGCCCGCGTAGGGCCCGCGAACGAAGGCGCTACTCCCGGGCCGGTCGACGGGAGCCACAGAGTGGGGGAACGATACATGGCGAACGATCAGACACGGACGGGCGCAGAAAACGCAAAGGCGCGGCGCGTCCTCACCGACATTGCGTCCCGCTCCTGGGAGCACCCGGCAGACAAGGCGGCGCTCCAGGCACTCCGGCGCATTCCGGTCTTCGACGCCGTCCTGCGGAAGGTCTTCGGCTTCCTCACCGAAAAGGCGATCCGCCTAGCGTTCCAGGCCAACGCGGTGCGCGTGGGCCCGAACCAGTTCGGCAACGTCTACCGGGTCTACAAGCAGGCGCTCAAGACGCTCGACGCCCCCGAGGAGTATCCGCTCTACATCACGCAGACGCCCATGGTGAACGCCGGCGCCTACGGAATGGACAAGCCGTTCATCATCCTGAATTCGGGGACCGTAGCGCTCATCGACGACGACGAGCTCGAGTACATCCTCGGGCACGAGATCGGCCACATCCTGTCGGGCCACGTGCTCTATCGCACCATGATGGTGCTGTTGATCAACCTCGCGATCATGGGCTTCCCCATCGTCGGGCTCGCTGCACGCGCGGCGCTGGTGGCGTTGCTAGAGTGGAGCCGCAAGTCCGAGCTCTCGTGCGACCGCGCGGGTCTGCTCACCGTGCAGGACCCCGAAGTCGTCATGCGCACCATGCTGAAGATGGCCGGCGGCGGGTCCTCCGACGAGACGAGCCTGCAGGAGTTCATCGTGCAGGCCGAGGAGTACAAGCAGAGCGGCGACGTGGCGGACCAGGTGTTCAAGGTTCTCAACCTCATGGCCACCACGCATCCTTTCTACGTGCTGCGCGTGAGCGAGCTGCGGGCGTGGATCGAGAGCGGCGACTACGATCGCATCATCCGCGGCGAGTACGCCCGCCGCGGGGAACCCGACCCCAACCTCCAAGACGACCTGCGCGCCGCGGCCCAAGGGTACGCCGAGGGTTCCAAGGAATTCATGGACGACATCACCGAGGCCGCGAAGCGGATGGGCTCGGATATCTTGGGGGGCTTCAAGAAGTAGTCCCAAAATGACATGGCGGGGGCCGGGAGCAGCCCGCTAGGATCCTCCGGAGCGTCCGATCCCACACGGAGGATATAATGCGAACGAAGGCAAGCTGGCTTCGCCTGGTCCCCGTGCTACTCCTCGGCGCATGCTCGTCGTCGGGAGCGACTGCAGCGGCGGGGGGCGCGCAGGATGCGGCGCCCGCCGGCGAGCCCACCGTCGAGCTCACCGTGATCAATCGAGCGGATGGTACCGCCATCGTGTTCGCCGAGTGGGCGCAGGGGAGGCGGACCCGCCTCGGCACGCTGCGTGCAGGCGCTACCGCAACGTATACGACGCCGCACCGCGGGACTTCCCTGAGGCTCGGCGTGGAGTCCTCGGCGCCGCCGCCCGTCACGACCAACGTCCGCGTCGCGGCCGAGTCGCCGACGGTTGCCGTCGACGCCGGCGACCGCCTGGTCTTCGAGATCACCCGGCTGAACCCGGTCAGCGTATTCTACCGGCGGGCAGAGCCGTAGTCGCGCGGGCCGCCCGCGCGTCGAGGGAGGCAGTGACCGCTGGCGATGTCGACGCGGGGCGCATGGCGGCTGGCGGTACCGCCGAATAGCCCCCATGATGGCAACGCATCGACTCTCCAAGAGGAGGTGAGCATGCGCGTCCACGCGCTCGTCCTCTTTGCCGCACTCGCGAGCGGCTGTGCGTCCTCCGGCCAGACTGCGTCGGACTCTGCATCGACCGGAGCGACGGTCGACTTCATCGTGATCAACCGCACGAGCGGTCCGGTTACCGCGTTCGCCCTCTGGCGAGACGGACCACGCTCCCCACTGGGCGAAGTGGCGGCACGCTCCACGCGCCGGTTCACCACGCCGCACCGCGGTGCCGAGGTTTGGCTCTCGGTGAATGTGCTGTCCGCCCCCTCGCAGGGAACGGTCGCACAGCCCCCCACGTTCAGCGCAGGCGGCGGTGATACCCGCACCCGCGAGGCCCCTCGAACGTACGCCCGCATCGAAGCCGGCGACGCGTTCGAGTGGGAGATCACGAGCACGTATCCGACGGTCGAAGTACAACACAGGCCGCTGCTGAGCCCGAACTGACCGGCGCCGGGACGGCTTCCTTTTCCTCGCCGGCTCGGTAACGTCCGGCATGCGAATCCTGATCGTCGGAAATGGCGGCCGCGAGCACGCGCTTCTCTGGAAGCTGAAGCGCGACGCCCCGAACGCCGAGTTCTTCGCGACCCGTCCCAACGGGGGGATGGCGGCGCACTGCCAGCCCGTCGCGCTCGCCCCCACCGACGTCGAGGCACTGTCCGGGTGGGCGGCGGCGCATCGCGTGGACCTCACCGTGGTGGGCCCCGAGGCTCCGCTCGCTTCAGGCATCGTCGACCGTTTTCGCGCCAAGGGCCTCCCGGTCTTCGGGCCCACGAAGGCGGCCGCCCGCATCGAGGCCAGCAAGGCGTTCGCCAAGGACCTGATGCGCGGCGCGGGCGTGCCCACGGCGGAGTACCGCACGTTCACCAACCTCGAGGGCGCCGAGGCGTTCATCCGCGAGCGCGGCGCGCCCATCGTCGTGAAGGCTTCCGGACTCGCGGCCGGGAAGGGCGCGGTGGTGTGCCCCACCGTCGAGGAGGCGCTGACGGCCGTGCGCTCGATGCTGGGCGAGTTGGAGTTCGGCGAGGCCGGCCGCGAGATCGTGATCGAGGAGTGCATGCAGGGAGAGGAGCTCTCCGTGTTCGCCGTCACGGACGGCGCGCACTGCGTGATCCTCGTGCCCGCGCAGGACCACAAGCGCGTCGGCGACGGGGACACGGGGCCCAACACGGGCGGCATGGGCGCGTACGCCCCGGTGTCGCTCGCCACCCCGGAGCTGATCGAGCGCGCGCACGCGCAGGTTTTCGCCCCGACGCTCGCCGCGCTCGCCAAGGAAGGGGCGCCGTTCACGGGGCTCCTCTATGCGGGACTCATGCTCACGCCAGATGGGATCCGCGTCGTGGAGTTCAACTGCCGCTTCGGCGACCCCGAGACGCAGGTCGTGCTGCCGCTCCTCGAGTCGTCACTCCTCGAGCTGATCGCCACGGTGGCCGAGGGAGGCTCGCTCGCTGGTCGGCGGGCGCGCCAACGCGCAGGGGCTGCGGTGACGACGGTCGTGGCCGCCGGCGGATATCCAGGCACATATGAGAAAGGAAGATCCATCGATATACCCCTCGGCCTCGAGCGCGACGACCTGATCGTCTTCCACGCCGGCACGGAGCTCAGGGACGGCCGCCTGGTCACCGCGGGCGGACGGGTGCTCGCGGTGACCGCGCTCGCAGACACGTTCCCCCGGGCCGCGGATGAAAGTCGCGCGGCCGCCGCGCGTATCGCCTTCGAGGGCGCATTCCATCGCACCGACATCGGCTGGCGGGAGCGAGCCCGCCTGGAGACGACATGATCATCACGACGACGCCGTCGATCGACGGCAGACCTGTGCAAGAGTACCTCGGCATCGTCATGGGCGAGTCCATCGTGGGCGCGCACATCTTCCGCGACATCTTCGCCGGTGTGCGCGACATCCTGGGCGGGCGCGCCAAGGGCTACGAGGACGCACTGCGCGGCGCGCGCCAGGAGGCGCTCCACGAGATGGCGGTCCACTCCCAGAACCTCGGCGCGGACGCGGTCCTCGGCGTCGACATCGATTACGAGGTGGTCGGACGACGCGGCAGCATGCTCATGGTGACCTCCGCGGGCACCGCGGTGAAGCTCGGCTAGAGCGCTCGTGCCGGAGCTGCCCGAAGCCGAGACGATCGTGCGCGGGCTCCGGCCCGCCATCGTCGGCCGGACTATACGTGCCACGCGCGTCCTGCACGCGGACGTGCTGAGGCAACCCGTGCGTAGCCTGGCGAACAAGGTGCGCGACCGCACGGTCGTCGCCGTCGAGCGCCGCGCCAAGAACGTCGTCATTCGCCTCGATGGGTCGCGGGTAATCGCCGTGAACCTCGGCATGACCGGGGGGCTGCTCCCCACGTCGCCGGGCGCCCCCCGGTCGCTCGATGCCACGCACCCCGCGGTCGTCTTCGAATTCCGCGACGGCGCCTCGCTCGTGTTCGACGATACCCGCCGCTTCGGGACGGTCGAGTGCCTCTCCGATGCCGAGTGGGGCGAGCGCTCCGCGCGCATGGGCCCCGAGCCACTCGACTCCGGCTTCACGCCGGAGGTGTTGCACGCCGCGCTCGGGACCTCGCGCTCGCCCGTCCGTTCGTGGCTCCTCGACCAGCGGAGAATTGCGGGCGTGGGGAACATCTACGCGAGCGAGGCGCTCCACCTTGCAGGGATCCACCCCGAGCGGCAGGCTCGATCGGTCGACGCGGGGGAAGCCGCGGCCCTGCACACCGGCATCCGAAGGGTGCTCCAGGCCGCGATCGATGCCGGAGGAACGACGATACGTGACTACCGCTCCGCGGAAGGGAGCCCAGGCCGGTACGCGCGCCGTCTGCTTGCCTACGGGCGCGATGGAGAGCCATGCACGCAGTGCGGCACCGAGATACGTCGCGTCGTCTTCGGGGGACGCTCCGCGTTCTACTGTCCTGCGTGTCAGCCTCGGCGACGCACGCGGCGGCCGCGCGGGTGACTGTGGGTAGGGCGCTCCCGTGGACGCTCGCTTGGGCGGTCACCATCGCCCTGGGGCTCGCCGCGACCGAGTCCCCAGCGGGCGCACAGCAGACGCCTGGTGAGCGCCTCCCGGTGCACGAAGTCGCGCTCTCGAACGGCATGCGCTTCCTGGCCCTGCGTCGCGACGGCGCGCCGACGGTGTCGTTCGTCACGCGCTACGGCGTCGGCGGAGTCAACGAGCGCGTCGGCACCACCGGAATCGCGCACCTACTCGAGCACATGCTCTTCAAGGGCACGTCCACCATCGGCACGCGCGACATCGCGGCCGAGCGCGCGCTCTTCTCCCGCATGGACGCGACGCACGACACGCTCCTGGTCGCGCGCGCGCGTGGCGACTCCGTAACGGCGGGCGCGCTGAGGGGCCGCATCGCGGCGCTCGAGGATGCAGCGCGCGCTTTCGTCGAGCCGAACGAGCTCGACCGCATCTTCACGGAGGCCGGTGCGCGCGGCTTGAACGCCACCACGTCCAACGACGCCACGACCTACTTCGTCGAGCTGCCCTCCAATCGGACCGAGCTCTGGTTCGCGCTCGAGGCTGACCGCATGCGCGACCCTGTCTTCAGAGAGTACTACACGGAGCGGGACGTAGTCGCCGAGGAGAGGCGGCTCCGCGTCGAGACGAGCCCGTTCGGCCGTCTCTACGAGGAACATCTGAGCGCAGCGTACACCGTGCACCCCTACGGCGTCCCGGTGGTCGGCTTCATGAGCGACATCGAGGCTCTCAGTCGACGCGACGTCGAGTCGTACTATCGGCGCTTCTATGGTCCGGGGAACGCGGTGGTTGCCATCGTCGGGGACGTCGACCCCGATCGAATCGAGTCCTGGGCACGCCGCTACTTCGAGGGCATCCCGGCCGGGGAGCTTCCGCCGCCGGTCCTCGCCGAAGAGCCCAGGCAGCCGAGCGAGCGCCGGATCACCGTCGAGTGGGATGCCGAGCCGAGGCTCCGCATCGGGTGGCACGTACCCGCTTCCCTGCATGCGGACGCCCCTGCCCTCGGTATCCTGGGAGCCCTGCTGACCGGCGGCCGTACCACGCGACTGCAACGGCGCATGGTGATCGAGGACCGTATCGCCACGGCGGTATCGGCCTCGATGGGCCCCGGCGAGCGGTTCCCCGGCCTCTTCTTCGTCGACGCGGTGCCGAGAAGTCCCCACACGACCGACGAACAGGAGCGGGCCGTCTACGCGGAGATCGCACGCCTCGCCGCCGAAGGGCCGAGCGAAGCCGAGCTCGAACGGGTCCGCAACCAGATCGAGGCGGGCAACGTGCGTAGGATCAGCTCGAACCTGGGTCTGGCCTTTCAGCTCGCCGACTCGGAGTCGCTCACCGGCGACTGGCGCTCGACGTTCCGCCAGTCGGCGCGCCTGCGCGAGGTGACCTCCGCCGAAGTGAGACGAGTCGCGGCCGAGTACCTCACGGAGAACAACCGCACCGTCGCGGTGCTCGTGCGCCGGGAGGGTCCGTGACGAGCGCCCGCGGGCTGCGCTCGGCAGTCGCGGCTCTCGCCCTCGTCGTAGGGAACGTGGCGACCGCGGCGGCACAGGTCCCCACCGGCCGCGAAGCCGTGCGGGCGCTTCGGTTCCCGCCCCTCGACTTCTCTCCGCCCACACCCGAGCGGCACGAAGTGGAGGGCGTGCCCGTGCTTCTGCTGGAGAACCACGACTTGCCGCTCGTCAACGTGTTCGCGCGCTTCCTCGGTGGCTACGGACTCTTCGCGCGCGAGTGGTACGCGCCCGCGATGGGGCTTCCTGCGCTGATGCGCACCGGCGGCACCGACGAGCTCTCGCCCGACTCGGTGGACAATCTCTTCGAGTACTACTCGATCGAGGCCTCCTTCGGCACAGGGGGCGGGAGTGTCTCCATCGCCCTCAACACGGTCACCCAGCACCTGGACGTCGCGCTCGACCTCTGGAGCGATCTCATAGCCCGCCCCGGCTTCGATGCCGACGCGATCGACCTGTGGCGCGGCCGCGAGCTCGAGAGCGCTCGTCGCCTGCAGGACGACCCTGGGAGCCTAGCCTACTCGCAGTTCAACAGGCTCCTCTACGGAGATCACCCAGTCGGATGGCAGACGAGCCCCGACGACCTCGCTCCCGAGCGGGTCGCGCAGGAGCGCTTTCGCGAGATGCACCGCCGCATCGTCTGCCGCGAGAACCTCATCCTCGGGGTGAGCGGGGACGTCTCTTGGGAGACCGTGCGCCCCCGCCTGCAGCGGCTCGTCGCGGCGCTGGCCCCGTGCCCGGAGAGCCTCCCCCGGGCACCGGCGCCCGCCATACGGCGCGGCGGGGGCGTCTTCCTGATCGAGCGCCCACTCGAGCAGGCGTTCATCGTCATGGCGCACCCGGCGTCCGTGCGCCTCGCCGACGAGCCGACGTACTTCGCGGCGACGATCGGCAACTCGATCCTCGGCGGAGGGGGGTTCTCGAGCCGCCTCGTCGCTCGGCTGCGCACGCAGTCGGGGTTCACGTACACCGCCTCGTCGATCTGGACGATGCCGCGGCGATACGACGGGGTGGTCGGCGCGACTACGAGCACACGCCCCGACGCCGCCGTCCCGGCGATCCGACTCATGCTCGAGGCGATGGAGGAGATGCGAAGCACGCCGCCCACGCAGGCGGAGGTCCGCACCGCCGTCGACGGCGTCGTGAACGGCTTCGCGTTCAACTTCGAGACGCCGAGCCAGATCGTGTCACGCATGATGTTCTACGTGGCGGAGGAGTGGCCGGAGGACTGGTTGGAGCGCTATGCGAGCGGGATCCAGCGGGTCACGCCGGCTCAGGTACGCGAGGTATTCGCGGAGCAGGTGCACCCCGATCAAATGACGATCCTGATCGTCGGCGATCCGGAGCGGGTCGGCCGCGAACAGCTCGCCCCCTTGGGCCCGCTGACCGTGCTGCAGATAAACTGAGGCGCAGACCCGTTCTGGTCAGGTCAATCCTCGTCACGCATACTCCGCCCGAGGACCCCACACGAACGGTGTCGCGAGCGATGATCAACGCCGCCTCACGCAGGCTCGACTGGCGCGAACTCCTGCGGCGCGTCGAGGCAGCAGTCACCCGGTTGCGTCCTCGGCGGCGGGCCTCGGCATGACCGGACTGACCCATCGCTCCGTGCTGGAAGCCGCCGAGCGGATCCGAGACGGCATCGTCGCTACGCCATGCACGCGGGCGAAAGCCCTCGCGGATATCGTACCGAGCACCTTCTAACTGAAGTTGGAGAATCTCCAGCGCACCGGGTCGTTCAAGGACCGCGGCTCGCTCAACCGACTGCTCACGCTCGCTCCCGAGGATCAGGCGCGCGGCGTCATCGCCGCGAGCGCCGGCAACCACGCCCAAGGCCTCGCCTACCACGGCGGGCGGCTCTCCATTCCGGTCACGGTCGTCATGCCAGTGACCGCCCCCCTCAACAAGATCAGCAACGCGCGCAGTTATGGGGCCACGGTCGTGTTGAGCGGGACGAGCCTCGACGAGTCTGCCGAGGAAGCTCGGCGCATCGCCGAGCAGCAAGAGCTCGTGACCGTCCCTGCGTTCGACCACCCTGACATCATCGCAGGTCAGGGGACCATCGGCCTCGAGATCCTGGAGCAGGTCGAGGACGTGGACACGGTGCTGGTTCCCGTCGGCGGCGGCGGTTTGATCTCGGGGATATGCATCGCGATCAAGGAAGCGAGACCGCAGGTACGCATCATCGGCATCGAAGCCAAGGCCGCGCCGTCGGCCAAGGCGTCGCGTGACGCCGGCGAAGTCGTCCGGATCGCGACCGCCGACACGCTCGCGGACGGGATCGCGACGAAGCGGATCGGTGACCTGACCTTCCCGCTCATGCAGCGTTACGTGGACGATCTCGTCGCGGTCGGTGAAGCGGAGATCGCGGCTGCCATCCTCCTCCTTCTAGAGCGCGAGAAGACCGTCGCCGAGGGCGCGGGGGCGGTCGTGATAGCCGCCCTACTCTCCGGCGCGGTCTCGTGTGGGCCGGATGCCACGGTCGTCGCGGTTCTCTCGGGCGGTAACATCGATATCAACATGATCTCCCGCATCATCGATCGCGGGCTCGTCTTCGACGGTCGCGCCGCGCGCCTCGCAGTCAGGGTGCGCGACCGCCCGGGCTCGCTCGCGGTGCTCACGCGAGCCGTCGCCGACGCGGGTGCCAACGTGTTGGAGGTCTACCATCGGCATGCCTACGCGGACATTTCGCTGGGAGAGGTCGAGATCGTGATCCAGGTGGAGACGCGGGGACGCGAGCACGTCCACGAGATCATGCGCGAACTGAGGCGGCTCGGTCACTCCGTGGCAGAGGCCACGTAGGCTACGCGAGACTCGCCACTGGCCCCGGGCGGGGGCGCGGCCCCACAATGGTCCGCAGGCAGAGTGAGGAGATCGACCGAACCCAGGAGGCGTACCACAAGGAGGCGGACATGAGAATCCACGATATCCTGCGGAGGAAGGGTCATCAGGTCGTGACCATCTCGTCGGCCCACACGGTTATGGACGCGGTTGGCGTGCTCGTGCAGCATGGCATCGGTGCACTCGTGGTGATGAAGGATGATCGCGTTGTCGGCATCTTCACCGAGCGAGACATCCTACGGCTCACCGCCCGCAACCCAGGAGCGCTCGCGTCCATCACTGTTGGTTCGGCCATGACACCTCGGCCCGTGACCGCCACCCCGGACGACGATCTGTACGAGGTGATGGACGTCATGACGGAGAGGAAGATCCGTCACCTCCCCGTCAT
Source organism: Gemmatimonadota bacterium (assembly GCA_016873995.1). Taxonomy (GTDB): domain Bacteria; phylum Gemmatimonadota; class Gemmatimonadetes; order Longimicrobiales; family Gaopeijiaceae; genus UBA2982. Next base: position 76,552 of record VGVR01000001.1, read on the forward strand.
CGACGGCGACCGGCTCGTCGGCATCGTGTCCATTGGTGACGTGGTGAACGCGTGCCGCCGAGGAGCCGAGGAAGAGAACTCGCACCTGCGACAGTACATCCAGAGCGCGGTCTAGGCCGAGGGCCACGGCGTCAGGCGCTCGCCGCGCCCAATCCGCAAGGAACCGGAGCGCTTTCGCCTACGCCGTGGCCCAGTGCACCGCGGCAATGCCGCCCGTGAGCAGCCGCCACCCCACTTCGCGGAACCCGGCACCCTCGAACATGCCGGCCAGCTCGCGCGGCCCGGGGAACTCACCCACGGACTCGGGCAGATAGGTGTACGCCCATGGGTGCCCTGAAACCACGCGGCCCACGACCGGCAGAATCCGCTTGAAGTAGAAGTGGTAGCCGGCCCGCACCACGGGGTTGGGTGGGGTGGTGAACTCGAGCACCACCAGCTTCGCGCCCGGGCGGAGCACGCGGTGCATCTCGTCGAGCCCTGCGCGCACGTCGGAGAGGTTCCGTACGCCGAAGGCGACCATGGCCCCGTCGAACGTCGCGTCCGCGAACGGGAGGACGAGGGAATCCGCGCAGGCGGGAGCAATGGGCGCGCCGGCGATCTTCTTCACACCCTGGGCGAGCATGGGATGGGCGAAGTCGGTCGCGACCACACGGCCGCTGAAGCCCGCCCGTCGAGCGAGCTCGAGCCCGAGGTCGTACGTGCCCGCACAGGCATCCAGGTACCTGCCCGAAGGAGCCCGCTCCCAGCCCAGTCGGTCCACCGCCGCCCTCCGCCAAGCCCGATCGATGTTGAGGCTGAGGACGTGGTTCAGGAGGTCGTACCGCGGCGCGATCTCCGAGAAGATCGTCCGCACCTGCGTGGCCCTTTCCGATCCGGGCTTAGGCGCGGCATCACTCAGGGATTGCATGACACGGATCGGCTCACTGGGTAGCTTTGGGCGCACTTGGGCGGGAAGCTACGGGAAGCCCGAGAGGGCCTCAACGGCGGACGAAACAGAAGTGGGCCGGCCTACGTAGAGGTGCCAACATGGCGACCCACGTGGCTTCCCTGCCTCGCCATCTGGCCCGCGGCACGGCCCGGTGGCTGGCTCACCCACGCCAGGACGAGAAACCTCTGGCCGCTCCGGACTACGCCGCGCTCGAAGACCGCGAGCTCGCGACGTTGGCCGCGGCCGGACGCGAAGCCGCGTTCCGCGAGCTCCTCACCCGCTACGAGCGCCCCGTCTTCTCGCTCATCTATAGGATGGTGCGCGACCGGACCCAGGCCGAGGACCTCGCGCAGGAAGCCTTCGTGCGTGCGTTCAACGCGATCGGCTCGTACAAGACGAGCTACAAGTTCAGCAACTGGATCCTGAAGATCGCGAACAACCATACGATCGATCACCTCCGGAAGCGGCGCATCGCGACGATCTCGATCCATGGCTCGCCACATGCGACCACCGCCGAGGAGGTGAGCCAGACCGAGCTGGTGGTCGCCTCGCACGACGAGAACCCGCACCAGCACCTCGAGCACAAGGAGCTCGGGACGCAGATCGAGAAGGCCATCGGCGGGCTGCGCGACGAGTACCGAACCGCAGTGCTGCTGCGCCACGTCGAGGGGTACGCCTACGACGAGATCGCCGAGATCATGGACGTCCCCCTCGGCACCGTGAAGACCTACCTCCACCGGGCCCGCGCCGAGCTGCGTGAGAGCCTGGCACCCGTCACCTCGTGACCGGAATGAGCCGCCCCGACCCCCTGAAACCCGGCCCGAAGCGGTGCCGTAGGATCCCCTGGAGCAGGGAATCAGGAGCATCCGCATGACCGATCGATTCGAAACCCACCTGAGCGCCGAGCGCATGCAGGCGTTCCTCGAGGGCGACCTCCCCCAAGGGGAGCGTGGCCCGGTCGAGGAGCACCTCGCCGCGTGCCTCCGCTGCTCCGCGGAGCTCGAAGCTTGGCGGCTGCTCTTCGCCGACCTCTCCGACCTCGCGGTGCCCGCGCCACGCACTGGATTCGCCGATCGCGTCATGGCTCGGGTCGAGATGCCCGCCCCCCGGCGCAGCTGGTTGGCCGCCCTGATGCCGGCGCGATCTGCGCACCTCACCACGGACCTCCTGCAGGACGTGGCTGACGGACTGGTGTCCCCTCGGCGCGCCGCGCGCATCCGTGCCCACGTGGACGGCTGCCCCAGCTGCGCAGGGGAGCTCCAGTCGTGGCAAGGGGTGGTCGAGGCACTGGAGCGGCTCCCGCACTTCGCGCCCGGCGAGGGCTTCGCGGCTCGAGTGATGGCGGCGGTGCGCGTGCGCATGGCGTCGCCGACGCCTGCGCGCGCCCCGGCCGCGATCCCGGCCTCAGTCCAGGTGTGGACGACGGTCGGAGCGCGCGCGCTCGTGCTCGCACGGCGCTTCGTGCCTCGCACGCGTCGCGCGTGGGCCGCTCTGTCCGGCGTGGCCGTAACCCCCGCGGCGATCTTCGGGTTGGTCGCATACGTCGTCTTCTCGCATCCGACGCTGACCCCGCAAGCGCTCGCGTCGTTCGCACTCTGGCAAGTCGGCGACTTCTTCTCCGTGGTATGGAACGGCGTCGCGGCGACGGGCCTCGAGCTCGCTTCCGTGGGTACCGCGAGTTCCCTGCTCGACCTCCTGGCGGGATCTCCTCTTCTTCTGGCCGGCGGCGCACTCGCCTACTCGGCCTTCGCTCTGGTTGCGCTCCGCGTCCTTTACAAGAACCTCATCGGTGTCCGCTATGTCCGCGTCTCGACTCGCTAACGTCGTCCTCGCGCTCGGGCTCTCGGCCTGCATCGCGCCCTTCTCGATCCGCGCCCAGGTGCGCGAGGTCGTCTCCAAGGAAGTCTCGGTGGGCCGCTCGGAGGCCTCACTGGCGCTCGAGTTCCGGGGTGGTGACCGCCTCGAGATCGGCTTCGAGGACGGCTCCGTGCTCGTCGATGGCGAGTCGGTGGGGACGTACGTCACGGGAGACGCCCTCGATGCGACCTGGCGTGCGTTGCTCGGCCAAGCGGTAGCGCTCGACGATGGTCCACTCGCGGCCGCGCTCGCGGATTGGTCCGTGCCGTCAGAGCTGACGGGCGACGCGGCGACGGCGGCGCGCGCGATCGACCAGGCACTCGAGAGTGCTCTGCGCAGCACGAACGTGCAGGCTCAGGTCGGTGACGGATCGGTGTCGCTCGGGGACCCGGGCTCGCTCCTGCGGCTCCTGTTGCGCGAGCCGGAACGGCTCCGCCTGCTCGGCGATGCGCTCTCGGGGATCGACGACGACGTGCGCGTCTACGTGGCCGAGGACGCGGTCGTGGCGGCGGACGAGACCGTGGAAGGAGACTTGATCGTCATCGACGGCGACGCACGCATCGAAGGCGACATCGAAGGGGACGTGGTGGTGGTGGGAGGCGAGCTCGAGCTGCTGGAAGGAAGCTCGGTCGGCGGCTCCGTGCGCCTCGCTGACGCGCGCTTGGTGAGGAACCTCGGGGTGGTGGATGGAGAGCTGGTGGACGTGGAGGACGGCGTTCAGCTCGATGTGGATGAAGACGTCCGCCTGGAGCTCCGCGAGGAGATCCGCGCCGAGCTGCGTGAAGAGCTGCGCAGCGAGGGTCCGGCCTTCCTGTCGCCGTTCCGGTCGCTCGCTGGGAGCGTGGCGGACATCATGGGGCATCTCGTCGCGGTGCTCGTGCTCGGACTCGTCGGCGCCGCCGTGATCGCGTTCGCGGGCGACCGGGTGGAGGTGATAGCGGATACGGCGCGCCGCGCCCCCGGTCGGTCGGCCGCCGTAGGCATGGCGGGCGCAATCCTGCTCATTCCCGCGTGGGTGATCGGCTTCGTCGCGCTGCTCGTGTCGATCGTCGGCATCCCCGTCGCCATCGTCTGGCTCCCCGCGTTTCCGATCGCGGCGTGCGTTGCCGCGCTCGTGGGCTACCTGGCCGTGGCACGCAACGCCGGGGAGTGGCTCGCAGACAGCGACCTCCCGTGGACGCAGTGGATCCGGAAGTCCAACTCGCTCATCACCATGGTGGGCGGCCTGTTGGGGCTGTCGGTCCTGTTCATGGTTTCGCACGTGGTCTCGATCCTGCCGTTCCTCGGGTTCCTCAACAGGTTGCTCGTGGTCGCGGGCGTGGTGCTCACCGTAGTCGCGATCCAGATCGGCTTTGGCGCCGTCATCCTCACCCGGGGCGGCCGCAAGCGCGACTACGCGCGTTACACCTCGGACGAGGCATGGGAGGCGGCAATGAACGTGGATGTGGGTGGGGTGGACGATGCGCCGCCGGCCCCGGGGGCGACGGTACCTGACAAGGGGGGCGGCCATGCGTAAGTGGTTCGTCGCGCTCGCGCTCGTGGCGGCGGCAGTGCCAGCTGCATCCGCGGCGCAGCTGCGCACCGTCACCCTGTCGCGGCAGCTGGAGGACGAAGATGAGGTGCGCGTGTCGGTCGAGTACGGGGCCGGGCGCTTCACCGTGCGCCCGATGGACACGGGCCTCCTCTATCGCATGAATCTCGAGTACGACGAGGACCGCTACGAGCCCGTCGCGGATTACTCGGCGCATCGACTGCACGTCGGTGTCGAATCGATTCGGGGCGGGATCCGCGGCCGTGACGCCGAGGGCGGCCGTCTCGATCTCGAGCTCGCCCGCGGCGTACCGATGGACCTCGACCTGGAGTTCGGCGCAGTGCGAGCGAACGTCGACTTGGGCGGGCTCGCTCTCACCCGGCTCGAGCTCAGCACCGGCGCCTCGGAGTCGATCATCGACGTCTCGGAGCCCAGCCCGGCGAGCATGGAGCTCGCCCGCTTCGAGGTCGGCGCCGCGGAGTTCACGGCCCGGCACCTCGGCAACCTGAACGCCGAGCGCATCGAGGTGGACGCGGGCGTGGGCTCGCTCACGCTCTGGCTCGACGGGGAGTGGCGGCGCGATGCCCGCGTCGGCATCGACATGGGACTCGGGGCTCTCGAGCTCCGGGTGCCTGAAGGACTCGGCCTCCAACTCCGTAAGGACAGCTTCCTGACGTCGCTCGACTCCGAGGGCCTCGTGAAGCGAGGAGACACCTACCAGTCGCTCAACTGGGCCAACGCCACCCGCAAGGTGACGGTCGACCTGGACGCGGCGTTCGGGAGCGTGAAGGTTGTGTGGGTACGCGAGTAGTTCGCTGTGGTTAGCCAAGAAGGAGGGACAACATGCTCGGCTCGATCCTGACGTTCTTCGCGGTGGGGCTCATCACGCTGTTCGTCGCGGGCATCGTTCTCGCGGTAGTCGGCACGGTGTTCTCCCTCACGCTCGGGCTGGCGTCGTTCCTGCTCTTCAAGGTGGCGCCGATTCTGCTGGTGGGTTGGATCGTCGTGAAGGTGATCCAGAAGTCGAGCGGTTCCGGCTCGCTCTCCGAAGCCGACCGGAAGTGGCTCGAGGGCGACTAGCCCGCCGCCGACTAGGCCTCTTCGACCGCTAGCCCCGTATACGCCCGCACGGCGCGGGCGAGCCGCTCGTCGGAGGTGTGCAGTACCGCCCCTTGGCTTCGGCGAGCACCACGCACACCGCGTCGTAAGCGCTGAACTTTTCGCGGGACCCTGCCAAGTCCCGTCGCGCCTGCGACGACCGGTGAGGCCGTGCGTCCCTGGCCCCTCAACCGCGGGCCCCGTAGCATTGCGCGGGAACCTCAGCAGGGGGCACACCATGACCGTAGCCCGCGAGGCCATTCGGGGTGTCGCAGTCGCGCGCGGTGGCGCGGCGGTGAGCCTCGTCGCGCTTGTCGCCCTGCTCGTCGCGCGCGCCGATGCCCTCGCGGCGCAGAGCAACTACGGCATTGTCGTGCCTCCGCTCCCCGAGCAGCCGGTCGTGTTTGCGTCGGCCGAGGTGCCCGCGGTGCGCGCCGTGCCCCTCGTCACGGGGCTCGATCATCCGTGGGGCATGGCGTTTCGGAAGAACGGAGACATCCTCGTCACCGAGCGCGACGCGGGCAAACTGCGCGTGATCAGCGAAGGGCGCCTGCTGGAGCGCGACGTGGGCGGCATGCCCAAGGTGTACTCCGCGCGCTTGCGCGCCGGGCTCATGGACGTGGCCGTGCATCCCGACGACGACGCGCTGGTTTACCTGACCTACTCCAAGCCGGTCGTGTGGGAGGGCGAAGAGGGCTTCATGACCGTCGCGCTCGCGCGCGGCCGCCTCTCTGGGGACGCGCTCACCGACGTCCGGGACATCTTCGTGGCCGAGGGCATCGATCTGGGCATCGCCGCCTCGAAGCTGATCTTCGCGCCGGACGGCACGCTGTTCATGAGCGTGGGCGGCTCGTACGTGTTCGCCGGCACGGGAGAGCTCGCTCAGGACCCTGGCTCCCACTACGGCAAGCTGCTCCGCTTGAATGCCGACGGGAGCGTCCCGGCCGACAACCCATTCGTGGACGACCCCGCGTACGAGCCGGAGATCTACACGCTCGGGCACCGGAATCAGATCGGACTCGCGTACCACCCGACGACGGGGGAGCTCTGGGCCACGGAGAACGGGCCGCAGGGAGGCGACGAGGCGAACATCATCCGCGCCGGCCTCAACTACGGCTGGCCGCTCTCCTCGGAGAGCCGGGAGTACAACGGCCGGTGGATCTCCCAGACGCCCTGGCTTCCGCAGTACGAGCGCCCGCAGGTGCTCTGGTGGCCGTCGGTGGCGCCGTCGGGGCTCGCCTTCTACACGGGCGAGCGCTTTCCCGCGTGGCGGGGCAACCTCTTCGTGGGCTCGCTCATGGTCGGGCGGATCGCCGGGACCGGCCACCTCGAGCGCATCGTCTTCAACGCGCGCGGCGAGGAGATTCGGCGCGAGTGGCTGCTCGCCGAGCTGAAGCAGCGGATCCGCGACGTGCGTCAGGGCCCCGACGGCTACCTCTACCTGCTGACGGACGAGGACAACGGCGCGCTGCTCCGCCTCGAGCCGGCGAGCGTGCCGTAACCGGCTATCGCCCGAGCCGCAGCGTGAGGAGCCGGCGCCCGTTGCCCTGGAAGCCCCCGCCCTCGTAGAGAGTGCAGGCCCACGGGGCCGAAAGTCATCGCGGTCTGGGACGCGCTTGTCATCGATGCGTCGCGGTAGCACGTTGGCGCCGCACATGCCCTCCCTCCGCCGCACCCTGCAGGAAGTCCACCGCCGGAACCTCTGGCGCGTCCTGGGCCTGTACGTCGGCGGCGGCTGTGTGGTGCTGCAGGTCATCGACCTCTTCATCGACCGGGGCTTCGTCCCCGAGTGGCTCTTCGCCGGTGCGCTCGTCACACTCGGCATCGGTCTCCCGGTGGTGCTCACGACGGCGTGGGTCCAGGGTGGACGAATGGGCGTGCGGGTCCCGAGGCCGGACGAGGAGCCGTCGCAGATCCCGGAAGCCGCACTCCCCCTCACCTGGAGCCGAACGCTGATCGCCGGCGTGCTCGCGTTCGCGCTGCTGGGCGTGGCGGCGGCTGGGTACATGGTGATGCGCGTCACCGGTGTGGGCACTCCGGGCACGCTCGCGGCCCAGGGCGTCTTCGACGTCGGCAGCAGCGTAGTCCTGGCGGACTTCGAGAGCTCGGTCGGAGACGCTGCGCCTAGCGACCTGATCACAGAGGCGCTGAGCATCGACCTCGCGCAGTCCTCGGCGCTCGTGCTCGTGGGGCCGGGGGAGGTCAGCGACGCGCTCGAGCGCATGCGGCTCGACCCGGGCGCGGCCCTCACCGAAGAGATCGCCCGGGAGGTAGCGGTCCGCGTCGGAGCGCCCGTCGCGATCGCGGGCGACATCGGACGCGTCGGCTCGGGATTCGTGCTCACGGCGAGAGTCCTCGAGGCCGAGTCCGGCAACGTGCTGGCTCCCTTCCGAGTTACCGCGGACGGCGACGACGAATTGATCTCGGCGATCGACGATTTGTCCGCGCGGATGCGGAGCAAGATCGGAGAGTCGCTGCGTTCGGTGGCTGCCACCGTGGCCCTCCCGCGCGTCACGACCTCCTCCTTGGAGGCACTCACCCGTTTCAGCACCGCCGTCAACGGCGTGTCCAGGGGTCGACTGTCGCCTTCGGCGGCCCAGGCGTTGCTCCTCGAGGCCGTGACGATCGACTCGACGTTCGCCACGGGACACCGCGCGCTCGCCGTATCGATCACCAACTACGGCGGCGACCGAGAGGTGGCTGCACGCGCTTCCGAGGCGGCATTCCGGCACCGGGGGCGCCTCCCCGACCGCGAGCGACTCACCATCGAGGCGTACTACTACAAGTCGACGCTCGGCGACGAGCGCAGGGCGATCGAGGCGCTCCAGGGCCTCCTCGCGCTCGACTCCACCGATGCCGCCACCGCGATCAACCTGTCCGACGCGCTGATCTACGCGGGCCGATACGAAGAGGCCGTGGGGGTGCTCCGGAGGACTCCGAACTGGTCGGCACAGCCGTACACGTGGAACCTCATGACCGCACTCGCGGGTCTCGGCCGCTACGAGGAAGCGCTCGCGGCGCGGGATACCGCGGACGTGCTGCAGCCCGACGAGCCGTTCGGAAAGGCCTCGCGGTCCATACTGCTCGCGACGGCGGGGCGGCTGGACGAGGCCCGCGCAGCGCTCGATCGGGAGCCGACGACGACCTACTCGGCCGCGCTGGCGTTCGAGACCTACGACAGGGGTGTCATCGAGGCGCTCTCAGGGCACCTCGACGCGGCGGAGCGCCACTTCAGAGACGCCGAGCGTCTCGCGGGCGAGCAGCAAACACCCTCCGACCAACTCACGTTTGGCATGAGCCTGCCGCTGGCGCTCTCCCTCATCGCGGGCGACTCCGCGCGGGCGACGCGCGAGATCGAGGCACTCATGCAGCGCGTGGACATCGAGTCCTTGTCTCCCTTCAACCGGGACTATCCGTTCATCGCGCTCGCGTACTCGCTGAACGGCGACCTCGCGGAAGCCTCCACCCTGTTGGCCCGGTACCGCGCGGAAGCCGCGAGCCTTCGAGATCCGCAGTCGGAGGCGCGCGCTGCCATCGCAGAAGCCCTCGTCGCCATCGGCCGGACCGGCGCGTCCGGCTTGGGCGGGCTCGAGTCCGCGGTCGAGCTGCATCGGTGCGCGCGCTGCAGGGACTTCTTTCTCGGCCGCGGCTACGAAGCGACGGGCAGGATCGAGCTCGCCATCGAAGCCTACGAGCGCTTCCTCGCCTTCCCGTTCTTCGACGGGAACGACTTCGTCACTCAAGGGATGAACAGCACAGTGCACGAGAGGCTCGGGCATTTGCACGACCAGGCCGGGAATGCGCCGCGTGCGCGCGAGCACTACCGCGCGTTCGCGGAACTGTGGCGCGACGCAGATGCCGACCTCCAGCCGAGGGTCCGACGGGCGCTCGAGCGCGCCGCGGCGCTCGGAGCCCCATGAGCGTCTACGAGCTGGCCATTCTCGCGATGATCTTCGTCGGCTTCTTCGGACTCATCGTGTACATCGCCCGGCACGCGAGGTCGGGCGACGAGAAGTAGCGCGGCGCCGGCGCGGCACCGCAGCCTACGACTCGGGCGATTTCGTTAGCCCACCAGCGCGGCCAGCGTGTGCCGCACCTTCTCCGCGATCTGGTCGAGCGCGGCGCCGGCACCCGAGGTGGGAGCTGACAGCACGCTCGGCGTGCCCGCGTCGCCCGCTTGGCGAACGGCGGGGTCCAGCGGCACCCTGCCGAGGAACGGCACCTTCATTTCGGTGGCGAGCGCCTCACCGCCTCCGGACCCGAACACATCGATAGGTTCGCTGCAGTGCGGGCAGACGAGCCCGCTCATGTTCTCCACGATGCCGAGCACGCGTGTGTTCACGCGCTCGAACATCTTGATGCCGCGCCGCACGTCGCCCGTGCTCACTTCCTGGGGGGTGGTCACCATGACCGCGCCGTCCAGGTCGATCGACTGAACGAGCGAGAGCTGCGCGTCGCCCGTGCCGGGCGGCATGTCGACGACCATGACGTCGAGCGGTCCCCACGCAACCTGCTCGAGGAACTGCTTCAGCACGCCGGAGATGAGCGGCCCGCGCATGATCGCCGGCTGCTCCTTGTCGAGCAGGAAGCCGAGGCTCATGAGGCGCACGCCGTGCGCCTCGAGCGGCTCGATCATCTCCTTGCCCTTCTCCCCGACCACGCTCGGCCGCCGGCTCACGCCGAACATGAGCGGGATGTTCGGCCCGTAGATGTCGGCGTCGAGGAGGCCTACGCGCTGTCCCCCCTTCGCGAACGCCGCCGCGAGGTTCGCGGCCACCATCGACTTGCCGACGCCCCCCTTGCCCGAGCTCACCGCGATCACATGCCGGACGTTCTTCAGGATCCCCGGCTTCGGCGTCGGTGCCGGCACGGAGCCTGGCTTCAGCCCCCCGCGGCGACCACCGCCCCCCGGCGGCTGCATCTGCGGCAGCTGCACGTTGATCTTGGCGCCCTTGATCCCCGGCAGCGCCTCCACGGTCCCGCGCGCCTCCTTCACCAGGTCGCTCGGATCCTCTGGACGGAGCAGAAACTGGAAGCGCGCCACGCCGTCCTCGTCGACCGCGACGTTCTGGACGTGCCCGCCTGCGACGAGGTCGAGCCCCGAGCCCGGGTGGGTGATCTTGGCCAGCGCGGCCATCACGGAGCGGCGCAGGTCGTCGGTGTTCACGGGCGGTCCAGGGTTCGAGGGGCCGGAAAGTAGAGGCTCGGTGGTCGTGGATCAACGCGACCGCGCCTCCGCCTGAGATCGTCGGTTGCGCCCGTCTTACGAGCTTCGTGAGATTCCCGGACACGCTCTCCCCGGACCTCGCCATGAACGGCAGCAACCCTGTCGTCCCCCGCCCCACCAACGAGCCGGTGCTGACGTACGCGCCGGGCACCCCCGAGCGGGCCGCGCTGAAGCGTGAGCTGGCCGCTCAAGCGGCCCAGGTCGTGGACATTCCGCTGCTGATCGGGGGCCGTGAGGTTCGCACCGGCGACACGTTCGACGTCGTCATGCCGCACGAGCACGGCCACGTGATCGCGCGGGCGCACCGCGCCGGCCCGAAAGAGGTCGATGCAGCGGCACGCGCAGCGCTCGAGGCGCGCAGCGACTGGTCGCGCACGCCGTGGGAGGAGCGCGCGGCGGTCTTCATGCGGGCCGCAGACATCCTGGCCGGCCCACTTCGCCAAACCTTGAATGCGGCTACGATGCTCGGGCAGAGCAAGACCGCGTTCCAGACCGAGATCGATGCCGCCTGCGAGACCGCGGATTTCTTTCGCTTCAACTCGCATTTCTCCGAGATCGTCGACGGCATGCAGCCCGTCTCGGAGCGCGGTATCTGGAACCACGCCGACCATAGGCCGCTCGAGGGCTTCGTCTACGCGATCAGCCCGTTCAACTTCACCGCCATCGGCGCCAATCTCTCGGGCGCGCCCGCGATCATGGGCAACACGGTGGTGTGGAAGCCCGCGCACTCGGCGATCCTGGCCGGCTACCACATCATGCGGCTTTTCGAGGCGGCTGGGCTCCCGCCCGGCGTCGTGAACTTCATCGCCGGCGATGCCGGCATGATCACGGCGGATCTGCTCGCGCGGCCGACGCTCGCGGGCGTCCACTTCACGGGCTCCACGACCGTGTTCAACGGAATCTGGAAGACGATCGGCGAGCGGATCGGCTCGTACCGCGGCTATCCGCGCATCGTCGGCGAGACCGGCGGCAAGGACTTCATTGTCGCGCATCCGAGCGCCGAGGTCGCGGCACTGCGCACCGCCATCGTGCGCGGCTCGTTCGAGTACCAGGGACAGAAGTGCAGCGCCGCGTCCAGGGCGTACATCCCGAAGAGCGTGTGGACGCAGCTGGAGCGCGACTTGATCGAAGAGACCGCGTCACTCACCGTCGGAGACCCGCGCGACTTCCGGAACTTCATGGGCGCGGTGATCGATCGGCGCTCGTTCGAGAAGATCACCGGCTACATCGAGCAGGCGCGTACGTCTGCGGACGCCAAGGTGCTCGTCGGCGGCCAGGCGGACGCGAGCAAAGGCTGGTTCATCCGCCCGACGATCCTCCAGGCTCTCCGTCCCGACTACACGACCATGTGCGAGGAGATCTTCGGCCCCGTCATGACCGTCTACGTCTACGACGACAAGGACTGGGCCAAGACGCTCGAGTTGGTCGACCGTACCTCACCCTACGCGCTCACCGGCTCGGTGTTCGCGCGCGACCGGGTGGCGATCCTCGAGGCGATCGCGGCGCTGCGTGACTCCGCGGGCAACTTCTACGTGAACGACAAGCCGACCGGGGCCGTGGTGGGCCAACAGCCCTTCGGCGGCGCGCGCCACTCGGGCACCAACGACAAGGCGGGCTCGGTCCTCAACCTGCTGCGCTGGGTGAGTGCCCGCTCGATCAAGGAGAACTTCGTGCCCCCGACGGACTATCGGTATCCGTTCATGGAGGCGGAGTAGGGCGATCGGCGGGTCGGTCACGCGCCGACACGCAAGTCAGTCGCGTGCCACGCCATGAGGTCGAGACAGCCAGTCCGTGCTCACCGCAGCCCGAGCAGGCGCGCCGGGTTCTCCTTCGCCATCTGGTCGACCGCCTGCGCCGAAAAGCCCCGCGCGCGCATCGCGTCGAGGAAGCCGACGAACCCGTCGACCGGGAGGGGATTCCCTGCTTGGCCGAGATCCGTGGAGAGGATGCAGAACTCGGGGCCGATGGCGCGAATCGCCTCCGCGAAGCGGTCGTAGCGCGCGCCCGCGTCGGCGGACAGCGGCGTGCTGCCGACGAACTCGAGGAACGCGCCTAAGCTCGCGGACTCCCGCATCTGGGCGACGCTCATCTGAATCGGCGCGTTCATGGCGTGCGTGACGACCATGTGCTGAACGCCCTGACGCCGCCCTTCGCGCAGCAGCATCAGCACCTCCGCGGCCGAAGAGTGGCCGGTCGCCAGCACGAGGTCGTGCTCGGCGACGAGCGCGATCACCTCGCGGACGTCGGGGAGCAGCTCACCGCCGCGCGAGACGCTGACGAACGCACGGCTCTCACCCGAAAAGCGCACCTGATTCTCGGAGTCGAAGGTCGGCATCCAGACGACACGCCCGAAGCCGCCGGTGACCCTCGTCATGTGCTCGACGGCGGCGGGGTTGATGCCGCCGACGGTCAGGTTGAGATCGATGCCGCCGAACACCTCGATGCCCGGAACGAGCGTGCGGGCGACGTACGCCAGGCCCGCGGTCGACTCGTAGTGGTTCTTGAGCACGATGGCGCGCATGCCGCGCGCCTGCGCCTGCCGCGCTGCTTCGACGGCGTCGAGCGACCTCGGCCGGTCGTCCGGCAAGCTGTGGACGTGGATGTCGATGGCGCCGGTGAGGGCGGTCCCCTGACCGGCTGCGGGCCAGCTCGAGAGCAGGGCGAGGCACAGGGCGGCGAACGCATGTCTCATCGGTATTCTCCGGTCCACTTTCGGCCGAGCTCGGTGGGAGTCAAGCGCGGGCTCCCTCGGTCGGCGTACAGTGTCAGTCGAGCAGGTGCGCCGGCTTCGGATGCGCCAAGAGCCACTCCACGATCTGCTCACCCCAGGTCTCGGAGTACACGGGCGAGTGGGCACCGTCTGAGATGGTCCAGAGCTCGGCGGAGCCACCGTCCTTGCACCCTGTATTGATCTTCATCACCCCCGTCTCGTAGCCCGGCAACGAAGCGTCCAAGTCGCGCATCTCGCGGCTCGCCATGGTGCCGTCACACCCGTTGTATTGCGCCCAGCGGCTGACGCTGGCGATCGCACTCGGGTAACGATTGCCTTGGATCTCGCCGCCACGGTACGCGATGGTGGTGTCATCGGTACCATGGATCTGCAGGACATGCACCGGTTGCGGTGGTGCCTCACGCTGCTCGAGGTGATTCGCCCCGGCGAGGCTGACGATCGCTGCGACCACATCGGAGTGCTCGTAGGCCATGCGGTAGCTCATGAAGCCGCCGTTGGAGTGGCCGATGACGAACACCCGCGCGGGGTCGACGTTGTAGCTCGCCTTGATCCGATCGATGAGGTGGAGCAGGTAGGCGGAGTCGTCGATGGCGGTGCCCTCGAAGTTGCAGCAAGCGTCGGAGGCATTCCAATAGGGACTGCGGTTACCTCCCGTCTCTCGCGTTCCATCCGGGGCGATCGTCAGGAAGTTGTACCGATCCGATAGCGCGCTGATGCCCCAGCGACGGTCGTGGCCCTCACCACTGCCGCTGTAGCCGTGCAGGGAGACGATCAGGGGCGTCGGGACGTCCGCGTCGTAGCCCTTCGGTACGGTCAGGGGGACAGGGCCGCGGCCCGCGTCGATCGTTTGCGCGAGCCCGGGCATGGCAATCGAAGCCGAAAGGGCGAGTACAGCGGCGCCCCGCCCGACCAACGTGTACATCCCGAGCTGCGAGCGTCCCAGCCAGGCAGGGGCGAGCTTCATCGCTGAGCACCTCTCGTATGTGGGCGATTCTCTGCTGGCTGTGAGCATGGCCGGGGAGTCCATCCTGGCGCAAGCTGGAGGTGTAGAGACCCCTGTTGAGCCGCCGTCCCGCCTCAGTGCAGCCTTCTCACCAACCTGCTGAGCGCGTGAAGTCGACCCGAGCCCGGGCTCCTGAACGCGAGCCTCCGCTCGATGAGCGACGCGACGGCAGCGCCGTCGGGCAGCGCAGAGCTCAAGTCCTCGGCGGCCACGAACCCGAGTCGCTCGAGCTCTCGCCACATGCGCGCCTCGCCCTCCGAGCACCGGCCGAGCAGCTGATACACGTTGGGCTCGGTCTCCGCCACCGCGGCCAACCCGCGCCGCTCGAGCACGGTTTCGATCTGGTCGCGGTGAGGCTCGTGCACGCCACGGAAGACGAAGAACGCCTCGTGCGTGCGGCTCGAGTGCGAGCCCTCCAGGAGTTGGGCCACGACTTCGTCCGCACACGAGAAGTCGATGATGACTACCTCGGACAGGTCGATGAGCGAGAGCGAGCGCTCACCCACCGCGTGGAGCTGCGTCTCGATCGCCATGCGCACAGCGCGCCCGGTCGGCCGCGTGATGAGGTGCGAGTAGAGCGACGTGACGGTGCGCTGCAGCACCTCTCCGACGTCGATCCAGATGGGATCCAGGTCCGGGTCGGTCATTCTTCTTTCGCCTTCGCCGGCAGCACGATCGAGATCTGCGCGCCGGGGAACGGCTGCAGGCCGTCGACCATGGGCGGGGTGTCGTCCCACTGGGGCACCTGGCCGATACGCGCGGTCCCGCTGCGTATGGTGATCGCGCCGTCCCACTTCCGCACCTGCTTCCTTATCTGCTGGATCCCCTGCCCCCGCCCGGAATCCGGGAAGCGCGTGATGCCGTGCAGGAACGCGGCCTCGAGCGCCGTGGTGTCGCCCCAGCGATCGCCGTAGCGCGCCGAGTGCTCGTCGCCGAGCGAGCCGCGGAAGCCCCGCCCCACGTCCATCACGCTGATGACGAGCACGTAGCGCCCGAGCCGACGCGCCCAGTTGTACGCCTGCGCCGCGACCCAGCCGGGACCCTCGGCGTGCTCGATGATGTTCTGGCACACCTCGGAGAGGATGACGGAGAACTGCACCACCGCCGTGGCGGGGTAGCCGAGCCGCGAGGTGAGGATCGCGCCGGCTCTGCTCTGCACGCGGTCGACGACCTGATGCACGTCGACGTTGGAGGCGATGGGCGTGATCTCGAGGAGGACGTCGGACGCGCGCGGCGGTGGCCTGCGTCCAGGCTCGTCCACCTCGAAGACACCCTTGGCAGCCTCGAAGAACGCCATGCGCGAGAGGTATCCCATCACGTCGGTGCTCTCGGGGAGCTCGAGCCGCGGAATGATGCCGTGCTTCCGCTCCGCCACCGTCCCGGCGACGAGGAGGCCCACCATGCCGTTGGGGTCGACCCAGCGCAGGTGGCGCGCGTCGAAGAGTGTCTTCCCCTCCTTCGACACGGCCACGGCGTCGAAGAATGCATCGACGGTCTGGTGATCGAGCGACGCGGGCACGGTGAGGACGTTCACGGGTGGGTCTCCACGTGGGACAACTTACCCGCCAGATGGCGATACAGGCCGCGCGCGCCGCGGTGCTCGACGTTGCGCGCCGCCATACGGTTCGCCTCCTGCATGGCGCGCACGAGGTCGTCGCCGGCCAGCAGCCGGGTGAAGCACGTAGCCCCCCACACGTCTCCGCACCCCGTGGGGTCGCCTTCGCGCGCCGCGCCCACGAGCGACACCTTGCCGCTGTGTGCGCGCTCGGCGAGGGCCACAGGAGCGCGCTTGGTCCACGCCATCGGGTCGGGGTCGAAGCCCGCGCCCGCCACGTACGCCGCGCCGCGGGCCCCGAGCGTGACGGCGATGAGCTTGAGGTCCGGCCCGAGCGCGCCTGCGGCGAGCTGCCACGGATCTCCGCTCTGGCCGAGCAGATCGAACTCGTCCTCGTTCATCTGCACTGCATCGAAGCAGGAGAGCCATGCAGCCCATGCTTCCAGCGAGCGTGGCACACGGTGGCCGTGGTGCCCCATCCCTAGGAAGAGCGAGTGGAGGTCGGCGTAGGTGGGCCCACCGTACCCAGTCCGGAGCGCGCGCGCCGTGTCGAGGTCCATCTCCCATCCCGAGATGAAGTTCACGTACAGCGCATCGCACAGCTCGGTGAGGGGCGCGAGCTCGGGCCACGTCCACCCCGGCACGCCCCCCGTGAGCCGCTCGCAGCGGCGCTCGGCGCTCTCGTAGCGGAGCTCCACGCGGTTGTTCAGCTCGGGAACCACCACGACGCCGGAGTCGTCGAGGCGCGGCAGCTCGCGCAGAAAACGACGCCCGTCCTCGGCGAGATCCCGCCCCAGCTTGAGGATCGGCAGGAGCTTCCACCCCGAGGGGAGCGAAGCACTCGCGGCGGAGAGCGCATACGCGATGCCTCCCCACTCCTCCACAGGCTCACTGCGCCCGTCCCGGTCGTAGATGCGGTCCCAGACGAGCGTCCCCAACACACCGAGTGTCTTCTCGGTGGTGCCATGCGGACCGGCGCGCGCGCTCACGCGGCAGCCTCCGCCTGCGCAGCGCATACGCTGGCGGCGCCATCGCTCACGCGGCCGCCTCCATCAGCGCAGTGAAGACGCCCGCAGCGCCCACCACGCCGGCCGCCCCGTCCAGCTCGCCGGGCACGATGCGGCACGCATCCACCGCGCTCGCGAACGCCCGCCGGCGCACGGCCGAGCGCAGTGGGCTCAAGAGGTGCTCACCGGCCTTGGTGACGCCACCCATGATCACGATGACCTCGGGGTTGAACAGGTTGATCACGCTCGCCAGCCCAGCGCCGAGGAGCTCCGCCGTCTCGAGCAGGACTTCCCGCGCGTGAAGGTCGCCGAGCAGGAGGGCATCGTACACCGTCAGCGCGGTGATGCGGGAGAGGTCGCCGTCGACGAGCCGGGTGATCTCCGACGACGCGCCCGCTTCGATGCCTTCTCGGGCACGGGCCGCGATGCTGGTGCCGGAGGCGTACGCCTCCAGGCAGCCGCGGTTTCCGCATCCGCACAGCCGTCCGTCGATGTCGATCGTGGTGTGGCCGAGCTCGCCGGCCCCACCGCTCGCACCGCGCACGAGTCTGCCGTCGAGAATGAGT
This sequence comes from Gemmatimonadota bacterium, assembly GCA_016873995.1. Classification (GTDB taxonomy): domain Bacteria; phylum Gemmatimonadota; class Gemmatimonadetes; order Longimicrobiales; family Gaopeijiaceae; genus UBA2982. The sequence goes on from VGVR01000001.1 coordinate 94,055, forward strand.
CCTCCGCCGACCCCGGTGCCGATCGTCACCCCTACGACGCTCTGTGCGCCGCGCGCCGCCCCCTGCCACCACTCCCCGTACGTCGCGCAGTTGGCGTCGTTGTCGAGTGTCGCCGGCAGGCCGAGGCGCGACGCGACTCGGTCGCGGATCGGGTAGTCCCGCCAGCCGAGGTTGGGCGTCTCGATGATGCGGCCGCGCGCCAGGTCGAGTGGACCGGGGCAGCCGACGCCGACGCCGATCACGCGCGCGCGGCTTCCTCCATGGGAGGCGAGCGCCTCGGCGACAACCGCATCCGCCATCGTGCCGATGTCGTCCACCGCTGCATCGGCGCCGCGGTCGCTGCGCGTAGGCCTCGACGTGATGGCGAGCGGTCTCCCACCGGCGCACGGTACCACGCCGACGACGAGGTTCGTGCCCCCGATGTCGACGCCGATCACCCAGCGCTCAAGCACGCGCTGGGCCCCCGCTGAGCGCCGACTCCACCGCTGCGAGCGCGGTCTCGACCTCGATTAGTCGCATGCACTCCTCGTGGGCATCGGCGAGCACGGTTCCCCTGCCGCGCCGGCCGCACTGGTTGCGGCGGCACGGCTTGCACGGAAGCTCCGGACCTGTGACGCGCGTATCGGGCGCACCGAGCTGGCGTACCTCGCCGGGGTCGGACGGACCCCAGAGGCTCACCGTCGGCGTGCCGACTGCGCCCGCGAGGTGCATCGGCCCGGTGTCGTTCGTGACGACAAGGTCGCAGACGGACAGGAGCGCCGCGAGGTCCGCCAGATCGGTCCTGCCGCCCACGTCGAGCGCGCCCGGCGTGCCAGCGGCGACCCGCGCGGTGAGTCCTGCCTCCGACGCACCCCCCATGACCACGGCGCGCGCACCGCGGCCTGCCACTGCCGCCACGAGCGCGGCAAAGCGCTCGACCGGCCAACGGCGGGCGGGCGCGTTCGAGCCGGGGAAGAAACCGACGACGGGGCGACCGGGGCCCACCGTCGCCAGCCACTGGTCGCGGCGCGCGGCGTCGGGGAGCAAAGGATGGACGCGCGGCTCCCCAGAAGCTTCCTGACCGAGAAGCAGCTTGTACGCATTCACGCGGTGGTACGGGCGCAGCGCTTCAGGCGCCACCGGGTCGCCCAGCAGCAGGCTCCGACCATCGGTCGCCGTCCCACGCAGGTGCCGGACGCCGCCGCAACGCATCAGCCACGCCGCCGAGAACGCCGGCGTGAGCAGCACGCCCTCCGCGTAGCGTCGCCGCCGCAGCTCGCTGGCCGCCCGCCCGAACCCGGACAGCCCGCGATCGAACGGGACCACCTCTCCCCCGCCACCCGCCATCTCCACGATCGGCGCGAGCCAGCGCACCACGAGCACGTCGGAGCCGTCGGCCACCATCGCCGGCAATGCAGCGACCACGTCGCCCAGGTGGTTCGGCGCTCGCACAATGCGCCGAGCCCGAGCCGCGCTACTCACACCCCGGGTTCAATCCTCGCCCAGGTTCAAGACGGCGAGGAAGGCCTCCTGCGGAATGTCCACCGTGCCAACCTGCTTCATGCGCTTCTTTCCTTCCTTCTGCTTCTCCAGGAGCTTGCGCTTCCGCGTGATGTCGCCGCCGTAGCACTTCGCGGTCACGTTCTTGCGGAGCGCAGACACGTTGGTGCGCGCGATGATGTCGTTGCCGATCGACGCCTGTAGCGCGATCGCGAACTGCTGCTTGGGAATCAGGTCCTTCAGCTTCCGCACCAGGTCGCGTCCGTAGAGGTACGCCTTCTCCTCGTGGATGATGACACTGAACGCATCCACGGGCTCGCCGTTCACCAGGATGTCGAGCTTGACCAGCTGGTCGGGCCGGTACTCGAGGAACTCGTAGTCGAGCGCGGCATACCCGCGCGTGCTTCCCTTCAACTTGTCGTAGAAGTCGAGCACGATCTCGGACAGCGGCAGCTCGAAGTCGAGCTCCACGCGCTGCGGGTCCGGGTAGTGCATGTGCTTGAAGATGCCGCGCCGCTCGTGGCAGAGCTTCTGCACGTTGCCGATGTACTCGCTCGGGCAGAGGATGCGGGCCCGCACGATCGGCTCGGCGATCGTCTCGATGCGCGTGCGCGGAGGCATCGCGGTCGGGGTCTCGATATGCATCTGCGTCCCGTCCGTGAGCGTGATGTGGTACTCCACGTTCGGCACCGTCGTGATGAGATCGACGCCGAACTCCCGCTCCAGACGCTCCTGCACGATCTCCATGTGCAGCAGCCCGAGGAACCCGCAGCGGAAGCCGAACCCCAGCGCGACCGACGTCTCGGGCTCGTAGTGCAAGCTCGCGTCATTGAGGCGCAGCTTCTCGAGCGCGTCGCGCAGGTCCTCGTAGTCGTCGGTTCTCGTGGGGTAGAGGCCCGCGAACACCATGGGGCGGGCCTCCTGGTACCCGGGCAGGAGCGTGGTCGCGCGGTTCGCCGCGTCCAGGATCGTGTCGCCCACGCGGGTGTGCGAGACCTCTTTGATCGCCGCTACCACGTAACCGACCTCGCCGGGCCCGATCTCGGGCTGCGGCACGCGGCCGAGTCGCATGAAGCCGACCTCGGTCACTTCGTAGTCCGCGTTCACGTTACCGAACGTGATGTGCATGCCCGGCCGGATGACGCCGTCCACGACGCGCACCGAGGGGACGGCACCCTGGTATTGGTCGTAGTAGGAGTCGAAGATGAGCGCCCGCAGCGGATCCGCCGCATTTCCGGTGGGGGGCGGTACCCGCTCCACGACGGCCTCGAGGATCTCGGGTATGCCGATCCCCTGCTTCGCGCTGGCGAGCAGAACCGACTCGGGCTTCACGCCCAGCAGGTCCGCCACCTCGGCCCGGCGCTTTTCGGGCTCGGCCCCCACCAGATCGATCTTGTTGACGACCGGCACGATCTCGAGGTTCGCGTCCAGAGCCAGAAAGAGGTTCGAGAGCGTCTGGGCCTGAATCCCCTGCGTGGCATCCAACACCAGGATCGCGCCCTCGCAGGCTGCGAGCGAACGCGATACTTCGTAGGTGAAGTCGACGTGCCCCGGCGTATCGATCAGGTTGAGCTCGTACTCGTCGCCATCCGAGGCGCGGTACCCCATGCGCACCGCATGCAGTTTGATCGTGATGCCGCGCTCGCGCTCCAGCTCGTTCGAGTCGAGCACCTGCTCGCGCATCTGCCGCTCGTCGAGCGTATGCGTGGTCTCGAGCAATCTATCCGCGAGCGTCGACTTGCCGTGGTCGATGTGCGCGACGATGCAGAAATTACGGATGTGGTCGGTCTGCACTGCAGGTCCGGATGGGCTGGTCGCTCGAGGCTCGGATCAGTCGCGTGCGCGCGGCGCGAGCACGACGAGTGGCCCGTAAGAGGCGCCAAAGCTAACGGCTCGCGGCGGGGAGCCCGAGCCCCGGGCTCGGCCGCTCGGATGCTGGCGGCTCCAGCGGACGGCGGACGTTCTGCGGCTCGGTCGGCGTGCGTGGGGGCTCTGCCGCACCGGAGCGTCCCGCGGCTCACTGGGGCCGCGGGGGGGCTCCGCCGCAACCGCGTGCGTCCCGCGGCTCACTGGGGCGCGTGGGAGCTCCGCCGCAACCGCGTGCGTCCCGCGGCTCACTGTGGCCAGCGGGGGGCGCCGCCCCACCGCGGGCCTCCCGCGGCTCAGTTCGGGCGCGTGGGCTCCGCTGGCCGGGAGCGTACCGTGGGTCGCGGCTCCGACGAGCGCGGCGCGGAGGAGCGCGGCTCGGTGGCCCGCGGCTCCGACTGCCGCGGCTCAGGCGACCGGGGTGCGGCCGATCTGGGCGGCGTATTCGGCCGAGCCGAAGGCGTATCGCGGGGCCGTGACGGCGTGGAGCTGGTGGCCGGCGGCATGCGATTGGGGCGGGCACTCCCGCTCCCCGCACTCGGCGTCGACGGCCGCGGTGCCGTCTGTGGCCGCGCGCTCGTCGAGGGCTGCGGCGAGGGGCGTGAGGGCGTGCTCCGCGTCGAGGGACGAGTGGGTGTTGGTGCCGCCTGCGGCTCGCGCCCCCTAGAAGGCGCGGCCGACGGCGCGCTCTGGGGCTCGCGCTGGGGGCGCGTGATCGGAGCGCGCGGAGCCGTGCGGGACGGAGCGGGAGTGACGCTCTTGGGCTCCGTCGCCTCGGGCTGAGTGGAGCGGGCCTGCGGCGGCGTCCGCACCGGCAGACGCGCGCTCGGGCGACGTTGGAGCGTGGGGCGGGAGCGCGCGGTATCCTGCTCGGAAGCCGCCCCCGCGCGAGCCCGTTCCTGCGCGGCGGCCAGCGAGGTGTCCGCCGGGCGGCGCGCGGGAGCCGCCGCAGCCGTACGCGGGGCAGCGCTCGCGGCCACCTGGCTCGACGGAGCCGAAGCTGTCCTCCGTGCCGCCGTCGCCGGCCGCGGGCTCGTCGCCACGGGCGACTCCTTGTACGCCGCTTCGCGCTGCGCGGCCGTCCGTACGCGCACGATCGGCGCAACCGCATCGCCCACCGCGCGACGCGTAACCTCGTAGCGTGGGAGCGCGCGCGCCGGCCAGGCGTACACGACGTTGACGCCCGCATAGCGATACCTGGGATAGAAATGAGGATCGTCCCAGATCACGACGCGATACGTCACGCAGTTGTAGTCGTAAGGATTCCAGCTCGAGTAGCCCTGGTAGTCATGGCAGTCGTAGCAGAGGAAGCGCGGGTACGAGTAGGTCTCGCCGACGGAGTAGGCGAGGAAGTCGAGCGCGTAGGGCTGCGTCTCCCAGTTCGGCACGATCGCGGCCACGTAGTCGTCGATCGCCACGTAGGGGTCGGTGTAGACCGCCTCCCCGATGGCGCTCAGGTCCCACCCGTAGCGCCTATCGTAAGGGAAGAGCGAGAAGTCGAGCGGCCCCGGCGACGCGACGATGAAGAAGTACCCCATCCCCGGGTCCTCCTCGACACGCCACTCGGTGCCATCGGGCGGAAGCAATCGATAATCCCGTCCGCCACGCATCACCGCGACGTCCTGGGGATGCTGCGGATGCATCAACGAGACCCGGCCGTCCGTGTTTATGCGAAAGATCGCGGCGAAGCCATCTTCGCTCGCACGATAGTAGATGCGGACGTTCTCGCCCCGGCGGAGCACGGGCTCCTCGCCACCCCGGTCGAGCCAGACCCGCGCCTCCAAGCCGCCGCCGGTCTCCTGCGCCGCGATCGACTGCCCAACCCCGGACAGGGCGGACAGGATCAGCAGGAGTGGGAGAGCGCGCATGTGCGGCACGATGATTCGGCTGGGCGAGGGAGTTGGCAAACAATCGTTTCGCAACAGCCATGCCAGGGAAGGCACCCCTCTCCGCTGGGCTCCGAAGCATCCGCCGTCCCCGGCGGAGGACGGCCGTACCCCCTGGAGACCCATCGAGGGGACAGCCCCGAGCGTGCGGCAGGCCCAAGTTGAGCGCTTCGGGGGGCACCCCTACCTTCCGGCGCACTTTCCTCAGGTGGATGCCTCGCGGTGAACGAACTCAAGCGGAGCCCGTCGCGCGGGCGCCCCGACCTCCTCGATCCCGTCGCGCTCTCGAAGCTCGGGGGCATGGAGTTCATCGCACGCGAGGTGGTGGAGGGGTTCCTGATGGGACTCCACCGCTCCCCGCACCGCGGCTTCTCGGCCGAGTTCGCCGAGCTGCGCGCGTACCAGGCCGGTGACGACCTGCGCTACATCGATTGGCGCATGTACGGTCGCTCGGATCGCTACTACGTGAAGCAATTCGAGGAGGAGACGAACCTGCGCGCCCACCTGCTCGTGGACGTGAGCGAGTCCATGGGGTGGAGCTCTGCGCCGGGCACACTCCCGAGCAAGCTCTGGTTCGCGAAGCACCTGGCGGCTTCGCTCGCACTCGTGCTCCTGCGTCAGGGCGACTCGGTAGGCATGGCCGCGTTCCACAACCGCATCGTCGACCGGGTGCGGGCACGCGGCGGACGCCGGCAGTGGCACGAGCTGGTGCGGCGCCTCGAGCCGCTCGAGGCCGAAGGCGGCACGGTCGCTGAAGGCGCTCTCCGCGAGCTGGCCGTGCGGCTGCGGCGGCGCGGCCTGGTCGTGCTCATGTCCGACCTCCTGGTGGCGCGCCACGAGACGCTGACGGCGCTCAAATTCCTCCGGCACAGTGGCCACGAGGTGCTCGTCTTCCATCTACTCGACCCCGGAGAGCGGGAGCTCCCGCAGGCGTCGGAGGCTCGCTTCTTCGATCCTGAGACGGACGAGGAGCTGCTCGTGAGCGTAGCCGACATTCGGTCGGCCTACCGCGAGGCCGTTCGCGACGCAATCGGCGAGTGGCAGCGGGACCTGAAGCCGCACGGCATCGACTACGAGGTCGTCGATACCGATCGCTCGCTCGCCCTCGCGCTACGCGCGTACCTGCGCAAACGGGAGCGGCTGGGATGAGGGGCGGCCTCTGATGGGAGCGCTCAACCCGCTCTTCCTGCTCGCAGGCGTCGCGACCCTCGTGCCCATCATTCTCCATCTCTTCCACCGCCACGAGACGAAGCGCTTCAGTTTCCCCGCGCTCCGGTACCTGGAGCGGACCGAGAAGGAGCACGCGCGCCAGATCAAGTTGCGCCAACTCCTGCTCATGCTCGTCCGCGTGGCCGTGCTCCTCCTCTTGGTGGGCGCCGGAGCGCGCGTCCTGTTCGCAGGCATGGGCGGCGCGCACCCGCCGACGGCGGTCGTGCTCGTCCTCGACAACTCGATGAGCAGCGGCCTGGTGCTCGGCGAGCAGCGAGTCCTCGACGAGCTGAAGTCGCTCGGGCGCGAGACGCTGGCGCGAGCATCCGACGAGGACCGCTTCTGGGTCATCCGCGCGGGCGAGCCGTGGCTCCCCGCCATCGCCGGCGGCCGGGCCGAGGCACGGGCCGCCGTGGACGCCACCGAGACGAGCGCCGCCGCTGGAGATCTCACGGCGGCGATCGAGCGGGCCGCGGAGCTGCTGCGGACCGCCGAGCTCCAGGAACGCGAGATCCATCTGCTGTCCGATCTCCAGCGGACGGCCTTCACGCTGCCCGGCGCAGAGCCTTCGGGCGACGTGCCCGTGCTCGCGTTCGCGCCTCGCGGAGATCGCCCCGACAACCGGGCGCTGATCGACCTGCTCGTGGGTGGCGGGCTCCCTCCCCTGGAGGGACAGCGCACGGAGCTCACCGTGAGCGCGCTCGAGTCGGTCGGTGACACCGCGCGCTGGGCCGTACGTCTGGTGCTCGACGGCCGCGTGCGCGGAGCCGGCACCCTATCCGCGGGAGCACAGACGACGATCGCACTGCCGTCGACCTCGCTGGGTTGGGTTCAGGGGTACGTCGAGGCGGACCCCGATGCCCTCAGAGCGGACGACCGCCGCTACTTCGCCTTCCGCGCCCGCCGGGCGCCCGCGGTCGCCACGGCCGGCGACCCTGGCCTCTTCGTGACGGAGGCGTTGGGCGTGTTGGCCGGGTCGGGCCGCCTGCGGGCGTCCGGTAGCCGTGATGCAGAGCTCCTGGTCACGCAGGACGGTGCGGGGCTGGAGGCTCGGGGAGCCAACACGTCGTCTCTCGTTCTGCCGCCGGAAGACGCCACCCTGCTTCCGGCCCTCAACCGCCGACTGTCGGATGCGCAGATCCCCTGGCGGCTGGACCCTCGGCCGGCCGCGGGTGAGACCGAGCTGACAGGCGACGACGCCCCCGAACCGCTGCGCGGCACCACCGTCAGGCGCTGGTACGACATCGTGAGCGTGGGTGACCCGGTGGCACCAACCCGGACGCTCGGCGAAGTCGCAGGGCGGCCGTGGGCCCTCGAGGGCGCCGACGCGACGGGGCGCCGCTACCTCCTCCTCGGGTCGCCCCTGGTCGCCGCAGCGACTACCCTGCCGGTGTCTGCAGGCATGGTGCGGTTCATCGACTGGGCTGCGAGCGAGTGGGCGGGCGCCGGAAGCTACCCGGTGTACGCGACGGGAGCGTACCTGCCGGCGCCGGTGGGAGCAACCCACGTGCGCTTCCCTTCGGGGCGGCAGCTGGAGATCGATGGCACGCGCACTGTACGCGGAACTGGCGAGCCCGGCGTGTACGCGTTCTTGGCCGCGGACACCACCGTCGCCCTCGTGGCTCTGAACCCGCCAGCCGGGGAGTCGCGCTTGCAGCCACTCTCGCGCGACGATGCCGAGACCGCCATCGGCCGAGAGACGGACCTGGTAACCGACGCGGACGACTGGGCGTCGGAGGTCTTCCGGACGCGCCTCGGAGGAGAAGCGTGGTGGCCGTTCCTGCTCGCCGCAGCGCTCCTCCTCCTCGCCGAGTCGCTGCTGGCGTCGACGCGCCGCGGAGGCGGTCGCCCGGCGGAGCGGCCCGCCGCGGCGCACCCCGAAACGTCGGGGGCCACCTCGTAGGTTCGTAGGGATGTCACCCAACCTCATTCTCGACGCCGTCGCGTCGTGCCCCCCCGTGCGAGACCTCGCGGGTCGCCTCCCCGCCCCCGCGCAAACCGTGGCCCTCGGCGGCGCGGTCGGCTCGCTCGCCGCTGCCGTCGTGGCGGCACTCCACCGCGCACGCGCGGACCGCGTCTTCATCTGCGTGGCCGAGAGCCCGCAAGCGGCGGCCGCGGCCCAGGCAGACCTCGACACGCTGCTCGACCGCGACGGGGAGTCGCACCTCTACCCCCAGAAGGAGGCGCTCCCCTACGAGGAGTCGGAGCCCCACCTGGAGATCGGCGGGCTGCGCGTCGAAGCGGTCGAGGCGCTCCTCTCCGGGCGGGTGCGCCTCATCGTCACCACGCCGCGCGCGCTGCAGGAGCGCGTGCCGGTCCCCGCGCATTTCGCGACGCTGCGCCAGACGTTCCGCGTCGGGGACACGGTCGAGTTCACGTCACTCCCGTCCACGCTCGAGGCCCGCGGCTTCGAGCGCGTGCCCTTGGTCGAGGAGGTGGGACAGTTCGCGGTGCGCGGCGGCATCCTCGACGTCTTCTCGGTCGCGGCCGGCGACCCCGTGCGCATCGAGTTCTGGGGAGACGAGATCGCATCCATCCGCCTCTTCGACGTACTGGATCAGCGCTCGAAGTCCGCTGTGAGCGAGACGCACGTGCTCCCCACCGATTTCCGCCGCGAGGCCGTGGCGGGCGACGAAACCGTCACCCGCTCTCTGGCGGAGCTGCTCCCCGGCGATGCGGTCGTCACCCGGCTGGGGGCCTTCGACCTCGCGCACGAGACGGAGCGCACCTGGAGCCGGGCGCGCGAGCTGTACCACGCGCTGGTCGAGTCCGGGTCGGCGCCGCACGAGCCCAAGGACCTCTTCGTTCCCCCGGATGAGCTCCGGGCGCTCCTCGACGCGCGGCCGCGCCTGGACCTACTCCCCGGGCCCGAGGTGCCGCTCCGGATCGAGGCTGCTCCTCCTCCGGTCATCGCGCGGGACATGGAGGTGCTCGAGTCGTACCTGCGCGTAGGTACCGCGACGGGTCAGCGAACGCTGCTCCTCTGTGACAACGACGGCCAGCTCGTCCGGCTGGAGGAGATCCTGGGGGGTGCCACGCAGCTCCCCGCTGGCACGCAGCTCGGCCTCGGCACGCTCGCCACCGGCTTCGAGCTCCGGTCGAGTGACCCGCCGCTCCGCGTGCTCAACGACCACGAGATCTTCCGCCGCTCGCGTCGCCTCCGCCGCAGCCGGCACTTCCGTGGAGCCGTGGCGCTCGAGAGCCTCGCTCAGCTCACACCCGGCGACTACGTGGTGCACATGGATCACGGCGTGGGACGCTTCGTGGGCCTGCAGCACATCGCGGTGGCCGGCGAGGAGCTGGAGTCGCTCGCGATCGAGTACGAGGGCGGGGAAATCCTACGCGTGCCGGTCTATCGCCTCGACCTGGTGGAGCGCTGGGTCGGCGAGTCCGACGACGCCAAGCCGCCCAAGCTGCACAGCATCGGGGGCAAGCGCTGGAAGGCACTCAAGCAGAAGACCGAGCAGGCCATCGAGCAGATGACCATCCAGCTGCTCGACCTCTACGCGCGCAGGCAGGCGACCCAGGCGTTCGGCTTCGCGCCCGACTCCAAGTGGCAGATGGAAATGGAGTCGTCGTTCCTCTATGACGACACGCCCGACCAACGGCAGGCCGCCCTCGACGTGAAGAAGGACATGGAGTCGACGCGCCCCATGGACCGACTCCTCTGCGGAGACGTCGGGTACGGCAAGACCGAGGTCTCCATCCGGGCGGCGTTCAAGGCCGTGCAGGAAGGCAAGCAGGTCGCGGTGCTCGCGCCCACGACCATCCTGGTCGAGCAGCACCGGCACACGTTCGCCGAGCGGCTCGCCGACTACCCCGTGCGTGTGGGAGCGCTCAGCCGCTTCCGCACGCCAAAGGAGCAGAGCGACCTACTCGCCGCTCTCGCAGAAGGGAGCGTCGACATCGTCATCGGCACGCATCGACTGCTCTCGGAAGACGTCGTCTTCAAGGACCTCGGCCTGCTCGTCATCGACGAGGAGCAGCGCTTCGGCGTGAAGCACAAGGAGCGCCTGAAATCGATGCGCACTTCCGTGCACGTGCTCGCGCTCACGGCGACGCCGATCCCGCGGACGTTGTACCTGTCGCTCTCCGGGATCCGCGACCTGTCGATCATCCGCACGCCGCCGCGCGACCGGATGCCGATCTACACCAACGTGCTCCCGTGGTCCGACCAGCTCATCTCCGATGCGCTGCACCGCGAGCTCGACCGGGGCGGTCAGACGTTCTTCCTGCACAACCGCATCGACACCATATACACGATCGCTGAGGAGCTCCGCGCTCTCGTTCCCGAGGCGCGCGTCGCCGTCGCGCACGGACAGATGAAGGTGGACGACCTGGACGAGGTCATGCGCGCGTTCGTGGACGGCGAGGTGGACGTGCTCGTCTGCTCTTCGATCATCGAGAACGGCCTCGACGTGCCCAACGCCAACACGCTGCTCGTCGACCGGGCCGACCGGTTCGGGCTGGCGCAGCTCTATCAGATCCGGGGACGCGTGGGCCGCTCCGACCGGCGCGCGTACTGCTACCTGCTGGTGCCGGACGAGATCGGCGACGATGCCGAGCGGCGCCTGCGCGTGCTCGAGCACTACACCGAGCTGGGCTCGGGATACTCCGTGGCCGTCCGCGACCTGGAGCTCCGAGGCGCGGGGAACCTGCTCGGCGCCGACCAGTCCGGGTTCGCCCAACAGATCGGGCTGGACGCCTACATGAGACTGCTCAAGCGCACCGTCGAGCGCATCCAAAAGGGCGAGCAGGCCGCCCCGGAATGGCCGGATCCCGAGGTCTCCCTGGGCGGCGCCGCGTACCTGCCGGACGGGTACGTTTCAGATTCGGGGCAAAAGCTGCATCTTTACCGGCGCTTGTCCAAGCTAGGCGGCCTAGGGGAAGTCAAGTCCCTCCGGTCGGAGCTCACGGACCGCTTCGGGCCGCCACCGCCAGAGGTCGAGAGACTGCTGGCCGGCGCGGCCCTCAGGGTCCTGGGCCGCGATGTCGGAGTCGAGAAGATCTACGTACGTGGTCGCTCGGCCCGACTCAGCTTCCGCGAGGAAGTCGTGCCCAAGATGGCGGCCCTCGACGGTCCGTTGCGCCGCCAGAAGACGAGCATCGAAGTCCGACGGGTTCGGCCGCTGTCGGTGCGCTTCGAGCAGGAAGGGTCGGAGCCGATCATGGAAACGCTGACCGTGGCACTGGCGGCACTGAAGACGGCGGGCGCCGCCGCGTGAGGAAACGACAGTGAGGAGCAGTGAGGAGATGTCCGTGAGGGAAATCGGGGTGAGAGTGTCGAAGACCAGGCTGGGGCTCGTGCTGGGTGGCCTCCTCCTCAGCGCGGCATGCGGTGACGCAGAGCCGGACGCCAACACCGTCGCGCGCGTCGGCGACTACGAGCTGACCGTCGACGACGTGGTACGCCTGCTCGTGGATGAAGAGCGCCTCCCCACCGAAGCCGCGGTGGTCGAGTCACTCGCCGAGCTGTGGATCGATTACACACTCCTCGCCGAAGCGACTCTCGAGGACACTACGTACGCGCAGCTCACGCTGGAGGACTTGGTCCGTCAGCGCATCGAGCAGGAGATGATCGGCCAGCTCCGCGACTCGGTCATTCAGGTCGATACGCTCATCACCGATGACGAGCTGCGCACGCTGTACGCAGCCGAGTCGCCCGAAGTCGATCTGCGTGCGCGTCACATAATGATGACGTATCCGCTCGAGGCGACGCAGGCGCAGCGGGACAGCGTGCGCACGCTCCTAGCTCAGATCCGCACGCGCATCCTCGGGGGCGCCCGCTTCGAGGACATGGCCCGGCAGTTCAGCCAGGACCCTGGCAGCGCACCGAGCGGCGGAGACCTCGGGTTCTTCGCGCGAGGCGACATGGTGCAGCCCTTCGAGGAAGCCACCCTCGCGCTCCAGCCCGGCCAGGTGAGCGACGTGGTCGAGACCCCCATGGGGCTCCACCTCATTCGCCTCGAAGAGCGCCGGGTACGGAACTTCGAGGACGTCGCCGTTGCGTTCCGCGCCCGGGTCCTGCAGCAACGGAACAGCGCGGCGGAATCGACGTTCGTGGCCGGGCTCGAGGGCCCTGACGGCCTCGAGATATCGGAGGACGCCTTCGCCGTGGCTCGCGAGCTCGCCAGCAATCCCACGGTCGCTCTCTCCCGCGGGGCCGCACGGCGACCGCTGGTCAGCTGGAACGACGGCGAGTACACGGCAGGCGAGCTCCTCGAGTTGCTGCGGTTCGAGCAGCCGGGGCTGCGCGAGTCGGTCGCGGTCGCCACAGACGAGGAGCTCGACGACTTCCTGAGCGACGTCGGCCGCCGCGACCTGCTCGTCACGGAGGCGCGCCTTTCCGGACTGGAGCCGAGCCCCGCCAGGGTCGACTCGCTCACACAGCAGGTGCAGGGGCAGCTCCTCGCTGCCGCAAACGCGATCGGGCTGCGCAACATCGAAATGGCTCCCGGCGAGGAAACGGAGGTCGCGCTGAAGCGCGCCGTGATGCTCTCGCTCGCCGACAATCTGTCCGGGGCGACGCGGGTCGTGCCGCTGGGCCTCGTAGGCTTCCAGCTGCGCGAAGGCGTGCCGACCTCGATCAACTCGGCCGGCGTCGGGAGCGCGCTGCTCGCCATCAGCCAGGTCCGCGCGGGGCGGAGCCCGGCACCCATCGAGCAGGTTCCCGACTCCGCGGCCGCCGCGCAGGACTCGGCCCGGTAGCCTCGGAACCCCTCCCCCGAAAACGGGTTAGCAGTCGCGATGCATCACCGCCTCAGAATCGCGTACGCGCTCGCCCTCTTGCTGCCGCTCGCGCCCAGTGCGGCGAGCGCGCAGGTCATCCCGACCGACGTCGTCGACCGCATCATCGCGGTCGTGGGTGACTCCGTCGTCCTGCAGACCCAGGTGATGGAGGAGATCCAGCGTCTCCAGCTCGCCGACCCGGAAACCCCGCGCCAGACCGATCCCGACTTCGAGGCCTTCTTCCGCGACGTGCTGGATACGTGGGTGGACCGCCTCGTCGTGCTCCAGGCGGCGGCGCAGGACTCCCTCATCGAGCCCGACGAGCCAGCCATCGACCGGCAGATCTCCGAACGCATCGACGGGCTGGCGCTCCAGTTCGGTGGCATGCCCGCGCTCCAGATTGCGCTGCAGGCCGAAGGGTGGACGCTGGGCGAGTATCGTGAGTTCCTGCGCCAGGACGCGCGCCAGCTCCAGATCTTCCAGCTGTACTTCCAGCGTCGCCAGCAGGGCGCGCGCCCGGTCGAGGTCACGGAGGAGGACCTGGTCGAGCGGTTTCAGGCAGCGAGCACGCAACTCGAGCAACGCCCTCGACTCCTGACGTTCCGTCAGGTAGTGGTCAGGCCGACCGCGAGCGACAGCGCCAAGGCGCAGGCGCGCGCCGAAGCCGAGGTGCTCTTGGAGCGCGTCATCGGCGGCGAGGATTTCGTCACGCTCGCGCGCGAGAACTCCGACGACGTGGGCACGGCTCCCCTTGGGGGCGACCTCGGCTGGTTCCGGCGCGGCCAGATGGTGGAGGAGTTCGAAGACGCCGCCTTCGGACTCCCCCCCGGCTCCGTCAGCCGGGTGGTCGAGTCGGTCTTTGGGTTCCACATCATCAAGGTCGAGCGCGTGCGGGGGCGGAGCGAGGTCCAAGCTCGCCACATCTTGAAGATGGCCGCGGTGACGCCAGCCGACGTCGATCGCGCTCGCGCCCTCGCGCTCGACGTGTCACGCCGGGCACAGGCCGGCGAGTCCATGGTCGCGCTCTACGACGAGTTCTCGGATCCCGTAGCGCCCGACTCCATCACGATCGCGTTCGATCGCCTGACCGACTTGCCTCCAGCTTATGGAGCGCTGACCAATGTGCGCGGCAACGAGGTGGTGGGTCCATTCGAGTACCAGGGCACGTCCGGCGACGCGGGCGACTTGCGGTTCGCGGTCGTGAAAGTGCTGCAGGTCCGCGAGGGGGGCGCGTACACCCTCGAGGACCTGCGCACCCAGATCGCTGCCCAGATCCAGCAGGAGCGACAGCGCGAGCGGATCATGGAAGAGCTCAGGGCGCGCACCTTCATCGAGCTCCGGATGTAGTGTTCCGACCCCGTATCGCGGTCACGCTCGGTGATCCGCGGGGGATCGGCCCCGAGGTCGCGCAACGCGCGCTCACACGCCTGGCCGAGCACGCCGGGGACGCCGATTTCGAGGTGGTGCTCCCCGACGGGTCGACGCTCTCTGCGCAGGCGGCCCCGAAGATCGACGTGTACGCGCGCTCGCTTTCCGACGAGGCGGCGGGGGCCGACGCGGCTCGGTCCATCGAGCGAGCGGTGGCGGGGGCGCTGAAGGGGTACTACCACGGCGTCGTCACCGCCCCCCTCCACAAACCTTCCCTGCAGGCCGCCGGCTGGGACGTCCCCGGCCAAACCGAGATGCTCGCTCGACTCACGGCCTCGAGTCCCGTGGGCATGCTCATGTGCGCCGAGAGCACCAAGCTCGGCGCGCCGCTCCGCGTGCTCCTCGCGACCACGCACTTGGCGCTGCGCGACGTGCCGGGCGCGGTGACGGGAGCACGGGTGGTGGAGCAAGGCGCGCTGCTGCACCAGTCGCTCCGGCGCGACTGGCGGATGGCGGCGCCGCGCCTCGCGCTGTGCGCGCTCAACCCCCACGCCTCCGACGGTGGGCTCTTCGGCGACGAGGAGGCGCGCGTGCTCGAGCCCGCGGTGGCGCGACTCCAAGCGGGTGGGGTGCGCGTCGACGGGCCCGTGCCCGCGGACACTGTCTTCGCGCGTGCTCTGGCCGGCGAATTCGACGCCGTCATCGCCCCCTACCACGACGTGGGCATGGCAGCGTTCAAGACCGTGTCGTTCGGCTCCGGGGTGAACGTCACGCTCGGGCTCCCGTTCGTGCGTACCTCGCCCGATCACGGCACCGCGTTCGACATCGCCGGCACGGGGCGCGCAGACGCATCGTCGATGGTGGAAGCGCTCACCCTCGCCGCGCGTCTTGCGCACGCGCGCTTTGACACGGGTTCGGGCCGTGTCTAAGGTTTCCTTCCGGAGCAGGGTTGTGCCCCCCTCGAGGCGCCCGATCCGGTGATCAAGCTGACCAACGTATCGAAGGAGTATCCCAAGCGCGGCTATGCGCTGCGGGATGTCTCCTTCCACCTCAAGAAGGGTCAGTTCGCCTTCTTCACCGGCCACTCGGGCTCCGGAAAGACGACCACCATGCGCCTCGTGCACATGGCGGAGAAGCCCACTCAGGGCGAGGTGCGCGTCACCGGCTACTCGTCAGAGAGCGTCACCGAGCGCGGCCTCTGGCAGGTGCGCCGACGCGTCGGTTACGTCTTCCAGGACTTCCGACTCCTCCCTGGCCGGACCGCGCTCGAGAACGTGGCCTTCGTGCTCGAGGTCACAGGGACGCCGCGGAAGGCGATCGTACCAATCGCGCAGCGACTGCTCGCGCAAGTGGGGCTGGCGCCCAAGGCGGGCGCGTTCGTGAACGAGCTCTCGGGTGGAGAGCAGCAGCGGGTCTCCATCGCGCGTGCCCTCGCCAACGATCCGTTCGTCCTACTCGCCGACGAGCCCACCGGCAACCTGGATGAGCGGGCCACCCGCGGCATCTTGGACCTCTTTTGGGACATCAACGCCAAGGGGATGGCGGTGCTCATGGCCACGCACGACCTGGAGCTCATCAAGCGGTACCCTCACGCGCGCGTGTTCGAGCTGGATCAGGGCCGGCTCGTCTACGACTCGGCGCCGGACTAGCCCGTGTACGCCCTCCGCGAAGCCCTCGCCGCCTTCCGACGCGCGCCCGTCCTCACCGGCCTCTCCTCGGCCATGGTCGGGCTCGCGCTCTACGTCGTCGGGCTCTTCGGGCTGGCCACGTACAACCTCCGCCTGGCGCTGACGTCGGTCGAGGAGCGCGTCGAGATCGCGGTCTACCTGCGAGACGATGCCCGGCAGAGCGAGATCGACTTGGCCCTCACGGAGCTCGCCGGCATCCCCGAGGTACGCTCGGTCAGCTTCATCTCCAAGCGGGACGCGCTGGAACGCGCCCGCGCCGACCTGCCGGACTTCGGGGAGCTGTGGGGGGACCTCGAGGTGAACCCCCTCCCGCAGTCGTTGGAGGTCGAGCTGCGCCCGGGATCGCGTGACCCCGAAGTGGTCGAGCGTGTGTCCCAGGCCGCGGCGGCGTATGCGTTCGTGGAGGACGTCCGCTACGGACAGGACTGGGTCGACAAACTCTTCACGCTCCGGCGGATCGGCGCGGCCACGACCGCGGTGCTCGGATCCGCGTTCGCGGTGGTCGCGGCGCTCATCATCGGGACCGCCCTCCGCATCGCGATCTTCGCCCGCCGGGACGAGATCTACGTCATGCGCCTCGTGGGCGCGAAAGGCTCGTTCATCCGACGGCCGTTCTTGGTCGAGGGCGCGATCGCAGGCCTCCTCGGCGGCCTGCTCGCCTGGGCGCTGACGTACGCGACCTACCGCGGCGTGTATACCTACCTGTTCGAGGTGGCATGGCTCCCGGGTGAATGGATCGGGCTGGGTCTGCTCGCGGGCGGCTTCTTCGGCGCCATGTCGAGCGCGCTCGCCATCCGCCGCCACCTGCGTGAGGTCTAGGACCGTGCGTCGCAACGCTTCGGTCATCGCGCTCGTGGGAGGCCTCGCGCTCCTGCTTCCGATGGCGGTGCGCGCACAGCAGCCGACCGACTTGCGTGCCGAGATCCTGGAGAGCCAGCGCCGCCTCGAGCAGATCCGTGCGGAGCGCGCACGGCTCGAGGCGGAGATCGGCGACGTGCGCAACCGTGTGCGTGACGCTGCGAGCGAGCTCGCCAACGTCGAGCGCCGTCTGTCGGCGAGCACCGCCGTGCTCGCCGAGGTGCAGTTCCAATCGGAAGCGACCGCCTCCGAGATCGCGACGACCACGCGCGACCTCATCTACTCGCAGGACCGCCTGGCCGAGAGCCGAGCCGTCCTGGATCGACGGCTCCGCGACATCTACAAGATGGGCCCGCTCCACACCGTGCAGGTGCTGCTCGGCGCGAGCTCGTTCGCGGACCTCCTCAACCGCTATCGCTACCTCCAGCAGATCGCGGCGTCTGACCGCCAGCTGGTGGAGCGCGTCGAAGCCCTGCAAGGACGCCTCGCCAGCCAGAACGCCGACCTCCGGGAGCGCATGGCTCAGCTGGGGCTGCTCCGTCAGGACCGCGTCTCCGAGGTAGCCCAGCTGCGCGCCGTCGAAGGCGAGCGCGAGGGCGCGCTCCGAGACTTCCGCTCACGCGAGCAGCGCGCTGCCTCGCGCATCGAGGAGCTCGAGGGCGACGAAACGCGCATGACCTCGCTCATCGACGAGTTGGAGGAACGGCGCCGTGCCATGGAGGCGGCTCGGGCCCGGGCGGGGGGGTCCACGTTGGCCGCCGCCGATGCCGGCACGCTCGACTGGCCGATCACGGGTCGCGTCATCTACCGCTTCGGCCGGGAGTCTCGTCCCAATGGCGTGGTGCTCCGCTGGAACGGGCTCGGGATCGCGGCCCCGACGGGCACGCCGGTCCGTGCGGTGAGGGCCGGAAGGGTCGCGCTGGCAGGACCCTTCGAGGGATACGGCCCGACGGTGGTTCTGAGTCACGGCGACGGCTTCTACACGCTCTACCTCTACCTCGAGGACATCGGCGTGGTCGAAGGACGGGACGTGGAGGCAGGCCAGGTGGTCGGCACCGTCGGCGGGTCGCAGACGCCCGAAGGCCCGCACCTCGAGTTCCAGATCCGCGCGCCGCTCCAGGGGAGCTCACCGCAAGCACAAGATCCCCTCCAGTGGCTCCGGCCGCTGCCGGCCACGCGTTGAGCTTGCACGCGCTGCGCGGTCACGAAGGAGCCCGTGCGGCGCTCGCGCGCGCGTATGCTCGTGGTGTGCTTCCCTCCGCGCTGCTCTTCCACGGCCCGCGCGGCGTAGGCAAGCAGCGGCTGGCGCTTTGGCTCGCACAGCTACTGGTGTGCGAGCTCCCCGGCGAAGGGCCCTGCGGCTCGTGCCCCGCGTGCAAGATGGCCGCGTCGCTCGAGCACCCCGACGTGCACTGGTACTTCCCCCTCCCCCGCCCCAAGAGCGTGGCCGGCGATCGCCTGGTCGACGCACTGGAAGAGGCACGCCTCGAGGAGCTCGCCGCCATTCGCGAGCAGCCTCGCCGCGCGAGCCACACCGACGAGGTGCGCGGCCTCTACGTCGGGACGGTGCGGAGCATCCGCCAGAAGGCCTACAAGCGTCCGGTGATGGCCCCCGGCCAGGTTTTCATCATCGGCGACGCCGATGCCCTCGTGCCCCAGGAAGCGAGCCCGGAGGCAGCCAACGCGCTGCTCAAGGTGCTCGAGGAGCCGCCCGGCAACTGCCGCTTCATCCTAACCACGAGCGAGGCGGGCCACCTGCCGCCCACGATCCCGTCACGGACGGTGCCGCTCCACCTCGCCCCGCTCTCCGAGCCGGAGGTCGCCGCTTTCCTGCGCGACGAAGCCGGTGCGGGCGCGAAGGAAGCCGACTGGGCAGCGGGGCTCAGCCAGGGATCGATCGGCAGGGCGCTCGGATTTCTGCCCGAGGGGGGCGAGCCCGGTCCGTTGGAGAAGCTCAGGCGGCAAGCCTTCGAGATCGTCGCGGCGACGGATGGCCCGCGGGCCTCGACCGGACACGTGCTCGCGCTCGGCTTTCCGCCGGCAGGCGCGCGCACGCTCGTCGAGCTGTTCGGCTTCGTGGAGGAGTGGCTCCGCGACCTGGCCGCGATCGCGAGCGGAGCCCGCGAGACCGTCATCCACCGCGACGCGCTCGCCGAGCTCGACCGCTTGGCGGCGAAGGGCGATCTCGTGCCCTACCGGGTCGCGACGGCGTTCAGCCAAGTGGAGCGTGCCCGCGAGCTGGCGGTGGCGAACGTGAACCCCCAACTCGTGGTCGGCAGCCTGGTGCGGGAGCTCCGGCACTCGCTGGCACAACTGCCCTCAGCGGAGGTGCCCGCGTGAGCCCACGCAAGCGACTGACCCACGTCGACGCGAAGGGGAAGCCGAGCATGGTCGACGTCACCACCAAGGACGCCACGGCGCGGCGCGCGCTGGCCGAAGGCCAGATCGTCATGGCTCGCGAAACCCTGCGCCTGATCGTGGAGGGCAAGACGCCCAAAGGGAACGTCCTGCAGGTGGCCGAGCTGGCGGGCGTCATGGCCGGCAAGAAGACGGCCGACCTCATTCCGCTCTGTCACGCCCTCCCGGGTACCACCGTGCAGGTCTCTCTCGAGGCCGACGAGAAGCTCCCCGGCGTCAGGGCGCGTGCCGAGGCGCGCGTCACCGACCGCACCGGGGTCGAGATGGAGGCGCTCACGGCGGTGTCCGTGGCGCTGCTGACCGTCTACGACATGGCGAAGGCCGTCGACCGCGGCATGCGGATCGAGGGCGTGCGCCTGCTCGAGAAGGAAGGGGGGCGGTCGGGGAAGTGGCGGGCCTGAGGACCGCCGGTCACTTCAACCACCGATGCGGCCGGCTTCAGCCGCCCGCGACCGAGTTCCGCACGCTCGGCGCCACCGGCACCGTGAGCAGGGCGCCGATGCGCAGCGCCTGAGGACGAACGCCCGGGTTCGCGGCCTGGAGGTCGGCTACGCGGACCCCATACTGGAGCGCGATGTGCGAGAGCGTCTCGCCGCGCACCACGCGGTGCTCGACGAACGTGACGCGCTCGGCGGGCGGAACCAGCGCGTACGCCGCGGCGAACGCGTCACCCCTCCCCTCGGGCACCCGGATGGGAGTCTCCCGCCCTCGCGGCGTGATCCCCCGCACGAACTGCGGGTTGAGCCGCTCGATCTCCGCCTGGGGTACCTCCGCCGCACGCGCGATCACGTCGAGTGTGGTCGCGTCGGGCACGCTCACCTCGTCGTAGCGGAACGGAGCGTGCGGCGCCGCCTCGTGCCCATGGGCCTCCGGGTTCGCCGCCACGATCGCAGCGCCGAACAGCTTCGGCAGGAACTCCCGCGTCTCGGGCGGGAAATGGCGTCGTAGCGCCCAGAAGAGGCTGTCGGACGGAGGCTGGTTCGGCGCGTAGCGCGCGAGCACGCGGCGCATCCGGTTCGGGCCACCGTTGTACGCGGCGAGCACCGTGAACCAGGACCCGAACTCTTCGTGCATCGACGACAAGAACGTGATCGCCGCTTCCGTCGACTTCTCGGGGTCGCGCCGCTCGTCGAGCAGGGGCGTGACCTCCATGCCGAGCCCGCCGGCCGTCGCGGCCATGAACTGCCACATGCCGACGGCGCGCGCCCTGCTCGCGGCCCGCGGGTTGTATCCGCTCTCTATGAACGGCAGGTACCTGAGCGAAGGCGGGAGCCCGGCGTCCGCCAGGGCCGAATCGACCATCGCTCCGAAGCTCCCCATCCGCCCGAGGAAGTCCGGCACCGCGGTCGCGGCGGTCTCCTGCCAGTACCCGACCCACCTCTCGACCGCGTCGCGGAACGCCGCGTCGTTCATGACGTCGGTCGCGAGCAGCTCGTCGATCTCCACCACGACAGGCGCGTGCTCCACCGGCTCGAGCTCGAGCACCCGCTCCCACCCCGTCAGGACGGCGGTGGCGTCGAACGGGAGTCGGCTGGACGGATCCGGCGCCTGAACCGAGGCAGCGGCTGGTGCGGATACCGAGGCCGCGGGAGGAGCCGAGACGCACGCGCCCCCGGCGAGCGCCGCCATCAGAGCGCAGCACGTGCGTCGGTGGGTTGATGCCACGTTCGTCGCTCCGTCAGAACGTCGCCGACGGCCCGCCTACATGCGGTAGTTCGGCGCTTCCCGCGTGATGGTCACGTCGTGCGGATGGGACTCCCGAAGTCCACCGCTCGTTACACGGATGAACTTGGTCCGGGTCCTCAGATCTCCGACCGTGGCACATCCGCAGTACCCCATTCCGCTCCTGAGCCCGCCCACCAGCTGGAAGATCGTGTCGGACACGGGCCCCCTGTACGGTACACGCGCCTCGATGCCCTCGGGAACGAGCTTGTTCTTGGCCAGCTCGCCCTCCTGGAAGTAGCGGTCGGCAGACCCCTCCTCCATGGCCGACAGCGAGCCCATACCGCGCACGGTCTTGAAGCGCCTCCCCTCCAGCAGGAAGCTCTCCCCGGGAGCCTCGTCGGTCCCCGCGAGCATCGACCCCATCATCACGCTGTGCGCACCGGCCGCGAGCGCCTTCACCAGGTCGCCCGAGTAACGGATACCGCCGTCGGCGATCACGGGCACCTCGCCCTTGACGCCTTCCGCGGCGTCCATGACGGCGGTCAGCTGGGGGAGGCCCACGCCGGTCACGACGCGCGTGGTGCAGATCGATCCGGGACCGACCCCGACCTTCACGGCGTCCACCCCGCGCTCCCAGAGCGCAGCCGCGCCCTCCTTGGTGCCCACGTTGCCGCCGATGAGCTGCACGTCCGGGAAGCGGTCGCGAACGCGGGCGACGGCTTCGAGCACGCCCTCCGAGTGACCGTGGGCCGTATCGACGACGATCACGTCGACTCCAGCGTTTACCAGCAGCGCCGCCCGCTCGAGGTCGCCGCGCGAAGCGCCGATCGCCGCGCCTACGCGCAGGCGTCCATGCTCGTCCTTGCACGCGTTCGGATAGTTCCGGCGCTTGAAGATGTCCTTCACCGTGATGAGGCCTTTCAGCCTCCCCTTGGCATCCACCACCGGGAGCTTCTCGATGCGATGGCGATGCAGGATCGCCTGCGCCTCGTCGAGCGTCGTGCCCACGGGAGCGGTGACGAGGTCCGCCGACGTCATTACGTCCGAGATCGGCCGCGAGAGGTCGGTCTCGAACTGCAGATCGCGGTTCGTCACGATCCCGACCAGACGGTCGCCCTCCTCGACGATCGGCACACCGCTGATCGAGAAGCGCGCCATCAGATCGTGCGCGTCACGGAGCGAAGCATCCCGTCCGAGCGTGATCGGGTTCAGGATCATCCCGCTTTCGGAGCGTTTGACGCGGTCGACCTCTCCCGCTTGCGCCTCAGGCGCGAGGTTCTTGTGGATGATGCCCATCCCGCCTTCGCGAGCGATCTGGATCGCCATGGCGGACTCGGTGACCGTATCCATGGCGGCGGACAGGAGCGGGATGCGGAGCTCGATGCTACGGGTGAGAAGCGTCGAGACGTCCGTGTCCTTCGGGTGGACGAGCGAGTGCCCAGGAACCAGCAGCACGTCGTCGAACGTGAGCGCTTCTTTGACGATCCGGGAGTCGGATGAGGGCGGCATGGGGGAGGATAGAGCGCCCACTTGGGGGCGTCAACGTCCCGCCCAGCGTGCTTCCGTTACGTGCCGCGCGTCCCCTCTGGGCCGAGACCGCGTTGGTCCGCGCTGCGCTCGTCGGTACGGCGCACATCCGGAGGGCGCTGCTCGGCTCGACGTGCGCCTACGCGCGGCACGTCGGCGCTCGGCGCACGCCGCGCCTTGGTCGGGTCCGCCTCGATGCGCTCGGTCGTGGGCTCCGTACCACCCTCGGTCGGCTCGAGCGCTTGGCCCAGGTCGGCCAGGATCTGCTTGCCCGCTGACGACACGCCGGACAGCACCCGATCGGCCGCCGAGATCAGCTGGAACGCTTCGCGAATCGTAGTCGGGCTCACGGCACGCTTGCGGAGCTTGTCCTCGAGGCCCTCCGCGAACTTCTGCAGGCCGGACGCCTCGACCGAAGCGACTGCGGCGTACTTGGACTCCAGGAACTCGATGTAGTCGAGGACCTGATAGATCTGCTCGTCGGGCAGACTATCGATCTTGCGCAGCAAGCGCTGGCGGAGCACGTCGTGCATGATCCAAGCTAGCCGCCCGCCTGACCTTGGCCAGCCTGCCGAATCCCGGTAACCTCCTCAACATGTCCTTCTACCCTCTCAAGCCGGTGCCCGTCCCCGGTGTGGCGGCCGCCCAGTACGCCGAGTGGCTCGGGTGGCTCGCCAAGTCGCTCGACGACCCCAAGTGCGATCGGAACGAGCTCTGCCGCGGCATCCTCACCGAGCTCTTCTATCCGCAGTACGTCGGCGTCGACCCCGGGAAGCTTCCGGCAGCGACGCGCCTCGCGCTCCTCCAGATGGACCCGCGCAATGTCACGCTGGAGCCCGAGTACTATCAGGAGATCGATGTCGAGCGCTATGCGCCGCGCAAGCCATTGCTCTGGCTCTGGGAGATGTTCGACAAGAGCCCGCTAGGCGAGAACGTCGACCTGGGCATCCGCTTCCGACGCATTCTGGCGAAGCACGTCTTCGCCAGCTGCGGCAAGAACTTCAAGGCGTTCACGTTCGTGCGCTTCTCGTTCGGCTACAACATGCACGTAGGCAACGGTGTGGTCATCCACCGGCACGTGCTCTTGGACGATCGCGGCGGCATCGAAATCGGGGACGGCGCGTCGGTATCGGACTTCGCCAACGTCTACTCGCACAGCCACAACATCGTCGACGCGCGCATCGTCTACACGCCCAAGACGATCATCGGGAAAGGCGTGCGCATCACCTACCACGCGACCGTATTGGCGGGCACGCACATTGCCGAGGACTCGATGATCGGCACGAGCTCCATCGTCACGAAGAGCACCGAGCCCCACTGGGTCTATGTGGGCGTCCCGGCGCGGAAGGCGAAGGAGAAGCCCGCCGAGGAGCGCGCCAAGAAGGCGCCCCCGACCAAGGATCCGTTCGCCGAATAGCCTACCGGGACGCTCCCTAGTCTTCCTGGTATTGTGTCTGCAGCTTACGCACCACAGCGGGGTCGGCGAGCGTGGTCGTGTCGCCGACAGCCCTCCCTTCCGCGATGTCGCGCAGCAGCCGCCGCATGATCTTCCCCGAGCGCGTCTTGGGGAGGTCGGCTGTGAAGACGATCAGGTCCGGCTTCGCAATCGCGCCGATCTTCTTGCCCACGTGCTCGCGCAGCTCCTTCATGAGCGCGTCCGAGCCGGCGTGTTTCTCCTTCAGCGTGACGAACGCGGCGAGCGCCTCACCCTTGATGTCGTGTTTCTTGCCGACCACGGCGGACTCGGCCACCGCGGGGTGATCGACCAGCGCGCTCTCCACCTCCATGGTGCCGATCCGGTGCCCCGCGACGTTGAGCACGTCGTCGACCCGCCCCAAGATCCAGTAGTAGCCGTCCTCGTCCCGCTTGGCGCCGTCCCCGGCGAAGTAGACGTCCTTCCACTGCGACCAGTACGTCTTCCTGTAGCGCTCCTCGTCCCCCCACACACCGCGCAGCATCGACGGCCAGGGTGACGTGATGGCGAGGTAGCCGGCCGAGGTCGGCTCGCCCTTCTCGTTCAGAATGGCGATGTCGATGCCCGGGAACGGAAGGGTGGCCGTGCCAGGCTTGGTCTCCGTGATGCCGGGGAGGGGCGTGATCATGATCCCCCCCGTCTCGGTTTGCCACCACGTGTCGACGATCGGGCAGCGGCGCGCCCCGATGGTCTCGTGGTACCAAATCCACGCCTCGGGGTTGATCGGCTCGCCGACGGTGCCGAGCAGGCGGAGCTTGGAGAGGTCCGACTTCTCCGGCCACTCCTCACCCCAGCGCATGAACGAGCGGATGGCGGTGGGCGCCGTGTAGAAGACGGTGACGCCGTAGCGCTCGCAGATCTGCCAGAGCCGCCCACGGTCGGGCCAGTCCGGCCCTCCCTCGTAGATCACCACCTGGGCTCGGTTCGAAAGCGGGCCGTACACGACGTAGCTGTGCCCCGTGATCCACCCCACGTCGGCGGTGCACCAGTACACGTCGTCGTCGTGGAGGTCGAAGACCGACTTGGTCGTGGCGTAGACCTGCGTGAGGTAGCCCCCGGTCGTGTGCATCACGCCCTTCGGCTTCCCGGTCGTCCCCGAGGTATAGAGGATGAAGAGCGTATCCTCCGCGTCCATCGACTCCGCCGGGCACACGTCCGATGCAGTGGCGATCAGGTCGTGGTACCAGTGGTCCCTTCCCGGCCTGAGCGACACGCCCACCTGCTCCGAGAGGCTCCCGCCGCGCGAGACCACCACGACGTGCTCGATGGTCGGTGACTTGGCCAGAGCTTCGTCCGCGTTCGCCTTCAGCGGCACGACCGTCCCGCGGCGCCATCCACCGTCGGCCGTGACCAGCACCTTGGCCGCCGCGTCGTTGTTGCGGTCGGACAGCGACTCCGGGCTGAACCCGCCGAACACGACGGAGTGGATGGCGCCGATCCGCGTGCAGGCGAGCATCGCGACGACCACCTCCGGAATCATCGGCAAGTAGATGGTAACCCGGTCTCCCTTCTTCACGCCCAATCCCTTCAAGCCGTTCGCAAAACGGCACACTTCGGCGAGCAGCTCGCCGTACGTGTAGGTGCGCGTATCGCCCGGCTCACCCTCCCAGAAGAGCGCTACCCGATTTGCATGCCCCTCCTGAACGTGCCGATCGAGGCAGTTGTACGACACGTTCAGCTTCCCACCCGCGAACCACTGCGCGAACGGGGGCTTCCATTTCAGCACCTCCCGCCAGCGAGAGAACCAGTGCAGCTCACTCGCCCATCCCGCCCAGTACGCTTCACGGTCCGCGGTGGCCAGCGCGTAGACGCCGGCGTCGGACAACACCGCGCGGGCTCGGAACGCGGCCGAGGGAGCGAATCGACGCTCTTCACTCAGGAGGGCGTCGAGTGATCCCTCGGCATTGGCGGAGTCACTACTCATGCGAGCGTCCTTTGAGAGAGTCGTGGCAGAGAGTGGTGCCCACAGCGACGCCGGTCGCGGCGCGGCGTTCGGGATGCCCCAATCTGCAGTCGCCCGACGACCGAGCAAGCCTCAGTCGGGCCCGCTCGTCGCCGTCCGGAAGCGAGCCAGCTCGCCGGCCCGGAGAATCCGCTCGAACGCGGCAACCGCCTGAAGAGTCAGACTCTGCACTTCGCCGGCGCCCGCCGCGATCGCCCGGCTCGGAAGGGTGAGCTTGAAGCGTGCTTCGACCTCGGCGCGAGACGTCTCCGCGCCCGCGCTCGGAAGTCGGAGCCGGAGCGTCAGGGGAGTCGAGTAGCCGGAGGGCATTTCCCGCTTCGCCAAGTCGCGCAGCGCACCCAAGACCACGGTCGGATCTCCCAGCTCGGCGAGCGGGGCCAAGTCGACCACCAGAGCCAGGTTGCCGGCCAGCCCCTGACTCGTTTCGTCGAGGTAGACGTCGATACTCACTTCGTCCGACTCGTCGTCGCGGTGGAAGAACAGGTAGGCGCTACGGGTAGACTCTCCCTCCCAGCGCCCCTCGAACTCCAGGCTGGTCGTCTTCTGGAGCCCCGACAGCCGCCAGCCGCGCCGCTCCACCCCCTCGCGGACAGCCTCGAGCAGGGGCTCGAGCGTCAGGATTCCGTCCAGGTTGACACTCCTTCTCGGGCCCGTGTAACGTTGCGATCGAGGCCTTCCCACGCCCAGGAAGATGTCCATGAATCCCGAATCGAGCGATCTCAGGCTTCGTGCTGCCCTGCACGCCGGCGGACAGCGCTTCACGGAGCAGCGCGCGACCATCTACCGCTACCTGGTCGGAACCGACGTGCACCCCACGGCGGACGAGGTCTTCTCGGCGGTGCGCCGGAGCCTCCCAGGGATCTCGCTCGCGACGGTGTACAAAGCGCTCGAGACGCTGGTCGGCTGCGGGCTCGCGGTGAAGCTGACCTACGCTGATGACTCAGCTCGCTACGACGGCCGAACGGATCCACACCATCACGCGCGCTGCGTCGTGTGCGACTCGGTCGTCGACATCCCCGGCGAGATCGCCGTATCCGAGTTGGAAGGGGCACGCCGCCGCGCTACGGGCTTCACCGTAACCGGATATCGCTTGGAGTTCTCGGGCTACTGCGCCAGCTGCGTGCCACAGGGTGGCACGACCCCGGCCCTCGCCTGACCCGAGTCCGAGGAACCACGTGAGAGCCTGGAGCGCGCGCCGAGTACTGACGGCCGCAGCGCTCCTGATGCTCACGCCGGCGGCGGGCGTGGGCGCACAGGAGATCGCCGAACTCCAGACTAGGCTCGCGGCCGCCATCGGTCCGACGACGTGGCGGGGCGCGAGCTGGGGCGTCGTGGTTCGCTCGCTCGACACGGGTGACACCCTCTTCGCGCTCGACCCGGACGCGCCGCTTGCGCCGGCATCGAACCTCAAGCTGCTCACCACGGCAGCCGCGCTGCGGATTCTCGGCCCGGACTATCGCTTCCGCACCTACTTGATGACCGATGGCGAGGTGGTTGACGGCGTGCTGGAGGGGGACCTCGTCCTCTATGGCACGGGCGATCCGGGGATCTCCGATCGTTTCTACCGGCGGAAGGAGGATGTCTTCGGTCTCCTGATCGATCAGCTCGCCGAGCTCGGAATCCACACGGTGGCCGGCGACCTGGTTGGGGATGCGTCGTTCTTCGCGGGTCCGCTGCGCCCGGAGGGCTGGCACCCGAACGACCTGAACGACGCGTTCGCGGGTGGGGTATCCGCGCTCTCGTTCAACGAGAACGTCGTGTCGTTCCGTGTGGTTGCAGGCGCGGCCGGTGAAGCGCCGGCTGTCTATACGGTTCCGGAGAACGCGGGACTCGAGGTGGTCAATTCAGCGAGGACCGTCGCTGCGGACGCCCGCCCCCGCATCGCCATCCTCAGGGACCATCCACTGGATCCGATCCGCATCGACGGCAGGCTACTCACCGGAGCCCGAGACGTTTGGCGTGAGATGACCGTGCCCGTGCCTGCCCATTTCGCGGCTTCGGTGTTCCGCGCCACGCTCGAGGAGCGCGGCGTCACCGTGGAGGGCAGCGTCCGCGTGGTGGACGATCCAGGGCAGTCGCTGCTGGCCGACGGTGCGATCACCGCCCCGGCGCTCGGCCGCCGCAGCACTCGCGTCCTCGCACGGCACGTGTCCGACCCGCTCAGTGTCTATCTCGCCGTCGTCAACAAGGAGAGCAACAACCTCTTCGCCGAGCTGGTGTTCCGGGCGCTCGGCCGCGCGACCAGCGGCGTGGCATCGCCCGAGTCCGCCTCTGCGGCCGTGCGGAACGCGCTCGGGGAGCTGGGCGTCGACATGTCAGGCGTGATCCAGCTCGACGGCTCCGGCCTCTCCTCCGGAAGTCGGGTGAGCGCATCGACCTTCGTGGACGTCGTCGCGAGCATGTTCGAGAGTCCGGTCTGGCCTGAATACTGGGGATCATTGCCGCAGGCAGGAACTCGCCGTGAGATGAGCCGGATGCTCGGCACACCTGCCGCGGGAAACCTGCGCGCCAAGACCGGAACCATCGATGGCGTCTCGGCGCTCACCGGCATGGTACGTTCGCGGACCGGGGAACGTCTGGCGTTCTCCATGATGGTCAACGGGACTCGGGCAAACGCCAGGGCAAAGAGCGTGGAGAATCGGGTGGGCGCCCTGCTCGCTTCCTTTGGCCGCCCACTCCCCGCCGACCCCGCCCTACGCTTCGCAGCAGGGCTCGTCGATCCGGGGGTAGACGTCGCCAGTCGGTACTTGGTCGGCCGGGGGGAGAGCTTGGCGGTCATCGCCGAGCGTCACGGGCTCGCCCTCGAGACGCTGCTCGCCGCGAACCCGGGCGTGCAGGTAAATCGGGTCGTCCCCGGTCAGTGGATCGAGCTCCCCAGGCGGGGCGTCACCGAGTAGGTCGACGCCCCCGCGCGCTCAACCCGCGAGCCGCCCTTCGCCCCGACCGAGCGCTGACCGTAGCCTGCGCCTGAGCTCCACCGCCGACATGGTCGAGATGGTTCGCTCGGCGGTACGCTCGCTGTTCCAACGGACCTCCGGGAGCGCGTACGCCTCTCCTCCGGGACCGTCTGCCCGTTCCAGCACCAGGAAGAGGCGTCCCTTGTAGTCGACGCCCTTGGAGTCGTCCTGGCGCGGCGACGCGCGCCACCGCCGGCCCTCGGCGTCGGTGAATTCCCTCATGGTCCCCTACTCGTCAGTAGAAGTTTCGGCGGTGCGTCACGCGACGTTTCGGCCGCGCTGAACGCTATAGGGGAGGCCGCAGGCGTCAAGGAAACAGGGGAGAATCGCGTCGAGCCCTCCCGTGGCCCTCACCTCCCCCGGCGTCAGCCCCGCGTACGTGCGTAGTGCACGTCGAAAGGCCGCCCCGCTCGAGTACTCGAGCTGCCGCGAGACGCTCTGCGCGCTGCGCCCTGGATCGCTCAGCCACCGTCCGGCGTGCAGCAGCTTCGCCCACGTGAGCAGATGCCCGGCCGAGGGTAGGCCGCAGGACTTGAGCCGGACGCTGGCATGCGCCCGCGTCACGCCGAGGGCTCCCGACAGGTCATCGGTGCTCCACCCCAGCTGCACACCCTCGAGAGCGAGGCGTACCGCACGCGACTCCCTGGAAGGCAAGTGCGGGCTGACGGCTCGGCTCAGGAGGGACTGTGTGCTCGATCCCAGCGCGCCCCAAATGGCAGTCGAGAGCTCCCGGCCGGAAAGGACGTCGAGGGGGAGGAGAACCAGACTTCGGAGCCCAGCACGTCCGAGCCGAAAGAGCGACACGGGATCTACCCGCGGGCGAGCGACGAACACCACGCCCACACTCGGGAAGCGCCTGCGGAGCTCACTCACCGCTTCGTCTTCGGTCAGGTGCCGAGGCAGCGCGCCCGAATCGACCACGGCAGCCGTAGCCGGGCGCTCCCGCACGAGTCGCAGGAAGCCGTCCCAGGAGCGCGCGGTGGCCACCGCGAGGGAGTCGACTTCCACCTCACGCAGGGCCCCGTCCATCTCGGGGGCGTCAGAAAGAACCGTCACCAGGGGCACATCTTCGAAAAAGATATACCCTGAACGGCAAGTGATGCCATGCCCCCTGGCACCTCTCCGTTTCTTCAGCCGGAGACCACCTGGTGCTCAGGCTCCAAACCAACCGAGGCAACCGTCATGAAGACGCTCAGCCGCTCGCTACTCGTCCTCTCGCTTACCGTCGGCGCCGCAGCCTGCGGCACGCAGATCATGGGCCCGTATACGCCCGACCCCGGCGCATACACGCCCGACCCTGGAGCGTACACGCCCGACCCCGGCGCCTATACGCCTGATCCTGGAGCGTACACCCCAGATCCCGGCGCCTACACGCCCGATCCTGGCGCGTATACGCCCGATCCCGGCGCCTAGTCGACGCCTGCGCCGACCAATTCCCGCCGCATCGCCCGGAGCCGCTCTCGCAACTCCGGCGGTGCGGCGGGAGTCGGCAGCGGCTCGGCGGCTGTCGCAGATACCAAGGCGGCGAGGGCTGCCTCGGCTTTGAAGTACACGCGGTGGTAGCGATGCTCCTCCGCGAAGTCCCGCGCTCGTAGCAGCCACGAGCGAGCTGGGTCGTACTCTCCGAGGGCCTGGTGGCTCAGGCCGCGGTGGAGGAGGATTTCGGCCTTGGCGGAGTTCTCACCCACGTCCCATCCCAAGGCGTCGCATTCGCGCGACCAAGCCGCGAATCCCGCGCGATCACCGCGCATGGCCGAGATGTGGCTTAGCGCATCGTGCGCAAAGACTCGGTAGTACTTCTCCGGACACGAGGCAGCCACCACCTGCCAGGCATCTTCCGCAGCGTCACGGTCCCCATACTCCAACAGCGCACCCGCGAGGCCCGCCAGGCAGCGCATTCGACCCAGCGCGCTCGCATACGTGGCCATGGCCTGCCATCCGTGATGCAGCGCAGCGGGTAGGTCGCCGGACTGTTGCTCGAGCCCCAGCAGCGCGTGGTGCACCACAGCGACGGAGTCCGCGTCGCGAGGGCGCTCGGCGACGGCGAGTGCTTCGCCCAACTCCGCACGAGCCGCGGGCAGGTTCCCCGTCTCCCTCGTGATCCCGGCGAGACCGACGAGCACCTGAGCGAGCACGTCTGGGAGCTCGCCCGCTTCCGCAACTTCTCTTGCGACGTCGAACCAGCGACGCGACTCGGCCCAGTTCGCCTGACGGCGCACCAGACGTCCGCGGAGCCGTGCGGCCTGCGCAGCGGAGCGCGCTGCCCCAATGGCCGCACCAACGCGGTACGCGCAGTCGTAGATCTCTTCGGCGCCTTTCGTGTGCACCTGCCCCTCCACGACGTCGCCGAGATTCACCAGCGTACTCGCCAGATCCTCGAACCTCTCGTCCTCTAGAGCATTCAGCGTCGCCTGCCAGAGCTGCCCCTCGGTCGACGCTCCGGCCTCGTTTGACACCTCGGAACGCGCGCGCCTCACCTGCTCGACGGTCCGCTCGCGTGATGCGGTCAGATCGTCGTCGACCAGCAGCCGTACCAGCCGCGCGACGACGAATCGCTGCGCGATCCGGCGACTCTCGAGCTCGTCAGATTCGCGCCCGTCCAAGTCGGCGAGAATGTCCCATCCGGCGAATCTCGCCCCCGCCACACAGGGGTCGGCCTCTACCTTCTCGTCGAGGTCCCGATGCAGCACCAGCGCGGCACACTCACCCGCAGCGAACATCAGACGGTCGCGGACCTCGTTCGCAATCGGTGGCCGCGTGAGGGCGGAGTCCGCCACCACGAACCAGGCGCGTGTGCCGTCGCTCCCCAGTGCCACCGCGAACGTCGTGGGAGCAGCGCTCGCAGGGTCGGCGGGCGCATCGAGCGCACTCGGCACGCCGAGCTGCCAAGCGGCGCGCAGCGGTTCGCTGGCGAACGCTCGTCGCGGCCGCGCACTCAGGAAGTCCACGACGACGTAGGGGTGGATCAATCCCGTGCCGTGCTCGTCGACCCACACCGCGGCAGCGCGATCCGCCCCCGTCAACTCGGCGATCTCCGCCAGGTACCCGAAGACCTGGTACCTACGGGGATCGGCCCTGTGGAGTGCCTGGCCGAGTCCGAGGCGGGACCAGCGTCGGTCTCTCTAGTCCTGGAGCCTCAGCACGTTGCCGATGGGCATGACGAGTCCGTAGCGACGGGTACTAAGGGGGCAGTTGCCAAGTTACCGCCGCCGGGACGCCCCGCACAACAACGGGGTCGTGCTGCCCGTTGGCCCCCGGTCGTTGGGCCAGCCCGGGCCGGCCGCGCGGCAACGGGTCTGGCACCCTCGATCGCCCCCCCGGGCCTCCGGAACCTGTTACGAGGCGCCCGGACCCAGCTCCTTGCGGTGCATCAGCTCCGGGAACTCGTAGACGATGATCCCGTCGTCGGCGATCACGGAGCGCACCCGGAAGTCGTCGTCCATGGAGGTGAGGATCTTCTCCGCCGCTGGGATGGCGAGGTTCAGGTGCGTGGCGACCTCGGTCACG
This sequence comes from Gemmatimonadota bacterium, assembly GCA_016873995.1. Classification (GTDB taxonomy): domain Bacteria; phylum Gemmatimonadota; class Gemmatimonadetes; order Longimicrobiales; family Gaopeijiaceae; genus UBA2982. The sequence continues at coordinate 126,649 of VGVR01000001.1, forward strand.
GTGAGGGAGCCGCCCCTGGCCGCGGCGAGGCGTAGGATCTTGCGCTGGATGCGCTGCATGATGGCTTTGCGCCGCTCCTGGAGCCCGCTCCACCCCCATGAGAACGCCAGGGAGCCGGCGGCCCCGAAGACCGAGCCCACCGCTACCGCGGCCATCTCGAACTCGACGAAGCCGATGAGAATCAACATCGTGGCGAGGAGGACCATCGCGGACCCCAAGACCCGCCTCTTCAGGCCGCTCCCCGGCAAGCGCTCGTCCGGCTCGTCCTCCACGATGCGCCGCTCGGGCTCGGGCCCGGTCACCGTGAGCGCCCTCGACGCGTTCTCCCACCCGAGCCCGCAACGGGGGCAGATCAGGTGCCGGCGCCGCGCCAGCCAGTAGATCAGCCCACCGAACCCGTACGTGAACACGGACACGCCCACGAGAAGACCGACGTGTCCACCTCGGCGAAAGTAGGGGGATCCCCTCTCCCTGATACGAGCAGCGCGGACAGCGACGGACCCCGCTCGGGCGCGCGAGCGCCATGCCGACCGGAGTGGCTGCGCCGCACGTCGGGCAACGCATCGAGCCGGGCTGCAGCATCTCACCGCAGGTGGAGCAGCGCATGAGTCCCCTACGAGGCTCGCCGGCGGAAGGTTCGCGAAGTGGCTGGGTCACGACACGCGGATGATCCGCATGCGGAGGACCGATTGAGCGGCACTCGGGCCACCGGCCTGGCCTCCCAGTCGCAGGCTCACCGAGACACCCGCGGTCGCGTTGACGATGTAGTATGCGGCCGACGACGACCAGAGCGCACCCGAAGCTTCGAGACCGGCACTACCCACGGGAGTCGGCAGGAGCGGGAACGAGCCTCCCAGGAACCCCCGCAGGTTCACCGTCGGATAGGCGCGCGGGGGCACACCTGCTGGGAGCCCATCCAGGTAGGCGGCCGACCACCAGTCCGCCACCAGGTCCTCCCAAGCGAGTCCCGACTCGGCCTCGACGTTGGTGACCCCCGTGCGCACCGTACGCGTGAGGCGGCCGAGGACCCCGCCCCCGATGCGATCGTCCACCTACAACAGGGCGAGGAACCCGCCCCCTCGTTCGGGAAGCGAACCCTGCCCCGTGGTCACGATGACGCTGACGGTATCGGGTCGCTGCAGGTATTGCCGCGAGCGAGCGCGGGTGCCGCTGCGAAAGATGCTGTCGCTCGCGCTGTCGCCGAGCCATTGGTACGCCCGGGCCACAACCTCTTCGGCCATCTGCGCGAGCGCCTCCGAGAGCCAGAGTGCCTCTTGGGCCGGCGCTCCCCGGACGAGGACCCGCTCATTGAAGTGCACCATGTGTTGGAACTCGTGCGCCAGGATTGCCGGCACGACGCTCGCGACGAGCGCCTTCGACCTCGCAGACGAGTGGATCCCCGTCGGATCGGGGACCAGGGCGTAGAAGACCTCGCCGCCGTTGCTGCCCGTCCGCGACGGCAGGAGGTCGTTCCCGAAGAAGAAACCGCCGACGAACCCCGACGCACCGCGAGGCGTGAGTCGATTCACCGCAGGCGTGAAGAGAACCACGATGCGTCCGTTGGCGTCGAGGTCGGAGGCCGCTCCGAACGTCGTCGTCACCTGTGGGTGAATCACCTGGTCGAAACGCGCGGCGAACGTGGCCAGCTCGCCGATGTCGAACCCGCCTGGCGGCGCGAGCGTGTCCACGAAGATCGCCGCGCGCGTCCCGACGAACTGCGCGACCGCTCCGACCTGGTCGAAGGTCCCTTGCGCGTTGAATACGCTGAACGAGCGTCGCTCTCCCACGGCCGGGACTGCCGCGGGTCCGCTCACGGACGGCGCGATTGAGCCCGCGGGGCCCGTTGCGCGCTCCCGGATCAGGGCACCTTCGAGGTCCCGCACGTGCTGATCCCAGATTGCTTGGGGGTCCGGCGCTGGCCCCTGTAGCTCCGCGTGCGCGGGTTGGGCTGCGCGCGGGGGCGAGGGCACGGGCCCGGGAGACGCAAGCGCGGTGAAGCGGTACGGGTGCTGGGCCGCGCCTACGGTGCTTACCGAATACACCACCGCCAGGTAAGACGTCCCGGACGAGCCGGGCAAGGCGTGGCACTCGAAGCCTGCGTCGTCGGCGACGTCGATGACGTCCCCCACGTTCATCGGCTCGAGCACGATCCCACCAGTCACTGTCAGCCCGACCGTATCGGCGCTCGCGACCACGCCGAGCTGCATGTGCACTTCCACGTCCCGTACGGGAATGCAGCGCGGCACCACCACTTGTAGCGACGTCGAGGTCGCCGCGAGGACTCTGCCGCGGACTCCGGAGAAGAGCACCACGTTGTGGTCGGGAACCGGGCTGAAGCTCGTGCCCGTCAGGGTGACGGTGGCACCCGCCGTGGTCGTGGTGGGAGCGATCGAGCTGACGGTGGGCTGCAGCACGCCGAAGAGCCCGAACTCCGTCGAGACATTCGGCTGGTCGGCGACCCGCGCGCGCACGCGCACGGGACCGGGACTCGAGCCCAACCGCACGCGGACCTCGGTGGAGCCAGTCGAGTCGGTGACGGTGGTGGTCGCGCCCACCAGCGTGGCTCCGCCCTGCGTGACGTCCAAGAGCACGGTCACGTCCTCACGAGGAAGTCCCGAGGCGGCAGCTTGCGCCACCACCCGCAGGGGAGTCGGGAGCTGGCTACCGACGACGCCGAACTGGCCATCCCCGCTGCCGATCACCAAGTCCAACGGTATGTGGGCGACGGTCGTCTGCGAGGTGCACCCCGCGACAGCCGAGACCAGCAATGCCGCCCGTACCCGGGCGGCGAGCCGCCCCGCCCCCCTCACCGCGTCCGCTCGAAGCTCAAGAGATCGACGATGGGCGTACCGGTGAGGGAAGACGCTCCGGTGCGGACCCGCGCGGTCACGGCGATCCTCTCGAGTGGCACGAGTCCCTGTACGGCCGTGAGCCGCTCCGCCGGGACTGCCACATAGACGAAGGGACCGTCGGCACCGCCGTAGCGGGTGAGCATGAAGGGCTCGCCCTGCCGGAAGTCCGTTCGAATCGCCTCCGCGCGCTCGAGCGAGATGAACTGGAGAGCCCACGCCACCACGCGGCCCACGTGGGCATTGGGGTCACCGACCAGGTCCTGGGGCACGAGGGTGGAGGGCGTCGTGTCGAGCACGCCCGTGCCGGGGTCGCTCGCCGGCATCCACACCCAACCATCGAGGCGGACCCGCACCCAGTTGCCCTCGCGCGAGACGACCTGGAGGTCGCGCTCGGGCGCGGCCATGGCGAGCGTGTCGCCATCGGGTGACGCGAGGATGGCCGCTCCCCCGGGGCCGACGCTGGCATACCCCGTAGGCTGGCGCGCCGCTGGAGCCGGGGCCGCCGATGCCGGCCGTGGGGGCGCGGAGGTCGCCGCCGTGGGCGCGCTCCCCGTCGACACCGACGCCGACCAGATCCACCCCCGGCGCTTCACGTGGGCCCACCCTGGTTGGCGCGCGACCTCCTCGAGCAGGGCGCCCTCTTCGAAGCGACCGATGATCGCTCCTGAAGGGGCGCTACGCAGATTCTCTCCGCCGGCCGCCGATACCACGAGGTCGAGCTCGGCGCTGGACTGGAGGGATTGAAGCCAGACCCAACCTTCGACTTCGACCTGGAGCCAGTTGTCCTGGCGCGTGAGGACCTGCAGCTGGGCACCCGACCCGAGGCGTCCGAGGACGACGCCGTTAGGCTCCCTGCGGAAGTTCTCCTCGCGCGACACGCGGGCGGACTGCGCAGACGCCGACCCGGACGCCCCTGACAGGAGCGCGGTCAGGGCCAGAGTGCGGAGGATGGTCGAGGTTCGGGCTAGGGGCACGGAGTCGGAAACGATCCCGGACGGACGGTGTTACAAACGCGTTCTCGCAAGCCGGTGCCCGCGGGACCCGGTCAAATCTGCCCGGGGCACCGAGGGGCGTCAAACCTTTTCTCGGACGCCTACAGGAGCCGAATTCCCTTGATCCGTGTTCTCCGTTCGAGCTTTGCGGCGTTCGTCGCCGTGCTTTGTGGCGTCCTCCCCCGGCCTGCTGCCGGCCAGTCGATTCCGTCCCCGTACGCGTTCGTCGAGGGGCGCCAGGAAGTCGGGGCCGTGGCGGGCTGGATGAACGCTGGAACGGGCCGCTTCGGTTATGGGCCCAAGGAGGGCCCAGTGCTGGGCGTCCGGTACGCGGTCGACGTGAGCGGGCCGGGCTCCCTGGAAGGGTCCGTCACCTTCATGGACGGCGTCCGCGATGTCGTGAGTCCGACGCGACCCGAGGGCGACGGTGCGATCGGCGAAGCCAACGTGCTGCTCACCATGATCGACCTGCGCCTCAGGCTCACGGCCACCGGAGCGAGGACATGGCATGGCTTGAGTCCGTTCATCGTGCTGGGCGCAGGAGTCGCCTTCGACCCGGCGAAGGCGTCCGTAGCGGACGCGCTCCTGGACCCCGACGAACGGTTCGAGTTCGGCACGAAGTTCATCGGGACGGCAGGTCCCGGCGTGCGTTGGTCGATCAACCGGCACCTCGCCCTGCGAACGGACCTAGGGCTCTCGATTTGGCAGCTCAAGACACCCAGCGGCTTCGGAGACCCCACGCTCGGCCTGTTGAACGTCGCGGAGAGCGAGTGGGTGAGCAGCACGCAGTTCACGGCTTCTTTCATCTTCCGTTGGTGAGCCCAGACTTCGAGTCGCGCCCGGCAGATTGGCTCGGAGTCGGGGAAGCCCTGACACGGATCCTTTCGGCGGCCTCACCGCTCGCCGTGGAGCACGCGCAGGTGCTCGACACGCTGGGCCGGGGGCTCGCGGAGGACGTAGTCGCGGACGCGACGCTCCCTCCCTGGACGAACAGTGGCATGGACGGATACGCCGTCCGCGCCGAGGACGTCCGTTCGGCGAGCACTTCGAACCCGATCACGCTGCGAGTCGTCGGACAGGTCCGTGCGGGGGACGCCCCCGGCCGCGGCGTCGCAACGGGCGAGGCGGTTCGCATCATGACCGGTGCCCCCATTCCACCGGGGGCCGACTCGGTGATACGCGTCGAGGACACGGATCGGGAGCGTGAGGAGGGCGTGGTGTGCATCTCCGACGACCGTGACGCAGGGCACAACCTCCGTCCGGCCGGGCAGGACATGAGACGGGGTGAGCTACTGCTCGGGCGAGGGCACTCGATTACGCCGGGTTCGATCGGCGTACTCGCCGCCGCCGGCCGCAGGGTGGTCGCCGCGCACAGGAGGCCGGTCGTCGCCGTCTTGACCACGGGCGACGAGCTCCGTGACCCGGAGCACTTCGCAGATGTGCGCGCCGGAGCGGGCGTCCCGAACTCGAATGGCCCCATGGTCTCGGCCATGGTCACCGCAGCCGGGGGGCTGGCGCGGACACTGGCCAACGCACCCGACGACGCAGCAGAGCTCCGCGCACGGATCGAGCAGGCCGCGGACGCTGACGTCCTGGTCACCCTCGGCGGGGCCTCCATGGGCGAGGCGGACCTCGTGAAGGGGGTGCTGGACGAAATGGGCTATCGCTCCGACTTCTGGCGCGTGCGCATGCGGCCCGGGAGCCCGTTCGGCTTCGGCTGGCTGCCACGCGGTACCCGCCTCCAGCCTGTGTTCACCCTCCCCGGAAACCCGACATCGGCGTTCGTGACGTTCGAGGTGCTCGTCCGCCCCTTCCTCCTGCGGCTGGCCGGCCACTCCGACGTCGCGCGCCGTCGCGTCGTGTGCACAGCCGCCGAGCCGATCCGCGCGCCGGCCAAGCTCACGTACTTCCTCCGCGTGACGCTGGAGGGCTCGGGGAGTGCGCTCGCGGCGCGGCTCACGGGACCACAGGGCTCTGGCCTCGTCTCCGGTCTCGCACATGCGCGCGGCCTTGCCGTGGTCCCAGAGGGCGTCCAGGAGATCCCCGCAGGCGCCGGGGTCGAGGTCATGGTGATCGGCGCGTGACGCTCCGGGCCGCCTCGCTCGCCTTGGCCGTGATCGGCGCGTGACGCTCTGGGCCGCCTCGCTCGCCCTGGCCGTGCTCGGCGCGTGACGCTCCGGGCCGCCTCGCTCGCCCTGGCCCTGATCGGCGCGGCGGCGTGCGGGGTCCCCCGCTGGCCCGTCGAAGGCCGCCTGAGCTCCGACTTCGGGATCCGCATGCGCGGCATCCGGCCCGGCATCCATCGCGGCGTCGACTTCAGCGTGCCTACCGGGACCGAGATCCGCGCCATGGCGGATGCGCGCGTGCGCTTCGCCGGGACCATGTCGGGCTTCGGCAGCGTCGTATGGCTCGACCACGGCGGCTCGATCCTGTCGGTGTACGCGCACCTTTCCCGTATCGACGTGCGGGAGGGAGATGTCGTGCGCCGCGGGCAGCTGCTGGGACTGTCCGGCGCCACAGGCGACGTGACCGCGCCTCACCTGCACTTCGAGGTGTGGCGGTGGGGGCGAGAGGTCGACCCCGTGCCCTTGCTCGGGGGCAAACCGACCGGCTGACGCTTACGAGCCGGCCCGGAGCGACTTGATCTCGGCGGTCAGGCGCGGCAGAACCTCGAAGAGGTCCCCTACGATCCCGTAGTCGGCGACCTGGAAGATCGGCGCGTCCGCATCGCGATTGATCGCCACGATCGTCTTCGCGGTGCGCATGCCTGCCAGGTGCTGGATCGCGCCCGAGATACCCACGGCCAGGTAGAGCTTGGGCGCCACCGTCTTACCGGTCTGGCCAACCTGTTCCGCATGCGGGCGCCACCCGGCATCGACGACCGCGCGGGAAGCGCCCAGTGCCACGTCCGGACCGAGCGCGTCCCGAAGCGCTTCGAGCAGGTGCCACTGGGCCGCGTCTTTCATGCCGCGCCCTCCGGACACGATCGTGGTGGCCTCCGAGACGTCCACCGCCCCCCGACTGGCGAGCTTGCGCTCCACCACACGCGTACGGAGCGCAGCGGGGTCGACGGCGGGGGTGAACACCGCGACGGTCCCGGCGGCCGCTGACTCCGTCGCTGGAAACGCGTTCGGCCGCATCGACACGAGCGCAGGCGATGCATCGATTTCGATCTGCGCGAACGCCTTGCCCGAGTAGACCGGCCGCTCCACGCGGAGGCGCCCGTCCACCACCTCGACCGCGGTCACGTCCGTCGCGAGCGGCACATCCAGGAGCGCCGCCAAACGGGGGGCGAGATCCCGTCCCACCGCGGACGCGGACAGGAAGACCGCAGCGTATCCACCCTGGCGCGCGCGCTCGACGAGCACGCTCGCGTACGCCTCGGGCGTGTACTCGGCGAGCCCGTCGTGCTCGCCGACCTCGACCTTCGCGGCGCCAAAGCGGGCCAACTCACCGACGCCTGCCGACGCGCCCGGACCACCGAGCACGAGTGCATGCGCGCTCCCTCCCAGCCCTATGGCGACGCGCTGCGCCACCGACATCACTTCGAGGGCCGCGCCGCCGATGCGGCCATCGCGGCGCTCCAGGAACGCGAGGACGTTACCCACGGTCAGATCGCCTTGGCCTCGTCGCGCAGGAGTCGCACGAGCTCCGGCACGGCATCCGGTCCCTGCCCGACGATCCGGCCGGCCGGGCGCGGCGCGGGTTCGCGCAGGGCGAGTATCCGCACGCGTGCGGGGCTCGCCGCGGCAGGCTTTTCGACGAGCGGCTTCTTCTTCGCCGCCATGATGCCCTTCAAGGAGGCGAGGCGCGGCTCGTGAGGCCCCTTGGTGATGGTGAGCACCGCCGGGAGCTGCGCCTCAACGACCTCCGTAGCTCCATCGACCTCACGCTCGCACGTGACCTTGTCCGCTTGGAGCGTGAACGAGGCGACGCCCGTCACACAGGCGCGCCCGACCAAGGTCGCGAACATGGGTCCAACCTGCTGCAGGTCGTCGTCCGCAGCCTTCACGCCGAACAGCACGAGCGGCGCATCCGCTCCCCGCAGCTCTGCGGCCAGCGTCTTCGCCGTCGCGAGTCCGTCGAGGCCGGGCTCTCCCGTGAGCAGGAGCGCCGAGTCGGCACCCATGGCGAGCCCCTTCCGCAGCGCTTCCTGGGCCGCCGGCTCTCCGTAGGTGACGAGCTCGACCTCGCCCTGACCGGCCGCCTCTTTCGCACGGAGCGCCAGCTCGATCGCATACTCGTCGTACGGGCTGATGACGTACTTCACCCCCGCCGGGTCGACCTTCACCCCCGACGAATCGATGCGGATGCGCGTCTCCGTGTCGGGCACGCGCTTGAGGCAGACGATGGTGCGCACGGGGGCGGGCTACCCTACACGGAGGCGCGGGATCCGCGCGGGCGACCCCACGACTCGGGTCGCGACACGCCGGCCGAGCTCCGCACGAAGAAGCGATAGGGCCAGTCGGCCGCGGCGCTCACCCCCACACGGGGCGAGGTGCCCACCTCCGCCTCCGAGACAGCCCACCCGCGCGCGAGCTGGAGCGGCCGGCGCCGCAAGTCGTGGCCGTAGAGCTCGTCCGTGATCCCCAGGGCCTCCGCGAGACGCCCAGGCCCGGCGCCGAGTGGGCGGATACCACGCCTGCGCTCCGACATCGCGACCTCTCCCTCGACGCATTCGATGCCACGAATCAACACCGCCTGTGCGATGCCCTCCCGCCCCGTCACCACGTTCATGCACCAGTGCACGCCATAGCTGCGATAGACATACGCACGCCCCGGCTGACCGAACATGACCCGGTTGCGGGCAGTCGGCCCGTGCACGGTCGACGCATGTGACGCCGGATCGTTCGGTCCGTCGTACGCTTCGGTCTCGACGATCACGCCGACCGTGCGGACGCCGCCCACGCTCGAAATCAGCCGGCACCCGAGGAGGCCGCGCGCCGCGTCGACTACCGACAGCTCGAGCAGTTCCTCGGGAAAGCCGACCCCGGCTGCGACGCCCTCACACCACGGGCTCGAGCTTGTCCTGCGGCTCAGTCGTGCGTGCGCCCCCGCGAGCGTCCGCGCCCGCGGCGACGCCCCTCTTGCCCGCCGCCGTTCGGGGCGGCGCCGCCGTCCCGCAGCGCGACCCTTCGCTCGAAGTCGGCCTTCCACGCCTCGATCAACTGTTCGCCGCGCCCTGCCGGAATCGCCGCGGCCACGTCATCCGGGTCGTCCCGGAGCGCAGTGAAGAGTCCCGACCCGTACTTCTCGACGAGCATCTGGGCCGTGACTTCGCCGACGCCCTTGTAGCGGTGCGTGAGGTAGCGGACGATGGCGTCGGGCTCGCTCGGGAGTCCCAGACCCTCGAGCGACCCCGTGGCCACGGGCGCGCCTGGCGACGCGAGCTCCTCGACCGGCTCGGCTTGCCCGGAGAAGACCGGTGTCGGCTCGTCCTCGCCGCGCCTGCGCGTGGATCCCATGCGGGGGCCCAAGAGTAGCTCCGAGCTCGGCGCATCCTCGGGGCGGAGATCGAGCACGAAAGGCTCCCTCGGCGCCGGCGCCTCGGGCTCGCGCGCTACGACTGCCTGCGGCGCTTCCACGGCCGGGTTCTCGTGACTGGAGTCCTGCGTGGCGGGCGCGGCGACAGTGCCAACCGAGGCACCGTCCGCGAGCGACACGTCGAGCCCCGCCTCCCCGCGCCCCAATCGCACGATGCCGTGCTCCTCGGCTTGCGAGAGGAAGCGGCTGAACTTGGGGAAGCCCAAGTTGTTCTCGTCGAAGTCCGGCGCGAGGTCCAGGATCTTCCGTTTCACGTCGGAGTCGCGCGCCGGCTCGCGTCCCGATTCGCGCAGGCGCTCGAGCGCGGTCTTGAGGAGCGCATAGGCTCCCTGCAGCGGGTCGTCGCCCGCGGCGGGTACTGCGGCGGGTACCGCGGCCGCGAGCGGTTGCGGCGGCTCAGCGGTGGTTGCGACGGAAGCTTCCCGGCGCTCCCGCCCTCTGCCACGTCCCCGCTCACGTCGCGAGCGCGGCTCGGACTCCTGACCCCGCGGCGTGCGCTCGCCCTTCGCCACGCCGACCTCGTACTGGCCGTTCCCCACCTTGATCAGCTCGAGGACGCCACGCGACGCGGCCTCGGAGAGGAACTTGCTGAACTTGCTGAAGCCGATCGCGCCTTCGTCGAAGTTCGGATCGAGCTCTTGCATCACCTGCTTCAAGCGGTCGGAGCGCATGACGTCGTCGCGCGCGACCATCTTGGCGACGGCGGTCTTCGCGAGCACCCACGGATCCTGCGCCCGCCCGGCCGTGAGCTCGGTAGTCTTGGTCAGTCCCGTCAGGCTCGTGTACGAGTAGTACTCGTCGCAGTTCTGCACGAGAATGTCTGAGCTCGACTCCTGGATCCCCACTCCGATCACGTACTTGCCGTACTCCTTGAGCTTGAGCACGAGGCTCGAGAAGTCGGAGTCGCCGGTGAGCAGGATGAACGTGCCGATCTCGGGGCGCACGAACACCAGCTCGAGCGCATCGATCGCCATGCGGATGTCGGTGGCGTTCTTCTTGTTGCTCCCGTAGGCGGGAGCGAAGATCAGGTCGACCGAGGCCTCCGACAGAGGCACGATGTACTGCGGGTAGCGCCGCCAGTCGGCGTACGCGCGCTGGACGCTCACCTTCCCCTTGATGACGTCGGACTTGAGGAGGTTCTTGAGCTCTTTGGAGAGGTCGCTTCGCATGCCCATCGTGACGTTGTCGAAGTCGATGAGCAGCGCGGCGTGGGGAGAGTCGAACCCAGCCGGAACGGGTCCCCCGAAATGGGGGCCCCGCGAATACGGATTCACCATCTTAGTTGTCTCGCAGACTTAACTGTTCTGCCGCGAGACCTCCCCACTTCGTCACGTCTTCGGTCGAGCCGAAGAGCGCGCACGGAGTCGGGGAAGTCTTCAGGAGGCGCTCACCATGAGCGTCGCGGCCTCCTCAAGTCGATTCGCCGGTAGCTTGCGCCAGCCTGGCGAGATCGGCCCGCCGCACCTGCCCCGTATCCGTACGAGGAAGCTCGTCAACGAAGCGCACCAGGTCGGGGACTTTGTCGTCCGCGAGTACCTCGCGGCACCAATCCACGATCTCTCGTCCGGTGACGATCGCCCCCTCGATGGGGACGACGCAGGCACAGACGGCTTCACCGAGTAGCGGGTCGGGCACCCCGACCACCGCAACATCCTGCACCGCCGGATGAGCCTCGATTCGAGACTCGACTTCCCGGGGGTACACGTTGAAACCCGATGTAATGATAACGTCCTTACGACGGCCGACCAAATGGAGGTAGCCGTCTTCGTCGATGAGGCCGAGGTCGCCGGTGAGCAAGAACCCTTGTTCGTCGAGGGCCGCAGCGGTTTCCCGAGGCTGCCGGTAATACCCCAGCATGACGCCCGGACCCTGCACCGCGATCTCTCCCACGCTCTCCACGGGGAGCTCCCGCCCGTCGGTCTCCAGCACCCGCACGGACGTGCCCGCGATGGGCCGCCCCACGGAATGCCGCCGCTTCTCCGCCGGGTCCGAGGCCCTCGAGGCGCACACGGTCGACGCGGTCTCGGTGAGCGAGTAGGCCGTCGTCACCGTCACGCCGAAGCCCGCCTCCAACCGCCGCACCAGCTCGTCACCCACGGGGGCGCCCGCCACGACAGCCACCCGCAGCGTGGAGAGATCCCGAGCTCGGGCGGCGAGACTGGACAGTTCGGCCACGAAGTGCGTGGGGACGCCGTAGTGCACGGTCGCGCGATGTCGCTCCACGTCGTCGAGGGTGGCGTCGGCACCGGCCTGTTCGTGCAGAACGAGCGAGGCCCCCGCCAGCAGGGTGGCGACGAGGCCCGGACCGAGGCCGAACACGTGGAAGAGCGCATTCACGCCCACGACCCGGTCGGTCGCGACGAGGCCGATTGCATCCGCCGTCCCGGCTGCTGCCGCGATGACGTTGGCGTGCGAGAGCTCGACGCCCTTGGGCTTCCCCATGGTGCCCGACGTGTACACGATCGCGAACGGCTCCTTGCGCGGGTCCGTCGCCACCGCAGCGTAGTCGCGACCTGAGCCGGAGGACACCAAGTCCTCGAACTGGAAGATCCGGTCGTCGTTCCAGAGATCCTCCTCCCCGACCGTCACCAAATGGCGCAGGTCCGGAAGTTGCGCCATGAGCGCCTCGAACAGCGCCAGGTAGTCCGTGCCGTCGGCCCGCTCGATGGTGACCGCGCACGAGGCCCCCGAGTGCCGAAGCGCGTACTGGAGCTCGGCGCTCGTCAGGCGTAGGGAGAGCGGGACGATCGTCACGCCGAGCTTGGCCGCTGCGAACATGGCGACGGCGAACTCGGGACGCGGCGGGAGGACCAAGGCCAACCGGTCCCCGGCTTCGAGCCCGATGGAAGCCAGCGCTGCAGCGAGGGACTCCGCCTGCGCCTCGACCTTCCCGTACGTGAGCAGCGCGTCGCCGAAGCGCAGGTATACCGCGCCCGGGTCGCTCGTCGCCCGGTTGGCGAGCGCCGAGGCGACCGTCGCTCCCGCGAAGCGCGCTCCCAGCGTCACCTTGCAGCCGCGGCCTTCGCGAGCAAGTCGCGCAGTTGGGCCTCGGGAACCGCTCGGCTCCACCCTTCGCCCTTGTCAGCTTCGCCGAGCCTCCGGAGGAGCACCACGCGGATCTCGCCGGCTCGCACCTTTTTGTCGGAGCGCAGGAACGGCACGGCGGCCTCGGGATCGAACTTCGGCAGTGGGCCTACGAGCCGAACCAGCGGCTTCTCGAGGCGCTCCCGCGTCCCCCGCTCCGTCACACCCATCTCCTCTCCCAACCTCGCCTCCAACAGCATGCCGAGGGCGACCGCGGAGCCGTGGCCGATGCGGAACTGGGAAGCGGCTTCGATGGCGTGTCCAAGGGTGTGTCCGAAGTTGAGGATCTGGCGGATGGCGCTCTCGTACTCGTCCTCGCCCACGACTTCGGCCTTGATCTCCACGGAGCGCAGCACGGCGTCAGCCGCGGCGTCGCCGTCCGCGTCCATGAGGCGATCGAAGTTGGCCTCCAGCCTCTCGAAGTACGGGCGGTCCATGATCGCGCCGTGCTTGAACGCTTCCACCAACCCCTGCGCGCGTTCCTCCCGCGGAAGCGTGCGCAGCACCGACGTGTCGGCGACGACCAGGCGCGGGGGTTGAAACGCCCCCACGAGGTTCTTGCCCGCCTTCGTGTCGACCCCCGTCTTGCCGCCCACGGAGGCGTCGATCATCGCGAGGTAGCTGGTCGGGACCTGAACGACCGGGATCCCCCGCAAGTAGGTCGCGGCCACGAATCCCGCCATGTCGGTGGTGACGCCCCCACCCACGGCGACCACGCAGGCGTCGCGACCGAAGCCGGCCTCGAGCATCTCGTCCGTCAGGATCGACCAGCTCTTCCTCGTCTTCGACGCTTCGCCCGCCGGAAACGTGTAGAGCGAGGCGTCGAGGCCAGCCTCGCGCAGCCTCTCCATGACGGCGTGCCCGTGCAGCGCCGCGACGTTGTCGTCCGAGATCACGGCGTAGCGACGCGCACCCACCGCCTCCACCAGTGACCGGGGCAGGTCGGGCAGCAGCCCGGGGCCCACGACGACCTCGTATGTGCCGCCGCGCGAGCGTACCCACACGCTCGGAGGCGTCACCGACCCTCCGCGGCGCCCACGCGAGCCGACACGCCCTCCACCCCGCCCACGCGAAGCAGCGTGGCGGGGCGTCCTGCCAGGCTCGAGGTCTCGAGCGACGCCGAGGGCCCCAGGTCGCGCAGCGCGCCCTGCATCGCCGTCACGAATCGGCCACGGGACGCCTCGTCCTCCCAGAGCGCATACCACGCCAGACCACGCGCGCCGCCGGGGAGCTCCACGAGCGCGTAGCGGTCTCCGTCCCAACCGTCAGCGGCCGCCGGGTCCGCGCCGTGCTCCTGCAGGAGTACGCCCACCTCGAGGCGCCCGAGGACGTCCTGACGCACGATCCGCCCTCCCGTCGCGCTCAACTCGAGCTCGACCGGCTCTTCCGCCCCTCGCCGCTCGAGCACCTGCTCGGTCGAGAACGGTAGCCGGGCGCCGAAAGGCGCAACGCGCTCGCCTTCGGTCCAAAGCGACTGCACGTACGCGGTCCCCTCCAGGTAGGGAAACAGCAGGGATTCTTGGATGATGCGGGGGGCGCCCGACAACGCAGGAAACTGGCCGCGGAGCAGCTCCAGCGCAGGACGCATCTGCGCGGCGAAGTCGGGGATCTCCGCGATGTCGATCGGGGCGCCCATCATCTGCTCGGTCATGTACTCGAGCATCACCAACGTCGCGTGCCCCTCGATCGCGGTCTGCGCCGCCACCGAGCGATCGTTCCCCAGGTCTCGGTCCGTGAGCGCATCCAGATCCGCGCTCTGATCCTGCAGCGCGTGCACGAGCTCGTGCACCAGCAGCCCCTGCAGCTCGTCGCCCGACTGATCATCCATGACGAAGAGCGCGGTCGAGTCGGGCTCGTAGTATCCGGCGACCTGCTCGGTGTACAGCCCGAGCAGTACGGACCGGAGGTCGAGGTCGGCCGGCACCAGACCGAGCAGCGCGTACGCTTCGACCATGGTACGAGCCTCGTCCGCGGGTAGCTCCTCGTCCAGCTTGCTCAGCAGATAGCGCGTGAGCTCGTCCCGGCTGCGGCGCTCGAGCCGGACCGGCTCGCGCAGCTCGAGACCCGAGCGGGCGGCCAGGTCGGGGAGCAGGCCCGAGGCCAGCTCGGCGAGCGCAGGATCGGACGAAACTACCCACGGATTGGGCGGCTCCTGCGCGCCGCAGGCGGTCGCGCCCCCGCCGAGGAGCAAGGCCGTGGCCGTGGCGAGCGGCGTCGGCCTCACCGAGTTCCCGACGGGACCCGACCGTAGCGGTCCTTGAATCGGATCACGTCGTCGAGGTGGGGCGTGGAGGCCTCGAGCACGTCGACATCCGTGACCGCTTCGATCATGTGGATCGTGCCCGGACGGATACGCACCGAGTCGCCCTCGTTGAACGGCACCTCGGAGAGCGCGTCCGGCGAGGAGCCGACCCGCAGAATGATCTTCCCACGCAGGAGGTGCATGGTCTCGTCCTTCTTCTCGTGCATCTGCACAGAGAGCGCCTCCCCAGCCTTCACGTGCAGGATCTTCCCCACGTAGAGGTCGGTATCTGCCCAGATGAGCTCGTGTCCCCAGGGCTTTTCCACACGTCGTGGGCGTTGGTTCATGGCGGAGATTCGCCAGGCACCCAAGCTCGGTCAATGTCTCGGTCAAGAATGTCTTGAGTCGCTGGCTCCAAGGTCGCTACGTTCCCCGGGCGGCAACGGATGGCACCCCGCTTGCACCACCCTGCCCGAGTGCCCTGACCGGGAGCCGTAGCCGATGGCGATCGCAGAACCCATGCCGGACCCGAGCCCTCCGCCGAGCGGGCTCAAGGAGCGACTCGCCAAGTATTGGCACCCCCGCGCATACCTGCTGGGTGCAGCGTTCGTCCTCGCGCTCGGGCTCGGTGGCGTCTTGGGAGCCTGGCAGAACCTGTGCGCGGGAGACGCGTGCCCCTCCATCGCACAGGTGCGCACGTTCGAACACGAACAGACGAGCAAGATCCTCGCCGCCGATGGGCGGCAGATCACCGAGTTCGGCTTCGAGCGCCGCACACCGGTCTCGATCGCGGCGCTCCCCGACTATGTGCCCCAGGCGGTCATCGCGGTCGAAGACAAGCGCTTCTACGACCACGGCGGCTTCGACCCGTGGAGTATCGCGCGCGCCGTCTACGGCGTGGTCACCTTCCAGAGCGGGAGCATGGGCGGCGGCAGCACGATCACCCAGCAGCTCGCTCGCAACATGTTCGACCAGATCGGGTTCGAGCGTGAGGGTCTCGGCCTCTACGTGCGCAAGCTCAAGGAGGTCCAGGTCGCGCTCGACCTCGAGCGGTCCTACACCAAGGACCAGATCCTGGAGGCGTACCTCAACGAGATCTACATGGGCCGCGGCTATGGCTTACAGAACGCCGCCCGCAACTATCTCGGCAAGAACCTCACCGACGTGAACACCGCGGAGGCCGCCCTGCTCGCGGCCATCCTGAACCGTCCTGGTGCGTACGATCCATTCCGCAACCCCGAGCGCGCCAAGGCCCGCCGCGACCTCGTGCTGCGACGCATGGCGGACGAAGCGTACATCACCGTCGACGAAGCCGCGGGTTGGATGGAGTTCCCCCTCCCGACGGAGGAGCCCGAGGGAGTGGTCGCGTCCGTCGGGCCCTACTTCGAGGAGTGGGTGCGACAGATCCTCGACTCGAAATACGGTGACGAGATCTACCGGGGTGGCTATCGCGTCTACACCACGCTCGACATCGACATGCAGCGGATGGCTCAGACCGCCATGGAGCAGGGCTGGGCCAGGACCGAGGAGGACGCGCGCTTCCAGCACGCGAAGTACGCGGAGTTCGATACGGTGACCTCGTTCCCGCGCGAGACGCCCTATCTGCAAGGAGCATTCGTCGCGCTCGACCCGCTCACAGGGCACGTGAAGGCGCTCGTCGGCGGACGCGATTTCGAGCAGTCCAAGTTCGACCGCGCCCGCCAGGCGCTCCGCCAGGCCGGCTCCACGTTCAAGCCGTTCGTGTACACGGCCGCGATCGCGAGCGGGATCCCAGCCTCACACATCGTCGTGGACGGGCCGGTCGTGCTCCCGCAGCTCACGGGCGACGACTGGCGGCCGTCGAACTTCGAGCCAGAGTTCCGGGGACCGATCACGATCCGCGAGGCCCTGAACAGCTCGATCAACATGGTGGCGATCAAGCTCGGCGAAGAGGTCGGCCTCGAGACCGTCGCCCAGACCGCACGCCGCATGGGGATCAGCACCGAGATCGAGCGCTTCCCGTCCACGACCATCGGGGCCAACGAGGTACTGCTCCTCGACATGGCCGAGGCGTACTCCGCGTTCCCCACCCTGGGCACCAAGGTGGAGCCCTTCCCCATCCTGCGCGTGGAGGACTCGCAGGGGAACGTGATCTGGGAGCCGCAACCCGAGCGCACGGTGGTGCTCGACAGCCTGGTGAGCCGAGTGATGGTATCGATGCTCGAGGACGTGGTGCGTCGGGGCACGGGGTACAACGCGGTCCGCGTGGTCGCTGGCCTCCCCTACGAGGTGGCGGCCGCCGGCAAGACGGGCACGAACAACGAAGGCACCGACGCCTGGTTCGCCGGCTTCACGCCCAACCTGCTCGCGACCGTCTGGTTCGGCATGGATACGCCGCAGCCGATCTTCGCAGGCGGAATGGGCACCGGCGGCGGACTCGCCGCTCCCGTGTGGGGCAACTTCATGCGGCGCGTCTACTACGGGGTCGAGGCGGACGAGCCGAACGGCGTCGAGGGTGTCGATCCGCTCCTCCCGATACCCTCACCGTGGGGACCACATCCAGGCCTGAACGCGGTGCTCGTCGATCGACTCACCGGCGACTTGGCCTCCCGCTGGTGCCCGGTGGAGGATCAGTACATGGAGTACTACATCCCCGGGACCGAGCCGACCGAGCTCTGCGACCGCTCCGAGCGGCGCTTCAGAGTCCCGCGACTGAGGTAGGGCGCGGGAGCCGATCCGCTCCCGGGGACGGCTATTTCGGACGGTCGACGCGGCCGCAAATCAAAGGCCGATGGACGACCTCCTCGCCCGGCGCGCCGATGCGCACGGCGCCCCGCACCGCCTCCACGGCGAGCGCGGCGCCCGCCTCGTCCTTCGTGTGCACCACCCCGAGCAGGTCGCCCTTCGCCACCGCGTCGCCGGGCGCCACGCGCACCTCGAAGCCCACGCCGGGGTGCACGGGCTGATGCATCATCGTGCGCCCACCGCCCAGTGCGATCAGCGCCTCCCCCAGAGGTCGCGGCGCCACCTCGAGCACCGTACCCGCCTGCTGGGCCCGCACATCGACTTGCACGGGTGCGGTGCGAAGCCGCTCGGGGCGGTCGAGGATCGAAGCGTCGCCGCCCTGGGCTTCGACCATGCGTCGGAACCGCTCGAGGGGGGCGCCCGAGCCGAGCGCCCCCTCCGCCCTCCGGCGCGCGGCGTCCGGCGTCAGGTCCGGAAACCCGAGCCGCACCATCTCCGCGGCCTGCGCGACCACGAGCTCACGCAGGTCGGCGGGTCCTTCCCCACGCAGACACAGGATCGCCTCCTCGGCCTCGAGTCCGTTGCCGACGGCGACGCCCAGCGGGCGGTCCATCGCTGTCAAGAGCGCAACGGTGGGCAGGCCGCGCGCGGCGCCGATGGCGACCATCTTCTCGGCGAGCTCACGGGCGCGCGCCTCCTCGGGCAAGAATGCGCCCGAGCCGACCTTCACGTCCAGCAGGAGGCCGGTCAAGCCCTCGGCGAGCTTCTTGCTCATGATGCTCGCAGCGATCAGCGGGATCGACGACACCGTGCCGGTGACGTCCCGCATCGCGTACAGCCTGCGGTCGAGCGGGGCAATCTCAGTCGTCTGCCCCATGATGGCGCAGCCGACCTTCTTCACCACTTCCTTGAAGCGCGCCGCCGAGAGATCAGTCCTGAATCTAGGAATCGCCTCGAGCTTGTCGAGCGTGCCTCCCGTGTGACCGAGTCCCCGCCCCGCCAACATGGGCACGAAGAGACCCAGCTCGGCGGCGAGCGGCGCGAGCGCCAGCGAGACCTTGTCGCCCACGCCCCCGGTCGAGTGCTTGTCGACTCGAGGCCCGGGCAGGTGTGCGAGGTCGAGGGTGCTCCCCGACTCGAGCATGCAGCGCACGAGCACGTCGGTCTCGGTGTCGTCGAGCCCGCGCAGATACGCGGCCATGAGGAATGCCGCCATCTGGTAGTCGGGCACCTCCCCGCGCAGGTATCCCTGGAGAAAGGCCGCGAGGTCAGCGGCGCGGAGTACGCCGCCGTCGCGCTTCTGCTCGATGATCCGTGCGGGGATCATCGGATTGCGCGGTCAGCTCACGATGCGGGTGCGCGCGCTCTCGATGACCTCGTCGACCTTGCCCTTCACTTCCTCGGCGATGTCGTCGAGCCGATGCGCCGCCGAGTCCTTGAGGCCGACTGCGGCGCGCTTGAGGCGCTTGCGCGTGCGGCGTCCCGAATCGGGGGCGGTGAGCAAGGCCACGCCCGCGCCGATGATCGCGCCGAGCAGCAGTCCAGACACGAAGCTGAAGACCTGACGCTCCCGTTCCTCTTCCATGGGCCCTCTCCCAGGTGGTGCGCGCTCCTACTACCTATATTAGCCAAGCCACGCACGTGCGACGAGACAGGAGACTCGATGACTTCGAAGGGTGCGACCCTGCGCGAGATAGCCATCCCGGCGACCGCATTCGGCTCGCTCAGGGCCTACCTCGAGAAGGAGGCAGGTGCGCTCCCCACCGTGCACGCGCTGCACCACGCGGGATACGCGGCAGGCGCAGCCGCGGCCCCTGCTCTCGCGGGCAGCGTCGGGGACGGCACCTCCCTCGGCGAGGATGCGTTCTGGACTCGGCTCTCCGACTTCTTCGGCAAACGTGGGTGGGGCTCACTTCGGCACACCCGGCCGCACCAGGCGGTCGGCGTTCTGTCCAGCACGGACTGGGCGGAGGCCTCGGTGGGCGAGCACGGCCCGGACGCGAGCTGCCACTTCAGCGCGGGCTTCCTGTCTGGCCTGCTGACGGAGCTGGCAGGCGGCCCGGTCGCCGTGCTCGAGGTCGGGTGTCGCTCTCGTGGAGGTGATGCGTGCCGGTTCGTGTTCGGCTCCGAGGGCGCGATCCACGAGCTGTACGGGCGGCTCCTGGAATCTGACAACCTCGACGGAGCGCTCGCAGGGCTCTGAGCGGAATGCGTGCGTTGGGCGTGGATTTCGGTGTGAAACGGGTCGGCCTCGCCGTGAGCGATCCTACCGGTACGGTCGCGACGCCGCTCGAGACCCTGCAGCGTCGCGAAGGCAAGCGCGCGCCGATCGCGGAAATGGCGCGCATCGGTAGATCGCTCGGTGTCGAGCACGTCGTCGTCGGCCTGCCGCTGAACCTCAAGGGCGAGGAGAACGACTGGTGCAAGGAAGTGCGCGCCGTCGGCACGCGCCTCGGCGAGCGGCTGGGAGTCGGCGTCTCGTTCGTGGACGAGCGGCTGACCTCCGTGCGCGCCCAGCAGGCCGTGCGCACGTCGGGGCTGCCGAAGCGCGAGCGCGAGAAGAAGGAGCGGGTGGACGCGGCCGCGGCGCAGCTCATTTTGCAGGCGTGGCTGGACGCGCCCCAGATCGCCAGGTGAGGAACGCTCGATGACGACGCACGCCGTGAAGCGGCCGAATTGGCGGGCGTGGGCGACCTGGCTGGCCGGTCTCACCGCCGCGCTCGTGGTCGCGGCCGTGGCCACCTGGCGGCCAGGGGCAGCCCTGGCGTTCACCGTTCCCGAGGGCGCCACACTCAGCCAAGTGGCGGATACTCTGTCCGCGCGTGGAGTGATCCGCGCACGGCCCGCATTCGTGGTGTTCGCGCGCGCACTTCGTGCGGACCGCGCGATCAAGTCTGGACCATACGTCCTGCGGGAGCGCAGCTCGTGGATGACCGCGCTCGGCACGATCACGCGCGGTGAGGTGGTCACCGAGCCGCTCGTCATTCCGGAAGGCTTCACGCTCGCGCAGATCGCACCGCGCATCGCCGAGCTGTCCGGAGCACCCGTCGACGAGGTATCCGCGCTGCTCGCCACGCGCGGACTCGATGCCGAGCTCGGGGTGCCTGGGCCGGGGCTCGAGGGATATCTCTTCCCCGACACGTACCACTTCGCACGCGGCGTCTCGCCGCGCGCCATGCTCGAGGCCATGGTCGCGCGCTATCACGCGATCTGGACGCCGGCGCGCCGCGCCCGCCTCGACTCGCTGGAGCGGACGGAGGCAGAGATCATGACGCTCGCGTCCATCGTGCAGGCGGAGGCACGCCGCTCCGAAGAAATGCCACGCATCGCGGGCGTCTACACGAATCGCCTCGCGCTCGGCATGCTGCTCCAGGCCGACCCGACCGTGCTCTACGCGCTCGGCGGGTACCGCGAACGTCTGCTGTTCGCGGCGATCGACTCCGTCGCTACGCATCCGTACAACACGTACACGCAGGCGGGTCTTCCGCCCGGCCCTATCGGCTCACCCGGCGAGCTGGCGATCGATGCGTCACTCCACCCCACCGACGACTACTTGTACTTCGTGGCGTGGCCCGACGGCACGCACCTCTTCACGCGCTCACTCGCCGAGCACAACGAGGCCGTCGGTCGCGCGCGCGCCGCGGCGGGGCGCAGCTGAAGCGGCAGACTCCTGCGGAGCTGGCGCGGCGACTCCGCCTCATCGTCATCACGGACCCGGAGCTGGCCCGGCCGCGGTTGGTGACCGAAGTCGTCGCGGCGGCGCTCGCCGCAGGCAAGCCGGCTGTGCAATTGCGCGCCAAGGGGGTATCGGCGCGCGAGCTGCTCGAGCTCGGCCGGGCGGTCCTCCCGCTCGCGCGTGAGCGCGGCGCGCTCGTGTTCGTGAACGATCGGCTCGACGTCGCGCTCGCACTGGGGGCTGACGGCGTGCACCTCGGCCCGGACGACTTGCCGGTGGCCGCCGCGCGGCGCGCCATGGGCGCGGGGTTTCTCATCGGCGCGTCCACCGACGACCCCGCGGCGGCGAAACAGCTCGTCCTCGACGGCGCCGACTACATCGGCTGCGGCGCCGTGTACGCCACGTCCACCAAGGCCGATGCGGGCGACGTCATCGGCCTCGCGGGGCTCGACAGGGTGGCGCGCGCGGTGGAGGTGCCCGTCGTGGGCATCGGCGGCATCACGGTCGAGCGCTCGGCCGAGGTGGCGACCACGCATGCAGCGGGCGTCGCGGTCGTCGGAGCCGTCATGGCCGCCGCCGATCCGGGGGTGGCGGTACGCGGCCTGCTCACCCCCTGGCGCAGCCGCGACTGACGACCACACCGTCCCGCAGGCGCGACGCCGCTTTCGGGTGATATCTTGCCGCCTCCCGACCACCGTCCTTGGCGAGGCCCGTCTCATGGAGAACGCCACCGTCGCCGAGCGCCGCAGCCTGCTGCTACGGCTCTTGGACGCCGTCGAGCGCATCGGCAACAAGCTCCCCGATCCCATCACCCTGTTCGCGCTGCTCGCCCTGGGCGCAGTGCTCGTGTCGTGGCTGGTGACCGTGCTCGGCGTCTCCGCGGTGCACCCCGGCACCGGCGAGACGGTCACGCCGGTGAACCTGCTCAGCGCGGAGCAGATCCGCCGCATGTTCACGCAAGCGGTGGCGAACTTCACGGCCTTCCCGCCGCTCGGGCTCGTGATCGTCGTGATCATCGGCATCGGCGTCACGGAGCACAGCGGCCTCGTCGGCACGGCGCTGCGGCGCCTGGTCAGCGCCGTGCCCGAGTCGTTGCTCACGGCCACCGTGGTGTTCGCGGGCGTCATGAGCAGCATGGCCGTCGACGCGGGCTATGTGGTGCTCACCCCCCTGGGGGCGCTCGTCTTCGCCTCCGTGGGACGCCATCCGCTCGCCGGCCTGGCCGCCGCGTTCGCCGGGGTCTCGGGCGGCTTCAGCGCCAACCTGCTCATCACCTCCCTCGACCCACTCCTGTCCGGGCTTTCCACGCAGGCAGCGCAGCTCGTGGCCCCCGGCTACGAGGTGCTCCCGACGGCGAACTACTACTTCATGGTCGCCGCGGTCTTCCTGCTCACGGCGCTGGGAACGTTCGTCACGCACCGCTTCGTCGAGCCGCGCATGGGCGTGTGGGACAAGAGCCAGGCGACCGACGTGCCGGAGGTGGGTGCCGGCGAGCTCACCGATGCGGAGAGGCGCGGGCTGCGCGCCGCGGGGATCGCAGGGCTCGTGATCGTGGCGACACTCGCGATCCTGGTGGTGCCTTCGAACGGCCTGCTGCGGAACCCCGAGGCGGTGGCGGCCGGTCAGCCCTACTACCTGCAGATCCAGCCGTTCCTGGCGAGCATCGTGCCGATCCTCATGGCGTCGTTTCTCGTGCTCGGGGTCGCGTACGGAGTCGCAGCGGGCACCATCCGCTCTGACAAGGACGTCGCCAAGATGTCTGCCCAGGGCGTGTCCGTGCTCGGCAGCTACATCGTGCTCGCGTTCTTCGCGGCGCAGTTCATCGCCTACTTCAATTGGTCGAACGTCGGGCTCATCATCGCCATCAACGGTGCCGAGGGACTGCAGGCCATAGGCCTTTCGGGCACCCCACTCCTGCTCGGGTTCATCCTGGTCACCGCGTCGATCAACCTCTTCATCGGCAGCGCGTCGGCGAAGTGGGCGATCATGGCTCCCGTGTTCGTCCCCATGCTCATGCTCTTGGGCTACTCGCCGGAGCTGGTGCAGGCAGCGTACCGGGTCGGCGACTCTTCCACGAACATCATCACGCCGCTCATGCAGTACTTCCCCGTGATCATCGCGTTCGCGCAGAAGTGGGACCGACGGTCCGGGATCGGCACGCTGATTTCGGCGATGCTCCCCTACTCGGTCGTCTTCTTGATCGGCTGGGGCTTGATGTTCACGGTCTGGGTGACGCTGGGGCTCCCGCTCGGGCCGGGGGCGCCGCTGGAGTACACGCCGTAGACGCCCCCTACATCCCCCCCGCCGCGAGCAGCCCTCCGACCTCGTCGTGATCGACCCAGAAGTCACCGAGTGAAGCTCCGCCGTCCGGAGAGTGCCAGTCGGAGCCGCCGGACATGAGGAGCCCGCTCGTCCTGCAAATCCCCTCGAGGCGCACGATGTCGGTGCGCTGACTACGCGGACGGTAGACCTCTAGGCCGCGCAGGCCGGCGCGTATCAGCGCAGGTAGCAAACCGTCGACGAGGTCGCCCGGCGGGTGCGCCCACATGGGCACGCCGCCCGCCGCCAAGATGAGCTCGACGGCCTCCACGGGCTCGAGCAGCGCGGTGGGCACGAACGCTTCGTGCTGGTCACCGATGAAGCAGTCGAACGCGTCGGGCACCGACGACGCGTATCCAGCGGCGACCAACGCGCGCGCGAGGTGCGGGCGCCCGACGACTGCGCGCGCCGGACCCGCGGCCTCCTCGACGGCGGCCATCGACACGTCGATGCCGCGGGCACGTAAGCGCTCGAGCATCTGGTGCATGCGCTCGTGGCGGCGGCGGCCGGCCCGCCCTGCGTGCTCCGCGAGCGCGCGCGCGTCGGGATCCACGAAGTAGCCGAGCACGTGCACGTCGCGCGTCTGATAAGTCGAACTCACCTCGAGCGCCGGGACGACCTGGACGTCGACCTCCCGCCCCACCGCCGCAGCCGCCGCGAACCCCGCGGTGTTGTCGTGATCGGTGAGGGCGAGCACGTGCAGCCCGCCTCTCGCGGCCCCACGCACGACGGCCTCGGGCGACCAGGAGCCGTCCGAGGCCTTACTGTGAACGTGCAGGTCCAGGCGCAAGCGGGCGGCCTACCCCTCGGCGTCCTCCGGGAACACGATCGCCTCGCGCGGGACCACCTTGGGCGGCTCGGTGCCGGCATACTCGGTGAGCACGGTCACTTGGTCGCGCTCGACCTTGAGCACACCACCGGCGACGTGGAACGTGTCGCTCCCACCGCCCGGCCGGTCGACGTCGAGCTTCCCCACGCCGACCAGCGCCAACATGGGCGCATGCTTGGGCAGGATGCCGACCTGGCCGTCCCAGGCGGGCGCCACCACGGCCGAGGCCTCGCCGTCGAAGACGACGCGGTCGGGCGAGACGACGCGGACGCGCAGCGCCATCAGGTCACCTTCGCCAGGCGCTCGGCCTCGGCGATCACGCCGTCGATGCCACCCTGCATGTAGAACGCCTGCTCGGGGAAGTGGTCGAACTCGCCACCGGCCACACGCTCGAACGACTCGATGGTGTTCTCGAGCTTAACGTACTGGCCCTTGATGCCGGTGAACGCCTCGGCGACCGCGAACGGCTGCGAGAGGAACTGTTGAATCCGTCGCGCGCGCCCGACGGTGATCTTGTCTTCTTCGGTGAGCTCGTCCATGCCGAGGATCGCGATGATGTCCTGGAGGTCCTTGTAGCGCTGCAGGATCGCCTGCACGGTCGTGGCGACCTTGTAGTGCCGCTCACCGACGAACTGCGGGTCCATGATGCGCGAGGAGGAGTCGAGCGGGTCCACCGCAGGATAGATGCCCTGCGCGGCGATCGCGCGGGAAAGCACGGTCTGCGCATCCAGGTGCGAGAAGGCGGTCGCGGGCGCCGGGTCCGTGAGGTCGTCGGCAGGCACGTAGATCGCCTGCACCGACGTGATGGAGCCCTGGCCCGTCGAGGTGATGCGCTCCTGCAGCTCACCCATCTCGGTGCCCAGCGTCGGCTGGTACCCCACCGCGCTCGGCATGCGGCCGAGGAGCGCCGATACCTCGGAGCCCGCCTGGGTGAAGCGGAAGATGTTGTCGATGAAGAGGAGCACGTCTTGGCCTTCGACGTCGCGGAAGTACTCGGCCATGGTGAGGCCCGAGAGGCCGACGCGCAGACGCGCCCCCGGCGGCTCGTTCATCTGGCCATAGACGAGCGACGTCGACGCGAGCACGCCCGACTCCTTCATCTCCAGCCAGAGGTCGTTGCCCTCGCGCGTACGCTCGCCCACACCGCAGAACACGGAGCGGCCACCGTGCTCGGTGGCGATGTTGTTGATCAGCTCCATGATGATGACGGTCTTGCCGACGCCCGCTCCCCCGAATAGTCCGGTCTTGCCGCCCTTCACGTACGGGGCCAGCAGGTCGACGACTTTGATGCCCGTCTCGAAGATCTCCGTCTTGGGCGCGAGCTGGTCGAAGCGCGGCGCGAGTCGGTGGATCGGCCAGCGCTCGAGCTTGGCGCCCTCACCGCCCACGGGGCCCATCTCGTCCACGGGCTCGCCGAGCACGTTCAGGATGCGGCCGAGAGCGGGCTCGCCGACCGGCACCGAGATGGCGGCGCCGGTGTCGACGACCTTCATGCCGCGCGTCACGCCGTCGGTCGAGGACATCGACACCGCGCGCACCTGGCCGCGGCCGATGTGCTGCTGCACCTCGGCCACGACGGAGATGGTCTGTCCGGCCTCGTTGGTCGTCTCGAGCTTGAGCGCGTTGTAGATCTCGGGCAGATCTTCGGCGGCGAACTCGACGTCGAGCACGGGTCCGATGACCTGCACGACGCTCCCAGTCTTCTGAGCCATTTGGAATCCTCTATTCGAGCGCTGCGGAGCCGCCGACGATCTCGGCGATCTCCTGCGTGATCTGGGCCTGACGGGCCCGGTTGTACGTGCGGGTGAGGTGCTCGAGCACCTCGCCGGCGTTGTCGGTTGCGTTCTTCATGGCCGTGCGTCTCGAGCCCTGCTCCGCGGCGGCGTTCTCCACGAGCGCGGTATACACGGCGTTCCGCACCCACGCCGGGAGGATCCTCTCCAGGATCATGTCCCCGCTCGGCGACAGGATGTACACGTCGGCCGACGAGGCACCCTTCTCGGTCTGGATCGGCAGCAGCTCCCGCGTGTGCGGCGGCGTCGACATCGCCGACCTGAACTGCGAACTCACCAGAAAGAGCGCGTCGATCTCCCCCGACTCGAAGCGCGCGCGGATCGGGCCGATGAGCGACTCGGCATCCTCTACGGTCGGACGGTCTCCGATGTCCGTGCGCTGCGTCAACATGGGCTCGCCCCGGAACTTGAAGTAGGCGATGCCCTTCTTGCCGGCGATGTGCAGCTCGGTCTCGACGCCCTTGGCGCGGAGCGCCTCGAGCTGCTGGCGCGCCTGGCGGATCAGGTTCGCATTGAAGCCGCCGGCGAGCCCGCGGTTCGCCGTGAGCAGGAGCACCGCTGCACGCTTCACGGTGTCGGGGCGCCGCAGGATCGGGTACTGCTCGGCCAGCGCCGGCGAGTAGAGCCCGGACACGATCTCCTGCAGGCCCTGCGCGTAAGGACGGGCAGCGTGCACCCGGTCGGTCGCGCGCTTGAGCTTCGAGGTCGCGACCAGCTCCATGGTGCGCGTGATCTGTCGGGTGTTCTCGACCGACTTGATGCGCCGTTTGACTTCTCTCGCTCCGGCCACCGGTCAGCTCCTCAGGCCTTGGCCCCAGCCGACCCGCTGCCTGCGGCAGCGGGTGCCCCGCGCTCCTGCTCCGCCGCGAACGTGGCGTTGTACGCCTCGATCGCGCGGATCAGCTCGGCCTTGGCCTCGTCGGAGATCGCCTTTTTCTCGCGGATGCCCGCGAGGATCTGCGGATGCTTCGCCGCGAGCGCCTGGTGGAAGCCGAGCTCCCACTGCCGCACCCGCTCGACGTCGATCTGGTCGAGGTAGCCGTTCGTCACTGCGAAGATCACGGCGACCTGGTTCTCCATCGGCATCGGCTGGTACTGCGGTTGCTTGAGCATCTCGACCGTGCGCTCACCGCGCGCGAGCTGCCGCTGCGTGGCCGCGTCGAGGTCCGAGCCGAACTGCGCGAACGCCTCCAGCGCACGGAACTGAGCCAGGTCGAGGCGCAGGCGCCCGGCCACCGACTTCATGGCCTTGGTCTGTGCGTTGCCGCCCACGCGCGACACCGAGATGCCGACGTTCACCGCCGGCCGCACGCCCGAGTAGAACAGGTCGGGCTCGAGGAAGATCTGGCCGTCCGTGATCGAGATCACGTTGGTCGGGATGTACGCGGACACGTCGCCGGCCTGCGTCTCGATGATCGGGAGCGCCGTCAGCGAGCCGCCGCCGTGCTCGTCGGAGAGCTTGGCCGCGCGCTCGAGCAGACGCGAGTGCAAGTAGAACACGTCGCCCGGGTACGCCTCGCGGCCCGGCGGGCGGCGGAGCACCAGCGAGAGCTGCCGATACGCCTGCGCCTGCTTGGAGAGGTCGTCGTACACCACCAGCGTGTGCTTGCCGCTCCACATGAAGTGCTCGGCCATCGCGGTCGCCGAGTACGGCGCGATGTACTGCATGGGCGCCGGGTCGGACGCGCTCGCGGTGACGACGATCGTGTACTCGAGCGCGCCGTGCTCACGCAGCGTCTCCACCACCGCGCGGACCTTACCGGCGCGCTGACCGATGGCGCAGTAGACGCAAATGACGCCGGTGCCCTTCTGGTTTATGATCGTGTCCACCGCTACCGCAGTCTTGCCCGTGCCGCGGTCGCCGATGATGAGCTCGCGCTGGCCGCGACCGATCGGGATCATCGAATCGATGGCCTTGATGCCGGTCTGCAGCGGCTCCTTCACCGGCTGACGCTTCACGATGCCGGGGGCGACGATGTCGATCTGGCGGCGCCCTTCGATGCCGTCGATCGGGCCGAGTCCGTCCTGCGGGTTTCCAAGCGGGTCGATGACGCGACCGAGGTATCCCTTGCCGACGTTCACGTCGAGCACGCGGCCCGTGCGCTGCACCTGATCGCCCTCGTGCAGGCCGGTCCACTCGCCCATGATCACCGCGCCGATGTTGTCCTCTTCGAGGTTCAGCGCGAGCGCGGTCACCGACTCGCCGCTCTCTGCCGACGTGAGCGTGAGCATCTCCGAGGCCATCGCCTTCGTGAGGCCGTAGATGCGCGCGATGCCGTCCTTCACCTCGAGTACCTCGCCGATCTCCTCGGCGTGCAGCTCTTCTTCGTACTTCTCGATCTCGGTGAGGAGGACGTCCTTGATCTCGCCGGCCCGGAGCTGGGACTGGTTGGCCATGTCTAGCGTCTCGTCCTGATGTGTAGGGATCGGTGGTGGAGGAAGTCGCTCAGACGCGAGCCTTCAGCAGCTGACGGCGCAGGCCGTCGAGCCGCCTCCGCACCGATCCGTCGTAGATGGTGTCGCTCGTCCGTACGACGAGCCCACCGATGATGTCGGGCTTCACCCGGAAGTGCGGGATCGCCTCTTTGCCGAGCACGCTGGACAGCCGACTCGCGATCAGCGTCTCCGTCGCCGGATCGGCCGCGCGCGCGAGCGTGACCTCCACGTGCTCTCGGTTCAAATGCGCATCGACGAGCGCGTTGTATTGCCGCGAGATCTCGCGCAGCAGCCGCTGGCGTCGCTTGTCGATCGTGACGAGCACGAAGTTCACGACGTTCTTCGGCAACGCGTCGGCGAAGGCCTTCTTGACGACGCGCTTGCGCGCCTCGTCCTCGATGCGGGGCGTCTCGAGAAAGATGCGGAAGCGCGGATCCTCGTCGAGCAGACGCGCGACCGTATCCAGCGCGGCGCCGTACTCCTGAATGGCGCCGTGCTTGTTGCCGAGCGCGAAGAGCGTCTCGGCGTAGTTCTTCGAGACGGTGACGTCTCTCACGCCCTCGCCCCCTTCTTGTCCCCGGACTTCGTCTCACCCAGCTCGGCCAAGTACCGTTCGACGAGCGAGCGGTCTTTCGCCTGATCCAGGTTCTGTTGCATCAGCCGCGACGCCGCGGCGAGTGCCAGATCCACCGACTCCTTGCGGAGCGCCTGGATGGCCGCGTCGCGCTCGCGCTCGATCTCGCCGCGCGCCCGGTCGACCATACCCTGGGCCTCGACGCGGGCCTTCTCCTCGATCTGTTTGCGCACGTTCTCGCCGGCCGCCCGACCCTCGGCGATCAACTCACTCGCCTGGCGACGCGCATCCGCGATCTGCGCGCGGTGCTCCTCGAGCAGTTTGGCCGCCTCGGCGTTCTTGGCGGCCGCCTGATCGATCGCGGATTGGATCCCCTTCTCGCGAGCGTCCACCAGCTTGACGATCGGACCCCAAGCGAGCTTGCTGAGCAGGAAGACCAGCGCCGCGAACACGAGGAGCGTCCAGAAGCTCAGTCCGGCGTTGATGTCGTACACTCCGCCGCCGCCCTCGCCGCCCTGCGCCCACAGCGGAGCAGGCGCGAGCGCGAGTCCGAGCCCCAACAGGCGCCCGAAGCCGGCGATCCGACCGACGTTCGTCATCGGAGTGTCGCTTACGCGACGAACTTGTAGATGATCGCGACGATGACCGCGAAGAGCGCCACGCCTTCGATGAACGCGGCCAGGATCAGCGCGGCGCCCTGGATCTGCTGGGCGGCCTCGGGCTGACGTGCGATACCCTGCGTCGCGCCGTTGCCGATCTGACCGATGCCGATGCCTGCGCCGATCGCCGCCAGTCCCGCACCGAGACCCGCGCCGAGCTGACCGAGCGAGCCGGGAGCCATTCCCGAGCTGGCTGCATCCTGGAAGAACGCGAGCATACCGTAGAGCATTTTGGCTTCCTTGAGTTGTCGTCGTGACGACGGGTGAAATCAGTGATGCGCCGTGCGGACCATGCCGATGAAGACCGCCGTGAGCATCGAAAAGATGAACGCCTGCAGGAGCGCTACGAAGACTTCGAGCAGCATGATCGCACACACCATCGCAAACGAGGCGGCCGCGATCCCGTGCCGCATCGGTCCCACGGAAGCGAACAAGAAGATCATGCCGAGCAGCGAGAGCACGAGCGTGTGCCCCGCCATCATGTTCGCGAAGAGACGGACCATGAGCGCGAAGGGCCGCGCGATCTTACCCAGCAGCTCCACGGGCGCGAGGATCGCGGTCATGACCGCCGCACCCACCGGGTGGATCCCATGCGGGATGACGAAGATCGTGCCCAGGTACCCCTTGAAGCCGAGCGCGCGCATCCCGCTGATCTCCACCACCACGAGGGTGACGGCCGCGAGAGCCCCGGTCACCATGAAGTTGCCCGTCGCCGTGGAACCGAACGGAATCAGGCCCATCATGTTCATGAAGAGGATGAAGAAGAAGAGCGACAGGATGTAGCCCGTGTAGCCATCGGCTCCGTGGCCGATGTTCCTGCGCACGATCTCGTCGCGGAAGTAGATCACGAGCGCCTCGACCGCGTTCGCGAAGCCGGTGGGCGCCTTGTTCGTGCCGCGCTTCTTGAGCGCGCCGGCCACGGGGATGAAGACCGCGAGGCACAGAATCGCCGCGAGCACGAGGAACACGACGTGCTTGGTGGGCGAGAGGTCGATCGTCAGGCCCCCGATGTGGATCGGCGCGAACTGCGGCAGATGCCACACGAATCCGCGGCCGAGGATCGTGAACTCGACCTCGGGTGCGTCCAACAAGTGGTGGAGGAGCATACCCGCGACGTCGGGGCTCTCGGAAGCTCCGCCGGAGGACGCAGCCGACTGCCCTCCTTGGATCATGCTCATCAAACCGAGGAGCTTCATCGACTACGCGACTCCCTTGGGCCGGCTCTTGAAGTGCACGGACTCGAGCAGCAGCAGGACGAAGAGGAACGACACGAGCGCCAGGAGCGTCGCGGCGATGCTCTGGCTTCCGGACAAGATGAGGAACGCGGCCACGCCGAGCACCGCCAGAGCCCGCAGGGCCATGCCACCGATCATCGCGGACAGGAAGCCGTTCACCTGCCCCCGGTAGCGGATGAGGATCGCGAACGCCGGGACCTGGACGAGGAGGGCGACGAGCGCCGCCAGTGCGACGTACGGGCGGTCCTGCGGGGCCAGGATGGGCCAGAGCCCGAGGGTGAGGACGACCATCAACACCGTGGCGGAAGCCGCGTACCTCATCTAGGCGCTCACTTCCTGTCGCCTCCGTCGCCTGCGCTGCGCTGGCGGGGTTCGATCACGAGGTGGTAGTAGAGGTAGTAGAAGCCGGCGCCTGCCCCGAGAAACGCGCCGGCGATCATGAGGACCGGCTCGGTGCCGATCCGCCGGTCCAACCACATCCCCGCGAACAAGAAGGCCAGGACGGAGAGGGCCCACGTGAGGCCGAACCCCGAGTAGCGCCCCGTCTGCGACCACATCCCTTCCGGGTCGCCGCCCTTCCCTTCTTCAGCCATGGCCGACCTCACATTATCCGCCGTAGGCCAGGGAAAACTAGCCCTTGTGAAAAAAAGCGCAAGCGCGGTTCTCCGCGCGTTTTGCGGGCCGATCGGCGCCTCGGGGGCAGGTTGACGGCCGGGAAAACGGGGCCCTATTGTTCGCCCCCACCCAACCGGGAGCCAGATGACCCCTCCAGCAGCGACGCTCGCCGACCGCGACGTCGAGCTCCTCGAGCGCACCGCCGAGGTTTCGGAGTCCATGCGGGCGCAAATCGAGAAGCGGATCGTCGGCCAGCGGGACGTGGTCGACGAGCTCCTCACGGCCCTCCTGGCCAACGGGCACGTGCTCCTGGTCGGTGTTCCCGGGCTCGCCAAGACACTGCTGGTGCAGACGCTGGCCGAAGCGCTCGACCTGCAGTTCAGCCGCATCCAGTTCACCCCGGACCTCATGCCCACGGACATCACCGGCACCGAGGTGATCGAGGAGGATCGGACGACGGGCCGCCGCGTCTTCCGGTTCGTGAAGGGGCCGATCTTCGCCAATGTCGTGCTGGCGGACGAGATCAACCGCACGCCGCCGAAGACGCAGGCCGCACTCCTCCAGGCCATGCAGGAGCGCGCGGTCACCGCGGCGGGCGACACGTACACGCTCCCGCCCCCGTTCTTCGTGCTGGCCACGCAGAACCCCATCGAGCAAGAGGGCACGTACCCGCTGCCCGAGGCGCAGCTCGATCGGTTCATGTTCGAGCTGCCGATCTATTATCCCTCGAAGGACGAGGAAGAGGAGATCGCCATGCGGACCACGGGCGATGAGGAGCCGGAGGTGAAGCCGGTGGTCGCCGCGAGCGAGCTGATCGACCTCCAGCACCTGGTGCGTCGCGTGCCGGCGCCACCGTCCCTGGTTTCCTTCGCGGTGCGCATGGCGCGCGCGACGCGGCCATCGCCAGAAGCCGCTGGCGTCTGTCGGAAGTACGTGGCATGGGGAGCCGGTCCGCGCGCCTCGCAGTTCCTGGTGCTCGGAGCAAAGGCGCGGGCCGCTTCGCGCGGCGCCGCGATCCCTTCGTACGACGACGTGCGTGCGGTGGCGCCCGCGGTGCTCGCCCACCGGCTCGTGCTGAACTTCGAGGCCGAGGCGGACGGGCGTACGACGCGCGACGTGATTCGCGAGCTACTGCAGGAGAGCGAGGGTTGGGCCTGAACCCGAGGTTGGGCGCGCCCTCGGCGCGATGCTAGCCCTCGCGGCGGCTGCGGCCGCCCTCCTGCTCTTGGGCTCGGGGATCTTGACCACGGCCCAGGCAGCCGCGTTCCAGATCACGCCGGCCCGTCTGCGCACGCTCGAGCGCGAGGGGTTCCGCGGCGCTGAAGCTCTTGCGCAGGTGCGCGAGAGCGAAGTGACCGTGCGTGCGAGCGCGCGCATGATCGCGCGCTTCTGCAACTTCAGCGCGTTCGGCATCGTCGTCGCGCTCGGCGTCGATCGGTGGCAAACGGCCGGACCCGTGATCGTGCTGATGCTCCTCGGCATCATCATAGTGCACCTCGTGGCCGACGTCGTGCCGCACGTGATCGCGGCACGGGGTCCCGTGCGCATCGCGCTGACCTCCGCGCCCGCGCTGCTCCTGCTCGCCCGTTGGGCTCGCCCGCTCACGCGACCGATCGTGCAGGTGACCGAGACCGCCGTGTCCGAGGAGGGCGAGTCGCTCACCACCGAGCACCGCGAGCTGCGCGAGATCCAGGAGATCGGCGAGGAAGAAGGCGTGATCGAAGCGGCGGAGAGCCGCTTGGTCGAACGCGCGTTCCGGCTCGACGAGCTGACGGCGCACGACGTGATGGTGCCGCGCGTGGACATCTTCGCCTGGAGTGACGACACGCTCCTCGAGGACGTCGTGGCGACGCTCCCCGACGTGCCCTACTCGCGCGTGCCGGTCTATCACAAGACCATCGACAACGTGACCGGCATCGTCTACGTGCGCGAGGCGTACGAGCGCTACGTGAACGGCGACAGGAAGCTCACGCTCGCCGACCTCGCGCGCTCACCGTTCTTCGTGCCTGGAGCGGTCTCGCTCACCAAGCTGCTGCAGGATTTCCGCGACCGGCGCGTGCACGTCGGTGTGGTGGCCGACGAGTTCGGGGGCACCGACGGTATCGTCACCCTCCAGGACGTGATGAAGGAGCTGGTCGGGGAGATCAGGGACGAGATGGATGCGCCGGAAGAGAAGCCGCTCGTGGTGCTGTCCGCGACCTCCGTAGAGACCGACGCCACGGTCGACGTGCGCGCGCTGAACGACCAGCTCCGGACCGAGATCCCGGACGAGGAGAGTCGGTCGCTCAACGGGTTCATCCTCGAGGAGGTGGGAAGCGTGCCCAAGAAGGGGGCGAGCTTCGAAGCGAAGGGCGTGCGGATCGAGATCCTGGACGCCACCCCGACGTACGTCGTGCGAGCGCGCGTCACGAGCATGCCCGAGGCCGAGGTCGCCGACTGATGGCGCACATCATCCCGTTCAACGGCAAGGTGCCCGACATTCACCCGTCCGTGTTTCTCGCTCCCACGGCCGTCGTGATCGGCGACGTGACGATTGGCGCGGAGTCGAGCGTCTGGTTCGGCGCCGTGATCCGCGGCGACAACCCGACGCACCGGGTGACCATCGGCAAGCGCACCAGCGTGCAGGAGAACTGCGTCATCCACATCGGCCACTGGGGCCCGACCATCGTGGGCGACGACGTCACCGTCGGGCACGGCGCCAAGTTCGAGTGCTGTACGATCGGCGACCGCACCGTCATCGGCATGAATGCGGTCATCCTACAGAACGCGCGCATTGGCAACGAGTGCGTGATCGCGGCGAACTCGGTGGTGCTGGAGGGGACGGAGATCCCAGACCGCAGCCTGGTCGCGGGGGTGCCCGGGAAAGTGAAGCGGACTTTGGACGCCGATGCCTCATGGATTCGCGGCGGCGGCCAGCACTACGTCGAGCTGTCGCGGCGCTATATGAGCGAGGGGATCGGAGAGGACGAGTGAGCGAGGGCGAGGAGGGGCTGCCGTCGACGAAGACGCCGACGCCCGTCCCACCCGAAGCCCCTGCCGCGCGCGACGAAGCGGCCCCGAGGAGTGACGTCGCCCCGCGGGGCGCCCCTACCCCGCCCCCGGGCGGACCGGTCTGCGACCTCTGCGGTCACCCGATGCGCGAGTCGCACTGCAAGCTGATCTGCGACCAGTGCGGATATACTAGGGACTGCTCGGATCCTTGAGCGACTGAGCGGGCCTGCTAGCCGTCCGAATTGGCCGACCTGACGAAGCGCCCGTCCCGCATCGCGCTCACCTTCGGGAACTGTCGCACGACGGCAGCATCGTGGCTGACCAGGATCACTGTCTTCCCGTGGTCGGCGGAAAGCGACAGCAGCAGTCGAGTGATCGCGATCGCGTTCTCGCTGTCGAGGTTGCCGGTCGGCTCGTCCGCCAGGATCAGGGCTGGATCGTTGGCCAAGGCCAGGGCGACGGCGACGCGCTGCTGCTCACCGCCGCTCAGCTCCTCGGGACGCTTCGCCGCCTTCTCCGCGATTCCGACCGTGGCCAGCAGGCTCTCGGCGCGGGCACGCCGCTCGTCGGCGGGCACGCCGCGGATCATCATCGGCATTTCCAGGTTCTCGAGCGCCGAGATGGTGGGAACGAGGTTGAAGAGCTGGAAGACGAATCCGACCCGGAGCAGCCGATACTCCTCCAGGGCACGCTCGGGCGCCCGGGTCAGGTCCTCCCCACCGACGACGACGGATCCGCCGGACGCTCGGTCCACGCCCGCCAGAAGGTTCAGCAGGGTCGTCTTCCCGCAACCGCTCGGGCCCATGATCGCGACGGCGTCTCCGGGCGCGACCTCCCAGTCGATCCCGTGGAGTGCGTAGATCTCCTCCGCAGCCGTCCGGTATCGCTTCGTCAGTCCGGCGACGCTGACCCCGAGGCCCGCTTGGCTGAAGAATCCGTCGCGGCGCGCTGAATCCATCAGGCCTCCTGGATCATCTCTCTGGCGGTCCGGCGGAACGTCCACCGGCCCAAGCCCCACGCCGCGCCGCCCACGGCGGCGAGAACCAATACCAGAACGCCGAGGGTCGCGGGGGAAATCACGAGATGCGTGGGCAGGAGCCCCACCACCGATTCCATGGCGCGGAGCCGCCACACGTAGCTCGCCAGTCCGTACCCCGCGACCAGCGCAACACACGCGCCGATCGTCAACCCGAGTAGCGCAGGGGCGAGCACGAGCGCAGTCACGAAGCGCCTGACGTGCCCCGATGAAGCCCCCCTGATACGCATCAACGCGAGCGTGCGCCGGTCCTCCGCGTAGTTGACGAGCGCGATCGCGAGCATGGACACCAGCGCGAGGAGCACGCCGCCGAGCAGATAAAGGTTGAGGTTGACTCGGGCCAGGTATACGAACATGTCGCTCGCGACTCTGCGCGTTTCCTCGTCCAAGCTGCGCACCTCCAGGGGAGGCACCGGAAGGGCCCGGAGCATTCCGTCTCGAAACGCGGCGGACCCGTCCTCTGCGCGCACGATGACGGTGACACGGGGAATCAGGGCCGTCATGCGCGCCAGCTGCGCGTCCTCCGCCGCCCCCACCACGTAGGCGTTGCCCCGGAAGAGCGTGTTCAGGAAGTCGATTCTCGCGTCGACCAAGCCCTCCCGATCAGTGACGGAGCGCATGGGCATGCCCGCGAGGAACGCCAGCGTCCCCGCCACTGGGGCATCGACGCTCCCCATCGCTCCATCGAGCCCCAGCGGCAGCACCGACCCCGGTGAGAGCTCCCAGAACTCGCCCACGGCGGGCGAGACCGCAACGGAGCCGGCGCCCAGCGCGCCGACGATATCGCCGTACGCCGCGCCGATTCCGAGCGCCGGCTCCGAATAGGCGAAGCGCAGGTACCGATCGGGCTCCTCGATCAGATAGAGAGGCACTCCGCGAAGCCCGTATCCCGGCAGGTAGAGGTCCTGCAGGATGACCTCGGGCATGGTGAGCACCGCGGACACGCCCGGCAAGTCCTCCAGGGCCCCCGTCAGGCGCTCCGTCCCGGGACGCAGCGCTGCCAGGCCTTCGCCCAGAGAGCGCGTTGCGTCGCCCACGGGTCCGAGCTCAGGGGCGTTGAACGTGAGCTGCCACTCGCCACCCACACCGACCCGGGCACCGCGCACCGCTCGGTCCTGGAACGAGGGGGCGGTTACGGTCGGATAGAGCGAGACGCTCGCCATGAACGCGACCGTCAGCAGAAACAGGACAGTCCGATGAGGCTTGGTCGCGATGTGGCGCACGGCGAGGGGGCCGAGAGGGCCGCCGATCGGAATCACGACGGGCTCGAGTAGGCCGCGGATCCACCGCCGCCGCGACACGACTAGGCACCCGACGCCGTACACGAACAGCGGGAGCCCCGCGAAATCCAATGCGCGGTCCGCGGCCCACGCAAGAGAGGACGTCGAGCGCGACGACCAGGAGAACCCCCAGATCCAGCTCGAGAGCGTGTAAGCCCCCAGTAGTGTCGCGAGTAGCTCGAGCGGACCGAAGCGCACATCCGTTCGCGCCTGCTCACTCGAGGCAACGCGCCGAGACGCCTCCAGGGGTGAGATGGTCGTCGCGTAGCGGACGAGCCGTCGCCCGACGACCAGCGCCATGACCAGGCTCACGAGCAGGAACCCGAGCGACATCAGGAGGTCGCGCGGCTCGGTCAGGAGCCCGGGAGGCATTCGGCCACGGCCGTAGATGAGCGCGGGGGCGGCGGTACCGGTCACGATCCCGAGCGATCCGCCCACCAGTCCGCCCACCCCGACGGCGATCAAAAAGGCGCGGCCGAGCGCCCGGCCCGGCACGCCCCGGAGACGGAGGAGGCCGAGCGTCCTCCGCTCGTTCAGCATGAGTAGGCCCGCCAGGTTCGCTTGGAAGATCCAGGCCAGAGAGAGAAGCGGGAGCGCGATGAGTAGCGACAGCAACCCGATGAGCTCGGCGACGGCGCTCATGCGCTCGAGGAGCACGAGCACGGTGCTGTCCACGACCACATCACCCGCCGCGCTCCCGACGGCTTCGAGCGCTCGCTCGCGCACGGACCGGAATCGCTCCAGTGAGCCCCCGAGGTCCCACCCCGAGACGAGCGCTGCGCGGTCGACCCTGGCGAGATAGGCGATCTCTGGCAGGTACTCGCCCGGGAGGTACTCGGAGTTTCCGCGCACCACGGTGAGGCTGTCGGGCGGAAGGTGCCCACGAGCACCCAGATCGAAGCCACGCAGGATGTCCTCTCGGAACGGTGTCATCAGGATGGCCGCAATCGCGGGCGTCATGGTCACCGATCCGGTCTGCTCCATGAACCACCGATTGAGCTCACCGGCCTCGAGGCGGGTTACCGCCGCCAACTCGGTGGAGAAGAGCGTGACCGTGCTGTCGCCGACCGTCGCCGCGAGCCTGAAGTCGCGGGCGCCCTGGAGCGAAAGGAACGCGGCGCCCATCGCGCTCTCCGGACCCACGAGCGCCAGTACCGCGGACTCACCCGCTACCGCATTGCGCAACTCCGGCGGTAGGAGGCTCGCGTCGGAGGCCGAGAGCACGCAGAGCCAGGGTGTCGCGAACGGCTCCCCGTCCACCAGCATCGACACGTCGGGCGAGAACGCCGCTCGGAGGAATGCGAGCTCCTCCACCTGCTGCACGCCTTCCAGCGACCCGAGTCGCGCGGCCACGCCGGGGTTCGCCCCCCCGGACTGGTCATAGACGACCAGGTCCCATGGGGTTCTAGCGAGCTGATCATCGACGTAGAGGCTCAGCGCATGGCGAGACGTGACGTCGACCGCCGCCAGCAGCCCGGCGACGAGGAAGGTGACCACGCCGAACGCGAACAGCGCTCGCACCCCGACCACCTTGAGGAGACGCCAGGTCACCCGCTCATCCCGTGACGGAAGCCGCCGGCCACCGTGTGAGACGGGCCGCCCCGGCTCTCTCGCCGGGGCGGCCACGTTCCGATCCGGCCGACGCCTCCCCGCTCAGATTCAGTTGCGAGGCGGGTAGAAGTGCTCGTAGGTCCCGTTCAGGATCTTGTCGTTCACATCCCGGTGCGTCGGGTAGGGATCACGAGCGTAGTCCTCGAAGCGCCCCGGGGCGTTGATGCCAGGAACTTCGACGATCCAGTCGTCGGCCAGGATCTCGTCCGGATTCCCGTAACGCGACGCGAGCGCCCGCACTTCGGGATCGTCCAGGCTCGTCATTCTGCCGCCCCGGATGACGTCGACAGTTCGATTGCTCCCGCGAATGGAGAGCGTGTAGGTCGGGAAGTAGAGGTGCAGGTGGAGTCCGTGGTAGAAGGGGAGGTTGCGCTCCTCCGTGAACCTCTGCCACTCCTCCGAGCGGCGCGCACCGCCCGGGTCGTGCTCCATGCTCGCCCCGAGGCCGATGTGCAGGTACCCCGACTTGAG
Source organism: Gemmatimonadota bacterium (assembly GCA_016873995.1). Taxonomy (GTDB): domain Bacteria; phylum Gemmatimonadota; class Gemmatimonadetes; order Longimicrobiales; family Gaopeijiaceae; genus UBA2982. The sequence goes on from VGVR01000001.1 coordinate 165,612, forward strand.
CCGCTCGTTGACGGTCGTGACGGACATGTTGGGGTCGGGCGGCCGGAACCACTTCGGGTTCGTGCCGAGCGCGATCTCGTGCAGGTAAAAGAACCCAGGCTTGCCGTCGTAGTGCGGATATTGTGCGGTGTTGATCCCCGGATAGCAGCACAGGTGGGTTCGCGCCAGCTCGCCGTACGTCCCTCCCCCCTCCACCCGCGTGAGATAGCCCTCCTCGTAGTACATCTTGATGAGCGGATGGAAGCCCACGTGGTTCGTGGTGGCCGCGATCACGCCGCTCGGTGTGGCGATCGGTGAGCGCGGAATCCAGGGCCCCGACATTGCGGGGTAGCTCACGATGCTGCGCGCGAAGCGGCCCGTGGCCATGTTCGGCCCGAGCATGTTGTGCCCGCGCTCGTACGCGCCGGACGCCCAACGCCTCGCCAGCTCGGGCGAGATGTCGTCGGAAAGGTCGGTGCCCTCGGGATCTGTCAGATGGAAGCGCGAGGCGAATGCGATCGCCTCGATGTTCTTTTCTTCCGTGAGCGTCCACACGTCGGCCGGATAGGCGGGGACGTTGCTGATGACCGTGAACCGGTCCCAGAACGCGGTGCCGCGCCATTTACTGGCGAAACGCCCCAGGTTACCCGCCTCCTGATACCACGTGCCCGCCGAATAGACGCCATCGACTTCGGGGTGCCGCTCGAGGTACGCGATGATGACGTCGTTGCGGTCGCCCGTGAACCCGAGGTTCGGCGCCTCGTTCGCCGGATCGGGCTCGGGCTCCAACGACAGGTCCGGATAGACCTGCTGGAACAAATCCGGCCGCGCGGACCGCAGCCAGTTACGCGCCTTCCGTGGGTACGGTACGGTGCCAGGCACGGCGCCCTCGGTGTACCCCGCCTGCGTGATGCTCATGCCGGGGACCCGAGAGCGTCGCGTGCACTCCTCCTCGGAGTGGGAGGCACGAGCCGTCGCGTAGTCCCACAAGATGGCCTCGCGCTCCCCGCGGATCATCACGACGGGCGTGATCTGCCGCTCCAGGAGCGCCCGGCGGATCGCCTCCAAGATGTGCGGGTTGTCGCACTCTCCAACGACGAGCACCACCGTCTCGCCCGCGGTGGACGTACCGAGGCCTCCGCCGAAGGCCGCAGCCCGGTTGCGCGCAGCCTGCCGAGCATACGGCATGACCTCCTCGACCGACGTGGGCGGGTTGAGCCCTACGGATGGGAAGCGCGGCGCAGGATATTGGCTCTGCTGCTCGAGCTTGCGGGCGAGGCCCGCGGTCACCGCCATGATCAGTACGCAGAGCGCGATCTTCGCGGCCGACAGCCAACTCAATCGAGTCATTGTTACCTCCTCACGTCACGGACATCGAGTTGGGCGACGGGGCGGCCGCGCTCACTCAATAGGCGCTCGTACTCTGCTTCGGTCAGGGACGTCATCCCGACCCACACGTTCGACATCTCGTGCACGCCGGCGCGGCCGAACACGACCCACTGATCGGGATCTGGGTTGAGCGGGTTCTTGTCGGTGTTGTCGAAGACGGACGTGAACAGCAGCATGGTTCCTGCGGGCAGGAGCGGCCTCGCGTGGTCCGCGAACTGGTATCCGATCTGCCAGTTGTGGCGGTAGTTGTTGGTCTTGATGAGCGTCTCCCGGCGGCCATCCGGGAAGATGGCCTCCATCGACATCTCCTTGCCGCGCGCGTGCAGGTGGGGCCGGAAGCTGTAGACCACCGTGGGCTCCTGGAGGACGGTGATGCCCTGGAGCACACGGTACCCTCGCGGCGGAATCACGATGTCGGCGCCACGCGACAACGCTCCCCTCCCTGCGAGCCCGCCGAGGCGGTCGATGTTGAAGAGCCTCTCACCCCCCGTCACGATTTCGGGCACGTACCCCCGAGGATAGAACCACACACCGGCCTCGACGACGTCGTCGAGAACCGGTTCATCCGAGGCGAAGGGCGCGTAGTGGAGGTTCCAGTGGATGCTTGCTTCGCCCGCGGGCACGAGGACCCCCATCCCATCGGGGAAGACCTGGTAAACCTTCCCCGATCCGTAGTCGGCGAGCTGGGCTCCGCGGCTCCCCTCCTGGACCAGATTCGCGTGCCCGTGATGGACGACTCTCCAACCCCCCGGGGTCGACGGCTTGAACTCGTACGCCCGAATGTACCTCGACTCGTCGAGCCCCTCGAAGTGGACCTCTGGCATCCACCACTGGTCCTGGCTCTCCGGGAGCACGTCGTAGGGCGTAGAGCGCACGATGAGGTCCGGGGGACCGAACTCCTCCGCGAGCTGCCAGACATCGCCCGTGGGAAAGCGGGGCGCGGGAGGGAGGTCTGCCGGGTTACCCTCGGGGGCGCCAGCGTCGACCCACGCCACGACCGTGGCGATCTCGTCTTCGGTGAGCGAGACGTCGTTCGCGTACTCCTGGATGCCGATCGTGCGGTCGAGATGCCACGGGGGCATGAGACGGCTCTCCACCTGCGTGCGGATTCGGGTCGCATACCGGCGTGCCGCCTCGTAGTTGAGGAGCGACATAGGCGCCATCCCGCCCGGGCGATGGCAGTCCGCGCAGCTCTCGAAGAAAATGGGCGCGACGTCCACCGCGAACGTCGGGGATGCCTCGCCGGTTCGGCGCTGCTGCGCGGCGGCGTCTCCCTGAGCGAGGGCAGTCAACACCAGGGCGCTCACGCTGACTAAGGCGCGGACCGGCGCCCTCACAATACGTCCATTCGTCATCGCTTCTCCTCTCCTTGTCGGGCGGTGAGCTCCTTAGGACTCCTCCACCGTGACCCGCACCCAAACGTTGGTCCAACAGCACATGAACTCGAGGTCGTCGACTGTGTCGATGGCCTGGATCAAGAGCACGTACTCGCCGGCGCGGCTGAACGTCGCCGTCGTGGTGGCCGTCCCACTCGTCCCCTCCACGGTCGACTCCGAGACAGAGAACGTCACCGCCCCGGCCCCCTGATGATGGAACCACCCGAGCCACGTTCGCCCGCTAGGGTGTTCTGCCGAAACCTCGAGGGGGAGCGGCGTACCCACCTTCGCCCGCAGGGGCCCGACGGTCGCGCCGTTTCGGCCCTGCACGGTGGTCCCTCCGTTGCCGATCCGGAGTCGGGGCGCCACCGCGCCCCTGCCGTCGGAGCGCGGCTCGTCGATCACGTAGGTCGGAAGCACGTGCCCCGGATTCGAAATCGTCTCTCCATGAGCGCGCACTGTCCATCTTATACGCCGCTCACCGAAGTCCGCGGGCACTCGCACAATGAACACGCAGTATTGTCTGCGGTAGCGCGCCTTCGGGTCGGTCCGGTCGAGGCTCTCAGGAGCCGGAGCGAAGTGCGTGGGCTGGAGCCCGTCGAACGCCGCGGGCTCGATGAGGTTGTCGGGCCCGAGAGGCACATCCAGAGCCTCCTCGAGATTCAGGTTCTTGTAGCCGAAGCAAAGGCTCCGGGTGCCGTCCGGGTTGGGGTACCAGCCGTCGAAGATGGGGATGACAGGCTGACCCCTGGCCCGCAGGGAGAACTCATTGAACGGCTGCTCCGCGAGGGGGATCTGCTGGGCGACGCCGGAAGTCGGGAGCACGAGCCAGGCGGAAAGCCCGAGAATGGCTGCACTCAGGCCGCACCACACCCCTGACGGCGTGGCTCTCGCCGTCTTGGAGCCCGCGTCCGCCTGGCGTCGGAAGAGCTTCGTGCTCCCTCCTGGGCAGGGCCGGCCGAAGGCTAGGAGATGTATTGGTTGGCAAGTTACGGGGGAGTCGAATGATCCCGCAAGGCAACGAATGGAGTCCTCTCCCGAGGCCCATTCGGGTACGGTCGCTATCGCGCTGCGGAGGAGCGTGCGGGTCTCGCCGGTCTGGAGATCGAAGACCGCGATCTTTTCCTCGTTCGGATCGCCGATGTGGATAACCTGTCCCATCCGAGCATTGACAGCTTTTCGGGGGCGGCGAGTCGGAGGTGTTGTGCCGACACCGGCGCGCCTCACCTGCGGGCACTGGCTGCGTCAGGCCGAGCGGCATCGCATCGATCCCATCGCGCGAGCCTCCGATGCCGCCGAACGCCCTCCTGAGCGAGCCCAGAGCGTCGCCGCACCCCCTCGTATCTTTGTCACGTTGCGATCACGTGGAATGGGAGGAGGGGGCGAGAATGGAGGACGCACGGCATGAGCGGATGGATCGGGTGCGGGTGCTCTACGCGGAGATCACGGCGGCGACGCACTAGTTCCTGCGCGCGCTCGCAGAGTCGGACCGGCACCGGGACTGGGCCGAAGAGGGGTTCGCGTCGTGCGCCGAGTGGCTCGCCTGGTCGGTGGGCATTACGCGCAATACGGCCACCGAGAAAGTGCGCGCGGCGCACGCGCTCGAATCGCTGCCGCTCATCTCGGAGGCGATGTCCCGGGGCGAGATCTCGTTCAGCAAGGTGCGGGCGCTCACCCGCGTGGCGACGGCGGAGAACGAAGCTGAGCTGCTCGAGTTCGCGCGCGCGGGATCGACGGCGAGTCTGGAGCGGCTGGTGCGAGGGTGGAAGCTCCTCGGCCGCCACGACGAGCAGAAGCTGGAGCGGCTCCGTCATGCGAGCCGGTCGTTTTCCATCTTCCCGAACAACGAGGGGATGTACCTGGCGCGCGGGTTGCTCACGCCCGAGGTCGCAGCAGTCTTGATGCGAGCGGTCGAGGCCGCGAGCGACGCTCTGTTTTCGAAGTCCGCCCAGGACGACGAGCAACCGGAGCCGGAGCAGCGACGCGCGGATGCGATGGGCCTCCTGGGCCGAGCGAGCGTTGGCCGCCGGGTTCGACAAGGATGCGGCACCGGTATCGGGCTCGCGGGCTGAACGGTATCAGGTGGTGCTGCACGTCGAGCCGCCGTCGCTCAGCGCGGACGGCGAGACCGGAATGTCCGAGATGGAGGACGGCACGCGAGTTTCAGCTGAAACTGCTCGGCGGCTCGCGTGTGACGCCGCGGTGGTCGAAGTCGAGAAGGGGCCGGATGGTTCGGTGCTGGACGTCGGAAGACGGACGAGGTCGGTGCCGCCCGCCCTACGTCGTGCCCTCGAAGCGCGCGACCGAGGATGTCGGTTCCCGGGGTGTGGGCTGCGCTTCACAGACGCGCATCACATCGAGCACTGGGCCGACGGCGGGGCGACCTCGCTCAGGAATACCGTGCTGCTCTGCCGCAGACACCACCGGCTCGTGCACGAGGAGGGCTACCGCGTGTTCAGCGACGTGGAAGGGCGCATCGTCTTTTTCACGCCCCGCGGCAAGGCCCTCGCGGACGCGGGCCCGCCGATGCCGGTGGCCAGCGTCGCCGACATGCTCGAACGGAACCGCGAGCGCGGCGTTGCGCCCGACTGGCGGACGGGGCGACCTCGCTACCGGCGCGACGACGACGTGCCGATCGAGGTGGCGAGCGCGGCGCTGACCTCTACCGGCGCCGACGCTGCTTGATCGCCCTCAACACCCAGTCCCACGGATACGGCGCAGCCATCCAGTCGGGCGGTGACTCGAACTCGGTCGACCAGTCGTACTCGGCCTTGTCGATCGCCTCGACGGTCCAGCCGAACGCGTCGAGCAGGAGCTCGACCTCCTCGCGGAGGTAGAGCTTGGTGCGCACCCCCCCGCGGTCGAGCACGCCGTCGCGAATGCCTGCAGGCGTGAGGCCGGACACGTCCGCAGCCGCGCGCGCGGATCGGTCGGACCAGCCGTCGCGCAGGTGGATCTCGACGTGTCGATGCACAGTGAGCAGCGCCGACTCGAGCGACGGCACGACGAGCACGAGTCGCCCACCCGGCCGCACCGTGCGCGAAATCGTAGCGAGGACCTTGGTCCGGAGCGGCGCCGAGGGACTGAGCAGCGCGTTCACGCACACGCCGGCGTCGACGGTCGGCAGCGCGAGTGCGTCGTCCGACAGGTCCACCACGCGACAAGCGACGTTCTCGCGCCTAGCCACCGCCCGCTCCGCCACCGCCAGCAGCTCAGGCGCGAAGTCGTACGCGTCGACGCGGTCTGCCAAGTCGGCCAACAATGGCAGCGCCCGCCCCGTACCACACCCGAAGTCCGCCACCCGGTCGCTCGCACCTACCGACGCGCGAATCGCAGTCTGCACGCGCCCATTCCGTTCCTCGCTCAGCACGTGGCACACGTGCTCGTCGAAGCCGCGGGCGAGCGAGTCCCAGTCCCGCGGATCGTGTCGCTTCACTACATCCCCACGACGCTCGTCGTGTACCAATCGATGATCGGCTCACCCCACTGGTAGGCGACGGCCCCGGCCGCAGCGAGGAAGACGCCGAGCGGAATGAGGCGCTTCGACATCGTCGATACGGGGCCGAACACGAGCAGCGCGAGCACCGACCCGAGGAAGATCGTCAGTGCGACGCCCCAGATCCCGACGAAGGTGCCGACCATCATCATCATCTTCACGTCGCCGCCGCCCATCGCCTGATCCACGCCGGCCTCCTCGAGCCGCCCCGGCGAGATCTTGCAGATGAGCTTCGTGCCGAGGACGCCGACGAGCCAGAGCACGGCGAATCCAACGGCCCCGCCGATGAAAGCATCCAGCCACCCGATGCCGCCCGGCAGGAACGCCAGCGCCACGCCGAGCACCGAGCCCCCCACCGAGAACTCGTCGGGGATGATGTAGAAGCGCGCATCTGAGATGGCGATCCCGAATAGGATGGTGAGGAACACGGTACCGCGCAGCGCCTCGCCGGTCGCGCCGTGCGTCGCGAAGGTGCCCGCCCACATGAGGCCGGTCGCCAGCTCGACGAGCGGGTATTGGATCGACACAGGCGACGAGCACCTCCGGCAGCGCCCGCGCAAGACGATCCAAGAGAGCACGGGAACGTTGTCGAACCAGCGGATCGGCTCCTGACACTTCGGGCAGCGCGAGTCGGGCGTCACCACCGACTCCTCCTTCGGCCACCGGAGCGTGCAGACGTTCAGGAACGATCCGAAGAGCAGGCCAAAGAGCCCCGCGACGACTGGCACGAACCACTCGACCACGGGCGTTCTCCTGAGGGATGACAGCGGGCACGGTCGTGAAGACGAGGTGACGACGCAAGGACGGCGCGCGTTGCGGTGCGCGTTTGGGAAAGCGAACATGGAGGTATGCGTGGGATCTAGCTTCGCCCCGTCACGCTCGTGACCTGTGGGCTCCTAGCGGCATCGTGCCTGGGGAGATATGCGCCCACAGGAGTCCGCGGGGATGGGCTGGCGACGCTGGCGATCAGCCCGGCGCTGATCCCCTCACCCGCAGACGCCACCGCCCTGCCCGTGAACCACATCCGCATGGTCGCTGCGCGCGTGTCGGACGGCACGGTGCTCGGTACGACGACCGTGGACGTCGATCCAGCGGCACCCAACTGGACGCTGTCGCTCGACGTCAGGCTGCCGACGCCCAGCGTGGACGTCACCCTCACCGTCTCGCTGATCAACGTCGGGCTCGGCGGGGTGGAGTCCATTCAGTTCAGCGGCGTCGTGACTCCCCTGACGCTCACCGAGGGCGGGCCGACCGTTCAGCCGCAGGTGCCGATCGTCCGCGGTCCGCCGGCGAACGTCCTCGTGACCGGCGTCACCGTCACGTCGGCGCCCGACACGCTGCTCGAGGGACGCAGCGCGACCCTCGGCGCCACCGCCACGACCACCGGCCCGACGGGCCCCTCCATCTACTGGACCGTACTCGACACGGCCGTGCTGTCCGTCACCGGCCCGACGCTCACCGGCCGCGTTCCGGGCACCGGGCGCGTGGTGGCCTCGGCGGGCGCGCACGTCGATACGGCGACGGTCGTGGTCCGGGCCGCGCCCACACTCATCCAGGTCACTCCGGATACGGCGCGACTCGCCGGCGTCGGCACCCAAGCGACGTATTCGGCTGTGGTAAGGGACGTGAGGGGCGCAACGCTCCCGACCGAGCCCCTCACCTGGCGGACCACCACACCCTCGGTTCTCACTTCCCTCGGCGGAGGCATCTTACAGGCTGCTGGCACCGGCACCGGCACGGTCGAGGCCGTCGCCACTGCCGCCCCCACGGTGGTCGGCCGCGCCTACGCGGTGGTTACGGCAGTGGCCACGCCGAGGGTGAACGTTCGCGTGCTCAAGACCGTCGACCAGCCGCAGCCACTCGTCGGGACCCGCATCCGGTTCACCGTATCCGCCACGAACTTCGGCCCGGGCACAGCGACGAACCTGGCCGTATTCGACACGTTGCGTCGCGCCGCGTTCACGAGCCCCGCGCACAATGTCTCGGTGGGCACGCTCGTCGGAGACTCGCTCTGGCAGATTCCGACCCTCGCCTCCGGCGTGACGCGACGTGGACGACGGGCGTCACCGTGGCAAGTGGTATGGCTGGTCAGTCCGCCTCGAATCTCGCGCTGCTCCGTGCAGTCACGCCGAACGATTCGACGCCCGTCAACGACACCGCGCGCGTCACCCTGAACTTCCCGCTCTCCGCGCGGCCGACGGTGACCATCACGTCGCCGCCCGACAGTTCCGTGTACGATCCGGGAGACCCGGTGACGTTCGTCGGAACCGCTTCGGATCTCGAGGACGGAAGCTTGACGGCCGCCATCGCCTGGCGCTCGAACCTGGATGGAGCTCTCGGCACGGGCGGCTCCGTGACAACGTCGTCGTTGCGGGCCGGGGTGCACACGATCAGCGCGTCGGTCACCGACTCCGACAGCGGGGTCGGGGCCGACACGATACGCGTGACCATCGCGCTGTATACGATGCCGTCGACGCTGAACGTTCCCTACGGCGGCACGGCATCGCTGCCCATCACGCTGTCACAGCCGGCGCCCACGGGAGGCATCACGCTCAACGTGGTGTCGAGCGCGCCGACCATCGCGAACCCGATCTCGTCCACCGTGTTCATTCCACAAGGGGTGCTGTCGGCGAACGCCACTCTCTCCGGTGTGCTGCCGGGCGTCGCAAACATTACGGTGGGTAACGCGCAGTTCGGATCGGCGGTGGTCGTGGCAACCGTGAGGGCCGAGCTGGACATTCTTGGCGGAAACGTATCGTTCGCACAGCCATGCTCGAGCTCGATGACCGTGCAGCTCGAGAGTCAGGGGACGGCGATTGCCGCCCCCACGGGCGGGCTGCCCGTAACCCTCACAGCGGTCAACCCCGGGTGCGTAGCGGTGGCCTCGTCGATCACGATTCCGGCCGGACAGGTGAGCCGTTCGACCCCCTCACCTGGGGCGGCACCACGACGCCGAGTTGCTCGACGTACGTGCGGGCGACGGCCGCCAGCATCGTCTCCGACTCACTGTTCGTGACGGTGACGCCGACGCCTGGCATCTCGCTGTCGGGGGGCACGTTGGGCGCGGCACTCCAAGTGGGCTCGGGCGCGAGCCTCGGCGTGGCCAACCACGGCGGCGTGATGGTCACCGTCACCAGCTCCAACCCCGCGACCCTGCTCGTCGCGCCCGACGCTTCCACGCCCGGGACCGCCTCGATCAGTGTGAACGTGGCCGACGGCAGCGGCTCGGTCCCGTTCCATGTGCAGGGCGTCGAGGGCACGACCGGCTCCTCCACCGTCACCGTCACCGCGCCCGGCTTCAACCAAGCCTCCACGACCTGGAACGTCGTGACCCCAGGCATCATTCTCGCCAGCCTCGTGAGCAGCACCACCACGCTCTCAGCCGACAACCTCTTCTACGCCTACGTCGGCGTCCCGTCGGGCACCACCGTGAGCGTGCAGAACGTACGCGCGGGCGGACCGTCGATCCCCGTCACGTTCGCCATCGACAACCTCGGCATCGGCGTGTTGAAGCAGGGCGCCCTCCAAGACGACACCGTTAGCAACGATCGTGCCGGGTCTCTACTACACACCGACGAGCGTCGCCGCGGGCGGCGTGGCGTTCGACCCCGTCGGCGTCGGCACCGCCACGGTGACGGCCCGCTCGACCGGCCTCGTCGCGCAGCCACTCGCGACCCAGACCGTCACCGTCTCCGCGCCTGGCATCTCGGTCGGACCAGCTACGGTGGGTGCGGGCTTGCAGGCCGGGAACAGCCTCTCGCTCGGCTCGACCAACCACGGCGGCGTGACCGTCACCATCACGAGCTCCGACTCGACCACGTTGCTCGTGTCACCCAGTGCGACCACGCCTGGCACCCGCTCCATCAGCTACGCCTTCAGCGCCGGCCAGAGCGGCGTCTCGTTCTTCGTCCAAGGCGTCGAAGGGGCGACGGGCGCCGCCACACTCACGGTGACGGCAGCCGGGTTCCTCGACGGCACCTCGACTGTGACCGTCGTGCGGCCCGGCTTGATCATCTCGCAACTCGCGACTTCGATCGGCTCGACGGCCGTCAACGATCACTTCTATGCGTACGTGGGCTTGCCGTCAGGCACTACGGTAAGCACACAGAACGTGCGCGCGGGCTCGCCCGGCATCACAGTGACCGCGACCAGCGGTAACGCGAGCGTTGCGCAGATCGCCACCTCGACGGGTGTCGGCTCATCGAGGACCGCCGTCATCGTGCCCGGCCTCTACTACACCCCCGTGTCGCTCGCCACAGGAGGCTTCGAGCTCGATCCGCTCGCTGCCGGTACGACCACCGTGAGCGTCGCAGCACCCGGCATCACCACGCAGCCCCTGGGCACCCAGGTCGTCACCATCACGCCGTAGTCAGTCGCGCCCGTTCTCCCGCGTCAGCGCGTGCAGCAGGATCGCGCCCGCCATGGCCACGTTGAGCGACTCGGCGGGGCCGGGCATGCGGACTGCGACCGTGGCGGCCGCGCTCACGGCGATCTCGGGCCGCACCCCCGCACCTTCGTTGCCGACGACGAGCGCGAAGCCGTGGTCGTGCCGGCGGGCCTCGACGTCTTCCCCGCGCGCGTCGGCGACGAGCATCGGCACGCGCACGGACGACAAGCGGTCGATTGCGTCCGCCGCTGCGGCGCGCACGACCGGAAGCCGGAAGATCATGCCCGCCGACGACCTCACGGTCTTGGGGCTCCACACGTCGACCGTGCCGTCAAGGCAGATCACCGCGTCGAGCCCGAACGCCACGGCCGCGCGCACGAGTGTGCCCGCGTTACCCGGATCCTGAATGCCGTCGAGCACGAGATAGCGCCCCGCCGGCTCGATGCGGCCGAGCGCAGCGCTCGGCTCGGCGCATACCAGAAGCACGCCTTGGTGCGTCTCGGTGTCGGAGAGGCGCGCGAGCTCGCCGTCCTCGACCGTCGCCGCATCGACGGCCGCGAGTCGGCGAGCGAGTGCGCCGCCGCCATCGGTCGCCGCCAGTCGCGCAGACGTGACCGCGAACTGGACCTCGACGCCCGCCTCCAGCGCCTCCGTCACCGCCCGCACACCCTCCACCAGCACCGCCCCCTCGCGCACCCTCGATTTGGGCACGCGCAGCTTCGCGACCAGCCCCGCGCGGCGCTGGCTCAGGCCGGCCACGGCCGCGACCTTTCGAGGTGATGAGCGAGCAGATCCCGATCGCGCTGACGATCGCCGGGAGCGACTCCGGGGGCGGGGCAGGCATCCAGGCGGACCTGAAGACGTTCCAGGCGTTCGGCGTCTACGGCACGAGCGTGATCACAGCGATCACCGCGCAGAACACGCGCGGCGTGACCGCCGTACACCCCGTTCCGCTGGAGCACGTCCGCGCACAGCTCGACGCCGTCGTCTCCGACCTGCGCCCCGCCGCGTTCAAGACCGGTATGCTGGCCACCGCCGAGCTGGTCTCGACCGTCGCCAACGAGATCCGACGTCACGGGCTCCGGCATTACGTCATGGATCCGGTGATGGTCGCGACGAGCGGTGACCGCCTCCTCGACAAGGACGCGGTCGATACCCTGAAGCGGGAGCTCGTCCCGCTCGCCGCGCTGGTCACACCCAACCTGCACGAGGCGGCGATCCTGGCTGACATGCCGGTCACGTCGCTCCCCCACATGCGGGTCGCGGCCGAACGTATCCGCAGCCTGGGAGCCCCCGCCGTCCTGGTGAAGGGAGGGCATCTCGAGCACGAGGCCATCGACCTCCTGCTCGACGAGCAGGGCGAGCGCCTCTGGCGCCGTCATCACATCGACACACCGCACACGCACGGCACGGGGTGCACGCTGTCCGCCGCGATTACGTCGTGCCTGGCGAGCGGCGACACGCTGGCCGACTCCGTCGACCACGCAGTGCGCTACGTGGCCAAGGCGATTGCGCTGGCGCCGGGGCTCGGCCACGGCAGAGGCCCGATCAACCATTTCGTGGTTCCGGACTGAGCCGCGGAAGCACCGCGCGCAGGATCTTGGCGAGCCGCACTCCCGCCTCCCGCCCCACCGCCACCACCTCGGCGTGCGAGAGCGCCCCGCGCCCGAGCCCGGTCGCCTTGTTGGTCACCACGCTGAACGCCAGGCAGCGGATTCCGTGCGCCCGTGCGGCGATCACCTCGGTGACGGTCGACATGCCGACCACGTCCGCGCCGAGCTTGCCGAGCATGCGCACCTCGGCGGCCGTCTCGTAGGACGGACCGAGCACGCCGGCATACACGCCACTCGTCAACCCGATGCCGAGCTCCGCCGCCGACTCGACGGCGAGTAGGCTGAGCTCGGGATCGTACGGCGCGCTCATGTCGGGGAAGCGCTCCTCACCTTGGCGGACGTGACCCACCAGTGGGCTTCGACCCGTGAGGTTGAGGTGATCCTCGAGCAGCACCAAGTCGCCGGGCTCGAGCTTCGCGCACAGCCCGCCCGCGGCGTTGGTGAGCACCAGGGTCTCGACACCCAGCTCCGCCATCACGCGCACGGGCGCGGCCACGACGTCTGCGGAGTGCCCCTCGTACAGGTGGTAGCGCCCGCTCTGGAAGAGCACCTCGGTTCCCGCCAGGCGCCCGGCGACGAACTTGCCCGCGTGACCCGCCACCGTCGCGGCGGGGAAGCCGGGGATCTCCCGGAACACGACCGCGGTCGCCTCGGTGAGCTCGTCGACCATGTCCCCGAGCCCCGACCCCAGCACCACCGCTACGCGCGGGCGGAGCGGCAGAGCCGAGCGCAGATACTTCGCAGCTTCGCTGAGCATCACAGAATCATCGCGGCGATGCACGCGGTCTGGAACGTGGCGATCGAGCCCGCGACCATCGCACGCAGGCCCAGGCGCGAGAGGTCCTGACGGCGGGACGGGGCCATGGCGCCGATCCCGCCGATCTGGATCCCCACGGAGCCGAAGTTGGCGAAGCCGGCGAGCGCATACGTGGCGATGACGATGGAGCGCGGATCGAGATCGTGCACCCCCGCGAGCGTGCCGCCCAGCTGCAGGTAGGCGATGAACTCGTTCAGCACCGTCTTCACGCCGATGAGCGCGCCTATGGCGGGCGCGTCCGCCCAGGGCACGCCCATCAGCCAGGCGAGCGGCGCGAGCAGCCAGCCCAATACGGCCTGCAGCGTCAGCCCCTCGAAGCCGACCAGCCCCGCTGCCCACCCCAGCATCCCGTTGAGCATGTAGGCGAGGGCCACGAACGCCAACAGCATCGCGCCGACGTTGAGCGCCAGGTGGAGTCCCTCGGAGGCGCCCCGCGCCGCGGCGCCGAGCGCGTTGGCGTCGGGCCTGTCGACGTGGATCTCGAGTGTATCCGCCGTCTCGGGTCGCTCGGCTTCCGGCCACATCAGCTTCGACACCACGATCGCCCCGGGCGCCGTCATCACCGACGCCGCCATCAAATGCCCCGCGATGTCGGGGAAGTACCCCGAGAGCATGCCGACGTACGCCGCCATGACGCCGCCGGCCACACCCGCGAACCCCGCCGCCATGACGCACATCAGCTCCGAGGTCGTCATGCGCTCGACGAACGGTCGCACCATGAGGGGCGCCTCCGTTTGACCGAGGAAGATGTTGCCCGCGGCCGACAGCGTTTCCGCACCCGAGGTCTTCATCGTGCGCTGCATCACCCAGGCGATCCCCTTCACGACGGCCTGCATGATGCCGAGATGGTACAGCACCGTCATCAGCGAGGAGAAGAAGATGATCGTCGGGAGCACGTTGAACGCGAAGAACGCGCCCGTGTTCGCCACCTGCCCGGCCGCGGGAGCGAAGCCCCCCTGCCCCGCGCTCCCCACCCCCACGGGCACGTTGTCGAAAACCAGGTTGCCGAAGAGGAAGCGCGCACCGTCCACCGTATAGCCGAGCAGCGCGAGAATGACTGTGTTGGCCGCATCAAAGACGCCGGCGCCCACGGGTGTCTTGAGGATGAAGAGCGCGAACAGGATCTGGAGCCCGAGCCCCCACGCCACCACCCGCCACGCGATGCGCGACCGGTCGACGGAGAGGAGCCACGCGAGCGCCGTGAGCACGACGAGCCCCACGAGCGAGCGTGCGCGGTCGGCGAGCGGCGTATCGAGGCCGCCTCGGGGGACGGCGACCGCGACAGGCGCGGCGGCCTGGAGCGAGGCGTCGACCGTCGCGGCTTCTAGCGTCGCGGCTTCGAGCGTCGCGGCTTCGAGCGATGCGGCGTCGACCGTCGCGGCTTCTAGCGTCGCGGCTTCGAGCGTCGCGGCTTCGAGCGATGCGGCGTCGACCGTCGCCGCGTCTGCGCGCGAGGCCGACGCCCACGCACCGGCCGCCAGGAGCAGCGCCGCGGTGCCCCACAGCCCCAGCAGAGCGAATCGCCTCACCACCACCCCCGATGCGCGATCTCACTCGGCGCAAGCCGAATCTTGCTCCGCTTCGCGTGGACCAGCTTCGGGTTGCGGAAGACGAGGATGAGCGCGAGCCCCGCGACGAATCCGCCGACGTGGGCGGCGTACGCCACCCCACCGCCCTCGGTGGGCGTGAGCACGGACGAGCCGATCTGGATTGCGATCCAGTAGCACAGCATCACCCACGCGGGCAACGGAATCACGCGAATGAAGATCACGAAGAAGAAGAGCGTGTGCACGACCGCACGTGGGTAGAGCAGCAGATACGCCCCCATGATCGCGCTGATCGCGCCCGAAGCACCCACCATCGGGATGGCCGAGCCCGGCGCGGTGAGCACGTGCGCGAGCGCCGCGACGAGGCCCGTGAGCACGTAGAAGAGCAGGAAGCGGAGGTGCCCCATGGAGTCCTCGACGTTGTTCCCGAAGATCCAGAGGAACCACATGTTGCCGATCAGGTGCATCCAGCTCCCGTGCAAGAACATGGAGCTGAAGAGCGCCTGCCACGTGAGCCCGCCGAGTCTGCACGGGCCGTCGGGGCCAGCGCCCGCCGCGAGACGCCCCGTCACCTCCGCGGGGATCGCACCGAGCGTACAGATCGAGCTACCGAGCGCCTCCTCGGACATCCCCGCCCCCTGCACGGACCACCAGACCCACACGCATGCCGCCATGAGCAGCAGCGTGATGAGCGGGAAGATCTCCGTCGGGTTGTCGTCGTGGAGAGGAAACATGCGGAGTCAGCGACGGCCCTCCCCGAGGGACCTGCCATAGCGGCAGCGAAGCGCGCGAAAACCCGTCGAAACGGCGGAGTTTCGCCTTCGTACGTGGGCACATCGATTGCACTTCGCGTGCCCGAACGCAATGGAGTCCAACAACTCACGCGGTACGCTCCGGCACAGGAACGGGAGACCATGGGCAAAGTCATCGGGATCGACCTCGGCACCACCAACTCGGTCGTCGCGGTCATGGAGGGCGGCGAGCCCGTCGTGATCCCCAACTCGGAAGGCGGCAGGACGACTCCCTCGGTCGTCGCCTTCACCAAGGACGGCGAGCGTCTCGTGGGTCAGGTCGCGCGGCGCCAGTCGATCACGAACCCGGAGAACACCGTGTTCTCCATCAAGCGGTTCATGGGCCGGAAGCACACCGAAGTCCTCGAAGAGGAGAAGCTCGTCCCGTACGACGTCGACCACGACGCCAGCGGACGCGTGCACGTGAAGATCCCGAATGCGGACAAGACGTTCAGCCCGCCCGAGATCAGCGCGATGATCCTCCAGAAGATGCGCCAAACCGCCGAGGACTACCTGGGCACGAAGGTGAGCCAGGCCGTCATCACGGTGCCCGCGTACTTCAACGACGCGCAGCGCCAGGCCACCAAGGACGCCGGCAAGATCGCCGGCCTCGAGGTGCTCCGTATCATCAACGAGCCGACCGCGGCGGCGCTCGCCTACGGCCTCGACAAGAAGAAGGACGAGAAGATCGCCGTCTTCGACCTGGGCGGCGGCACGTACGACATATCCGTGCTCGAGCTCGGCGACGGCGTCTTCGAGGTGAAGTCCACGAACGGCGACACGCACCTGGGCGGTGACGACTTCGACCAGCGCATCATCAACTGGCTCGTGACCGAGTTCAAGAAAGATCAGGGGATCGACCTCTCCAAGGATTCGATGGCGCTCCAGCGGCTCAAGGAAGCCGCCGAGAAGGCGAAGATGGAGCTGTCGACCACGATGACCTCGGACATCAACCTGCCGTTCATCACGGCGACGCAGGAAGGTCCGAAGCACCTGAACTACAGCCTCACGCGCGCCAAGTTCGAGCAGCTCGTCGACGACTTGATCAACCGCACCATCCCGCCGATGGAGAAGGCGATCAAGGACGCGGGGCTGAAGGTCGAGAACATCGACGAAGTGATCCTCGTCGGCGGCTCGACCCGTATCCCGAAGATCCAGGAGATCGTCAAGAAGTTCTTCGGCAAGGAGCCTCACAAGGGCGTGAACGTCGACGAGGTCGTCGCGGTGGGCGCGGCGATCCAGGGCGGCGTGCTCGCGGGTGACGTGAAGGACGTCCTGCTCCTCGACGTGACGCCGCTCTCGCTCGGCATCGAGACGCTCGGCGGCGTGATGACCACGCTCATCGAGCGCAACACCACGATCCCGACCAAGAAGGCCGAGGTGTTCTCCACCGCCGAGGACAGCCAGACCACCGTCGAGATCCACGTGTTGCAGGGTGAGCGCAAGATGGCGGTCGACAACAAGACCATCGGCAAGTTCCAGCTCACCGGCATTCCGCCGGCACCGCGCGGCATGCCGCAGGTCGAGGTCACGTTCGACATCGACGCGAACGGCATCCTGCACGTGTCGGCCAAGGACCGCACCACGGGCAAGGAGCAGAAGATCCGCATCGAGGCGTCCAGCGGCCTCTCCGACAAGGAGATCGACCGTATGGTGAAGGACGCCGAGGAGCACGCCTCGGAGGACGAGGAGCGCAGGGAGAAGGTCGAGGCCAGGAACCGCCTCGACACGCTCATCTACCAGGTCGAGAAGGACACCGGGGAGTGGGGCGACAAGGTCTCGTCGGGCACGAAGGAGCGCCTGACGGCCGCGGTAGACAGCGCCAAGGCCGCGCTCAAGGGCGACGACCTGGCCACCCTCACCTCGGCGCGCGACGCGCTCATGCAGGCCTTCAGCGCCGCCGGCCAGGAGATGTATCAGTCTCAGGCGGCCGAGGCGGGTAAATCGGGCGCGTCGGCGGAGGGTGGGGAGCCCGAGCAGCCCGCGGACGGGGGCGGCGCCAAGGCGGACGAGGACGTGGTCGAGGCCGACTACGAGATCGTGGACGAGAACAAGTAGCGAGTACCACTTTGGGCAACGCGCCGACCCGGTCGGCGCGTCTATGAGAATGGACTGGAGAGGGTCGGACCCGGGTCCGGCCCGCTCGTGTAGATAGGTGGCACTTCAAGGGAGGTAGCGAACGATGTACGATCCGCTGAAGGCGAAAGCCAAGGTGATCTTCTATAGCGCGCTCGCGTTCGTGTTCGGCGTCGGCCTGGCGAGCGGGCTCGGCTGGACGAGCCCGACCCACGCGATGCCGAGCGTGACGGAGGCACCTCAGGTTTCCCCCGAGGCCGTGCAGCCGGCGTTGGACCTCAGTGCGGCGTTCACCAATCTCGCGGAAGCCGTCACGCCCGCCGTGGTGCGCATCGAGAGCCGCAGGCCCGGGGTCGTGCGGCCGACTGCACAGGTGCCCGAGGCGTTCCGGCGCTTCTTCGACCAGCCTCCCGACGGCGGGGAGCCCGCACCGCAAATGGCCTCGGGAAGTGGGTTCGTCGTGAGCGACGACGGCTACATCCTCACTAACAACCACGTTGTCGAGGGCGCCACCGAGGTGACGGTCTACTTCCCCGACCGCCGCTACCTCTCGGCCAAAATCATCGGCGCGGACCCGTTCACGGACGTGGCGGTGATCAAGGTCGACGCGTCGGAGCGCCTGCCACACATGGCCTTCGGGAACTCGGACGACCTCAAGGTCGGCGAGTGGATCCTGGCCATCGGCAATCCGGGCTTCGGCGGCTCGACGCAGCTCGACTTCACCGTGACCGCGGGCATCATCAGCGCGCGCGGGCGCGGTCTGGGGCTCCTGCGGGACGACCTGCGGGATGACCAGCGCTTCGTCGAGGGAGCGTCGGGCTACACCATCGAGGACTTCATCCAGACCGACGCGGTCATCAATCCGGGTAACTCCGGCGGGCCGATGGTGAACCTCCGCGGCCAGGTGGTCGGCATCAACTCGGCGATCGCTTCGTCGACGGGCGCCTACCAGGGGTACGGCTTCGCCATCCCGATCAACCTCGCGCGCCGCGTCATGGATGACCTCGTCGAGTTCGGTTACGTCCAACGGCCCAGGATCGGAGTCACCATCGAGGCAGTCACGGCCGAGGACGCCGAGGTCTATGGACTCCCCTCGGTCTCGGGAGTGCTCGTACAGACCGTACAGGACGACACGCCCGCAGCCGGGGTGCTCCGCTCCGAGGACGTGATCGTTGCGATCGATGGTCAACCGGTCGGCTACGTGGCCGAGCTGCAGGCCAAGATCGCGGACCACCGCCCCGGTGAGACGGTGACCGTGACCATCTTCAGGGATCGACGCCGGCAGGACGTGCGGGTGCGGCTCGCGGAGGCGCCCATCAACAACCGGCCGGTCGTCACGGCCGAGCGGGAGGCCCTCGCCGTCGACCGGCTCGGCATCAACGTCGAGGAGCTCGACGCCGAGCTCGCTGAGCAGTTGGGGTATTCGAGGCCCGGTGGCATGGTGCTGCGGGAGGTCGCTCCCGGCAGCGCCGCGGCGCGCCGCAACGTCGGTGGGTTCGTCGGCAGTCGGATCGTCCGGATCAACGACACGGCGATCTCCACGCGAGACGACATGGAGAGGGCCCTCGACGCCGTGGCCCCGGGTGAGATCGTTTCCCTGCACTTCCAGGACAACGAAGGCTCCCAGCGGGTGGTCAACGTGCGGATGCCGTAGGCGCCAGGAGTCGCTCGGCCGACAGGCCGAAGGGCGTGGGGGCCAAGGCCCTCACGCCCTTTGCTTTGCAGAGTCAGTCCAAGATTGAACGGTTCTCCGGGACTTGTTTATCTTCCGGGCAGGCGCGCGAGAGTGGCGGAATTGGTAGACGCGCGGGACTTAGGATCCCGTGGCCATGCGCCGTGGGGGTTCGAGTCCCCCCTTTCGCATACCGAGTTCCCTGTACCGCCGGTCGCGCGACACATGACAATAGACGCAACACGCTTGCAGGTCTCCGTCCAAGAGCAGGAACGCTGGCGCCGCAGGATGAGCGTCACGATTCCCGCCGCGGTCGTTCGCGAGGAGGAGCAGCGAACGGCCAAGCACTTCGCCTCCCAAGCCCGTCTGAAGGGCTTCCGCAAGGGCCGCGTCCCGACCCGCGTCATCGAGTCCCGCTTCGGCGGCGCCCTGCGCAAAGAGGCGCTCGACAAGCTCATCCAGGAAGCGTACCGGCAAGCCATCGCCAGCGAGCGCCTCCAGCCGATCAGCGAAGGTCAGATCGAGGACGTGCACTACGAGCCCGAGCAGGACCTGAAGTTCGAGGTCGCGTTCGACGTGCAGCCCGTGATCGAGCTGGCCCGGCTCGGCGGCTTCTCTGTGAAGCGCCCCCCTGCCGAAGTGAACGAGGAGCACGTCACGCAGGTGCTCGAGCGCATTCGCGAGCAGAACGGCGCGTGGCGACTCGCCGATGCAGGCAAGCCTGTCGACGGCGACTACGTCTCGGTGAAGATCCTACGGTTGGACGGCAAGGGCGCCGAGCCCCGCGACTACGACTTCGTGCTCGGCAAGGGCGACGCGATTCCGGACATCGAGGCTGCGATCAAAACGCTCGAGGTCGGCGGCGGCGGTCCCGCCGAAGCCGAATTCGACGTCTGCTTCCCCGAGGACCTCCCGGACGAGTCGCGCCGCGGCACGAGCGAGCGGATACGCCTCACGCTGGTCAGCCGCCGCACGCTCGACCTGCCTCCGATGGACGACAGCCTCGCTCGTCAGGTGGGCGAGTTCGAGACGCTCGCCGAGCTCACCGCGAAGGTCCGCGAAGACCTCGAGAAAGAAGCGGGGCACCGTGCGGACTCCGTCGTGCGCACGCAGCTGCTCGAGTTCGTCGTCGAGGCCAACCCGTTCGAGGTACCAGCGTCGATGGTGGATCGCTACCTCGACACCATCTTGGGGGAGCCCAAGGACGTGCCGGCGGACAAGCTCGCGGAGGCACGCGGCCAGATCCGTCCGGAAGCCGAACGCGCCGTGAAGCGCATCCTCGCGCTCGACCGGATCGCGGACGCCAGGGGCCTGGCAGCCACCGAGGACGAGATCGACAAGCGCGTCGAGGAGATCGCCACGGCGAACTCCACCACGCCGGCCAAGGTCTACGCCAGCCTGCAGAAGGCGGGGCGCATCGACACGATCGAGCGCGAGCTCACCGAGAAGAAGGTGTTCGACTTCCTCAAGGCGCAGTCGGAGATCACATGACGCTGTACCCACCGTACGTCATCGAGCGGACGAGCCGGGGCGAACGCAGCTACGACATCTTCAGTCGGCTGCTGATGGACCGGATCATCTTCCTGGGGAGCGGCATCGACGACAACGTCGCCAACATCGTGGTCGCTCAGCTGCTCTTCCTCGACGCCGAGGATCCCGAGCGCGACATCTTCATGTACATCAACTCGCCGGGCGGGAGCGTCTACGCCGGCCTGGCGATCTACGACACCATGCAGCACCTGCGCGCGCCGGTGGCCACGTTCTGCGTGGGCATGGCGCTGTCGATGGGCGCGGTGCTCCTCACCGCGGGCGCGAAGGGCAAGCGCAACTCGCTGCCCAACTCGCGCATCATGCTGCACCAGCCGTCGGGTGGATCACAGGGGACCGCGGCCGACATCGAGATCGCGGCCAAAGAGATCCTGCACATCCGCGAGCGGCTGAACGGAATCATCGCCAAGCACACCGGCCAGAGCGTCGAGCGCATCGCGGACGACGTCGACCGCGACCGCTTCATGAGCCCGGCGGAAGCCGTGGAGTACGGGCTCATCGACCGCGTGCTCGAGGGACCGGTACAGACGGGGAGCGCCAGGCCGGCCGACAGCGACATCCGGGAGAAGAGGTCATGACGAGTGACAAGCACCTCCGGTGCAGCTTCTGCGGGAAGTCCAAAGAGAGCGTCAAGAAGTTCATCTCGGGACCGAACGTCTACATCTGCAACGAGTGCATCTCACTCTGTAACGAGATCCTGGCGGAAGAAGAAGAAGAGAGGGAAGCCCAAGAACAGACCTCACCCAGCCCCACTCCCGAGGAGATCAAGGCGGTCCTCGACCAGTACGTGATCGGCCAGGAGCTGGCGAAGAAGGCGCTCTCGGTGGCGGTCTACAACCACTACAAGCGCATCGGCCACCAGGGCGTGCTCGACGAAGTCGAGATCGACAAGGCCAACATCCTGCTGATCGGGCCGACCGGGGTCGGCAAGACGCTGTTGGCCCAGACGCTCGCCCGCACGCTCAACGTCCCCTTCACCATCGCGGACGCGACCACGCTCACCGAAGCTGGGTACGTGGGCGAGGACGTCGAGAACATCCTGGTGCGCCTGCTCCAGGCCGCCGACTTCAACGTCGGTGAGTGCGAGCGCGGCATCGTCTATATCGACGAGATCGACAAGATCGCGCGCAAGTCCGAGAACCCTTCCATCACCAGAGACGTCTCGGGCGAAGGCGTGCAGCAGGCGCTCCTCAAGATCCTCGAGGGGACCATTGCAAGCGTACCTCCTCAAGGGGGCCGGAAGCACCCGCAGCAAGAGTACATCCAGATCAACACCCGCAACATCCTCTTCATCTGCGGGGGCGCGTTCGACGGACTCGAGCAGATCGTGGAGGGGCGGATCGGCAAACGGCGCATCGGCTTCGCCGGAGCCGACGTCCCGGCGACGGACGGCGACGTGCTTCGGTTCGTGCAGCCCGAGGACCTACAGCGCTACGGCATGATTCCGGAGATCGTGGGACGGCTCCCCGTGAGCGTGTCGCTCGAGAGCCTGGACGAGGACGCGCTCGTGCGCATCCTGCAGGAGCCCAAGAACGCGTTGGTGAAGCAGTACGACAAAATGTTCGAGCTGGAGGGCATCGGGCTCACGTTCGAGCCAGCAGCCATCCGCGCCATCGCCAAGGGCGCGCTCGACCGCGGCACGGGCGCGCGGGGCCTGCGGGCGATCATCGAGACGGTGATGCGCGACGTCATGTTCGAGATCCCGTCGCGCCGGGACGTCCGCGAGGTCGTAGTCACGGAGGAGTCGATCGCGCACGGCGTGCCGCCGCTGCTGGTCCTCAACCCGACGGAGCGGAAGCGGGAGGCGTAGCACGCTCTGTCGCTCAGGCGACAGTTCTATGTCGAAACGTCGGCCTAGGGCCTAGGTCCCTGTCCTCCAAGTCGTTTGCGGCGTACGATTCTTCATGCCGCTCCTGATTCGCGCCGAAGACCAGGTCGACGTACCCGAGCGACTCCCCGTCGTCGCGCTCCGCGACCTGGTGTTCTGCCCCTATGTCGTCCTCCCCATCCTGATCGGACGGCGCCGCTCCGTCGCCGCGCTCGAGGAGGCACGCGAGACAGACAACCTCGTCGTGCTCGTCGCCCAGAAGGACCCGGGCGTCGACGACCCGGGACCCAACGAGATCTTCCGCGTGGGGACGGTCGCGCGCCTGGTGCAGGTGTCAGCGCTCCCCGACGGGACCTCGCGCGTGGTGCTCGAGGGGCTCGGGCGGGCGCGCATCAAGCGGCTGACGACCACCACCGAGGCGCTGCGCGCGACGGTGGAGCCGTTCGTGGACCGCGAGGCCGAGCCGGAGGGCGACCCGCCCGACCGCGTCGCCTCGCTCGCCCGCTCGATCGTGAGTCTCTACGGCGAGTACGCCCGCCTGCACGAGCGCATCCCCGAGGAGCTCGCGAGCACGCTCTCCGCGGAGGGCGACCGGGTGCGGCTCGCCCACCTCGTCTCGGGCCACATCATCCTGCCCTCGGTCGAGAAACAGGAGATCCTGGAGTCGGTGGAGCTCGACCGCCATCTCGACCTGCTGCGCGAGATCCTGGTGCGGGAGCTCGAGATCCTGCGCATCGAGCGGAAGCTCGACCGGCAGATCCAGCTGCAGCTCGGCGGCCCACAGCCCTTCGACTTCGCACCGGGGCTGAAGGCCATCCACCGCGAGCCGGCGAAGGAGGAGCCGGACGAGTGGGCGGAGATCGCGGAGACGATCACGAACGCCGACCTGCCGCCGCACGCGCGCAGCCGCGCCGACAAGGAGCTCGGGCGCCTGCGCAAGCTCAACCCAGTGGCACCGGAGGCGGCGGTGATCCGGACGCACCTCGACTGGATCGTGTCGCTCCCGTGGGCCGCGCGCTCCAAGGACAGCATCGACGTGCGGCGCGCCGCCGGGGTGCTCGAGGCCGCGCACTTCGGCCTCGGCGAGGTGAAGGAGCGCATTCTCGACCACGTGGCCGTGCTCTCGCTGGTGCGGGAGATGCGCGGCCCGATCCTGTGCCTCGTTGGTCCGCCGGGCGTGGGCAAGACGTCGCTGGGGCGCAGCATCGCGGACGCCCTCAGCCGGGAGTTCGTGCGCGTCAGCCTCGGCGGGGTGCGCGACGAGGCCGAGATCCGCGGCCACCGCCGTACCTACGTGGGCGCGCTGCCGGGCCGCGTGATCCAGGGCATGCGCCGGAGCGGCACCCGGAACCCGGTCTTCCTGCTCGACGAGGTGGACAAGCTCGCGCGCGACTTCCACGGCGATCCCGGCGCCGCGCTGCTCGAGGTGCTCGACCCCGAGCAGAACCGCACGTTCACGGATCACTATCTAGAGCTCGAGTTCGACCTCTCCGACGTGCTCTTCATCGCCACGGCCAACACGCTCCAGGACGTGCCCGAACCGCTGCGCGACCGCATGGAGGTCATCCGGCTCCCTGGGTATCTCGACACCGAGAAGCGCGAGATCGCGACCAAGTTCCTGTGGCCGCGGCAGACCGAACGACACGGGCTGGAGGCGCGCCCGGACCTGACCGCGGAGGCGGTCCACGTCATGATCGAGCGCTACACCCGCGAGGCGGGGGTACGCGAGCTCGAGCGCCGGCTGTCGCGGATCGCGCGCAAGCTGGCGCGTGCGGTGGCCGACGGGAAAGAAGTCCCGACGTCGATTCGCGCCGAGGACCTGAAGGAGCTGCTCGGCCCCCCACCCTACCAGCCCTCCGACCGCGACCAGGAAGGGGAGCGCGTGGGCATCGCCAACGGGCTCGCTTGGACGGCCGCGGGCGGCGAGGTCATGGACGTCGAGGTCGCGATCGTGCCGGGTGGGGGCAACCTGCGGCTCACCGGTACGCTCGGCGACGTGATGAAGGAGTCCGCGCAGGCGGCGGTCACCTATGCGCGCTCACGCGCCCAGGTTTTCGGGCTCGACCCGCTCTTCCACGAGAAGGTCGACGTGCACATCCACATCCCCGAGGGGGCCACGCCGAAAGACGGGCCCTCCGCGGGCATCACCATCGCCGTCGCGCTCATTTCGGCGCTCACCGACACGCCCACGCGCCCCGACGTGGCCATGACCGGAGAGATCACGCTGCGCGGACGGGTGCTGGGAGTGGGCGGTGTCAAGGAGAAGGCAGTCGCCGCGCTGCGCAGCGGCATGGGCAAGGTCGTGCTGCCTGCGTCGAACTCGAGCGACATCGAGCTCCTGCCGGACGAGGTCAAGGAGAAAGTCGAGTTCGAGCTGGTGCGGACCATGGACGAGGTCATGGACGCGGTGCTCGCCCGGAGTCCGTACCGCTCGCGCCGGAGTCCGACCGAGAGCTCCGTCGAGGTGCCGGTCTCGCACGCATGAAGATCGGCAAGGTGGAGTATGCGGGTACCGTCGCGACGCCGGGCGGTACTCCGCCGGGGCGCTTGCCCCAGATCGCGTTCTCCGGCCGCTCCAACGTTGGCAAGTCGTCGCTGATCAACGCGCTCCTGCAGCGCACCCGCAGCAAGATCGCGCGCGTGTCGAGCACGCCCGGGAAGACGCAGGCGCTCAACTTCTACAGCGTCAACGACGAGTTCTTCCTGGTCGACCTCCCCGGCTACGGCTATGCGCGCGTGCCGGAGGCGAATCGACAGGCATGGGCCGAGATGATCGAGTGGTACCTCGGGCCCTCCGGTCTGGTGAGCGGCGTGGTCCACCTCGTCGACTCCCGGCACGCGCCGACCAAGCACGACCTCTGGATGGTCTCGTATCTCGCCGAGCTCGGCGTACCGACCGTGGTGGTGCTCACCAAGGTCGACAAGCTCAAGAAGCTGGAGCGCGAGCAGTCGTGGTCGAGAGCCCTCGCGGCATTGCACGTCGACGAGTCGCAGCTGATCCCCTTCTCCGCCAAGACGGGCGAGGGGCGCGAGGCGCTCCTGGACGCACTCTCGGACCTCCTGCGCGCCAGGGCCGACGCGGCGTGACCCGGCGGCTCGTCGGCCTCGCCACAGCGGCGGCGACGTCGCTCGCCGTCGGCGGCGGCGCGACGGCGTGCACGATCGCCCCCGGGCCCGAAGGAGCCGCGCCGGTCGGGATGGGCGCCGCGCCGTCGGGGTTCGGGACGCTCCGCCAGGAGGACGTCTCGATCGGCCTCACCAGCGGCGACCTACGCGTGCTCGTCACGCCTCTGCAGCGCTCCATCACCCACGTGACGGCGCCCGACACGGAGCGCAGGCTGAACGCGCTGGTGGAGGCGCACGCGGCCCCCGGGCGCGGGGACGGGTCGGGGCTCTTCCTCGTCACGCTCTACTCGGATCGCCCGGACGTGGCGTTCGTCCCCGAGGACGTGCAGCTCATCTCCCAGGGCTTCCGGCTGCGCGCGTCCGCCATCGCCCCGCTCACGCCGACGTGGGGCGGGCGCCGGGTCGCGCAGCGGGAGCAGGAGATGGCCGTGTACGACTTCGGAAGCGGGGTCGACCTGGAGCGCGGCGAGTTGGTGTTGGTCTACGGGCTCGTGCAGGCCGCACAGTGGACCACGATCCTGCCGCGCATCCAAGCGGAGCGCGCTCGTGTGCGGACGCGGGCCGGACTCGGTCAGGCCTCCAGCCCGTAACGAGCGATCTTGCGGTAGAGCGTTCGCTCGCCGATGCCGAGCAGCTCGGCTGCCCTGCGCCGGTTTCCCCGCACCTCGGAGAGCGCCGCCTGGATCGCCTGACGCTCCATGTCCTCGATGGTCATGCCGGGACGGAAGACGACGACGCCCGCGAGCTCGCGCGGCCCCGCGGAGAGAGACGTGGAGGGCTCCACCGCCACCTCACGCGAGAAGGCCGGCACCTCGATCGCCCCGTCCGGGAGCCCCTCATTGGTGACGCGACCAACCACCGCCCCTGACGCAAGCTGCACGGGAGTACCCCGGCGGTACGCCTCGAACTCGCGGCGCAGGTCGTCCATGTCGACGCGTAGCTCGACCAGCGTGCGGAATACGAACTCGAGCTCCGGGCGGAGCGCAGGAGACTTGCCGTCGGTTGCGCCGCGCAGAATGGGTACGGGGAGCAGCGACGAACCACGCCCACGCCGCACGTCGTCCGGGATGTCCTCGGGGCGGATGACCCGCCCCGGAGCCAGCACGACCATGGACTCGACGAGGTTGCGCAGCTCGCGGATGTTGCCAGGCCAGTCGTAGGCGACCAAGCTCTGCATCGCTTCGGGCGAGATCCCCGGGAAGACGCGGTCGTGCCGCTGGGACACGTCGCGCACGAAAGCGTCGACCAAGAGCGGGATGTCTTCCCGGCGCTCGCGCAGCGGCGGCAGCTCGATGGAGAGGACGTTGAGCCGGAAGTAGAGGTCGCGGCGGAACTCCCCGATCGCGACCAGCTGGCGAAGGTCCTGGTTGGTCGCCGCGATGATGCGCACGTTCACCTTGATCGCGCGCTCGCCGCCCACCCGGTGGAACTCGCGCTGCTCGAGCACGCGCAGGAGCTTGGTTTGCGTGGCGAGCGGCATCTCGCCGATCTCGTCCAGGAAGATCGTGCCGCCATCGGCGAGCTCGAACAGGCCGCGCCGCGAATCGATCGCCCCCGTGAAGGCGCCTTTCTCGTGCCCGAAGAGCTCGGATTCGAGCAGCGTCTCGGAGAGCGCGGCCACGTTCACGGCGATGAAGGGCTCGTGCCGGCGCGGGGAGAGCGCGTGGATGCCCCGCGCGACCAGCTCTTTGCCAGTGCCCGATTCGCCGGTGACGAGCACTGTCGATACGACCGGAGCGATCTGCACGACGCGCTCGAGGACCTGCTGAATCGCGTCAGTCTCGCCGATGATCCCGGTGAACTCGCGCAGCTTCCGTCGCTCGACGATGCGCCTTCCCACGAGCACGATGTCGGCGACCGCCGCCGAGCTGCCGAACACTTCGTCGAACCCGGGCCGCAAGGCAGGCGGCAGCTCTCCACCCCCCGTGATCGCGATCACGGGAATGTGGAGGACTTCGCGTGCCTGCCGCGCGAGCTCGTTCTCGCTTCCCCGCCCCACGCCCGTGAGCACGAGGAGCGCGGCGCGGCCCGCCGCGGTGAGCCGCTCCTCGGGAGTGACCAGGTCGGTGTCGTAGCCGGCCTGCTCGAACGCCGCGCGAATGGCGCCGGCCTTGGGCAGGTCGTGCGTCGAGATGAGCACCCGCTCGGAGGTCTTCACGTCGTCCCTCCCGGCGGCGTGTGCGGCGCCGCGCCCCCGCCGAGGAGCGCCACCGCGTGCACGACCAAGGGCTCGAGGACCGTGAGACCGTCCTGCACGCCGTCGGGGCTTCCAGGCAGGTTGACGATCAGCGTGCGGCCACGCGACCCGGCGAGCCCGCGTGACAGCACCGAGTACGGGGTCGCGGCCAGGCCCCTCCGGCGTATCTCCTCCGCCAAACCGGGTGCCTCGCGCTCGAGTACCGCACGCGTGGCTTCGGGCGTGACGTCGCGCGGGGTGAGCCCGGTGCCACCCGTCGTGAGGATGAGGTCGACCTCCAGCTGGTCGGACCATTCGAGGAGGAGCGGCACCACGCTGGCGGTCTCGTCGGGCACGATCGCCTGCGCAGCCACCTCATGGCCGCGCGCGGTGCACCAAGCGCCGATGCGCGCGCCGCTCTCGTCTCGGCGCTCGCCGCGCGCGCAGCCGTCGCTCACGGTGAGAATCGCGACCCGCATGGCTAGCGCCTGATCGAGCCTTCGGTGTAGAAAGGCGGGCGCGTCACCACCGCGTCGAGGGCACGGCCGCGAGCGTCCACCTGCAGCTGGGTGCCGGGGGCGCCCAGCTTCGTGGGGACGTACCCCATCGCGATGCCGATTCCGAGCGAGGGGCTGAGCGTGCCGCTGGTCACGACGCCGACGCTATCTCCCGCCGAGAGGATCGGATAGCCGTGCCGGGGAAACCCCCGTTCGCCCAGAGTGAGTCCCACCAGCCGGCGCCGCATGCCCTGCTTCTTCTGCGCCACCAGCGCGTCCCGGCCCACGAAGTCACCCTTGTCGAGCTTGGTGATCCAGGCCAGGCCGGCCTCGAGGGGCGTGTGGTCCGCGTCCAGCTCGTTGCCGTAGAGCGCGTATCCCATCTCCAAGCGGAGCGAGTCGCGCGCGCCGAGTCCGGTGGGGATCAGGCCTGCACCCTGCCCCGCCTCGAGCAGCGCACGCCACACCTTCACGGCGGCGTCAGCGTTCAGGTAGATCTCAAATCCGTCTTCGCCCGTGTACCCCGTCCCGGAGATCGTAGCTGGCACGCCCGCGACGGTTCCCACCGTGAAGCGGTAGTAGGTGACGTCGTCGAGCGCGATGTCGACGAGGGGGCGCAGAATCTCACGCGCGGCGGGTCCTTGGAGCGCCAGCAGCGCGGTGGCGTCCGACACGTCCTCGATGTCGACGTCCAAGCTGCCGACGTGCGAGCTCACCCAACTCCAGTCCTTCTCCAGGTTGGAGGCGTTGACCACCAGCATGTAGTGGTCGGCGTAGCGATAGACGAGCAGGTCGTCCACGATCCCGCCCGTGTCGAGGCACATGGCCGAGTACTGCGCCTGCCCGACCGCGATCGTCGAGGCGTCGTTGATCGTGACGCGCTGCACCAGGTCGAGCGCGTGCGGGCCTCGCACGACGAACTCGCCCATGTGCGACACGTCGAAGAGGCCCGCCGTCTCGCGCACGGCGCGGTGCTCCGCCGTGATGCCGGAGGGATATTGCACCGGCATCTCGAAGCCCGCGAAGGGGACGATCTTGCCGCTCAAGCGCTCGTGCTCTGCGTACAGCGGCGTGCGCTTCAATGGGGCGCCGCTCATTCCATCAACTCGAGCAGGATCGCCTTCTGCGCGTGCAGGCGGTTCTCTGCCTCGTCGAAGATACGCGACTGCGGTCCGTCGATCACGGACGCCGAGACCTCTTCGCCGCGGTGCGCCGGCAGACAGTGCAGGAAGATCGCGCGCTCGTCGGCGAGCGCCATGAGCGCGTCGTCCACCACGAAGCCGGTGAACGCCTTGGCGCGCACCGCCATCTCGTCTTCTTGGCCCATGGATGCCCACACGTCGGTGGTGACCACGTGGGCGCCCTCGGCCGCCTCCGCCGGGCTGCGCGTGAGGGTGACCTTCCCGGCCTTTTGGGCGCGCGCGAGGATCGCCGGGTCGGGGTCATAGCCGGCAGGACAAGCGAGGCGCAGCTCGAAGCCGAGCCGGTACGCTGCGTTGATCCAGGAGTTGGCCATGTTGTTGCCGTCGCCGATCCAGGCCACCGTGCAGTCGGTGACCGAGCCGAACTCCTCTGCGACGGCCTGCAGGTCGGCGACGACCTGGCAGGGGTGCAGCAGGTCAGAGAGGGCGTTCACGACCGGAACGGAAGCGTGCCGCGCGAGCTCCTCCACTTCGGCGTGGGCGAACGTCCGGATGGTGATCGCATCGACGTAGCGTGACAGCACGCCAGCCGTGTCGGACACCGTCTCCCCGCGGCCGATCTGGCTGTCGCGATCCGACAAGAAGATCGCGTGGCCTCCCAACTGGGTCATGGCGACCTCGAAGGACACGCGCGTACGCGTCGAGCTCTTCTTGAAGATCATCGCGAGGCTCTTGCCCGTGAGCTTCGACTTGTCCATGCCGGCCTTCAGGTTGGCGGCGCGGTCGAGCAGCGCCAACAGCTCGTCAGTGGAGAAGTCTGTGATCGCAAGGAAGTCGCGTTTCTTGGCCATGGCAGTGTTAGAGGATGAATCGGCTCAGGTCTTCGTCTTCGGCCACCTTCTTCAGCCGATCACGGACGAAGTCGCGGTCCACGTGGATCCTTCCCAGCGCGGTCTCGGGGAGGTCGAACATCACGTTCTCGAGCAGCGTGGTCATCACCGTCTGGAGCCGGCGAGCGCCGATGTTCTCCATGCGCTCGTTCAGCCCCATGGCGATGGTCGCGATCTCCTCGATGCCATCATCGGTGAACTCGATGCTCGCGCCCTCGGTCTCGATGAGCGCGCGGTACTGGACCAGCAGTGCGTTCTTCGGCTCCTTCAAGATGCGAATGAAGTCCTCGCGGCCGAGGCTCTTCAACTCCACTCGGATCGGGAAGCGGCCCTGCAGCTCCGGGATCAGGTCCGAGGGCTTGGAGACGTGGAACGCGCCGGCGGCGATGAAGAGGATGTGGTCCGTGCGCACCAGCCCGTACTTGGTGGTCACGGTCGAGCCCTCGACGATCGGCAGCAGGTCGCGCTGCACGCCCTCGCGGCTCACGTCTGGTCCCGCGCCGCTGCGCTCGCCGGCGACCTTGTCGATCTCGTCGATGAAGACGATGCCCATCTCTTCGGCCCGATACAGCGCTTCGTTCACCACCTCGTCCATGTCGACGAGCTTGTCGAGCTCGTCTTGGAGGAGGATGCGGCGCGCTTCCGCCACCGAGACCGTGCGCCGCTTCTTCTTCTTCGGCAGCATGTCCTGCAGCATCTCGGTGAAGTTGTGGTCCATCCCTTCACCGCCACCCATCGGGATCATCATCCCCTCGATCGACGGCGACTGCGTCACCTCGATCTCGACCTGTCGATCCTCGAGCTTCCCGTCGACGAGCAGCTTCCGCAGCTTCTCGCGCGTGCGCTGCCGGCGCTCCGGTAGCGCCTCGTCCTCACGCTCGACCCCCTCGGGACCCGCCACGAAGATCTGCTTCGACTGCGGCGCGCCGTCGGGCGCGGCCGGCTCGGGGTTGGTCGCCGGCAGCAACAGATCTAGAAGCCTCTCCTCGACCCGCTCCTCGGCGACTTCTTGGACGTCGTATTCGCGGTCCGCACGCACCAGGTTGATCGAGATGTCGACGAGATCGCGCACGATCGACTCCACGTCGCGCCCGACGTAGCCGACCTCCGTGAACTTGGACGCCTCGACCTTCAGGAAGGGCGCTCCGGCGAGCCGCGCGAGCCTGCGCGCGATCTCCGTCTTTCCGACGCCCGTGGGTCCGATCAGGATCAGGTTGTTCGGCGAGATCTCGGCGCGCATCTCGTCCTCGACGCGCTGGCGCCGCCACCGGTTCCGGAGCGCGATCGCGACGGCCTTCTTGGCATCGTCCTGCCCCACGATGTACTTGTCGAGCTCTCCGACGATCTGGCGGGGCGTGAGCTCGTCGAGCCAGACGTCTTCGGACTCAGGCGGTGCTTCTTGCGGCGAGGCTTCTTGGAGCGGCTCCTCGGGAGGCCGCTCGACCACCTTGTGCGTCATGCGCCCTTCGCCCCGTCCGCGCCCAGCTCGAGCACCACGATGTCCTGATTCGAGTAGATGCAGATCTCACCGGCGATCTCGAGCGAGCGCCGCACGATCGAGGGAGCGTCGAGGCCGGAATGTGATTTGAGCGCCCGCGCCGCGGAGCGCGCGTAGGAGCCCCCCGAGCCGATGGCCACGATGTCGTCGTCAGGCTCGATCACGTCTCCCTGACCGCTCACCATGAAGATGTGGTTCGCGTCCGCCACGGCGAGCAGGGCGTCGAGGCGGCGCAGGTACCGGTCCATGCGCCAGTCCTTGGCGAGCTCGACCACCGCCTTCGTCATGTTGGCCGGGTAGCGGTCGAGCTTCTCCTCCAGCTTCTCGAAGAGCGTGAAGGCATCCGCGACCGCGCCCGCGAAGCCGGCCAGGAACTTCCCGTCTTTCAACGAACGGACCTTCCGTGCGCTCGCCTTCACCACGGTGTCGCCCATCGTCACCTGGCCGTCCCCGCCCATGGCGACGCGGCCGTCCTTACGGACGGCAAGCACTGTGGTGGAACGGATCAACCGCGGCGGTTCTGAGGGAGAAGGCATGGCCGAGAGGTGCCGGAAGGAAGGGGACGAATCTAATGGTGTCGCTGCCGAAGTGGCAGGCTTCGCGAGCGGGGGACCCTGGGGGGCGCCGCCCAGGTCACTTGGGAATCGTTCGAAACTCGAACGATCTCCGGCCCGAGGGAATCCAGCACTCGCGGGGGCCTGTCCGGAGTTATCGATCGTTCGAAAGTCGAACGATCCGGCGAACGGTCCGGCCCTACCTCGACCTCGGGTGCGCGTCCCGATACACCCGGAGGAGACGCTCCTTGGTCGTGTGCGTGTAGACCTGGGTCGTCGACAGAGAGACGTGCCCGAGCAGCTCCTTCACGGCCAGCAAGTCCGCCCCGCCCTCCATCAAGTGCGTCGCGAACGAGTGCCGCAGGGCGTGCGCCGAAAGCCCGCGCGCACCCGCGGCCGCCTCGAACGAGCTCCGCACGGCCTCCTGAATGGAGCGCCGCGACAGGCGTCCCCCTCTCGCGTTCACGAGCAGCGCGCCGGCGGTGCGATCGGCCACCTCGCTGCGCCTCGGCTCGTAGCGCCCGATGGCGGTCACGGCCGCCTCGGTGACGGGCACGATCCGCTCCTTCCTCCCCTTCCCCAGCACGCGCACCTGGCGTGTGCGCTCGTCGATCATGCCCACGTCGAGCCCATGCAGCTCGGAAAGGCGCAGCCCGCTCCCATAGAGCAACTCCAGGATCACGAGCGTGCGTGTACCGGCGAGCGTGTTCTCGGCCGCCCCGCGCTCGGCCCCGGCGAACACCTCCTCTACGTCGCCACGCGACAGGTGACCCGGCAGTCGCTTGTCGAGCTTGGGGCCGCGCACCGCGCGCCCTGGGCTCGACTCGATGCGCTCCTCGGCATGCAGGAATCGGAAGAACGTCCGGGCCGCCGCGAGCTTACGCGCCGCCGAGCGCTTCGACAGACCCCGACGCCCGCACCAGCCGAGAAACGCTCGCAACGCCAGCCGGTCGATGTCTTCGTCCGACCACCCCCACGAGGCACGGCCCAAGTAGTCCGCGAGGAACTTTTCCAGCTCGGCCAGGTCCTTGGCATACGCTTTCACCGTGTTGGGTGAGAGCTGTCGCTCGTCGGCGAGGTGCTTCAGGAACTCCTTCACCTCGGCGGTCATGGCGACGCGACGACGCCGTGCGCCGACATCCACGCGAGGAAATCGGTTTGGGCGCGCTCCGCGAGCAGCTCACGCTTGCGCTGCTTGTCGCGCACCTCGGTAGGGAGCGGGTCGACCAGTCCCCAGTTGGAGTTCATGGGCTGGAAGCGTCTCGGGTCGGCTTCTCGCAGGTACCGGAGCAGCGCACCGAGCATGGTGGTCGGTGGGGGCACGACCGGCTCGCGTCCCTCGAGCACGCGTCCGAGGTTGATGCCCGCCAGGATTCCGCTCGCCGCCGATTCCGTGTACCCCTCCACGCCCGTGAGCTGACCGGCGAAGAAGAGGTCGGGCCGTGCGGGCGGCGAGCCGGCCGGGCCGAGGCGGGCCGGGAAGTTCAGGTAGCTGTTCCGGTGGATGGACCCCCAGCGCAAGAACTCCGCACCGGCGAGCCCGGGAATCAGGCCGAAAATGCGCCGCTGCTCGCCGACCTTCAGGCGGGTCTGGAAGCCGACCAGGTTCCACATCTGCCCGGCACGGTCCTCGCGCCTGAGCTGCACGACTGCCCACGGCCGTTTGCCTGTGCGCGGGTCGGTGAGCCCGATCGGTTTCATGGGTCCGAAGCGGAGCGTGTCGGGTCCGCGCGCGGCCATCACCTCGATGGGAAGGCACCCCTCGAAGTAGGGCACCGCCTCCCAGTCGTGACCCTCGTACGACTCGCCACCCCGCAGCGCGGCGACGAAGGCATCGTACTCCTCGCGGCTCATGGGACAGTTCAGGTAGTCGTCGTCCTCGTCGAAGCGCCCGCCGGCGAAGGCAACCGACTCGTCCACACTGTCGCGACTGACGATGGGCGCGATCGCGTCGAAGAACGCGAGGCCGTCGTCCCCGAGCAGCGCGCGAATCCCGACCGAGATCGCGTCCGAGGTGAGTGGCCCGGTCGCGATCACCGCGGGCCCAACGGGCACGTCCACGACTTCCTCGCGCACGACCTCGATGCGTGGCTCACTCCAGACCGCACGCGTCATGGCCTCCGCGAACAGGTGGCGGTCCACGGCGAGCGCGGAGCCCGCGGCGACCCGCGCGCCGTCCGCGGAGGCGAGCAGAACGGAGCCGAGCGCGCGCATCTCGCGCTTGAGCTGCCCATGCGCGTTCGCCGGGTCCTCGCTCTTGAACGAGTTCGTGCAGACCAGCTCACCGAGGCTGTCTGATTGGTGCGCCGGCGTGCGTCGCACGGGGCGCATCTCGACCAGCCGCACCGCATGGCCGGCGCGAGAGAGACGGAGCGCCGCCTCGCAGCCGGCGAGTCCTCCGCCGACCACGGTGGCCGCGGCGCTCACTTCTTCTTCCTGCTTCTCCCGCCTGCTTTCGCCGTGGGGCGACGTCCGCGGCCGCGGCCCTTACCGGCTCGCCCCGCTTTCTTGGCGAGCAGCTCGAGTGCCGTCTCCAGATCGATCTCCTCCGGCTCGGCATCCTTGGGGAGCGTCGCGTTGACCTCTCCGTCGGTCACGTACGGCCCGTAGCGCCCCGAGAAGATGACGATGTCCGCGCCCGACTTGGGATGCTTGCCGAGCTCCTTGAGCGGGGCGCGCTTGCCGGCAGCCTTGGCATCCAGCATCGCCTTGGCCTCTTCGAGCGTCACGGTCCAGAGCGCGTCCGTTCCCTTGAGGCTGGCGAACGTCTTGTCGCGCCGCACGAACGGCCCGAAGCGCCCGATGGCAGCGACGACCTCCTGCCCGGAAGTCGGGTCGATGCCGACCGTACGCGGTAGCTCGAGCAGCTTCACCGCCTGCGCCAGGTCGATCTCCTCGGGCTTGCGATCCTTCGGCACGCTCGCGCGCTTCGGCTTCTCGTCCTCGGTGGGGGACTCGAGCTCCACGTACGGTCCATACGGGCCGACCTTGAGCCGCACCTTGCGCCCAAACTGCGGGTGCAGGCCCAGCTCCTTGCCCTCCGGGTCGACACCGTCCAGGGACCGCGTGCTCCGGCACTCCGGGTACCCCGAGCAGCCGAGGAATCGACCGAAGCGGTTCCAACGCACGATCATCGGGCGACCGCACTTGTCGCACGTCTCGCCCTCGGCTGCCAGGATCTCCTTGATGATCTCGTCGGAGTTGGCCTCGCCCGCTTCCAGCCGCTCCAGGAAGCCCGGGTAGAATTCGGCGAGCAGGTTGCGCCACTCCACCTCGCCTTCCTCGACCCGGTCGAGCTCACCTTCCATGCGGCTCGTGAAGGCCACGTCGAAGATGTTCGGGAAGATGCGCACGAGCAGCTTCGACACCACCTCGCCGAGGTCGGTCGGCTTGAAGCGCCGCTGATCGAGCTCCACGTAGCCGCGGTCGACGATCACGGAGATGATCTGCGCGTAGGTCGACGGCCTGCCGATGCCCTGCTCCTCCAGCTCCTTCACCAGGCTCGCCTCGGAGAAGCGGGGCGGCGGCTGCGTGAAGTGCTGACGCGGCTCCAGCGACTTGAGGAGCGCCGAGTCGCCCTGCGCGAGGTCGGGGAGCGGCTCGAGGTCGTCGAGGCGCTTGTAGTCACCCGCTTCGGTCGCCTCGACATAGAGGCGCGTGAAGCCGGCGAACTTCACGATGGAGCCCGTCGCCCGGAACACGTACCGCCTCCGGCTCGCGCCCGCGAGGTCGAAGTCGACCGTCGTGGTGTCGTAGACCGCCGGCGTCATCTGGCTGGCCACGAATCGCAGCCAAATCAGCTCGTAGAGGCGAGCCTGGTCGGGGTCGAGGTACCGCGCGGCCTCGCTCGGCAGGAGCGTCACGTCCGTCGGACGAACGGCCTCGTGCGCGTCCTGCGCAGCGGGCCCCTGCGCGCCACCGTAGAGCCGCGGCGCATCAGGCACGTAGCCGGCGCCGAACTCCTGGCGAATCCACGTGCGGGCGTGCCCCACCGCCTCGGGCGAGACGCGCGTCGAGTCCGTACGCATGTAGGTGATCAGACCCACTTCACCGCGGTGACCGATCGATTGCCCTTCGTAGAGGCGCTGCGCGTTCGACATGGTCTGGCGCGCCGAGAAGCGGAGCCGCTTCGCCGCCTCTTGCTGCAGCGTCGAGGTCGTGAACGGAGGGAACGGGTTCTTCCGCCGCTCGCGCCGCTTGATCTCCGAGACGACGAAAGGAATCCCGGTCAGGTCGTCGACGACCGAGCGCGCGGCGACCTCGTTCTCCAGCGTGAACGCCTTGCCGTCGATCTTGTGGAGCTTCGCGTCGAACGCTTGCGCG
The DNA here is from genome assembly GCA_016873995.1 of Gemmatimonadota bacterium. Classification (GTDB taxonomy): domain Bacteria; phylum Gemmatimonadota; class Gemmatimonadetes; order Longimicrobiales; family Gaopeijiaceae; genus UBA2982. The sequence continues at coordinate 202,337 of VGVR01000001.1, forward strand.
TCGCGCTCGAGGTGCGCCGTGACCGACCAGTACTCCTGCTGCACGAACGCGCGGATCTCGTCCTCGCGCTCGCAGATCAATCGGAGCGCCACGGTCTGCACGCGCCCCGCCGAGAGTCCTGGGCGGATCGGCTTCCAGAGCAGCGGGCTCACCTGATAGCCCACGAGCCTGTCCAGAATACGCCGGGCCTGCTGCGCCTCGATCTTCTTGGTGTCGAGCGGCCCGGTGGATGCGAGGGCCTTCTCGACGGCCGCCTTGGTGATCTCGCGGAACGTCACGCGCTGGAAGCGGTCCTTGTCCTTCTCGTAGCCGAGCTGCTCGGCCACGTGGTAGGCGATGGCCTCTCCCTCGCGGTCCGGATCGGTCGCGAGGATGACCGTGTCCGCCTTGGCCGCCTTCTGCTTCAGCTCCGAGATGACCTTCCCCTTGCCGCGGATGGTCACGTACTTGGGCTCGAAGCCGTGCTCGATGTCGACCCCCAGCTCTTTGGGCGGAAGGTCCCGGACGTGCCCCACCGAGGCCGCGACGTCGTAGCCGCGGCCCAGGTACTTCCCGATCGTCTTCGCCTTGGCAGGCGACTCGACGATGACCAGGTGTTTGGAGCTCATTCCGCCAGGACTCCGGGATAGGCATCAGCCAGAATCCCCAGGATTCGGGCCGAGACATCTTCTACGGACGAGCGCTCCGTGTCCACTGCCCACATGGAATCCTTATAGTACGGCGCGCGCTGGGCGATCAACCGGATCGCCTCTTCTTGGGCGTCCGGCCGGGCCAGGAGCGGACGCGTCCCGACCGCCGCTGCGGCCCTGCGGATGGCCTCTGGAGCCGACACCTGGAGCCAGAACGTCGCTGTCCCGGGCGGCACACCCGCCAGCCGCCCCGGCGCACCCGCCCACCCGCCCCCGCTCGCCAGCACCACGCGGCTCTCCCCGAGCAATCGAGTGCCAACCTTCTCCTCGAGCGCGCGAAAGTAGGGCTCCCCTCGCCGGGTGAAGATCTCGGCGACGGAGGCTTTCTCCTGGGCCACAATCGCGTCGTCGAAGTCCTCGAACCGCCAACCCAGCCGCTTGGCGACCTCCCGGCCGACGCTCGTCTTCCCCGAGCCCATGAACCCGATCAGGAGGACCCGGTCGAGCCTGGGAGAGCTCACCGCTCCCGGAAGCCCCGCTCGTTCAGGTAAGCGAGGTAGGCCTCGAAGTTTCGGCGCACTTCGCCGACCGAATCGCCTCCGAACTTCTCCAGGAACGCATCGGCGAGCACCAACGCCACCATCGCCTCCCCGACCACGCCCGCCGCGGGCACCGCGCACACGTCGCTTCGCTCCACCGCCGCGTCGCCGGGCGAACCGTCGCGCAGGTCCACGCTGGCGAGAGGCTTCCGCAGCGTCGAGATCGGCTTCATCGCGCCGCGCACGGCGAGCGGTTCGCCCGTGGTCACGCCCCCCTCGAGCCCACCCGCGCGGTTCGACGCGCGACCGATGCCGCCGGTACGCGGCTTTTCCTCGGCTCGCACGATCGGATCGTGCACCTGGGAGCCCGGGCGCCGCGCGCCCTCGAAGCCGATCCCGATCTCGACGCCCTTCACCGCGTGGATCGACATGACCGCCCGCGCCAGGCGGCCGTCGAGCTTGCGGTCCCAGGACACGTGCGAGCCGAGGCCGACCGGCAGCCCGGTCGCTACGACCTCGAAGACGCCCCCGAGCGTGTCGCCGCGCTCCTTGGCTGCGTCGATTTCGGCCATCATGCGCGCGGCTGCGCCCTCGTCGAGGCAGCGCACCGGGCTCTTGTCGGCTGCCGCGTTCAGGTCCTCGGGAAGCTCGCGGATCTCCGCCTCGGCCGCGCCGATCGACAGAATGTGGCTCCCGACGCGCACGCCGAACTCGGCCAAGAAGCGCTTGGCGATCGCGCCGCAGGCCACGCGCATCGTCGTCTCGCGCGCGCTCGCCCGCTCCAGGATGTCTCGCACATCGCGGCGGTCGTACTTGAGCACCCCGACCAGGTCGGCGTGCCCGGGGCGCGGCAGGTAATGAGGCTTGAGCGCCTTCGGGTTCACGTCTGGCGGTGGCGCCGCGTGGCTCATCGCGACCGTCCAGTTCTCCCAGTCGCGGTTCCACACCACCATCGAGATGGGTGAGCCGAGCGTCTCGCCCAGGCGGACGCCGTTCAGCAGGTCCGCGCGGTCCGTCTCGATCAGCATGCGGCGGCCGCGTCCGTACCCGCCCTGGCGGCGGGCCAGCTCCGGGTCGACGTCGCGCGCCATCTCGAGCGAGAGCCCCGCCGGGATCCCCTCGAGAATCGCAGTCAGCGCACGCCCGTGCGACTCACCCGCCGTGTGGAAGTGGATGCGATCCATAGGTCGGCGGAAGGTGGTCTAGACCGGACGGCGCGGTCAACGGCCTTCGCTTTGGTGCGCAGCGCTGCGGAGGGACGTCAGCGGCCGGAAACCGGGCCGCTCAGTTGAGGACGACCGCGACCGTATCGGCGCCCTTGTCGCCCAGCGCGTCCGTGGCCTCGACGATGATGGTCGCGTTCCCGGTCGTCGCGCCGGACCGCTTCATGAAGCGGGAGACCGTCGTATCAGGCGGGTTCGCCAGGGTCACCGTCTGGGCGGTGAACGCCGTGCCGCCCGCGGTGAACGCGCCGGTGAACGTCACCTGCGATAGCCCCCTCGGCCCGGTGATGTTCGCCGTCACCTGCACGGAGTCGCCCGCGGCCACCCCCGTGTTCGTGGCCGGCGCAGTGATCTCGACCTGCGGCCCCTGATCCACCGTCGCGGAGCCCGTGAAGAGGTTCTCGCCCGCACACCCCGGCAGGGCCAACGCGGCGACTAGTGCGGCTGCGCGGCGCAGGTCGGTCGAGCGTCCCTTGTAGAAGGGGCGCGCCGTCGGGTTCGCTCTCATGGGTCTCAGTTGCTGCGGACGATGGTCGGGGTGACCAGGACGATCAGATCCTGCTGGATCTCCTGCTCACGCACCACGCGGAAGAGGCGCCCGATGAGCGGAAGCTCCTGCAGCAACGGGATGCCGGTGCGCGCTTCCGTGCGCTCCGACTGCGTCAGCCCGGCGATGACCACCGTCTCGCCATCGCGGACGAGCACGCGGGTCGTCGCCACCTGTCTGCGGAAGATGAAGCCCGCGTCCGAAGGCGCCAGCTCGGCCGCAGACCGCTCCGTCTCGAGCTCGAGCAGGATGTGCCCGTCGGCGGTGACGTGCGGCGTGGCCGTCAGGATCACGCCGGTCTCTTGCTGCTGCACCTGCGCCGTCGGAGCCGCTCCGCCACCGGTGGTTCCCGCGTCGACGACGCGGATCGGCGTGAGCTCACCGACGTGGATCCTGGCCTGCTGGTTGTCGAGCACGGTCAGCTGCGGTGACGCCTCGATGTCGCTCATGTTCACTGACGTGAGCGCGTCGATGAACCCGAGCAGCGTGTGGCGGCCCATCACGAGCGACGTCAAGAGCTGGAGCGACGGACCCGCGACGCGCGCGGTGGCGTTGCCGAGCGCCGCGACCGAGTTGCCGCCGAGCAGGATGGACGCCTCGCCCTGAGGAATGACGTCTGCCACGCCGTCGCCGTCCGTGTCCGCGAGCCCGGACGACAGCGCGTTGATCTGGTTGCCGCGCGAGTCCTTGAGCTCGTACGTGACGCCGAACTCGTCGAGGTTCGTGCGGTTGACGAAGATGAGTTTCGCCTGGATCGACACCTGCGGCGTCTCGATGTCGACTTCGGAGAGCAGCGCCGCGATGGAGTTCTGGACGCGCGCGATGTCCGACACGATCAGCGTGTTGGTCCCCGGGTTCACCGTCGCCTGGCCGCGCGCGGTGAGGAGGGGCGTCACGGCGGTCTGTACCTCGGCCGCCGTCGCGAAGGAGATGCGGTGCGCCCGCGTCTCGATCGGCTCGATCTCTTCGCGGCTGTTCAGTTCGGTGATGTTGTCGACGCGGATGATGCCGTAGTCGTCTTCGGCAGCGACCAGGCCCTGGCCCGACAGAATGGTCTGGAGCGCCACGTCCCACGGCTGATCATTGATGTCCGCGGTGACGAAGCCCGTCACGTTGGCGCCCGGCACGATCGACGTGCCCGAGAACGAAGCGAACGCGAGCAGCACGTCGTTGATGGGCGCTTCCGTCCACGTGACCGAAATGCGGCGGGCCTGGCTCTGTTGGCGTGCCGGAGCTGCGCGCGCGGCCTCCGGCGCAGCCGCCGGCTCCGGAGCGCGCAGCGCGTACACACCCGACGACCACGGCTCGAAATCACCGCTCGGATTCTGGAGCGCGATCCTGAGGCCGCGTCCCTCGGAAACGATCGTGTACCCAAGCCGCTCGTCGAGCACGAACACCACGCGCACGACGTCCTCGGAGTACTGGCTCGAGCGCACGGAGCGAATGCCGCCGCGGTTCACCTCGGTGAACTCGGCGCGCGGCAGCGCATGGCGCGCACCCATGAGATCCACGACCAGGCGATTCGGTCCTTCCATCGTGAAGTCGCGGTATTGGACGTCCCCATCGATCGCGATGAACACGCTCGTCTGCGACTCCATCGGGGTGATCGTCACTTCCGTGACGGACCCCACCAGGGCCAGTAGCGCGCTCGCCCACAGAGCGAACATCGACGTCATCGGGAGCCTCCTGGGCGCCTAGATTGGAAAAGCATCGTCCTTCTCTCGGTGAGTCCGAACTCTTCGACATCGACGATCACCCGGTACCGCTGGATCTCGCGGATGGTCGCGTTGCCGATGCGTTGACCGACCTTCGCGCTGTACGAGTCGCCCTCGACCGGCGTGACCGTGCCGTCGTCGTTGAGCGTCACGCCTCCGGTGGAGAGCACCGCGACGCTCGCGGCGGGGTCGGGCGAATACATGATGCCGATCAGGCTGAGCTGCTCGTAGCGGAGCTCACCACCCGCGCCCTCGAGCGGCACGAACGGGTTGCGCCGCGTGAACGACGGGTACTGGAAGACCTCGCGCTCGAAGACGAGCTCGGGCTCGGGCGGTGGGCCTGGAGGGGGTTGCTGCGCGGGCTCTTGGGCAGCGATCGCGAGCGGCAGCAGAGCGGCGCATACGCAGGCAACCGAGAGGGTGCGAAAGAACCGTGTCATGGTCAGGCTCCTGGTTGCGCGGCCGGCGGAGGCACGGCCGTGGGGTCCGGGAGCACAAACGTCTCGATCCGGAACGTCGCGAGAATCGGGGACTCCAGGTCGGGGTAGCGCGTCGCATCCGAATGGAGCTGGATGTCGACCTGGACCGGCGAGACGATCCGCGACAGGCTGGCGATACCCGCGAGGAAGCGGCCGACGGAATGGTACTCACCCACGACCGCCATGTTGTACGAGGTACGGTCGTAGAGCTCACCCGGCTCTCTGGGCTGTGGCTCGAGGAGCGTGACGTCCACGTCCACCGTGCGTGCGCGCGTCATCATGTCATCGATGAGCACGGGTACTTCCTCGTCCGCGGGAATCAGCTCCTCCAGCTTCGCGACGTGCTGCTCGTAGAGCGCGAGCCGCTCTTGCAGGTCACCGCCGCCCTGGGCTGCGAGCACCGAAGCGCGACGGTTCATCGTCTCGAGATTCTCCACCTGGGCGAGAACAGCCGCGTTGTCCTCCTGACGCGGAGCGAGGAGATAGATGCGGAAGAGGAAGATCGCGGCCAGGAACACCAGGCCGCCGATCATCCAGTTGCGCTGCTTCGGGTCCTCGGGATTGTACCAGGGCATGGCTCAGTTCCCCGCCGGTGCCGCAGCCGCCTGCGCCGCGACCGGAGTGTCGAAGAGAGGCACGGTCTCGAGCTCATCGAGCGGGGGCGCTTCGTAGGTCACGGACATGTCGAAGACCTGGACCATCTCGTCCGGGTTCGCCTCGGAGGGCTGCGCCTGCGTCGACTCGATCGTCGCACCGCGCAGGAACCGGGAGGCTTCGAGTCGGCGCGTGAAGTTGGTGATCGCGAAGAGGCTCCCCGCTCGGCCCGAAATGTGGACCACCAGCGGATTCTCGCCCGTATAGATGACTTCGCGCAGCCAGAGGTAGTCGGGCACGGCCGCGCCAATCTCGTCGAGGACGTGCGGCCACACAAAGCGGTTGGCGTCGATCTGCTGGATCATCGCGACCCTCTGCGCGAGGAGGTCGCGCCGCGCCGTGAGCTCGTTGGTCTGCGCAATGAGCGCGGCGAAGCGGACGGAGTCCTGACGCCCTTCTTCGAGACGAACCTCCAACTCCTCTCGCTCGCCGGTGACGTCGAGAAACGCGAAGGCCATGTAGCCCACGCTGAGGAGCGCGGCGCCCCAGAAGAACAGCACGTACCTATCGCGAGCTCCTCCGCCCCCGCCAGCACCGAAGGACGGCAGCTTGAGACCCTTCAAGGAGAAGCCGCCCTTCGGGGTCCCCTTCTTCCCCCCCGGCAGCAGATTGACTTCGATCACTATCGGCTCTCCTAGGCGACCCGCAGGGCCAATCCGAGCGGCAGTAGCAGCATCGGCGCGGCCTCGTCGATAGAGAGGTCCGCCGCAGCGTTCGGCTGCACCGGGGTCCTCTCGAAGGAGTTGACCAGTTGCGTGGGCACGTTCATGCGCCGGCCCAGGGCCTCCGTCATGCCGGGAATGCGCGCGCCACCCCCGCTGAGGAAGATCCTACCTACGTAGTGTCCGTCTTCGCGGGTCATCAAGAATGCGCTCGCGCGCTCGATGCCGACCGCGACCTCGTCCGCGGCGGATTCGACCAGCCGCGACAAGTCGTCGAGAGCCTCCCGGGCTTGCACGACGTCCTCGGCCTGCTCGGCCGTGAGGCCGCGCTCCCTCTGGAGATCCTCCCGGATCCGGCGGGACCCGAACGGAATGTCACGCGTCAGGATCGGCACGCCGTTCTCCAGGATGTTCACCTGAGTGGTCTCGTGCCCGATGTTGACCAAGGCGATGATCCCCTCCGCCGCAGCCTCGGGGTAGTTGTGCTGGAAGGCGTTGTGCAGGGCGAACGCGTCGACGTCGATGATGATCGGGTTCACGCCGGCGTCCTGCAGAAGCCAGACCTTGTTGTCCACTAACTCGCGCTTCGCCGCGACGAGCAATGCCTGCATCTGCGGGCCGGCACCCTCCGGGTCGAGGATCTGGAAGTCGAGCTCGACGCTCTTGATGTCGAAGGGGACGTGCTGCTCGGCCTCCCAGCGAATGACCTCGCGCGCGTCGGCCTCCTTCATCCGATCCATCTCGATCTTCTTGATGATGACGTCATGACCACCGATCGCCGTGACGACATTCGCGTTCTTCAGCCCCAGATCCGCGAAAATCCCCTTCACGGCCTCGGACACCAGGCCGTAGTCCATGATCTCACCCTCGACGATCGCGTCCGGGGGGAGGGGTCGTAGGGCGACCCGGACTACCTCCGGTTGGTCGCTCGAATGATCGACTTCCACGACCTTCACGAACCCGGAGCCGATGTCCAGGCCGATCGAGGTGCGCTTCCGTCCGAAGAGGGACATTCGCAGCCTTCGAGGCAGGGGTCAGGAACTGATATTCCGTGGGAATGTTCTGGTCAGGGTACTCCAGAAAGTCGAGCCTTGTGCGGTGGCCCGGGCCCGAAGGCTCGGGCCACCTTCCAGCTGTCACACCTGCATCGCGTGCGGGTACCTACGCAACCGCGTTACCTCACGGAACGCAGGCGATCTCACCAGGCTGCGACGGGGTGGTCGGCGAGGTCGGAGCCGTGGCCGTCCCGTAGAAGATGGCGCAACCCTCGGCCGAACCGAGCTCGGCGTGCGTGGCGCTGGCCGCCCAACCCGAGGACGTCACTGAGGCGATCGCCACGATGACGCCGTCCGAGTTCACGAACCCGAGGTCGCCGGCGCTGCTCGAGTACGAGTAGTTGTCGGAGTAGTAGATCTCCTGCTGGCTCTCCAGGTTCTTCAGGTCCCTCTTCATGGCGGCGAAGTACGCCTTCTCACGCGTTGCCGAGAACTTCGGGATGGCGATGGCCGCCAAGATGCCGATGATCACGACCACGATGAGGAGCTCGATCAGCGTAAAGCCCTTGTTGTTCCGCATTTCTGATGCTCCGGGTGTGAATGAGTCCCGCACGTCGGGGCACAATATGGGCAAGGGCGGTTCCAGAACGGAAGCAAATCGTGTAAGCGATTTATGCATCATGTCTAACGGCACATCCGTGCCCCTGAAAGTGCCCTCCCAAACACCCCTGAAGTGTGGGATTATGCAAGGCGAACGACGTTTTACAAGAGTCGATTTGCCCTTCAAACTACATCTGTTTACGCACCGGGTGCCGTGACGGAGTCGGGGAGCAGAAGGGGGGGGAGGCCGAAGTCGGCCACGCGAATCGAGTCCATCGTCGCACGCCCGAGCGCGGTGGCCACGCTCGCCCACGCCGAATCGAGCGCGAGCCTGACTCCAGCGGTATCCGACTCGTGTCGCCGCTCGTACGCGACGTACATCCAGGGGTGCCAGAAGTTGACGCCCACAGGAGACTCCTCGGCGCGAGCGCGAGCCGCCCGCGCTTCCTCCCACCGCCCCTGCTCCGCGAGCGACCAAGCGAGCAGATGCCAACGCGTGGGGTCCCTGTCGTACAACGCCAGGGATGCGCGCACGAGGCGCTCGGTTCCCTCGACGTCGCCGTACTGGGCACGAGTCCAGGCGAGCAGGCTCGGCGCGAGCGCGAACTCGGGGCGGGAGCGCCAGGCGCCCATGAGCAGATATTCCGCGGTCCGCCACCGCTCGATCTCCATCAAGCGCTGCGAGATGTCCGTCACGAGGACGTAGTGTCCGCCCAGCATGTTGATGGCGAGGCGGTAGGACAACAGCCCCTGGCTGATGTTGCCCGCCTTCAGGAACTCGTCCCCGAGGATCCACTGGGCGCGGCCGGAGTGCGGCGCCTCCCGCACGAGCGTGCCGAAGAACGTCTGATTGTCGTGCCACGTGGGCGTCCGCGTCCACGTGCGCACGGAAGAGAGCCCCAGCGCCACGACGAGTGCTCCGGCCACCAACTTCGGACGTCCACGCGCCATGCGACTGACCAGCCATCCCGTCGCCAGAGCGAGCCCCACCGAGGGGAGGTAGAGCGTGCGCTCGGCCAAGAGGACGCCGGTGAGGAAGAACGCGTTCGACGTGGGCGACACCGCGATGACGAACCAGACCACTCCGAACGCAGCTGCCCGTGCGCTGCTCGATCCGGGCGCCATCTCGGGCCTCCTCCAGGCGTACAGCGACATGGCCAGAACCCCGAGCGCAGTGAAGACGCCCACGAGGTTGCCGCTGTGCCACCCGAACGAGATCGGAATCACGTTCGGGGAGTAGTCCGCGTAGAGCTCCGTGGGCAGGATCCAGAGGCGCACGTAGTGCGTCCAGATCTCGGCCAGCGTCCAGATGCGCGGTACTTCCTGCAGCAGGTCAGCGCCCAGCGGCGCGAAGGGATTCGCCAAGCTCCCCAGCACGAGGAAGCGTCCGGCGAGCAGTGCCACCGCGACCACCGCCATGACCGTGTACACCCGCCAACGGTCGCGCAGGTACGCGCCCAACTCCGAGAAGCCGAGGCGCTGACGCGCCGCGTCTACCAGGAAGATGAGCCCTGGGAGCGTCACGCCACTCTCCTTCGCGCCGAGGGCAACGGCAAAGAGCGCGCCGATCGCCAGGGCGCGAGGCCAACCGGTGACGGGCGGGCCCTTCAGGTGGACGAGGCACGCCAGCAGCACCGCAACCGCCGACAACACCTCGGCGAGGCCCACCAGATTGGAGACCGCTTCGACGTGCACGGGGTGCACGGCGAAGACGAGTCCGGCCACGAGCGACGGAACGAGGGGCATCAACGCGGCACACAGGAGCAGCACGAGAATGGATGCGGCTGCGTGCCCGAGCACGTTCGCCGCGTGGAACACCACGGGTGAGCCGCCCCCGATCGCGTAGAGCACGCCGAGCGAGGCCGTCGTGGCGGGCCGCCACAGTCCGAGCTCCTGCCCATAGGCATCCGGCCAGTAGGGCACCGTGAGCGCGCCCGGTAGCGTCGAGAGTGTCTGGATGCGCGGGTTCTGCACGATGATGTGCACGTCGTCGTAGGCGAACTGGTTCCAGAGCGAGTTCGCGTAGACGAGCGCCGCGACCACGCCCACGAGGAGCGATGCAGTGCGAACGTCGCGCAGGGGCGACCCGAGCCCCGTCATTCGCTGCGCGACACCACGCGCCCGGACGGTCCCGAGCCCCCCTGGGCTGCGAGTCGTTCCGGCGCGTCCCACGCCGCCACCTCCGGCAGCTTCCATGCTGCCACACGCGGCGGGAACACGTTGTACTTCCAGATGCACCAGAGCGCCGACACCCCGTCTCTCCAGCCGATCTTCTTCCCTTCGGCGTAGGAGCGGCCGTCGTAACTTATCGGCAGCTCGTAGATGCGCGCACCGGCCTGCGCGAGCCGAGCCGTGAGCTCCGGCTCGATGCCGAAGCGGTTCGCGGAGAGTGGCAGCGACTGCAGCAGCTCCCGGCGGACCATCTTGTAGCACGTCTCCATGTCGGTGAGGTTCACGTCGGTGAACATGTTCGACAGCAGCGTGAGCACCTTGTTGCCGACGGAGTGCCAGAAGAAGAGCACGCGGTGCGGCCCTCCCAGGAAGCGGGATCCGTAGACGGCGTCGGCCTTGCCGCTGAGGATCGGCCGGAGGAGCATCGGCAGCTCGTGCGGGTCGTATTCGAGGTCAGCGTCCTGCACCACCACCACATCGCCGGTAGCGTGCTGGAAGCCGGTGCGGAGCGCCGCCCCCTTCCCCGCGTTCTTCTCGTGCATGAGGAGCCGGTCGATGAGCGACCCTTCGAGCCTGGGGAGCAGCGCGCGCGTCCCGTCCGTGGAGCCGTCGTCCACGACGATGACTTCGAGCTGCAGCGGCACTTCCCGCACGCGCTTCAGCAGCGCCTCGACGGTAGAGACCTCGTTGTAGACCGGAATCACCACGGTGACCCGGACGCGTTCCCAGGGGAGGTCTTCGGCCGGCGGCGGCACCGGCAGTCGACGACGTTCCATGAGGCTCATTCCGGGATCCCGTAGCGATTGAGTTTGCGGTACAGCGTGGAGGGGTCGATGCCGAGCACCTCGGCCGCGCGGGATTTGTTACCACCCTCGGCCTGCAGCACCCAGAGGATATACGCGCGCTCGACGACTTCCATGGTCGGATTCGGCGGGGCGTCCTCGGCGATGAGCCGCGGGCGAGGCGCCTCGCGCACACGCGTGGGCAGCGCCTCGGGCCCTATCGTGTCACCCGTGGCGAGCACCCACGCGCGCTCGAGCGCGTTCTCCAGCTCCCGCACGTTGCCCGGCCAGTCGTAGCGCGTGAGCACCTCGAGCGTCTCCGGCACGAGCGCGGGTACGCGATCGTGTCCGCGGGCCGCGGCCAGCTTCTCCAGGAAGTGGGCGGCCAGCAGCTGCACGTCTTCGCGACGCTCACGCAGCGGCGGGAGGTGTAGCTGGATCACGTTGAGTCGATAGTAGAGATCGCTGCGGAAGCTTCCCCGAGAGATCTCCTCCTCCAGGTCACGGTTGGTCGCCGCGATGATGCGCACGTCGACCGGAACCGCCTTGGTCGCCCCGACCGGTATCACCTCCCGCTCCTGCACCGCGCGGAGCAGCTTCACTTGCGTGGATGGACTCATCTCGCCGATCTCGTCGAGGAAGAACGTTCCGCCCTCCGCTGCGACGAGGAGCCCGTCCTTGTCCCTCACCGCGCCCGTGAACGAGCCCTTCACGTGCCCGAAGAGCTCGCTCTCGAGCAGGCTCTCCGGGAGGGCGCCGCAATTGATGGAGAGGAACGCGCGCTCCGACCGGTCCGACAGCTCGTGGATGTAGCGCGCGAGCACCTCTTTCCCGGTCCCGCTCTCACCGGAGATGAGCACGGTGGAGCCGGTCGCAGCGACGGTCTCGGCCAGCTCGAGTACTTCAACGAAGTGCAGCGCGATGCCGATGGGTCGCCGCCCGTCGGCTCGCCCGCGGCGGCGAATCTCCTTCTTCAGCTGTCGGTTCTCGACCTTGAGCTGGCGCGCCTCGGCTGCCCGGCGACAGATCGCGAGCAATTCGTCGTTCGCGAACGGCTTCTGCAGGTAGTAGTAGGCGCCCTCGTTCACCGCGCGCACCGCAGACTGCAGCGAAGCCTGCGCCGTCATGAGGATGACCGGCATCTCCGGATCCACCTCACGAGCCGCCGACAAGACGTCGAGCCCGCCGGCACCCGGCATGCGGATGTCGCTCAGCACCAGGTCAGGCTTCTCGTCCTCGAGGGCGGCGAGAGCCTTCGGTCCCGAATCCGCCACCGCGACCTCGTAGCCTTCGCCGCGGAAGAGGATCCCGAGCGTCTCCAGGATCGCGGTCTCGTCATCGACCACGAGGATCTTCATGCCTTGGCCTCCGAGCTCGCTGCGATGTGCGCCGGACTTCCCGGCAGGTAGATGACGAACTGTGCTCCGCCGTCCGGGCCGCTCTCCACGAACGTGGCGCCTTGGTGGGCTTCCACCGCGCGGTGGACTACGGACAGGCCGAGTCCGCTCCCCTTGGGCTTGGTGGTGAAGAAGGGGTCGAAGATCCGCGCTTGGACCTCCGCGCTGACTCCCGGACCGCTGTCCGAGACCGTGAGCTTGACGGGATGCTCGATGTCCGTGCCTCGAGGTCTCGCCTGCTCGCCCTCGTCGGCGAGCGACACCACCACACGTCCACCGGGACCCGCCGACTGAGCCCCGTTCAAGACCAGATTGAAGACCGCGCGGTGCAGCAAGTCGGCGTCTCCCACCACGTGGATCGGCCCCTCGTCCAGTCGATCCGCGATGTCCACCCCCGCCGCGTCAGGATGCTGCTTCGCCACCACCAGGCAGCCGCGCACCACCGCATGCAGGTCGATCTCGTCGCGCGCGCTCATCTTCAGGCCCGAGAACTCGAGGAACTCGGTGAGCAGCCGGCTCAAGCGGTCGGACTCGGTCAGGACGAGACGCTCCAGCACCGCGCGGTCGTTGGCAGAAGTCTTCTTGCCGGCGAGCTGCTCGACGGAGCTGCGAATCGAGGCGAGCGGATTCTTGATCTCGTGCGCCAGCGAAGCCGAGAGCGTCGCCACGGCCTCGAGGCGTTCGGCCCGCACGTTCAGCTCCTCCAGGCGCTCGCTGTTGGTGATGTCCTGGAAGAGCGCGGTGACCGAAGGCGCCTCCGCTCCTCCCCGCTCCAGCACCGCGGTGCTCACGCCGATCTGCACGTCGCCTCGCTCGTTGGCGGCACGCACGCGGGCGCGTGTCACGGAGCGCCGCGTCCGGATGGCACGGTCGAGGATCCCGCCCATCCCGGGCGCGACGCGCTCGAGATCGGTCAGAATGTGCTCGCCCTCCCGGCCGCGCAGATCGAGACCGAGCAGTTTATCCGCCGCAGGGTTGGCGTACGCGAGCCTGCCCTCGCCGGTAACCGTGATGACACCCGTGGAGAGGTTCGCCAGGATGTCTCCCGTATCCAGACGCAGCTGCTGGAGCTGGGAAGTCATGGCCCCGAGCTCCTGCCCAGCACGGCGCACCCGGTCCCCGACCAGGCCGGTGATCACGGCAACGACCGAGAAGAGACCGATGCTCAGTGCGACGTTCTGGGTGAACGCCCCCTGATGCCCCCAGGCGAGGTCGGCGAAGTACGCAATGCTCACCAGGCCACCGATGAGCACGCCCCCAGGGAGCGGTAACAGAAGGGCGCCGGCGCAGATGACCAAGATGTAGATGGAGGCGAACCCGCTCGTAGCGCCGCCCGTCACGTGCACGATCCCGGTCACGAGCAGCACGTCGAGGATGACGTGCGCGTAGAGGAAGTTCTTGCTCGGCTCGCGCCCGAGCCAATCGGTCACCCAGAACGACGTCGCGGTGGCCACCAGCGCCACCAGGAACATCACCACCACGATGAGCGTGTCCTGACTGCGCGCCTCGTTCCACACGATGAGCGCGCCGGCGAGAATCCCCGCGACGAGGGTCAGCCGGCCGACGTAGAGCCAGCGCAGCAGGTTCCGCCCGAGCGGGAGGGGCTCGGCCGCGGAAAGTGACGGTCCCTGGTGCCTCAGCTCAGTCACGTGCCTCCCCGTAGCGGGACGGCCCTCCTCCACAGGCGGCCTTCACCCTCGCGACATCTCGCAAGATGCAAGGAGCCGACCTGGCAGTCTGCAAGATAGGGCGCTGAGGTGGAGATCCCAAGCGTAGTCGATCCCGTCGCTGTGGGGCGTGGCACCTGCAACGGTGGGCACCCGCCACGGTTCCTCGACCGCCTAGTCCTCGAGTGGGACGCCCAAGACCTGGCCCACGAAGATGCGGCTGCTCGGCAGCTGGTTCGCGACGCGCAGCTCTTCGACGGTCGTGCCGTGGCTACGCGCGATCGTCCAGAGGGAATCGCCGCGGCGCACCTTGTACTCTAGGCGCTCCTCGGGGGCAGGGTCGGCGGCCACGACCTGTACAGTCGTCTGAGGTGTCGGCTGGCGCGACTGGAGCGCAGCGACGTACGCTGCGTATTGCCGCGGGAAGATGGCCACGTGGTAGTGGACCGGGAACCGTTCGAGCGTCGCCTCGGCGACTCCCGCGCGCTCGAGGCTCAGCAGGACTCCCTCGAGCCACGCGCGGCAGCGCGGAGCCTGCGGCCGCCTCAGGTCGAGCGCCATGCCCGTCGGGTGCACCGATCGGTCCGACGCGTTGGCTGGTTGCCCGGACGTAGGGCGCGTCAGGCTCGTGACGACCAGCTGCTCACCGCAGTTGGCGCGGTATTGAGCACCCAAGCGGCGGACGAAGAGCTCCACCTCCGGGCGCGCGTAGGGGAAGGAAACGCCGCGCAGTGTGAAGTCACCGTTCGGCTGAATGCGAACGAGCCACCCCTTCGAAGCGAAGAAGCGGACCCGCTCACCGGTGTCGAGAAAGGAGTAGTCGTGCTGCCGGGCGATGACGTTCTGCCGGTCGACCGAGGCCGTCGAGCCCCGCAGGCTCTGGGCCGCTACCGCGTGCGGCGCGAGCGCGGCGGCCACGACCAAGCACGCACCGACGGGAATACGTCGGCGCGGCCGGGGCGAACGGGAATACTGGACGTACATCGAGTCGGCTCGGCGTCCCTGCAGTGGCTCCGGAGATCCTTCGCCACATTAGTAAACAGATGTTTCGGGACGCACAAGAATGACGGTGCAGGCTCCGTGCCGGGCCACTACCCGGCTAGTGGACTGTAACACGTGAACGTTAAGCGACGCGGATGTGTCGGCTGGGGTCATCGTAGGTCCACTTGATTGGCCTGGGGTCGTCGTTGTAGCGGTGGATATAGGTCATGATGCGAC
>VGVR01000002.1 GCA_016873995.1 Gemmatimonadota bacterium
CGCCCTCCCAGCCCGACTCCTCGCCCGTCGTTCGAGTTCAGTCCGCTCCGCGCTCGACAATTCCACCGGATGGGTTCTCATGCCCTCCAATCTAATAGTAAACGACTAAATGTTACAGTCCACTAGTTGCCAGCCTTTGTGCCGGTCCCACTCATGCTGAACGCGCCCTGGTTGATGTCGAACCAGATCGACAGGGTCTCTCCGGCGGGCTCGAGCGTCACCTCGGCGTCGAACATCTGGCCCTGGGCTTCGCCCGCGAACGCGAGCACGAGGCTCTCACCCGACTTGGTGATATCCGTGATCTCCTGCTCCATGCCGATGTCCGGAGACCCGAGCGTCGCCGCGACCTTACCGCCCAGGTCCGTGACCTCGAGGTTCATGCTGAAGTTGCCCATGTCGGACGTCATGGCGAGGACCCAGGAGCCCAGGAAATTCCGGGCTTGGGCGACGTCGAGCTGCGACTGCGCCGAGGCGACGCTCGGGGCGACGAGAGCGCCGAGGAGCGCCGCGGTCAGGGTCAGTGCGCGGGCGTGGGAGCGAATGGTCTTCATTGGTGGGGCTGCCTCCAAGCTGAGTGTACCGGGCAAATCTCGCGGAAGCTCGTTACTTCCGCATGTTCACGAGGTTACAGATTGTAACCGCGAGTGGCCGAAAAGGGGCCGAGCCCCGCAACATTCAGCAATGGGGCCGACATACTCGCGCAAGGCACCTACGCGATCCTCAGCCCAAAGGTGTCGCGGCGAGTCCGTGACTCAAGTTCGAGGCCTGCCATGAGGGGCACAGCATGAGGGCACGGGTCCTCGTGATCGACGACGACCGCAAGCTCTGCGGCCTCCTGTCGGTGTACCTGTTGAGCAGCGGGTTCGAGGTTTCCACTGCGAACAGCGCGGACGATGGATTGAGGCTGCTGCGGGCGGAGGGACCCGACATCGTGGTCCTCGACGTGATGCTCCCGGGCATGGACGGCTTCGAGGTGTGCCGCACGATCCGCCGCATGTCGTCGGTGCCCATCATCATGCTGACCGCCCGGGGAGACGTGACCGACCGTGTCGTCGGGCTGGAACTCGGGGCGGACGACTACATGCCGAAACCGTTCGAGCCACGCGAGCTGGTGGCGCGCCTGCAGGCAATCCTGCGGCGCGGGCGCACCCCCGAGGGGGCGTGGAAGTTCGGTCCGCTACGCGTCGACCCCGAGCGCCGCTCGGCCTTCATCAACGACCAGCCGGTGCCTCTCACGACGGCGGAATTCGACCTGCTCGAGCTGCTCATCCGTAGCCGCGGCAGGGTCCTCTCTCGCGGCAACATCCTGGACGAGGTGAAGGGCGAGTCCTGGGACACGTTCGACCGCTCGATCGACGTGCTCGTGAGTCGCCTCCGCCAGAAGCTCGACGACGACCCGAAGCAGCCGCGCTACGTGCGCACCGTGCGGGGCTCCGGCTACGCGTTCGTGGGAGTACCCGACGTATGATCCTGGAGATGCTGGGCAAGGTCCGCAGCGCGCTCTTCCTCAAGACGCTCATGGTATTCGCGGGCGCGTGGGCGATCGCCGGGCTGTACTTCGTCGTCACGTTCTGGCTGTTCGACTGGCGGCGCGAACGCCCGACGATCCAGGCCACCGCGATCGCCTACGCAGGCTACGTGCTCGACGACATCGGCTCGCCTCCCGATACCGCGGTGGCGCGGCGTGTGTCGGAGCGCACCGGCGTCCACCTGCGCATCGCAGGTCCGGGCGTTGATTGGACCAGCGTGCCGACCTTCCCGCGCTTCGACGACATCGACCTTCCAGAGTACCCGGGCAGCCGTGGCGCCCGGGCCGGCATCACCTCGGAGATCGGATTCAGCGCGGACGTGACCAGGGGCCCGTACCGGTATCTGCTCTCGCTCCAGTCCGGCAGGAATCCACTCGGTCGAGGAAACATCAACGAGAACGTCTCGGACGGGATCTTCGTCGTCCTGCTGCTCGGCGGCGTCTACCTGCTCATGCGTCGACTGCTCAGGCCGGTGCGAGTGCTCTCCGACGGTGTGGAGCGGCTCCGAGCAGGCGATCTCGACGTGGAGATGCCCACCAAGCGCACCGACGAGCTCGGCAGGCTCATCGTCTCGTTCAACGCCATGGCGCGTGCGGTGCGCGAACGTATCCGCGCGCGCGACCAGCTGCTCCTGGACGTGAGCCACGAGATCCGTTCGCCGCTCACGCGCATGCGTGTTGCGCTCGAGATGATGCCGGACTCGGCTCCTCGCCGGAGCGTCATCGAGGACATCGACGAGACGGAGGCGATGATCCGCGAGCTGTTGGAGACGCAGCGGCTCGACAGTCCGCACGGTGGCCTCGAGAAGACACACGTCGACGTCGCGGCCCTGCTGCGTGACTGCGTCGCTTCCCTCACGGAGACAGGTCCGGGCGTGGATCTCAAGGGTGCCGACCGACCGGTCTTGGCCGACCTCGATGCCGAGCGGATGCGCATCCTGGTGAATAACGTGCTCACCAACGCCATCAAGTACTCGGATCCGAAGGGTCTGCCCGTGCGAGTCGTGCTCGATGCTTCGGACGGCGCGCTCATGATCTCCTTCCACGACCACGGGATCGGGATCGCGGGGGACGACCTCGCGTATGTCTTCGAGCCGTTCTATCGTGCGGATCGTTCGCGGTCGCGCGAGACGGGTGGGTACGGCATCGGCTTGAGCTTGGCCAAGCGCATCGTGGAGGCACACGGGGGCACCATCGAACTGAGTAGTCGCCTGGGCGAAGGCACCTCGGTGCTGGTGTCCGTGCCGGCGTCGGGGAACGGCACCCACAGCGGGCGGCCGCGGTGGTGACCCACCGGCAGCAGCAGTGAGCAGGTGTCAGCAGAAGTCGGGTGAATCGGTAGACGCCCCAGAACTCAGGTCGCGAGGAGCGTAGCCATGGTGGAATTGACCTTGAACGGCAGGTCGGTGCAGCTCGATGTCGCGGATGGCACGCCGTTGCTGTGGGCGATACGCGAGCAGACCGGCCTCACGGGCACCAAGTTCGGCTGCGGGATAGGCGCGTGCGGCGCCTGCACCGTTCACGTCGGAGGACGCGCTGTCCGTTCGTGCTCGGTGCCCGTCGAGAGCGTGGTCGGCCAGTCCGTGACGACCATCGAAGGGCTCGCGGACTCCCCGACCCAGTTGCACCCCGTCCAGCGCGCGTGGATCGAGCACCAGGTTCCGCAGTGCGGGTACTGCCAATCGGGTATGATCATGGCGGTGGCGGCGCTGCTGGAATCCAATCCGGCTCCCAGCGACGACGAGATCGCGGCGGCGGTGACCAACATCTGCCGCTGCGGCACCTATCAGCGTATCCGCAACGCGGTGCACTCGCTCGCCCCGGCCGCGGAGGTGCGCAATGTCTGAGCAGATGCAGCAGGGCCAGGAGCCGCAGCCTCCACAGGATCAGCCGAAGCGGTCGCGGCTACGGAAGTGGACGCGCCGCGCCTTCATCGGCGCCGGGGCGGCGGCCGGAGGCGGGCTGGTGCTCGGCGTCGGCGGCGTGTTGCTCGCGCCGAACCGCCTCAAGTATCTGCCTCCTGGCGCCACGCCGGGCGACGGTCAGCTCGGCACGTGGATCAAGATTTCGCCCGACAACCTCACCACCGTCCTCATCCCCCACTGCGAGATGGGGCAGGGTGCGCTCACCGGGCTCGGCATGCTGCTCGCCGAAGAGCTCGACGCGGACTGGAACCTCGTCGAGATCCAGCAAGCTCCGGCGGAGGACGTGTACGCGAACGGCTACATCATCAATGCGTTTCTGGGTGAGGTCGGCTTCACGCCCCCGGGGTGGTTGCAGCTTCCGCTCGATTTCACCGCGTTCAAGATGGCCGACATCTTCGGCATCATGACCACGGGCGGGAGCACGAGCACGCGCGGTACGGGTGCCTTCGGTATGCGGCTGGCAGGCGCGTCTGCGCGCGCCATGCTGCTCGAGGCGGGCGCGGAGCAGTTCGGGGTCCCGGTCGAGGAGCTGGGCGCGCGGGGCTCACGCGTCACACACGCCGGCTCGGGCCGGAGCGCGACGTACGGCGAGCTGGCAGCTCTCGCGAGCACGCTCGATCTGCCTCGCCGCCCCACGCTCAAGTCGCGCGAGGAGTTCGTGCTGGTGGGCACGCCGCGCCAGCGGGCGGACATTCCGAGCAAGGTGGTGGGCGCGGCGCAATACGGCATGGACGTGGTCGTGCCCGACATGCTGTACGCGGCGATCACCAAGGCGCCGATTCCGGGAGGGCAGCTCACGAGCGTCGACCAGGCCCCCGCGAGGGCGGTGGCAGGCGTGCGCGAGGTGGTCCTGCTGCCGGACGCAGTGGCGGTGGTGGCCGACGGCTACTGGCAGGCGTCGCAGGGGCTCGCGGCGCTCTCACCGCAGTTCACCGATGCCGGTGTGGGGGGGGTCGACTCGGAGCAGATCCACGCCCGCCACACGGCCGCGATCGACGCGGAGCCCATCGAGGCTACCCTCGAGGGCGCGCGCGCGGTGACGGCGGAGTACCGGGTGCCGTATCTGCACCATGCCACCATGGAGCCGATGGCTGCGACCGCGCGCCTCGCCGAAGGGCGCCTGGACGTGTGGGCCGGAACGCAGGACCCGTTGAGCACGCGGCGCGTGGCCGCTGAGGCGGCGGAGCTCGACGTCGAGCAGGTGACGATCTACAACCAGCAGCTGGGCGGCGGCTTCGGGCGGCGTCTCCCGGGCACGTACGACTACGTCGAGCAGGCGGTTCACGTGGCGAAGGCGATTTCGCCCCGCGCGGTGAAGCTCATCTGGAGCCGCGAGGAAGACATGCAGCACGGCTACTACCGGCCGTGCGTGCACTCGCGCTTCCGCGCCGCGCTGAACTCGATGGGCCGTCCGCTCTCCTGGGCTAATCGCTTCACCGGGTCGAGGTTCGGAGACGTCGGTGCGGCTACGCCACGCTATGGGATAGAAGAAATCGATGTGCGGGCGGTGCCGCTCCCCGTACACCTTCGTACGGGTGCGTGGCGTTCGGTGGCGGCTTCGCAGCACGGGTTCTTCGTAGAGTCGTTCGTGGACGAGCTGGCCAACACGGCGGGAAGAGACCCGTTCGAGTATCGCCGCGACCTCCTCGAGGACGAGCCTCGCCACCGCGCGGTACTCGAGCGCGCCGCCGAGATGGCGCAGTGGGGCACCGCGCTTCCGGAGGGCCACGCGCGCGGGATCGCCATCGTGGAGTCGTTCGGCTCCATCGTCGCGCATGTGGCGGAGGTGAGCGTCGACGAGTCGGGGAGCATCCGCGTGCACCGCGTGCACTCGGCGGTCGACTGCGGGCTGGTGGTGAACCCGAACGGTGCCGAGGCGCAGATCCAGGGCGGAGTGGTGTTCGGACTGGGGGCGGCGCTCATGCACGAGATCACCGTGGAGGGCGGGGCGGTGGCTCAGCGCAACTTCCCCCAGTACGACATGATCCGGCTCGCTCAGGCGCCCGTGGTGAGCGTCTCGTTCATCAACTCCGGAGCCCCGATCGGCGGGTTGGGGGAGCCCGGGGTGCCACCGGTCGCGCCTGCGGTCGCCAACGCGGTGTTCGCGCTGACGGGTCAGCGCCTGCGCACGCTGCCGCTCAGATTGACCTGACGTCGCTGCCGTGCCGCCGCTGGCCGAAGTCGGTCGGCGGCGGCGTCAGCACGTCAGCGTAGGACGTCGGTGCGCTCCGCGACGTATCCCGTCGCGGGGATCTCGACGCGTAGCACGCGCCCGAGGCGGTCGAACCAGACGATGCGGCGATCGTCGCCTGACGTGAACTCGACGCGCCGCGACGCGACCACGGTCGTGCCGACGTGGAGATCTTCTTCCGTCGCGGTGCCCGCGGTGAGCTCGATGCGCGTGCGCTCGCGCGGTACGATCACGGGCGTGGTCGAGCCGGGCGCGGCGTTGCGCAGGAAGTAGTAGAGGTGCGCGACGTCCGACTCGAGGACGCGGGTGTCGGGGGCGGCGGCGAACTCTCGTTGCTCCTCACCCACGCCCGAGTGGATGGTCGCCACGTACCGACGGCCGGTGTGCCGGAGGCCCAGCTCGAAGGCATCCGAGCCGACCACCTCTACCTGGTACTCGATCGCGATGCCCTCCGGTGGAATGCCCCTAAGGAGCGGGCGGATCTCCTGCGTGGCGCCCGACTGCCTCAGTGACACGGTCGCGTTCGCGAAGATGGCGTCTTCGCGGCCGAGCCCCGCGCGCCGAATGGAGAAGTCTTCGGTGCCGATGTTCGCACCGCCGACGCTGACCGCGAACTGGCCCTGGTCGACGATGACCCCCTGACCCAGCGCGGGTAGGGGTGCGAGGGTCGAACAGATGAAGGCGAGCAGGGCGCGTCGAGGATTCCTCATGGCCGCTCCTACCCCGGGCTCCATGGCTCGGTTCGGCTCTCAGACGTTGGTCCGGGCGCTGGTGAAAGTCGTGGTTCCGCCTGGAGGCGCGGGTATATTCGACCGTCCCGACGAACCCGAGCACGAGGCGGTCGTGCCGAGCTCTGGCGAACAACCTGAAGGTGGCAGCGCGCCCATCCTGGGCAGCTCGGTCGCGCCCGACGCCTCACCAGACTCCCGGACCCCCAGCCTCGCGGCGTCTGTCTGGCTCGGCCCGTGGCTCGCGCTGGCGGCGCTCGCGCTATGGACGTCATGGCCGAGAGGCCTGCTCCTCCTGGCGGCGGCGCTCGCGGTCGCGGTCTGGTTCTGGCGCGCGCGTGAGCGGAGCGCCTGGTCCCTGGTGGGCGCTGTCGTCCTCGTGGTCTCGGTCGGTATGGGTGTCTTCGCAGATCGGCGCGTTCAGGCGGTCGTTGACGACTTCGACGCCTACTGGGCGCAGCGAGATACGGTGGTCGGGCGCATGCTCTCCCAGCGGTTGGTGCGCCGCCTGACCTCAGGCGAGGCGTCGACAGCGGCGTTCATCGAGGAGTGGCTCGCCTCCGAGGGAGCGCCTCGAGCCGACCTGATGCGCGACTTTCTCGGGCTGTGTGAGTGCTCGGCGTTCGCCTACTACGATCCCGACGGCGATCTCGTCATCTGGGAGGGCGTGCACCGCGGCCTCGTGCCCGAGGTGGTGCAGTCGGGCGCGCGCCAGCACTTCTACCTCGACCTGCCGTTGTTCGGATACCTGTACGTCACGAGCGTCGCTCCGGACGGATCCGTGGCCATGGCTGCGTATCTGCTGCGCTCTGCACTGCCCGAAAGCCTCGGGGCCGAACTGGGCGACTTCGCCACCAGCTTCTACCGCGAGAGCGGCGAGCGCATTCGCATCAGCGCAGAGGACCCTGGACCGACCGAAGGCATCGTCTACGACCTGCAGGGCGAGACGCGGCTACTCAGCGTGGTCGTCGATCGGCCGGAGCCGTCGGCGCGGGCCGATCAGCTCATGGATCGTGAGGCGGCGCGAGTGGCGCTCGTCTTGCTGCTCGCGTGGCTCGCGTTGGCGGTCGCCGCTCGGGCGCGACCCGAGGGAAGGATAGCCGCTGCGGCGACGGTGCTGCTGCTCGCGGCGTGGGTGCCGCTCGAGAGTTTGGCGAGCCTCGGCCCACTCTTCGATCCCGCGGCGTTCGTGCTGCCGGGCCCGCTCCCGCTGACGCTCGGGCGTCTCACGCTGCTGACGGTGGCGGCGTTCACGCTCGCGAGCGTGCTACCGCGCGCGCGGATCGCCTGGCCGGCGTGGGCCGCTGGGTTGGCGGTGGCAGCCGCGTTCCCGCTCGCGCTGGCGTGGGTGTCCTCCGACGTCTCGCCCGAGCTCCTGGCCGGGGCGCGAACGGGATGGATCGCCTACCAGATTGGCGCCGCCGCGCTCCTCTCACTCGTGGCGGGCGGACTCACCGCGCTCGTCGCGCCGGCCCCCCGGGGCGCCTGGGTCTCGTTGACGGCAGTCGTGCTGGCGCTCGCGCTCGGCGCAGGTGGGGCGGCGTGGGTGTTGACCACGGCTGCGCACCCATTGTGGTGGGCGGCGCTGTGGGGCGTGCCGGCTGCGCTCGCCGCGAGCGGGGTGGGGGCATGGGAGGGGAGGCAGCGCTCGCTCACCCGCTGGGGGCTCGCGGTCGTGCTCGGCTCCACGGCGACAATCCCTATGGCGTGGGCTCACCGCGTGCAGGCGCGTATGGTGCTCGGCGAAGAACGCCTCGTCGAGCTGGCGGCGCCGGAAGTCCCCGAGCTCGAGGACGCGCTCCTCCGCTTCGGCGCGCTCGCGGACTCGCTGCACAACGCGGGGAACGACGATGTCAGCCTTCTCTACCGGGGGTGGCAACTCAGCGGGCTGGCCGACCTCGGTAACCCGGTGTGGTTGCAGATCTGGAGGCGCGATGGGTCGCCGGGCGAGGGACTGCGGATGGGTGCGACGGGAGGAGAGCCCGCTCCTCTCGGCGAGGCTCTCATGGAGTCCTGGTTGCGCGGGGGCATCCGACTCATCCAGCCCGACCGCGACGACGCTCGCTACATCCTCACCACCAGGCTGGCGAACGAAGAGGTCGCCTCGGTGGTGGCACCCCCCTTCGCCGAAGGCGGGCAGGGGACCGGACTGAGCCAGCTGCTGCGCGGCGTCACCGCGCAGACACCCGAGCCGCTCACGGTCATCCCTCTGCTTTCCGGTGAGCGGCACGAGCCCTCGGACATGGAATGGGTGAGAACGCCCGAGGGTTGGCAGGCCGAGGTGTCGGTGGAGTTCGCCAATCAGACTGCCTACCACGCGCACTACCTGGTCGGCCTCCCCAGCGTGGCGCTCATGGCTGCCAGGGCCACGCTCCTGCTCGCCTTGAACCTGGCCGCGTTCTTGGGCTTCTGGCTCATCGGGCAGGGGCTGGTCCGGTCCGCGTCGGGGCCGGTATTCAGGCTGGGCGGGTTGACGCTGTCGTTCCGGGCTCGAGTCACCCTGGCCCTCTTCGGCTTCTTCACGATTGCGAATGCGCTCTTCGGTACGATCGCATATCGGACCCTCGCGCAGGCTTCACGCCGCTCCGCCCAAGTCATCGCCGAGCGGGTCGGAGAGGATGCCTCGGGGTGGTACCGCACGTACAGTGGCCAGATGCCCAGTCTGGCGAGCCAGGTGGGCTCGGAGCTGCTCCGATATCGCAACGGCGAGCTGAACGAGGGGTCCGTGGAGGTGCTGGTCGCGTTGGGCCTGCACGAGGGTTGGACGCCGTACGCCACGTACCGGCAGCTGGAGGCACGCGAGGCGGAATCTGCCTTCACCGAGACGTCGCTCGGGCGTTGGGAGTACGTGACAGCGTATTGGCGCCCCTCCGACGACGACATCCTCGCCGCCCATGTGCCACTCCAAGCGGGCACGAGCGCGCTGCAGACCAATGACTTGCTGGAGCTGCTCGGGTTCGTGGTCGTGCTGGGCGCCCTGCTCTCGGCCGCGCTCGCCATGCTGGCGGGGCGCGCACTCACCCGACCGATCCTCGCGCTGCAGGTGGCTTCGGAGCGCGTGGGATCCGGCGACCTGGCTCCCAAGCTTCCTGCCGACCGAAGGGACGAGTTCGCGCCCGTCTTCCAGGCCTTCAACCGCATGGTGAAGCAGGTACGGCGCGCTCGACGTCAGCTCGTGCGCACGTCGAGGCGCACCCAGCTGATCATGGACGAGGCAGCAGTCGGTATGGTCGCGCTGGACGCGGGAGGGCGCGTGACCCTCGTGAACCCGCGTGCGGAGGAGCTGCTTGGTGGCGAGATGCGAGTCGGGTCGCCTCTCCCCTCCGAGGGGCCCGTGGGCGAGGAGCTCACCCCGTGGATAGCCGCGTTCTTGCAGGGGAGTCGGGACGAAGCAGATGGCGAGATCCAGGGCGGATACCGCCGCGTGCGTGTGCGCGCGCGCCGGCTCGAGAGCCAGGGCAAGAGCCGAGGGGTCGTGGTGGCCATGGACGACGTCACCGACGAGCTGCGTGCGGAACGTGTGCTCGCCTGGGGCGAGATGGCGCGCCAGGTCGCGCACGAGGTCAAGAACCCGCTCACGCCCATCAAGCTGAGCATCCAGCACGTGCGTCGCGCCTACGAGGATCGTCACCCGAACTTCGAGGAGATCCTGATGCGGAATGCCGACGCGATGCTCTCCGAGATCGACCGCCTCGCCGGCATTGCGCAGAGCTTCTCGCGGTTCGGGGCCCCGGGAGGCCCGGCGGCGCCGCTCGCGGCCGTCTCCGTGGCCGACGTGGTGGCCGAGGTGATGGCGCTCTACGGCAGCGCGACGTCGGCGGTGCGCTTCGAGGAGGATGTGGAAGAGGACCTGCCAGCCGTGGTGTCGCGGAGTCCGGAGCTGAAGGAAGTGCTGGTGAACTTGCTCGAGAACGCGCGCCTGGCCGGCGGCACGCGGGTGCGGATCGTGGCGAGGAGCGCGGGTGACGACACGGTGCGCGTCTCGGTCGTGGACGACGGGTCCGGCATCCCGGAAGACGTGCTGCCGCGCATCTTCGAGCCGCAGTTCAGCACGCGCTCGACTGGGGCCGGTCTGGGCCTGGCGATCACCCAGCGCCTCGTGCGCTCTTGGGGCGGGAGCGTGAGCGTGGAGAGCGCCGTCGGGAAGGGGACGACGGTGACGGTGACGCTGCGGGTTTCCGCGGGCTCGGCGGCTCCCAACTAGCGGCCGAGGCCCGCCTCCTCGCGGCTCGGGCCGTGGAGCGCCATCACGCCCGCGGCGAAGACTCCGCCGAGGAGCGCCCAGATGGCGGCGCCACTCATCAGTCCGAGCGTGATGACCGCGAGGCCGCACCCCTCGATGAGGGCGAGGCCGATGATCACCGCGGTCGAGTACCTAGCGAGCCGCTGCTCGGGCGCGAGGTCCCGCCCGACGGAGTCGATCAGCCGACGACGCACCAGGACGCCGACGAACGTTCCCGCCGCCGCGAGCCCAGCGACGAAGGGCATCACTCGTACGGGAAGAAACCCTAAGTCCACTTGGAGGAACGCGATCATGCAGTACGCCACTACGGCATAGATCACGACACCCCCGGTGAGCGCCCCCCACACGACCTGAAGCGTCTTGAACTGCGTTTCCATCGGCACCTCCTGCTAGGAGCGTGACGCGGCGCTTCGCGGGCCTCGGCCTGGAGCGAGGCGGGCTCGGTTACCGACGTAATCCGCGCAGTGCCATCACCACTGCGCGCAGTGCCGTCACCCGGCGCGCAGCGCCGTCACCACCTTCTCGACCGCATCCTTCGCGTCACCGAACAGCATGCGCGTGACCGGCTTGTAGAAGAGCGGGTTGTCGACGCCGGCGTACCCGGTGGCACGGCTTCGCTTGTTCACCACGACGAGCTTCGACTTCCACACCTGGAGCACGGGCATCCCGTAGATGGGGCTCGACGCGTCGTCCTCGGCACCGGGGTTCACGATGTCGTTCGCGCCGATCACGATCGACACGTCGGTGGTGGGGAAGTCCGAGTTGATCTCGTCCATCTCGAGGACGATGTCGTAGGGGACGTTCGCTTCGGCGAGCAGCACGTTCATGTGCCCCGGCAGGCGGCCAGCCACCGGGTGAATCGCGAAGCGCACGGTGACGCCCTTGACGCGCAGGATCTCGGTCAGCTCGCGCACCGCGTGCTGCGCGCGCGCCACCGCCATGCCGTATCCCGGCACGATGATGACGCTCTTGGACTCGAGCAGCTTGGTCGCGAGCGTCTGATGATCGATGTCCTGCACGTCGCCCTGCGGTTGGGCCGGGCCACCGCTGGACTTCGGCGGCTCCGCCCCGAACCCGCCGAAGATCACGTTCCAGATGGAACGGTTCATGGCGCGGCACATGATGTACGAGAGGATCGCGCCGCTCGAGCCCACCAGCGCGCCCGTCACGATGAGCAGGTCGTTCGCGAGCATGAACCCGGCTGCGGCCGCGGTCCATCCGGAGTAGCTGTTGAGCATGGATACGACGACGGGCATGTCCGCGCCGCCGATCGCGGCTACCAGGTGCACCCCCAATACGCACGCAATTGCCGTCCCCGCCGCCAGCGTCCATGTCTGGCCGTCGCGCACGTAGAGAACCGCGAAGACGATCGAGCCGACCACCATCGCGAGGTTCAGGAAGTGACGCGCGGGGAGCAGCGTCGGGCGCCCAGACACCGAGCCGCGCAGTTTCAAGAACGCGAGCACCGAGCCGGTGAACGTGACCGCGCCGATCCAGACGTCGACGAAGACCTCGACCAGCGTCTTGGTCGTGAGCGCCTCGAACATGCGCTCATCGCCCGGGTCGGCGAGCTGCAGCGAGTAGCCGACCATCACCGCGGCGACGCCGACGAAGCTGTGCAGCAGGGCCACCAGCTCGGGCATCTGCGTCATGCCGACGCGGGTGGCCATTACCGTGCCGATCGCCGCGCCCGCGGCGATCGAGCCGATCAGGAGGGGATTGGGCTGCGGGCCGGTCAGCGTCAGCGTCGCCAGAATGGCGATCGCCATGCCGATGATGCCGTACAGGTTGCCGCGGCGCGCGGTCTCGGGGCTCGAGAGTCCGCGCAGACTCAGAATGAAGAGGACTGCGGCGACGAGGTACGCCGTGGTGGCGAGCGCGTGCGCGCGTGAGAGCGGATCCATGCCCGCGTTACTTCCGGAACATGGCGAGCATGCGCCGCGTCACCAGGAAGCCGCCTGCAATGTTGATGGTCGCGAAGAGCGTGGCGAGGATCGCGACGATCACGGAGGCGTCCATGTCGACCGCCCGCGCGCCGAGCAGGCCGCCGACGACGATGATGCCGCTGATCGCGTTCGTCACGCTCATCAGGGGCGTGTGCAGCGCGGGCGCCACGTTCCAGATGACTTGCCAGCCGACGAAGATCGCCATCACGAAGACGGTCATGTGCTGGAGCAGGTCGACCGTGCCCTCGCTCACCGTAGCGTCCGGAGCGCCGAAGCGAAGCGCGAGCCAGGCGACGAGCGCGATTACACCGACGATCGACATCACGACGCCCGCCGTTCGTGAGGGCGGCTGGACCGGCGGGCCGTGTCCGTGGGCGGACGCCTTGGCCGGGGCCGGCGTGGGCGTCGCAGGCGCGGCCGGCGTGACGGTCACGGGCTTGGCGGTTGTTGCCGGGCCCGCCGCCGGCGTGTCGACTTTTTTCGGCGGCGGAGGCGGCCAGAGCTTCTCTCCGTTCCGGAGCACGATCGAGCCGCGTACGATCTCGTTGTCGAGGTCGATCGTGTGCTTCTCGGCGCCGCCCATCTCCTCGAGCAGATGCTGGATGTTCGTGCCGTACAGGTCGGACGCGACGCTCGCCATGCGGCTCGGCATGTCGGTGTAGCCCACGATCGTCACCCCGTGCTCGACGACTTCCTTGCCGGGCTGGGTGAGATCGCAGTTGCCGCCTTGTTCGGCGGCGAGGTCGATCACGACGGAGCCCGGCTTCATGAGGCCCACGGCCTCCGCGGTCCAGAGCTTGGGCGCGGGCCTGCCGGGTATGAGCGCGGTGGTGATGACGATGTTCACGTCCTTCGCCTGCTCGTTGAACAGCGCCATCTCGGCTGCGATGAACTCCTTGCTCATCTCCTTCGCGTAGCCGCCCTGACCCTCGCCGGACTCGGCGATCTGCACCGTCAAGAACTCACCGCCCAGGCTCTTCACCTGGTCGGCGACGGTGGGGCGCACGTCGAAGGCTCGCACGATCGCACCGAGTCCCTTGGCCGCGGCGACCGCCGCCAGGCCTGCCACGCCCGCCCCGATCACGAGCACCTTCGCGGGCGGCACCTTGCCGGCCGCCGTGAACTGGCCGGTGAAGAAGCTGCCGTAGCGGTTGGCTGCTTCGATGACCGCACGGTACCCGGAGATGTTCGCCATCGACGAGATCGCGTCGAGCTTCTGCGCGCGGCTGATGCGCGGAATGCAGTCCATTCCGAGCGCGCTGATCTTGCGGGTGGCGAGATGCCCGACGAGCTCCGCGTTCTGTGCGGGGAAGAGGAAGGAAACGAGGAGCGCGCCCGCGCGCATCCGGTCTGCCTCGCTCTTCCCGCTCTCGAGGGACGGCGGCCGGACCTTGGCGACCACGTCGGCCTGCCACGCTTCGTCGCGCCCGACCACGGTGGCTCCGGCGGCCGCGTACTGGGCGTCCGGGAAGCTCGCCGCCTCTCCCGCGCCACGCTCGACGAGCACCGT
Source organism: Gemmatimonadota bacterium (assembly GCA_016873995.1). Taxonomy (GTDB): domain Bacteria; phylum Gemmatimonadota; class Gemmatimonadetes; order Longimicrobiales; family Gaopeijiaceae; genus UBA2982. Next base: position 14,072 of record VGVR01000002.1, read on the forward strand.
CCACCCCGCCTTCACCAAGCGGCCCACGACCGCAGGTGAGGCGGCTACCCGCCGTTCGTCCGGTCGAGTCTCCTTGACGATCGCGAGCTTCAAGGGTGGCGGGGCTCCGGGGGGGCGTTGGATGGCGGACGATGCTACAGGAGCCCCTCGGGACGCACAAGCCGCGACAACGTCCCATCCCGCCATCGCTGCGCCCCGTCCGCGACCCGAGCGTAGCGCATGCTCGCGCACGTCCACACCGCTGCCGTCGTAGGCATCGAGCCGTTCCCGATCCGCGTCGACGTCCACCTCTGCTCCGGGCTCCCCAGCTTCACGGTGGTGGGGCTCGCGAACGGGGCAGTACGGGAGGGGCGCGAGCGGGTCACGGCCGCGCTGCGAAGTACCGGCTTCGATCTGCCGAACCGCCGCATCACCGTGAATCTCGCTCCGGCTGACGTGCCCAAGGACGGGACCGCGCTCGATCTCCCGATCGCGATCGGTCTGCTCGCGGCGGGCGGTCAAGCGTCCGCGGCCGACCTCGAGCGCACGGCCTTCCTCGGCGAGCTCGGGCTCGACGGCTCGTTGCGACCCGTGTCGGGCGTGCTGCCCATCGCGGCGCGCTGCCGCGAGGCCGGACTCGCGCAGCTGATCGTGCCGCCGGAAAACGCGGGTGAGGCAGCGTTGGTCACAGGGCTCAGGGTCCTCGCCGCGGCGGATCTCAGGGCGGTCGTCGCGCACCTCGACGGTTCCCAGCTCATCCCGCCGACGGTGGCGGTGACGGCCGCGCTCCTCGAGCGAAACGCGCGCGACGCGCTCGACCTGCGTGACGTGCGCGGTCAGGCGGCCGCCAAACGCGCGCTCGAGGTGGCGGCCCCAGGCGCGCACAACCTCCTGCTCGTCGGGCCTCCGGGCACGGGCAAGACGATGCTCGCGAGGCGCCTGCCAGGCATCCTCCCGCCGCTTTCGTTCGACGAGGCGCTGGAGGTGACGCGCGTCCACTCGGTTGCGGGACATCTCCGCGGTGGGGGAGGTCTCGTCACCGAGCGCCCCTTCCGCTCGCCGCACCACACCGTCAGCGACGGGGGCCTCATCGGAGGTGGCACTCCTGTCCGCCCGGGGGAGATCAGCTTGGCGCGCCATGGGGTGCTCTTTCTGGACGAGCTCGCGGAGTATCGGCGCAACGTGCTCGAGGTTCTGCGTCAGCCGCTGGAGGAGGGGGTGGTGCGGCTCTCCCGCGCTCGCGCGGCAGTCCGCTATCCTGCGCGTTTCTTGCTGGTGGCGGCCATGAACCCGTGTCCCTGCGGCTACTGGGGGGATGGCTCCGATCGCTGCCTCTGTGACCCGGGTGTCGTGCTCCGCTATCAGGGACGCGTATCGGGCCCGCTCCTCGACCGGATCGACATCCACATGCAGGTCCCAGCCGTGCCCTTCGAGAGCCTCCGGGGGGACGAGCCCGAGGGACGTTCCGAGGACGCGAGTGACGTGGTTCGGCGCCGCGTCTCCGAGGCACGCGCGGTCCAACACGAGCGGTTTTCGGGCCTGCCGGGGGTGTACGCGAACGGCCACATGCGGCCGGCCGACCTCCGGCGGTGGTGCCGGCCCGCACCGCGCGTCCATTCTCTCCTGCAGAGGGCGGTCGAGCGCGGCGGCCTATCCGCCCGTGCCTACCACCGCATCCTCAAGGTGGCGCGAACGATCGCGGACCTGGACGGCGCGGCCGACATCCGGCAGCGCCACGCCGCCGAAGCGGTGCACTACCGCAGCCTGGATCGGCTTCCGCGCTGATCGCCGGATCCTCGGTGTCCGAGCGTGCTCGGCGCGATGCCGGACGGTGCGGCAGGCGTGCGCTCACCGCCTCTTCGGGCACCCCGCGCCCACCGCCTGCCCGCGCGCGACCGATTGAACCCGGGACGGCTCGGCGTGAGCTTTCCGGCCATGCCGACCCGAGCGCAGGCCGCCCCTGCGACCTCCGCGCACACCGAGCCCGTCCTCTCTCTGGTGATCGCTGCGTTTGCGGCCGTCTACATCATCTGGGGCTCCACCTACCTCGCGATCCTCTGGGTGATCGAGGCGATGCCCCCCCTGCTGATGGCATCAGGTCGGTTCCTGTTCGCCGGGGCTCTCCTCTATGCGTGGATGCGTGCCCGCGGCACACCCCGCCCAACCGCCGAACAATGGCGCGCGGCCGCCATCGCCGGCGCGCTGATGCTCGCTGGCGGGAATGGTGCGGTGGTGGTGGCGGAGCAGTGGGTGCCCACGGGGCTGACCGCGCTGCTCGTCGCGGTGGTGCCGCTCTGGCTCGTGGTGCTGGACGCGACCATGGGGTCGCGCACGCGACCGACGCGCCGAGCGCAGCTCGGTCTACTTGTCGGGTTCACGGGCGTTGCGCTGCTCGGTGGGGCGCCCGGTATCGGGGATGGCGGCTCACGCACGCTCTTCGGAGCGATGCTCGTGACATTCGGCTCGATGTCGTGGGCGGCCGGGTCGCTCTACCTGCGCACCGCACCCAAGCCCAGCAGTCCGTTGATGCTGGTCGCGATGCAGATGCTCGGTGGGGGCGTCGTGCTCGGCGTCATGTCCCTCGCGCTGGGGGAGCCCGCCGACTTCCACCTGGCGGACGTCACGCTACGCTCGGTGCTCGCGCTCCTCTACCTCGTGGTCTTCGGGTCGCTGATTGCGTATACGGCGTACGTCTGGCTTCTCACGGTTACGACCCCAGCCAGGGTAGGGACGTATGCGTACGTGAACCCCGTGATCGCGCTCTTGCTCGGCTGGGCGTTCGCCGGTGAGCACATCGGCATTCGCGAGGTAGTCGCGGGGTCCGTCATCGTCGGAGCCGTGGTCGTGATCGTGTCCGACGCGAAGAGCGTGGGTGATCGCGCCAAGGCGGCGACGCCGATGCCCGGGGAGTCCACGTGATGGCGCTCGGCTGGGTGCTGCCCGCCCCCGTGCTCATCGTGCTGGCCCAGGTGCTCGGGCCCAACGACGCCGGCGCCACTGCGACTGCGCCGGTCGACACCACGCAGCGGAATCTGATCATCTCGCTGACGGTTGTCGTGCTGCTCTTCCTCGGGCGACGCGCGGTCATGGGGTTCGTCCAGCGAAACGTCGAAGCGCAGCCGGTACGCTATCGCTGGTCGAAATCGACGGCCTACGGCGCGTTCCTCATCGGCGTCCTGATCCTGCTGCAGGTGTGGTTTACGGCGATCCAGTCGCTCGGGACGTTCCTCGGATTGCTCTCCGCGGGCCTGGCGATCGCGCTCAAGGACCTGGTCGCGGACCTGGCGGGGTGGTTCTTCATTCTGTGGCGGCGGCCGTTCGAGCTCGGCGACCGTATCGAAGTCGGAGGCCTGAAGGGCGACGTGGTCGACCGGACCATCTTCCAGATCACCATCATGGAAGTCGGGAATTGGATCGATGCCGACCAGAGCACCGGCCGCCTGATCCACATCCCGAATTCGGTGGTCTTCACGCAGCCGCTCGCCAACTACGTGGCGGGGTTTCCCTATCTGTGGAACGAGCTGAAGGTCGGTGTCACGTTCGAGAGCGACTGGAAGAAGGCCAAGGCGATCCTCGAAGACATCGCCAAAGACCTCGTCGTCGACTTGAAGAAGGACGACACCGCCGCGCGTCGCCGGGACAACGACCGCTTTCTGATTCGGTACCGCAAGCTGACGCCGATCGTCTACACCACGGTGGCCGACGCCGGCGTCCTGCTCACGCTGCGTTACATCTGCGGTCCCCGGGAGCGCAGAGGAACGGGTGCCCAGCTGTGGGAGCGCATCCTGGAGAGGTTCGCGGCCGAACCCGACATCGACTTCGCCCCCACGCAGCGCACGATCACCGTGGACCGGAGAGTGCCCATGGACGAGGCGCCGCTGCCGGCGGACGCAGACTGACGTCATGCGTCTCTTCGTCGCCCTGAATCTCCCCAAGAAGGACCGCGAGCGGATTCGTCGTGCGACCGGGAAGCTCCGCCAGACGAACATGCCGGTGGGTTGGACCGACGAGGGCCATTATCACGTGACCCTCAAGTTCCTCGGCGAAGTGCGGCGCGAGCGTCTGGAAGAGGTCACGAAGGCGATGCATGGCGTGGCCGAATCGACCAAGTCGTTCACGACGAAGTTCAGCGACTTCGGCGCCTTCCCCTCGGTCAGGCAGCCCCGCGTCATCTGGCTCGCGCTGGGTGCCAGCCCGGAGCTCCGACTCCTCAAGCAGGATCTCGAGTGGTCCTTCGGGGATATCGGGTTCGAGGCCGAGACGCGAGCGTTCCATCCGCATGTGACGCTCGGGCGCGCAGGGGATCGCGACGGGGCGGGTGCGTTCCGCGGACTCGACGAGATTCTGGCCGAGCTGGAGTGCAAGGGACCGATCAAGGTGAGCACCATAGATCTCATGGAGAGCAAGCTCTCGCCTCAGGGCTCCACCTATAGCGTGCTGTCCAGCGCGAGGCTCGCGCCCTGATGGCGCGCCTCCTGGTCGTCGACGACGAAAAGGGAATTCGGGACGCCATCGCGCAGGTCTTCGAGTACGAGGGCCACAAAGTCGCCACGGCCGAGGACGGCCGGGCCGCCATCGAGGCCGCGTCCAAGGTGCGACCCGACGTGATCTTCCTCGATGTGAAGATGCCCGGCATGGACGGTCTCGACGTGCTCGCCCGTCTCCGCGAGGAGGACCCCACGGCGCTGGTGGTGATGATCTCCGGGCACGGCACCATCGACACGGCGGTGGAAGCAACCCGGAAGGGGGCGTACGACTTCCTGGAGAAGCCGCTCGACACGGACCGGTTGCTGGTCACGCTGCGCAGGGCCTTGGAGCTGAAAGGACTCACCCGCACCGTCGCCGACCTGAAGAGCCAGGTCGAGAGTCGACACGAGATCGTCGGCAACTCGTTCTCGATTCGTCAGGTGGTGGATCGCATCGAGAAAGTCGCTCCGACGGAAGCCCGCGTGCTGGTCACGGGGGAGAACGGGACTGGAAAGGAGCTGGTCGCGCGGGCTATCCACCGCTTGTCGCCGCGTGCCCAAGGGCCCTTCACGGAGGTCAACTGCGCCGCCATCCCCTCCGAGCTGATCGAGTCCGTGCTCTTCGGTCACATCAAGGGATCGTTCACCGGCGCGATCGCGGACCGGGCGGGGAAGTTCGAGCAGGCAGACGGCGGCACGCTGTTCCTCGACGAAGTGGGTGACATGTCGCTGGACGCACAGGCCAAGGTGCTGCGGGCGCTCGAGGAAGGCGTGATCACGCGGGTCGGTGGCTCGAAGGCCATCGAGGTGGACGTGCGCGTGGTCGCCGCGACCAACAAGGACCTCGCGCGGGCGATCGCCTCCGGCGCGTTCCGCGAGGACCTCTTCTATCGCCTCAACGTCGTGCCCATCCACGTTCCGCCACTCCGCGAGCGCCGCGAGGACGTGCCCATGCTCGTGCAGCACTTCGCCGAGCTGATGGCGAAGCGGGACGGCGTGCCCCACAGGCCCTTCGAGGCGCCCGCGATCGAGCGACTCTCCGATCTGCCTTGGCCGGGCAACGTACGGGAGCTCCGCAACACGGTGGAGCGGTTGATGATCCTGTCCTCGGGTGACCGCGTACGGGTGGGCGACGTCGATGCGCTCGCCTCGGGTAAGGCACAGGGACACGGCGCGACCCCGTCGATCCTCAGCGCAGAGACGTTCGGGGAGTTCAAGGATAGGGCCGAGCGGGCCTACATCGCGCAGAAGCTGCGCGAGAACGCCTGGAACGTCGCGGAGACCGCGAGGCGCATCGACATGCCCCGCTCGAACCTCTATAAAAAGATCGAGAAGTACGGGCTGACGCGGGACGCCTGACGCCGCCGACTCAGGGTTGCCGGCCGCCGTCAGCGCACTAGTTTCCTGCCGACAACTGATTCAAAGGGGTGGGTCGTTACGGAAGCCGGTGAGAGACCGGCGCGGCCCCGCCACTGTAATGGGTTCGAGCATGCGACACAGCGTGCTCGGAACGACGACTCGGAAGCCACTGGGGTGAGCCCCCGGGAAGGTGAGTCGTCGGCCCAGAGCCAGGAGACGAGACCCACCCCCTCCACGCCAACACCTCCGTGGGGAGGCGGCCTGGGTCCGGGATTCCACTTCACCCGGTCTCTTCCGTCGCGGAGGGGAGACCGGGTTCATGTTCAGGTATCTCGTGGCAGCCTCAGCGCTGGCCGTCGTCGGGGCGGCCGGTGCGCGGCCCGTGTCCGCTCAGTCCGCAACCCATCCATTCATTCTGGATGGACTCGTCGTGACCGCGAGCCCCACGCCGCGCGCGCTCGCGTCCGTCGCGCAGCACGTCACCATTCTGGAGGGCCGGGAGCTGGAGTCACGTGGGCTCCTCACCGCTGCGGATGCCCTTCGCGAGGTGTCGGGCGTCGACGTGGTCCGAGGCGGCTCGTTCGGCGCCGTCACTTCGCTGTTCATGCGGGGGGGAGAGAGCGACTACACGCTGGTGATGGTCGATGGCATCCAGGTGAACCAGGCCGGCGGAGGCTTCGACTTCGCGTCGCTGTCGGCGCAGAACATCGAACGGATCGAGATCGTGCGTGGTCCCGGGAGCGCGCTGTACGGCTCTGACGCGGTGGCCGGTGTGATCAATGTCATCACGCGCATCGGGGGCGTGGGGACGCGCGGTTCGGTGCGCGTCGAAGGGACGTCCATCGGTGAGCGAGAGGGGCTGCTCGACGGCGCGAGGCTGTCGGCGGACCTCGCCGGGGTATCGGAGCGGGCGCGCTACAGCGTGTCGCTCGGCCGCGAAGCCGTCGACGGGATCTACGCCTTCAACAGCCGGCACGAGAACCGGTCCCTCTCGGCCGCGGCGCGCTTCGTTCCGGACGATCGCACGGGCATTTCGTTGACGCTGCGGCTCCAAGACCGCGAGTACAACTATCCCACCAACGGTGCCGGGGCGCTCGTCGATCGCAACGCGTTCTACTTCGAGGACGGAACCGTCGCTCAGGTGTCCGTCGTACGCGCGGTGACGCGCGCACTCGAGCTGGAAGCCCTCGTCGGCCTGACGGAGACGGACGGTGGGACCGACGACGCGTTCGACGACCCTGCCGACACGGATGCGTACAGGAGCCTCGACCACTTCCGCCGGTCGAGCGTGCAGCTCCGCTCGCACCTGCGTCTCGGGGCGTCGATCCTGACCATAGGCGCGGAAGCGGAGGAAGAGCGCCAGCGCTCGTTCAGCGAGTCGCTCAGCAGCTTCGGCGCGTTCAACGGCCGGAGCGAGAACGAGCGGAGCAACGTGGCTGGCTTCGCCCACCTGAGTAGCGAGTATGGACCGCTCGCGCTGGGCCTCGGCGGACGGGTCGAAGACAACGAGCGCTACGGAACCATTGCCACGTGGCAAGCAGGCGTTACGGCGGGTCTGCCACGACGGCCCGGAACGCGCCTCCGGCTCTCGGCGGGGAGCGCGATCAAGGAGCCGACCTTCGCGGAAAACTATGCCACGGGATTTGCCATCGGGAATCCCGACCTCGATCCGGAGTGGTCGCTCTCGTGGGAGGTCGGGGTGGAGCACGAGCTCATGGACGGAGTGACCGCGGGGGCGACGCTCTTCCGCCAGCGCTTCGAGGAGATGATTCAGTACACCTTCGCGCCGCCGAGGCCGGGCGACCCGAACTACTACAACGTCGCGGCGGCGAGCGCCCGCGGCGTCGAGCTCGACGCTGGGGTGAGCGCCGGGAGGATCGACGCGCGCGCCAACTGGACCTGGCTACGCACGGAGGTCCTCGACGCGGGCCTCGAGGGCGCGCCCGGCGATCTGTTCGTGGAGGGTGAGCCGCTGGTCCGGCGGCCGCGGCACGCGGTGACCCTGAGCGCGTCCATGCCGGCGACCGACCGGCTGCGCCTGCACAGCGAGTTGTCGCTGGTCGGATCGAGAACCGATCGAGACTTCTCTTCGTTCCCCAGCGTACCGGTCGAGCTTCCGCGCCACACCCTCTGGTCCCTCGGCGGCGAATGGGTCGTGCGCCCGCCCGCTTCCGGTTCGACCACCGTCGCGCTCACGCTGCGCGCGGTGAACCTCCTCGACCGGTCCTACCAGGAGGTCTTCGGCTTCCCGGCCCCGGGTCGTCAGCTCCACGTGGGGGTGAGCGTGGGCTTCGGAGGAGGGGACTGACGGCGAGGCCATCTGCCGTCCCTCGACGACGGCGCGCCAACTCTACCGCACGATCTCCGTTCCGTCCGGCAGGCGGTAGAGCGACTCGATGGTGCGGTAGTCCTGCGCGGAGAGCGACGTCGCCGTGTTCGTGGGGAACATCACGTCGCGCTCCGAGTCACTGTGGCCCAGGCCGAGCGCGTGCCCCATCTCGTGGGCCGCGACGAGGCGCAGGGACTCGGGGGCGATCACGCGGCTGGGATCGAACGGTAAACGTGTGGTCAGCTCGATGGATACCACCTCGAGCCCCCTGGCGGCGGACCACTGGGTCCTGGCCACGCCGAGCTGGTTCCCACCCAGGCTTTGGGTCCACGTCACGGTGAGGTGCGGCGTGCGGTCACCTTGGAGGTCCGTGAGGATCTCGAACGGCTGACGATTCCACACGGGCAGTCCGAGCGCAGCCGCTTGTTGGAGGCGGGTTGCGTCCCCCGCAGACTCGAACTGCGGGCGTGGGATGTGGATGATGATGGTGCCCGAGAAGTCCCTCCAGCGTTGCAGCCGGATGCGCTCGGTCCGGGCGAGGACTGCGCAGAGATACCCCACGTTCCGGCACGCCTCGGCAGCCGGAAGGGCGGGGGAGAGTGGAGGGGCACTGGGCGGCGCGGAGGAGGTCGCCTCGGTCGAGCACGCGGACGGGTCCACCGAATCGCAGGGCGCGGAGCCACGCGCGCTGTCGGCGCGTCCGCGCAGGAGTCCCGCGGCGCCTCCGACCACCAGGACCGCCGCGATCGCGCTCATCGGACTGAGCCTTCGGCTCATCACCCCTCGCGATGGGAGCGTCGCGAAGCTACGCTGGACCGGTGGCCGCAGGGAAGCTTCCTAGGAACGCGTCCCGGGAGGCTGTGTACTCGACGTCAGCGCGAGCCCAACTCGAGCTGGGCCGCGACGGGCGAGGACGGAGTCGAGCGCGGAGTGAGCGCGGAGTGAGCACGGAGTGAGCAAGGAGTGAGCGAAGCCGGGCAGGACAGACTCCCTGGCGCTGACCCTTCGGGGGATGCATCGGCCCCGCCCGGCGGCGGAGCCGAAGGCGACGCTGGGCGCGTGTCGTTGGGCAGGTCCGACGCGCACACGCGCACCGCCCTCCGCTTCGCGAGCTCGCTCTTGTTCGCCGCGGTGCTCTTCGTCTTGGTGCGGACCTTCGTGGTGGAGGCGTACCGCATCCCGACCGGATCGATGGAGAACACGCTCCTCGTCGGCGACTTCCTGCTCGTCAACAAGATGGTCTTCGGCACGCCCATCCCCGGAACCGACCGGCGCGTGGGTGCGGTCCGGGAGCCGGCGCTCGGAGACGTGGTCGTCTTCCATCCGCCGCACGAGCCGGGTCGGAACTACGTCAAGCGGGTCGTGGGCGTGCCGGACGACACGCTCGAGATGCGCGACAAGCGTCTCTACCGGAACGGTGGGCTGGCCGACGAGCCGTTCGCCCGCCACGACGGCGATCGCGGCGACAGCGTGCATCCGGACATGCGATGGCAGTCGGGCTACCTCATCGCGTCCGGACGCAGGAAGTACCAGCCGACGCGGGACAACTGGGGCCCCATCGTGGTGCCGCCCGACCGCTACTTCGTGCTGGGCGACAACCGCGACAACAGCGAGGACTCGCGCTATTGGGGCTTCGTGGAGCGCGAGAAGATACGTGGTCAGCCATGGCGCGTATACTACTCGTTCGTGCCCACGAGCGAGAGCTCCCTCCCGTTCCTCAGGCGGGTGCGCTGGACACGGCTGGGCGAGGCCGTCCGGTGAGGCGACGCAGGCCGGAGGGCCTGTTGCGCGAGGCCAGCCCTGTACAGATTTCCAGCCATGCATCGAACCGCCCGGTGCGACGGCGTGGACGCCCCGCACCGGTCGACTGATCCCCGAGACGGCTGCCTTCGGCGCAGATGACCTTCACACCGCGACGTGGTGCTACGAGGGAAGGATCGCTGGATCAGTATCTCAAGGAGATCAGTCAGTACGCGCTGATCGATCGTGAGGAAGAGGGGCGCCTCGCCAAGCTCATCCGGAAGGGCGACGAAGAGGCCCTCAACAAGCTGGTTCGCTCGAACCTGCGCTTCGTGGTCTCCGTCGCGAAGAAGTACCAGAACCAGGGCGTGCCCCTCTCGGACCTGATCAACGAGGGGAACCTCGGCCTCATCCGCGCGGCCCATAAGTTCGACGAGACCAAGGGCATCAAGTTCATCAGCTACGCGGTGTGGTGGATCCGCCAGGCCATCCTGCAGGCGCTCGCCGAGCAGAGCCGCATCGTGCGCGTGCCGCTCAACCGCGCCGGCGCGCTCTACCGCATCGGGCGGCGCAGCTCGAACCTCCTGCAGGAACTCGGCCGCGAGCCCACCGTCGACGAGATCGCCGAGGAGCTCGACGTCAGCCGCGAGGAGATCGAGCGCACGCTCGCCATCTCCCACTCGCACCTGTCGCTCGACGCGCCCGTCACGCCCGGCGAGGACGCGCGGCTCCTCGACTACCTCCCCGACCAGTACTCACCTGGACCGGAAGACGAGGCGTACGAGCACGCGCTCAAGGCGACCATCGAGGACGCGCTCGGCACGCTGAAGGAGCGCGAGGCGAAGATCCTCCGCCTCTACTTCGGCCTGGACGACCAGGACCCCATGACGCTCGAGGAGATCGGCTCGATCATGGGCATCACGCGCGAGCGCGTGCGCCAGATCAAGGAGAAGGCGCTCGTCCGCCTCCGGCACGCTTCCCGCGCGAGGTTCCTGGAGACGTACCGATAGGGGGGTAGGGGACCGGAGGGCCGCGGTTCGACGTCCCTGACGCCTGGGAGCCTTCGAGTGTTCGGCGCGTCGGAGGCGCCGCGGAGTCCTTCGCCGCGCTAGCGGCTTCCGGCCCGCCCACCGCGACGCGCGGTCACGACCCTATGCGCTTCCCGACCGAAGTCGACTCGTCCGCGATCACCAGCAGCCGCTCGATCTTCTCGTCCCGCTCCTGGAAGAGCTGAGGCAACCTCTCGCTCTCCAGCACGTCCAGCCGACGCAACACCTCGGTCAGCGCGAGCTCGTTCTTCAGGTTCACTTGGAAGTCGAGGTCCGAGCGCAGTCGATCTTTTTCCTGCTGACGGTTCTGCGACATCATGATGATCGGGGCCTGCATCGAGGCGACCAGCGCGAGCACCAAGTTCAGGAAGACGTAGGGGAACGCGTCGAAGGCTTGGTCGCGCAGCATCCAGGTGTTCAGGAGCGCCCACGCCAGCACGAACAGCATGAAGGATCCGATGAACCGCCAGCTTCCCCCGAACTCCGCGATGCCGTCGGCGAGCCGGTCCGACAGCGTCATTCGCTTGGCCTGCTCCTCGTTCACGTTGCGAGAGACGCGCCGTCGGAGCAGCTCGTCGGAGCGGCGCAGGCGCTCGAACGTGGCGCTCAGCATCTCGAGTGCGATGGCGGGATGGCTCTGCAAGAAGGCGAGGAAGTCGCTCCTGACCAGCTCGGCGAGCAGGGCGTCCTCGATGATGCTGGCGGCTGCCGAGCGGGCTTTGCCGTCGATGATGGCCATCTCCCCTAAGAAGTCCCCCTGGCCGAGCTCGGTCAGGACGACCGTCTCGCCGTCTTCATCGGTGATGCTGATACGGACCCGTCCGCTCAGCACGAGGTACATCGACCTTCCCTCGTCGCCGGCCTCGAAGATCGTGCGGCCCGCCGGCACGCGCGCCTCTCGCAGGAGGCCGCGTAGACCCTCGGCCTCCTCGTCGCTGAGGAGGGCGAACAGAGGGATCGATCGAATCGCTTCGAGCGTCAGCGACATCGGAGCCGTCGACATCGATTGCAACCTCGCCTCCAGCGGTGATTTCCGGGCGTGGGACCCGCCTGCCGGGTGCCAAGATACCGCCCTGCTCGACCGTCGGGCACGCTAATGGCCGCGGGCCTACTCCGCCTCCCCGCGTTGACACCCCCCGCGTCCCTCGGGTATCATTTCCGGCTCTATTCCTGAACGTTTTCGCAGTTCCGAGCCGACGCCGCGGGCATGAAGACCTACACTCCGAAAGCCGAAGACATCTCGCATTCCTGGTGGATCGTGGATGCGGAGGACAAGCCGCTAGGGCGGCTGGCCACGGAGGTCGCCCGCGTCCTGCGCGGCAAGCACAAGCCGATGTTCACCCCCCACCTGGACACCGGCGACCACGTGGTCGTGGTGAACGCCGACAAGGTCCGGCTGACGGGTAAGAAGTCCGAGATCAAGACGTACTTCCGGCACTCGGGATACATGGGGCACGAGAAGCACATCCCGTTCAAGCGCCTGTTCGGAGCACACCCCGAGCGGGTGGTCGAGCTGGCGGTGAAGGGGATGCTCCCCAAGAGCGCGCTCGGCAAGCGCCTGGAGACGAAGCTCAAGGTGTACGCCGGCCCGACCCACCCCCACCAGAGCCAGCAGCCGCAGCCGCTGGAGATCCGCTCGAGGTAAAGCAGACCGAATGGCCAAGCCGTCTCCGACTCAGACAGTAGGGCGCCGGAAGCGCTCGGTAGCCCGCATTCTCCTCAAGCCGGGGAGCGGCAAGTGGAGCGTGAACGGCAGGGAGCTGAAGGACTACTTCCCGCGCCCCACGCATCAGATCCGGATCGCCGAGCCGCTCAAGGTCACCGGCTCCGAGGGCATCTACGACATCACCATCCGCGTCGCGGGTGGCGGTCTCACGGGCCAGGCGGACTCGGTTCGGCTGGGCGTCGCCCGCGCGCTCCTGAAACTCGACGGCGAGCACAAGGCGAAGCTCCGCGAGCACGGCCTGCTGACGCGCGACGCGCGCCAGGTCGAGCGCAAGAAGCCCGGCCGCCCGGGTGCCCGCAAGCGCTTCCAGTTCTCGAAGCGCTAGCCGAAGTCTTCGCGGTTCAGCAGTTCTGCGGTTCCAGAAGTTCATCAAAACCCGAGCGCGGTGACGCCGCTCTCGGAAATCCTGACCGGGGCGTAATCGGCCCCACAGCAGTGGCGTGCGACATGTCAGACGTGAAGCTCGACCAGCTCCTGGAAGCCGGAGTCCATTTCGGCCACCAGACCCGCCGTTGGAATCCGAAGATGAAGCCCTTCATCTTCACGGAACGCAACGGCATCCACATCATCGACCTCCGCAAGACGCTGGATCGTCTGCGGCTCGCGCAGCAGGCGGTGCGCGAGGTCGTGCTCCGCGGCGACCGGGTGCTCTTCGTGTGCACGAAGCGCCAACTACGTTCGGTTATCGAGAGCGAGGCACAGCGGAGCGGATCGTTCTACGTCACCGAGCGCTGGCTCGGTGGCATGCTCACGAACTTCCAGACGATCCGGAAGCAGATCCGTCGGCTGAAGGAGCTCGAGCGCGGCCAGGAAGAGAACGCGTTCGAGTTCTATACCAAGAAGGAGCGCCTGCTGCTCGAGCGCGAGCGCCTGAAGCTGGACAAGTACCTGGCGGGCGTGAAAGACATGGGTCGTCTGCCGGGGGCGGTGTTCATCGTGGACGCGCGCCGCGAGGCGAACGCGGTGAAAGAGGCGGCCAAGCTCGGGATTCCGATCATCGGCATCACGGACACGAACGCCGATCCGCAGCTGATCACGTACCCGGTGCCGGGGAACGACGACGCAATCCGGTCGGTGGCGCTCATCACCAAGGCGATCGCGGACACCATCGAGATCGCGCGGCGCGAAGTGCCGGAGGACGACCGGCGCCGGGTCGACGAGCTCGAGGCGACCACGTACTCCACCGAGACCGGCGAGACGACGGAGCGCGAGAAGCCGCAGCGTAGACGCCCGCATCGCCGCCGCCGGCCGAAGCCCGAGGTCATCGCGCAGCACCTACACGGTGAGGAGGGCGACGGGGACGACGGGGACGACGCCCACGACGACGGAGACGAGGAGTCGTCGGAAGGCTAACAGTATCCGCGGGCCCGACCACGGGCGCTGCCGAGCGAGAGGCGGAACGGCCGTGGTTCCTGGTCCGCTCCGCCTCTTTTCGCAGACAGGCCAGACCACACGACAAATGACGATCGAGAGATGACGATGGCTGATACGACGACGATCAACGCGAAGGACGTGAAGGATCTCCGCGACCGCACCGGCGCCGGCATGATGGAGTGCAAGAAGGCGCTGCAGGAGACGGGCGGTGACGTGGAGAAGGCGATCGACTGGTTGCGCGCCAAAGGCGCGGCCAAGGCCGCGAAGCGCGCCGACAAGAGCGCCAACGAGGGCGTCATCGGCAGCTATATCCACTTCGACAACAAGACGGCGGTCATCGTCGAGCTGAACTGCGAGACGGACTTCGTGGCCAACACGGAGCAGTTCCGCGCGCTCGCCAAGGATCTGGCGCTGCACATCGCGTCGGCCGCGCCGCTCGCCGTGTCTCCGAGCCAAATCGATGCCGCGATCGTCGAGCGCGAGCGCGAGGTCTATCGCGAGCAGGTGCGAGCCGAGGGCAAACCCGACCACATCGCGGGCAAGATCGTCGATGGGAAGCTGCAGAAGTTCTTCAAGGAGACCGCGCTGCTCTCGCAGTCCTTCGTGAAGGACCCCGACAAGACGATCGAGCAGCTCATCACCGACGTGTCCGCCAAGACGGGCGAGAAGATCGAGGTGGCGCGCTTCGCACGCTTCAAGGTCGGCGAGCGGAACTGACGAGATGAAGCGCCCGTCCGAGAAGCTCAGATACCGGCGGGTCCTCCTCAAGGTCTCCGGCGAGGCGCTCGCCGGGGAGCGCGGCTTCGGGATCGAGCCGAAAGTCGTCGACCAGATCACCGACGAGATCAAGTCGCTCTGCGAGATGGGCGTCTCGCTCGGCGTTGTGATCGGCGGCGGCAACATCGTCCGCGGGGCCATGGCGTCACGGCAGGGCATGGACCGTGTGCAGGCGGATTACATGGGCATGCTGGCCACGGTCATCAACGCCCTGGCGGTGCAGGACCTGCTCGAGCACAAGGGCGTGGGCACTCGCGTGATGACTGCGATCCGGATGGAGCAGCTCGCCGAGCCGTACATCCGGAGGCGCGCGCTCCGGCACATGGAGAAGGGGCGGGTGTTGATCTTCGCGGGCGGGACCGGCAACCCGTACTTCTCGACCGACACCGCCGCGGTGCTCCGCGCCATCGAGATAGAGGCCGACGTGGTCATCAAGGCCACGAAGGTCCAGGGCGTCTACACGGCGGACCCCGAGGAGGACCCCAAGGCCGAGTTCATCCCTACGATCTCCTTCCAGGAAGTCCTGACGCGGGAGCTCGCGGTCATGGATACCGCCGCTGTCTCGCTCTGCAAGGAGAACCGCCTTCCCATCATCGTGCTGAACCTCGGCGAGCCGGGTGCCGTGGGGAGCGCGATCCGTGGTGAGCGCGTCGGAACTCTTGTATCGTAGTCCGTCGGCGTGAGGGCGCGCTGACCTCCCGCACGTAGCGACCAGTCAACGACTTCGGAGGTATCGATGCCGACCGTAGAGGACGCCAGGAGGCGCATGGATGCAGCGCTCGACGCGATCCGACGGGAGTTTGCCACCGTGCGCACCAACAAGGCCACGCCCGCGTTGCTCGACACCGTGCGCGTGGACGCGTACGGCTCCAAGATGCCGATCAACCAGCTTGCGACCATCAACACGCCCGAGCCCACCCTCCTGGTCGTGCAGCCCTACGACAAGAGCCTCATGTCGGAGGTCGAGAAGGCGATTCGGTCCTCGGACCTCGGTCTGAATCCTGCCACGGACGGGAACGTCATTCGCGTTCCCATCCCCCCGCTCAACGAGCAGCGCCGCAAAGAGTACGTGAAGGTGCTGCACAAGATGGCGGAGGAGGGGAAGATCTCGATCCGTCAGGCGCGCCGCGAGACACGCGACGAGCTGCACGCGCTGGTGAAAAAGCACGAGGTCGGCGAGGACGACGCCAAGCGCCGCGAGGACCAGCTCGAGAAGCTCACGTACGAGTACACGGGCAAGATCGACGAGATGCTGAAGAAGAAGGAAGCCGAGGTGATGGCTATCTAGGTAGCCGATGACCTCCGACCGACTCGATCGAATCCGGCTGCACGGCGACGTGCCGGAGCATGTCGCCGTCATCATGGACGGCAACGGCCGCTGGGCGGCCGAGCGCGGACTCCCGCGCCACCTCGGGCACCGCGAGGGGATGAAGGCGGTTCTCGAGACCATCGAGGGCGCTCTGGAAGCCGGGGTCGGCATCCTCACGCTGTTCGCGTTCTCGACCGAGAACTGGCAGCGCCCCTACCAAGAAGTCTCGGCGCTGATGAAGCTTCTCGAGCTGTACGCGCGTAAGGAGCGCGACGAGCTGGCCAGGCAAGGCGTCGAGGTCCACGTGCTCGGCGAGCTCGACCGGCTCGACGAAGTGGCGCGGCGAGCGGTCGACTCGATCGTGACCGAGACGAAGGGAGGGTCCAAGCTCCGCCTGAACCTCACGATCTCCTACGGCGGTCGCGAGGAGATCGTGCGGGCGGCCAAGCTGCTCTCCGAGCGTGTCCGCGCAGGCGAGCTGAGGGCCGAGGATATCGACGAGGAGGCGCTCGAGGAGTCGCTCTTCACGCGGGGCCTCCCCCCGCCCGATCTCCTGATTCGAACCTCCGGCGAGTACCGCATCAGCAACTTCATGCTCTGGCAGCTGGCGTACACGGAGATCTACATCACGCCAGTGTTCCGGCCCGACTTCACGCGCGAGCACCTGTTCGAGGCAATCCTCGACTACCAGCGACGGGATCGCCGGTTCGGGCGCGTCGTCGCCCCGTGACGCCGCATCCGGCCGCCGGCACGCGCGCCATGGGCGAACTCTCCAAGCGTTGGGCAGTGGCGGCGGTCGGCATCCCGGTCGTGGTCGCGCTCCTGTACCTGGGGGGGTGGCCGATCGCGCTCCTGGTGGCTGCGCTCGCAGGCCTGGGGGCTTGGGAGTGCTACCGGCTCGCGGACCGCTCCGACGTGGCGGCGCTCGACGGCCTCGGCGTCGTGTGCGCGGCTGCGCTGGTGCTGCTCGCCGAGTTGCGGCCGTCCTTCGCCGACTTCGCCGCGCCGGCGCTGGCGTTGGTCGGCGTGCTCACGGCCGTGTCGCTCGTGGTGGCGATGCGCACACGCGGCCATGCGCGTAAGCCCCTCGAAGTGGTGGCCATTACTGTCTTCGGCGCGCTCTACGTCGGGCTCTCGCTGGCATTCGTGCCCCTGCTGCGCGAGATGCCCACCGTGCATGCCTGGGTGGACGCTCCCGGCGCCGAGTGGGGCGGCCTGACGGTCGTGGCACTGCCCCTCGCCGCGACCTGGATCGGTGACAGCGCGGCTCTGTTTGCGGGGCGGGCGTGGGGGAAGGGCGGACTCGCCCCGACCATCAGCCCGAAGAAGAGCTGGGTGGGCGTGTGGGCTGGGCTCGCCGGCGCCGCGCTCGCGGGGCTCGCTTGGTGGGCGGTGGCAGGCTCACTGCTTCCTCGCCAGCCCGTCACGAGCCCGATTGCCGCCGCGGCGATCGGAGCGGTGCTGGGCGTCGGTGCCATTCTCGGCGACTTGGCGGAGTCGCTCCTCAAGCGGGAAGCGGGCGTGAAGGACTCCGGCGCGGTCTTCCCGGGCCACGGCGGCGTGCTGGACCGGCTGGACGCCCTCACGTTCACGCTCCCGGCGGCGTACGCGGCCCTCATGCTCTTCGAGGCGGTCGCATGATCCGCGTCGCGATCCTCGGCTCGACGGGCTCCATCGGCCGGAGCGCGCTCGAGGTCATCGCGCGTCACCCGGATCGCTTCCGCGTCGTCGCGCTGGCGGCCAACCGAAGCGCCGAAGAGCTCGGCGCACAGGTCCAGCGCTTCAGCCCTGAGCGCGCCGTGCTCTGCCACGATGGCGTGTCGCTGCCCACGAGCGGCGGCGGCACCGCTTGGTCGTCCGGGCGGTCGGCGCTCCTGGACGTGGCGGAGGCACCCGATGTGGATGTCGTGGTGAACGCGCTCGTCGGTGCGGTGGGGCTCGAGCCGACTCTGCGCGCACTGCTGGCCGGGCATCGCCTCGCGCTTGCCAACAAGGAGTCGCTCGTCGCGGGGGGGCGCTTGGTCACGGATGCGGCGAAGCGGGGCGGCGGCGAGATCGTCCCGATCGACTCCGAGCACAGCGCGATCCTGCAGTGCCTGGCGGGGTACCCGGCCTCGAGCGTGCAGCGCGTGGTGCTCACCGCGTCCGGCGGCCCGTTCCGGGGCCGGAGTCGTGACGAGCTCTGGCGGGTCGGTCCCGAAGAGGCCCTCCGGCACCCCACTTGGGACATGGGTGCGAAGATCACCATCGATTCCTCCACGTTGGCCAACAAGGCGCTCGAGGTGATCGAGGCGCACTACCTATATGGACTCGGCTACGACCAGATCGACGCCGTCGTCCATCCGCAATCGGTCATCCATTCTTTCGTGGAGTTCGTGGACGGCTCGGTGTTGGCCCAGCTCGGCTTTCCGACCATGGAGCTGCCGATCCTGTATGCGCTGAGTCATCCTGAGAGGGTGGTCGACGCGACGCTGCAGACCTACGACCCTGTGCGCGCATCCCCGCTCACCTTCGAGCCGATCGACCATGCCGCGTTCCCCCTCTTCGGGTTGGGCGCGGAGGCGGGTCGGCGAGGCGGGCGGGCCCCAGTGGTGTACAACGCCGGCAACGAAGTGGCGGTTCAGGCCTTCTTAGAGGGTAGAATTCGGTTTCCGGAGATGGCAGACGTCGTGAATGAAGCCATGGAGCAGGTCGGATCGGGTGATGTCCGCAGCGTCGAGGACGTGCTGTCCGCCGACGCCGACGCGCGGCGCGTTGCCGCTGTCTCGGTGCAGCGTCTCGCAGCGGCGGTAGGGGCCGGGTCATGACCATACTCGCCACCGTCATCGTCCTCGGCGTACTCATCTTCGTCCACGAGCTCGGGCACTTCTGGGCGGCGAAGAGCGTGGGCATCGAGGTCCAACGGTTCTCGATCGGCTTGGGGCCGAAGCTCTTCGGGTTCAAGCGCGGCGAGACGGACTACGTGCTCAGCATGATCCCGCTGGGTGGTTACGTGAAGATGGGCGGGATGGACGACGAAGTGATGGAGCGCATCGAGGGCGGTGCGGTACCCGAGCGCGTGCCGAGCGACCGCGACTTCGACCAGAAGCCCATCTGGGCGCGCACGCTGGTGATCTCTGCGGGCGTGATCATGAACATGCTGTTCGCGTTCGCGGTGTATTCGTTCGTGGCGGCCCGTTGGGGGATTACGGAATACGCGTCCACGCGCATCGGGACGGTGGTGGCCGAGTCGCTTCCTCCCGGAACCGAGGCGCTCGCGACCGTCGAGCCGGGAAGCAGAGTGGTGCGTATCGACGGCGAGGATACGCGCAACTGGGGCGATATCGTGTCCGGGCTCTACACCGCCGAACCGGGTTCGCTCACGGTCGAGCTCGTCGAGCCTACGCGGTCCATCGCGATCTCGGTGCCGGCGGACGAGGCGGAACGGAGCCGGCTGGCGGGAGCGCTCCAGCCATGGATCGAGGCGGGTGCGGGCTCGGTGGTTCCCGGCTCGCCCGCGGAGACGGCGGGGCTCGAGGCGGGAGATCGCATCGTCTCCGTCGCGGGCGTCCCCACGCAGAGCTGGTGGGACCTGGTGCGCGAGATCGAGAGCAAGCCGGGACAGCGCGTCGAGATCACGGTCTCCCGCGAGGGCCGCGAGCTGGTGCGTGCGGTGAACGTCGGGTCGGAAGAGGAGACGCGCGACGGGGCGACGGTGACGGTCGGCAAGATCGGCGTCGGCCCCCCCAACTCCGAGATGACGTACACACGGGCGTCGATCGGTGAGGCCCTCGTGCACGGCTATCGCGAGACCGTGGCCGTCACCAGTCTGATTCTCGGGTTCCTGAAGGACCTCGTGACGGGGGGCATCTCGCCCCGCTCGGTGGGGAGCATCGTCACCATCGGCGAGGCGTCGGGACAGGCTGCGCAGGCGGGCTTCGAGGTCTTCCTGCGCTTCATGGCGCTCTTCAGCGTGAACCTGGCGGTGCTCAACTTGCTCCCGATTCCGGTGCTCGACGGCGGCCACCTCCTCTTCCTGGCCATCGAGGCGGTGCGGGGCGGGAGGGGCCTGACGGCTCAACAGCGACTGGAGTGGAGCAACGTCGGCTTCATCATCATCGTGGGCATCATGCTCTGGGCGCTGTCGAACGACTTCCTGAGGCTGGTCGGGCTCTAGGAGTGCGTCACCACCTCAGCAGCGGCCTCCACCACGGCACGCTGACGAGGATCGAGATGGCGGCGAGCGTCTGGAAGATCGCTTGCTGGCGGAGCTTCTCCCGATCCGTCCTGGCGCGTCTTACCCGCGCGCTCCCGACGTGCGCGAAGGCGAGGGCGATCACCATTCCCGTGATGTGCTCGACGGCGAAGAAGCGCAGCTCCTTCACGCTCATGGCCGCTCCGAGGTCGCCAAGGCCCGCCCTGACGACAGGGCTGACGGCGTAGAGCGCGAGGCCGAGCAGTACCTGGAGGTCGAGGAGCGTACGAAACGTGCGAGCGGACAGCGCCTCGGTGCGCCCGTACGCTCGGCTCTCCAGCCAGCCGCGGTACGATGCGATCAGCGCCACCGCCACCGCGACCAGCACGAGCCAGCGGTTGTAGCCGTGCGTGTGCAGGAGGAGCGTGTAGGTCACGGACCGCCCTACCGGGCTGCCAACGCCTTGCGCACCACGGGTGCCACTGCCGTCCCGAACAGTTCGATCGCGCGCATCACGTCTGCGTGCGGCGTCGGCCCGACGGTGAGCTGGAGCAGGAAGCGATCGTGACGGAAGAGCTCGTGCTGAAAGAGAATCTTGTCGATCACCTGCTGCGGGCTTCCGAGGAAGAGCGCGCCGCGCAGCGTCGCCTCCGCTTCGAACTGACGCCGCGACGGTGGCGACCAACCGCGCTCCCGACCGATGCGCCCCATCGTCTCGAGGTAGGGCGGGAACGCGATCTCGGCAGCCTGCGCCGCGTCGTCCGCGATGAACCCGTGCGAGTTGATGCTTACGCGCGCCTTCGCCGGGTCATGACCCGCCCGCGCCCACGTCTCCCGGTAGAGTTCGACCATGGGCTTGAAGCGCTCGGGCGCGCCACCGATGATCGCCAGCGCCATGGGGAGCCCGAGCGTCGCGGCACGGACGACCGAGGGCGGATTCCCTCCCACGGCGATCCACACCGGAAGCGGGGCCTGCACCGGTCGCGGGTACACGGAAAGGTCGTCGATCGCCGCGCGGTGCCTGCCATGCCAGGTCACACGGTCGTGGGCGCGCAGCTGGAGCAGGAGGTCGAGCTTCTCCCTGAAGAGGTCGTCGTACAGCTCCAGGTCGTAGCCGAAGAGCGGGAACGACTCGATGAAGGACCCGCGTCCGGCCATGATCTCGGCCCGACCACCCGAGAGCTGGTCGACAGTGGCGAAGTGCTGGAACACACGCACGGGATCGTCCGAGCTCAGCACCGTGACCGCGCTGGTGAGCCGGATACGCTGCGTGCTCACGGCCGCCGCCGCGAGCACCACGTGCGGCACGGAGACCGCGTAGTCGGGGCGGTGGTGCTCGCCGATACCGAACACGTCGAGCCCGAGCTGGTCGGCGAGCTCGATCTCCTCCATGAGGTGGCGGAGGCGCTCGCCGACTCCGGCCTGGCGGCCGGTCGAGGGTTCGAAGCGTGTTTCCGCGAACGTGTAAATGCCGAGTTCCATAGCGTGGTGGTCAGAGCAGCGTCAATCTAGCGGGTCCGGTGCGGAGGCGAAGCTCCTCGAGATCGAGCAAGCGCGTGGGCCGGTCTTGCTCCGCCACCTCGATGTGGCCGCTCCACCCGGCCTTGCGGAGCGCGTCTCCGACGACGCGCTCGGCGAGCACCGGTCGGTTGCACTCCTCGGAGAGGTGCGCGAGCACCACGGCTGCGAGGCGCGGGTGCAGGAGCTCGGTGGCGAGCCGCGCCGCCGCCTGATTCGATAGGTGGCCGTGGCTCGAGGCGATGCGGTGCTTCACCGAGCTGGGGTAGGGGCCTGTGTGCAGGAGCACCTCGTCGTGGTTGGCCTCGAGCACGAGCATATCGCAGCCCGACAGAGCGTGTCGCGTCTGCGCGGTCGGCCGGCCCAAGTCGGTGGCGATCCCCACGCGGAGTCCCGTGCGCTCACACACGACCGCGATGCCGGCCGGGTCGGCGGCGTCGTGCACGATGACGAACGGCTCGACCCGCAGGGCGCCAACCTTGAACGGACGTCCTGGTCCGTAGAGAACGACCTCCTCGTCACCGGTGAGGAGGTCGGCGCACGCGCGCCTGGTGCCCTCGGTCATGTGCACCGGAGTCGCGTGACGCCTGGCGAACACACCCACACCCTTGGTGTGATCGCGATGGTCGTGCGTGACCACGATGGCATCGATGCTCTCGGGGTCGACGCCCAGCAGCTGCAGCCGCTCGGCCATGGTGCGCGCGCTGAAGCCGGCGTCGATGAGGAGGCGCGTCTCTTCTTCCGGCGAAGTGCCCGCGCAGACCAGCACGGAGTTGCCGCCGCTCCCGCTCCCGAGTACCGCCACCCTCACGACTGCACCTCCGGTTCGTCCTACCGCGTCGCGTTGCGCTGCGACACGGTGCCGTGCCAGGCGTTCTCGAGCACGCGACGCATGCCGGCCGACAGCGCCTGGCTCCGGCGGCCCATCGCTCGCTCCGCCGTCTCCAGGAACTTGTCCAGGCGGTGCTCGATCAGCTCGGATCCGGCGCCCCAGCAGAACGGGGGCACCGCGCTCGGAGGCATCACACCGCCGAAGACGTTCGTGCCCGCGCCGATGACCGTGCCGGTGTTGAGCGTGGTGCCGATGCCGGTCTTCACGTGGTCACCCAGGAAGCACCCCACCTTGAGCAGGCCGGTATCGACGTCGCCATCCGGCGTCCACACGCGCACCGTGCCGTAGTTGTTCTTGAGGTCCGAGTTGGTCGTGAACGCGCCGAGGTTCACCCAGCGGCCCAGTAGCGAGTGCCCGATGTAGCCATCGTGCGCTTTGTTCACGTAGCCGAGCAGGACGGAGTCGGCGACTTCGCCGCGCACGATGGACACGGGTCCGATCGACGACGTGCCCACGCTTCCGCCGAGGATTCTCGTGCGGGCGCCGAGGAAGAGCGGGCCGATGAGCCGCGCCGGGCCCTCGACGCGGACGCCTTCCGCCAGGCGGATCGGCCCGCCGCGCGTATCGGCATACACACCCGGCTCGATGGTCGCATCGCCGCCCAAGGACACCGCGCCGTCGCCGATGCGGATGACGCCGTGCGGTTGGTCGCCTCGTGGCCAGAGCGCCGCAACATCCCCGCGGATGCGCTCGGGATTTTGCGCGACGAGGTCCCAGGGACTCTCGAGCATCGTGCCCTCGAGCTCGAGCACGCGTCCCAGCTTCGCCGCTGCGGCCGGGTCGCGCACCCATAGCTCGGAGGGGAGGGGGGCGCCGTCCGGCAGGATCCAGCCCGCGGGTGCGCCACCGACCGTGAGATGCGTCAGGTCCTCCGGTGCCTCGATCGCCTCGAGCCGCGGTGCGGCGCGACTCGACAGCAGAATGCGGCGCCCGCGCGTGCCGACGTCCTGCAGGCTGGTGGCGGGAGCCGCACCGGGCTCCTCGAAGCCGACGAGCGCGCGGCGCGTGAGGTGGCCCTCGCATTTGGCGCCGAAGACACGCTCCGCGCGCTCCTTCAGCGTCATGCATCCGAAGAGCAGCTCGCCGACCGGACGCGTGAGGGTGAACGGGGCCCAGCGACGAGCCCGGCCATCGTCTAAGAGAAAGAGCCGCACGTTGCTCATGGGCGCTGCCCCAATTCGCCCAAGAGGTTCTTCAAGTCGGCCGCACGCTCCCGTGGGAGCACGAGCGTGCGCTCCGCCGTGCGCACCACCACCAGGTCCTCCACGCCGAAGAGCACGACCTCCCCGCCTTCCGCGAAGACGACATTGCCCCGCGCGTCCACCGAGCGCGCCGCGCCGACCGCGACGTTGCCGGAGGCGTCGGCCGGGCGCGTGCGCGCGAGCGCTTCCCAGCTCCCCACGTCGTCCCAGGCGAACGTCGCCCGCACCGTCGCCACGCGCTGACTCCGCTCCATGGCCGCACGGTCGATCACGCTGACCGGTACCGCGTCGAAGAACGCCTGGTCGCCCTGCGCGATGAGTGGCATGAAAGACGCCACTTCGGGGGCGTGCCGTTGGATCTCCTCGAGCAGCACGGATGCCTTCCACACGAAGATCCCCGTGTTCCATAGGTACCCCTGGTCCACGTAGCGCTTCGCTGTGACCAGGTCGGGCTTCTCGTGGAAGGCGCGCACGCGGTAGGCCTGCATCCCGTCGCCGGCCTCGAAGGGCGTTCCGGGCTCGATGTGCCCGTATCCCGTCTCCACGCGGTCGGGTGGGACGCCGATGCACACGAGCGCGCCCTCGCTGCGAGCCACGCGCGCCGCAGCGGCTACCGTGCGCTCGAACGCGTCCAGAGGACGAATGAGATGGTCGGCGTGCAGCGACACCATGACCGCGTCGGGGTCCAGGCGCACGAGCTTCTCGGCCGCCCACGCCAACACGGGCGCGGTGCCGCGCGCGCGCGGCTCGATCCAGTACCCATCAGCGGGGAACCCCTTCAAGACCGTCGCGAAAGGGCGGGCGAGATGCTCCCCGGCGAGAATGCGAATGCGTGCGTCCGGCACGAGCGCGCGCGCCCGCTCGATCGTTTCCGCGATGAGCGGCCGATCGCTCGCCAGCGGGAGGAGCTGCTTGGGGCGCTCGGGCGTGCTGACCGGCCAAAAGCGCGACCCGATCCCTCCCGCCAGCACCACCACCCACACGTGCTGGTCAGCCAGCACCGAGGATCTCACGGATGCGGGCCACCAACTTCTTCGGGCTGAACGGCTTCGTCATGAAGTCGTCGGCCCCTCCGGCGAACGCGGCTTCCCGGTCGGCGTCCTGGCCCTTCGCGGTGAGGATGATCACCGGAGTGGCAGCGAGGGCTGCGTCGCTTCGGATCTTGGCGAGGACTTCGAGACCGTGCGCGCCCGGCATGAGCAGGTCGAGGATCACGAGGTCGATGCCACCCGAGGCGAGCTCACGGAGGCCGTGCTCGCCATCGTCGGCGGTGACGACGTCGAAGCCTTCCTTGCCCAACATGGCTTCGAGCACGCGCCGGATGTGCGGCTCATCGTCCACGACGAGGATGCGGCCGCTTCGTGTCCGGGCGACGTCGTCGGGCACCGCTTGCACCTCGCTGGAAAGAGGGCGGGAACCTACCCGGCGAGTGGGGTAAAGTCAAGCAATTACAGGGCTTTTCGGGGTTGACCCCCGCTCGCGAGCCCCGCAAGTTTTCGCTCCTCTTCGGCCCCCTCGGACACGGCTCAGATCGTGACTCAGCACTCGGTACCTGCACGATCTCGTGTCCCCACGGTCGCGGCTGCGACCGCCGCGCTCCTGATGGGGCTGACCGCGTGCTCGGACGATCCGTTCGCGTTCGACTGGTTCGACCAGCCGGACACGACCGTCCTCTACTCGCTGAAGACTCCGATCGATCAGCAGCTCGGCTCCGGGTTCAACTTCCGCGACCGCACGACTGTGCTCATCGAGACGGCCGGCGCGACCGGCAGCTGGGACGTGGCGCTGGACACTCAGGGCAGCCAGCTGGTGCTACTGCCCCCGGGCGCCCTCGGTGTGACGGCGCGCGCGGCGATCGCTGCCGTCGGCGCGATTCCGTTCGCGGACGTCAGGGTGGCGCCCGGTGACACGCTCCAGTACGAGCTGAACAATCCGGTGCCCATGACGCTCAACCACGTGTACGTGGTGCGCACCAACCGCCAGCTGGGGTCCTTCGGATCAGCCTGCGTGTATTACGCGAAGATGTCCCCCGTGGCTCTCGATGCGGTGGCGGGGACCATGAAGTTCGAGTACGTCGCCAGCCCGGTCTGCAACAACCGCGACCTCTTCTCTCCGAACTAGCCCCGCCGCCCATGCTCGACGTCCGGCGACTGCGTCAGGAACCCGAGGCGGTGAAGGCGGCGCTGGCGAAGAGGCAGCCGGAGCTGGCCGCAGTAGTCGACCGTGTGCTCGCGCGCGACGTCGATAGGCGCGATGCGCTCGCCAAGGTCAACGAGCTGAAGGCGCGCCGGAACGAAGCATCGAAAGCTGTCGGGGAGCTAAAGCGCACGGGGGGCGACGCGAGCGCCCTCATCGCGGCTACCAAGTCGCTCGGCGAGGAGATCTCCGCGCTCGACGAGCTGGTACGGGCGGCGGACGCGGACATCGAGTCCGTGCTCCTGAACGCGCCGAACACGCCGCTCGATGAAGTCCTCGCAGGAGGCGAGGCCGAGAACCGTGTCGTATCGACATGGGGGACGGCGCGCGCCTTCACGTTCGAGCCGCGCCCACACTGGGAGCTGGGGGAGCAGCTCGGGATTCTCGACCTGCCCGCCGGCGCGCGCCTCTCGGGCTCCGGTTTCCCGGTGCTGCGCGGGCCCGGCGCGCGCCTTCAGCGCGCGCTGATCGACTGGTTCCTCGACGTGCATACCAAAGAGCACGGCTACGTCGAGGTGAGGGTGCCGTACCTGGTCACGACCGAGACCATGACCGGGACCGGGCAGCTCCCCAAGTTCGCCGAGGACCTGTACCAGACCGAGAAGGACCAGCTCTGGCTCATCCCGACCGCGGAAGTGCCGGTCACGAACCTGCACCGCGACGAGCTGCTCAAGCTCGAGCAGCTACCGCTCCGGTATACGGCTTACACGCCCTGCTTTCGCCGCGAAGCGGGCGCGGCGGGTAAGGACACCCGGGGGCTCCTTCGCGTGCATCAGTTCGACAAGGTCGAGCTCGTGCGCTACGAGGCGCCCGAGCGCAGCCGGCAGGCGCTCGAGGAGCTGACGCGCGAGGCCGAGACGCTGCTCGAGCGGCTGGGTCTGCACCACCGACGCCTCCAGCTCGCGGCCGGCGACATGGGGTTCGGCAACGCCATGACGTTCGACCTGGAGGTGTGGGCCCCCGGCGTCCAGAAGTGGCTCGAGGTGTCCAGCTGCTCTACGTACACCGACTACCAGGCGCGCCGAGCCAACCTGCGCTTCCGCCGCGCTCAAGCGGAGAAGCCGGAGTTCGTGCACACGCTGAATGGGTCCGCGCTCGCACTACCTCGGGTGATGGCAGCGCTGCTGGAGACTCACCAAGAGAAGGACGGGAGCGTCACGCTTCCCGAGCCGCTGGTTCCCTACGTCGGCACGGAGCGGCTGACCGCGGCGGCACGATGATGCGCATCAAGTGGCCGGTCGCGCTCGCGACGGCCTTCGTGCTGCTGCTCGGCTGGTGGCTCGTCTACACGCAGCAGATCGTGCAGCGCGTCGAGGAGAACTCGCTACTGCTGTCGCGGATCTTCGCCGAGGTGCAGGAGGGGCTCCTCACCCAGAGCCAGACGAGGGAGACACAGGCGCTCCTCAACCTCCAGCGCATGGTCGTGGAGACCGAGGTCCCCCTGGTGGTGATGGGACCGGCCGACACCGTGCTCCAGCACGCGAACCTCCCGTTCGAGGCCGACGAGCGCACCGCGGCCGGGCAGCAACGCATCCGCGAATACGTGCAGATCCTCGACTCGCTGAATCCGCCGATCGGCGACCCGAACACGCTGCACATTCATTTCGGGCAGACGCCCGCGGTGAGCCGCCTCAGGTGGATTCCCTGGCTGCAGGCGGGTGGGCTCCTGCTCACGGTCTTCGTCGGGACGCTGGTGGTCCAGACACAGCGCCGCGCCGAGGGGGAGCGCGCTTGGACCTCGATGGCGCGGGAGCTCGCGCACCAGCTCGGTACGCCGCTCTCTTCGCTGCAAGGGTGGCTGGAGGTGCTCCGCCTCCCGCGCGGCGAGCGTCCCGGCGACCTCGACGACAACGAGATCGCGGGGTCGATCGAGGAGGATCTCGAGCGCCTCGAGCGCATCAGCCATCGCTTCGAGCTGATCGGCACGGAGCCCGAGCTAGAGAGTCTTTCGGTGCGCCAGGTCGTCACAGACCTCGAGCATTACCTCGCGGCGCGCATCCCTCGCCTCGCGAAGACCAGCATCGACCTCGTGGTGGACGTGCCTCAAGGGCTGCCACGCATCAAGGGCAACGAAGTGCTGCTCATCTGGGCGCTCGAGAACGTCGTCAAGAACGCCCTGGACGCGCTGGCGGGGCGGGGCGGCAAGATCACGATCTACGCGCGGGATATCGGCGGCAAATGGGTGAGCGTGCGCATCCGCGACACCGGCCCCGGTGTCGATCCGGAAGTCCGCGACAAGATCTTCGAACCGGGCGTGAGCACGAAAGCGGGGGGATGGGGGGTCGGCCTCGCGCTTTCCCGTCGCATCGTCGAGGGCGTGCACCGCGGGCGCATCGAGCTGCTCGAGACGCAGGAGGGGACGACGTTCCAGGTTCGCCTCCCGGTGGCCGAAGAGTGAGCGCGTCGATGACCGACGAATCGACGTCGCACCTGGCCGGACTCAACCCGCAACAGCTCGAGGCGACCCAGCACTTCGAGGGGCCGATTCTGGTGCTGGCGGGCGCCGGCTCGGGGAAGACACGCGTGCTCACCGCGCGCATCTGCCAGCTGGTGCGCGAGTACGGTGTGCCCGCGGATCGCATCTTGGCGGTCACGTTCACCAACAAGGCCGCCGGCGAGATGCGCGAGCGCATCGGGCGGCTGCTCGGAGGTGAGCCGACCGGTATGTGGGTCGGCACGTTCCACGCGATCGGCGCGCGCCTGCTGCGCCGCCACGCCGAGCGCCTGGGCTATGACCGTGCGTTCAGCATCTTCGACGCCGACCAATCGCTCAGACTGGTGAAGAGCGTGCAAGAAAGCGTCGGTGTCGACCCGAAGCGGTGGGCGTCGAAAGCGATCCGCGGCGAGATCAGCAACGCCAAGAACCAGCTCATCACGGCGCAGGAATTCCAGGCGCGTTCGGAGGGGTCGTTCGACCTGTTCGTGAAGAACGTGGCCAAGGTGTTCCCGGAGTACCAGAAGTCGCTGGAGTCGCAGAATGCGTTCGACTTCGACGACCTGCTCATCAAGCCGGTCGAGTTGTTCGAGACGCTCCCCGACCTGCTCGAGCGCTACCGCGAGCGCTTCGCGTTCGTGCTCGTCGACGAGTACCAGGACACGAACCGCGCCCAGTTCCGTTTCGTGGAGCTGCTCGCAGGCGGGCACCGGAACCTCATGGTCGTCGGCGACGACGACCAGTCGATCTACCGTTGGCGCGGCGCGGACATCCGCAACATCCTCGACTTCGAGACCGCGTTCCCGGGCGCTCGCGTCGTGCGTCTGGAGCGGAACTATCGCTCCACGCAGCGCATCCTCGACGCCGCCAATCTCGTCATCTCGCAGAACACAGAGCGCAAAGGAAAGACGCTCTTCACTGAGCGCGCCGGTGGTGAGAGCGTCACGCTGGTCGAGTCGCTCGACGAGACCGACGAGGCGCGCTGGATCGTGCAGGAGATCGAGGCGCGCGTGCGCGAGACGCCGACGCTCTCCCACAAGTCGGTCGCCGTGCTCTACCGCACGAACGCGCAGTCCCGGGCGCTCGAGGACGCGCTCCGCCGGGAGGGGGTGCCGTACCAGGTGGTGGGGAGCGTGCGCTTCTATGAGCGCCGTGAAATCCAGGACGTGCTCGCGTACCTCCGGCTCATATCCAATCCTCGCGACGAGGGAGCGTTCGAGCGCGTGGTGAACTACCCTCGTAGGGGTGTGGGGCTCACGTCGCTCGAGCACCTGCGCGCGTGGGCCGCACGCGAGCGGGTGTCACTGCTGGAGGCCGCCGCGCGCTCGGACGAGGTGCCGGAAATGCGTGCGGCCGGCTCGCATGGGCTCCGCAGCTTCGCCGATCTCATCCAGCGCTACAGCGTGCGCGCGACGCAGGCGAGCATCGGCGAGCTCCTCGAGGAGCTGGTGGAGGAGCTGGACCTCGTGCGCGCGCTCCAGGACGAAGGGCCGGAAGGCGAAGACCGCGCCCGCAACGTCGCCGAGTTGATCGCCGGTGCCATCGACTTCGACGCTGCCATGGTGGAGGACGCCGAGGAGACCGGCGACGACACGGGCGGTGGCGTGGACCGGTTCACCGAGCTCGACCTCTTCTTGCAGCAGGTCGCGCTCGTGGCGGACGTGGACAAGCTCGACCCCAACGCCGAGACGGTCACGCTCATGACGCTCCACAATGCGAAGGGGCTCGAGTTTCCGCTCGTGTTCATCGCCGGGCTCGAGGAAGGACTCTTCCCGCTGGCGCGCGCCTATGACGAGCCGGCAGCTCTCGAGGAGGAGCGGCGGCTCTTCTACGTCGGCATCACACGCGCGGAGGACAAGCTCGTGCTGTCCTGGGCGCGCCAGCGCCGAAGGGCCGGTGACTTGACGTTCAACCTGCAATCGTCCTTTCTGGAGGCCCTGCCGCCCGACCTGCTCGAGGAGCGGAGGACGCAGCGGCTCACGGTGACCGCGTCGAGCTTGCCGCACCGCGGGCAGCGGGCGTACGAGAGGAGCCGCGAGGACTTCGATGAACCGCACGTGGAGACGGAGCCGGAGTACGCCATGAACCAGGACACCCCGCGCTTCGTGAAAGGGGAGCGCGTCGTGCACGGCACCTTCGGATCCGGGGCGGTGGTCGAGATCTCCGGGTTCGGTCGCGACCTCAAGGTTACGGTGGACTTCGACACGGTCGGGAGAAAGAAGCTCCTGCTCCGGTATGCCGCCCTGGAGAGGGACTGGCCATGAGCGTCGGCCGCAACCACGCGGTGCGCATCGCGGCATTGGCGCGGCTCCGCTTCGGCGACGCCGAGCTCACGCGCATCACCGCGGAGCTGAACCGCATTCTCGACCACGTGGAGACGCTCCGGACGCTCGAGCAGGCTTCGCCGCCTGCACCGCCTGACGAGCGCGCCTCCACGCGTTACCCAGGGGCGGAGGAGCCCGACGCGCTACGAGACGGGATCGGCCCGTTCGCACCCGACTGGCGCGAAGGCTTCTTCGTCGTGCCGCCGCTCCCTGGGGTGCAGGCGGGGCCGCCCGAGGAAGGGGCTTGAGCCGGCTCGACGCGGCGCGCCGTGCCGTCGCCACGATCCGCGAGCGGGAATCCGGGCCCGGGGGGCTGAACGCGTTCATTTCCGTCGCCGATCCGCACAACCTGGCGGTCGAGAACGAGCACGGGCCCCTCGCGGGCGTGCCGGTGGCCGTGAAAGACATTCTCGCCACCAAGGACCTTCCCACCACGTGCGGGTCCAGGGTGCTCGAGGGATATCGCTCTCCGTTCGAGGCGACCGCAGTACGAAAGCTCCGAGCGGCGGGCGCGGTCGTGGTCGGCAAGACCAACATGGACGAGTTCGCGATGGGCTCCTCCACCGAGAACTCCGCCTATGGGCCCACGCTCAACCCGCGCGACCGCACGCGCGTGCCGGGGGGAAGCTCGGGAGGCTCGGCTGCTGCCGTGGCCGCAGGCTACGTGCCGATGGCGCTCGGCTCGGACACCGGTGGTTCGGTGCGCCAGCCGGCCGCGTTCTGCGGGGTCGTCGGCATAAAGCCCACGTACGGCCGCGTGAGCCGCTACGGGCTGGTGGCGTACGCGTCCTCGCTCGACCAGGTGGGTACGTTCGGCGCCGACGTACGGGACGCCGCACGGCTCCTGCAGGTCGTCTCTGGGCACGACCCGCGCGACGCGACGTCGGTCGACCGCCCTGTCCCGGACTTCGAGGCGGCAGTCCGGACTGGCGTGGCGGGCATGACCGTCGGCGTGCCCGAGGAGTACGAGCCCGCAGGGCTGGACGCAGCGATCCGGAGCCACTTCGAGGCTGCGATCGAGACGCTCGAGTCGAGCGGCGCCAAGATCCGGCGCGTGTCGCTCCCGCACACGCGCTTCAGCATTCCGACGTACTACGTGATCGCCACTGCCGAGGCCTCCGCGAACCTGTCTCGCTACGACGGCGTGCGCTACGGTCAGCGGCGCATGGGCGACGGCGGCGCCACGTTGCACAACCTGTACGAGGCCACACGCACCCAGGGGTTCGGCGCGGAGGTGAAGCGCCGCATCATGCTGGGCACCTACGCCCTGTCGGCGGGCTACTACGACGCGTACTACGGCACGGCGCAGCGGGCGCGCGCCCTCATCACCGACGACTTCCGTCGCGTGTTCGCCGCCGGAGTCGACGCGCTCTTCACGCCCACCAGCCCGACGCCTGCGTTCAAGCTCTGGGAGCGCACGGCGGATCCCCTGGAGATGTACCTCTCCGACGTGTTCACCGTGACCGCCAACCTCGCCGGCATACCGGGGATGTCGCTACCGATCGGGACCGTCGACGGGCTGCCCGTCGGCGGGCAGATCCTCGCACCCTGGTGGCAGGAGGAGCGGATGCTCGCGGTGGCGGGTGAGCTCGAGCGCCGGCTCGCGGGAGGCGTGCGATGAGCCCGACGCTCACTGGCGACTCCACGCGGTGGGAGGCGGTGATCGGCCTCGAGGTGCATTTGCAGCTCCGCACCGCGCGCAAGCTCTTCTGCGGCGACCTCGCGATCTTCGGCGACGAGCCCAACACGCACGTCTGCCCGGTGTGCCTCGGCCTTCCTGGCGCACTTCCCACCACGAACCCCGAAGCGGTCGCGCTCGCGCTGCGCACCGCGCTCGCCCTCGGCTGCACGGTGCACGAGCGCGCCCTCTGGGCGCGCAAGAACTACTTCTATCCCGATCTCCCCAAGGGATATCAGATCACGCAGTTCGAGCACCCCATCGCCACGGACGGACGCGTCGACTACGACGGCCCGGACGGCGAGGCGAGCGTGCGCATACGACGCGCGCACATGGAGGAGGATGCCGGGAAGTCGATCCACGACCGCATCGCCGGCGGGACCGCAGTCGACCTCAACCGCGCGGGCACCCCGCTCGTCGAGATCGTGACGGAACCCGACCTTCGCACCCCCGCCGACACACGCGCGTTCCTGACGTCGCTCAAGCAGCTGCTCGAGTACGTGGACGTGAGCGATTGCAACATGGAGGAGGGGAGCCTGCGCGTGGACGCGAACGTGTCCATCCGGCCGCGCGGCGACGACGAGCTCGGCTCCAAGACCGAGATCAAGAACGTGAATTCGTTCTCCGGCATCGAGAAGGCCGTCGAAGTCGAGATCGCGCGCCAGGTCGCGCTCGTCGAGAAGGGCGGGCGCGTCGAGCAGGAGACGCTCCTCTGGGACGATCACCGAAACGCGCTGCGCAGCATGCGCTCCAAGGAGGAGAGCCACGACTACCGGTACTTCCCGGACCCCGATCTGCCACCGCTCGTCCTGCAGCCGAGGGCGATCGATGCCGCACGCGAGGCACTCCCCGAATTGCCGCGCGCACGCCGCGCCCGCTTCGAGCGCGATTACTCCCTGTCGGCCTACGACGCCGGCGTGCTCACGCATTCACGCGCGAGCGCCGACTACTTCGAGGAGGTAGTGAAGGCGTGCGGGAAGGCGAAGGCGGCTGCGAACTGGGTGATGGGTCCGGTGCAGGCGCTCATGCACCAACGTGGCGAGGACGCGTCGACTTTCGCGGTGCGCCCCGACGTGCTCGCCGAGATCATCGAGCTCGTGGGCAGCGGGACCATCTCCGAGGGGTCGGGGAAGACCGTGCTCGGTGCCGTCGCGCAGGACGGCGGGCGCCCGCTCGACGTCGTGAAGGCGCGCGGCCTCGTGCAGGTGCGCGACGACTCGCAGCTGGAGGCGTGGGTGCGCGAGGTCGTGGACGCGAACCCCGGCGAAGTGGCGCGCTACAAGGGGGGCGAAGCGAAGCTCGTCGGCTTCTTCGTCGGACAGGTCATGAAGCGCTCGGGCGGCAAGGCCGACCCGAAGCGCGTGAGCGAGCTGCTGAAGGTGGCGCTCGGGTAGCCGGGGGAGGTCAGCTCGCCCGCTTCACCGGCTTCAGGCGAACGATTCGGAGACCGCTTCTGAGCGGAGGGCGTGCCAGAGGTCCCAGTCCTGCTGGAGCCCCAACCAGAAGTCGGCGCTCATGCCCGTCACCCGGGCGAGTCGGAGGGCCGTGTCCGGCGTGACGCTGCGCTTCGCGTTGATGACCTCGTTCAGTCGCGGGAAGGAAACTCCCAGCTGAACGGCGAATGCCGACTGGGTGATGCCGAGCGGCTTCAGGAACTCCTCGACCAGCATCTCTCCCGGGTGCGTAGGCGGGCGATGTGACGGTAGTCGGCGCTGGACGAGCGCGCGCGCCAGACTACCAGCGGTAGTCCGTGACTTCGACTTCCGCGGCATAGGTACCCTCCCATCGGAAACAGTCCCGGTACCGGTCGTTGATACGAATGCTGTGCTGACCCGCGCGATCTCCGCGAAGCAACTCGAGTCGATTGCCAGGGGGCGCAGCGAGCACCGTCACGTCCTTGACCCGATTCAGTTGAGTCAGCTTGCGTCGAGCCACCCGCCATAGGTCGATGGGGCACGCCTGGCGCGCCTCCCGACTCGACGAGGCCCACTGCCACCTCGAACATCGGGGCAGGTGGGGGTCGTGCCCATGGCGGGATGGGACGCGTCGCTCGCCGACCGATGCAACGCGTCGTCGCTTGGTACGCCGCGCACTCGATGCTGCCCTAGCGTACGCGCAGTAGCCCGGCTAGCCCTTCCCCAGACTCTTCCCCGCACGCGGCGCCGCCAACAGCCGCTGGCCCGAGTTGGACGACGTGATGCCCGCCGCGAAATCCGGATCCTGCAGCTGCGGCCAGTAGAGCAGGGGACCCGAGGGGAGTGGAAAGAAGTCCTCCGCCATCTCGTTGAGCACCTCGTGGTGGTCGGCTGTGTGGTCGGACATCGCGCGCCGGCGCACCATCTTGGCGAGTCGCAAGTTCAGCTCACCCACCGGGTCCATGTCGCCGGCGGGCGAAGTGTGCCGATCGCGCAGGTATCCCACGGTGTAGTCGAAGGCCACCTCGAAGTACCGGTCGACGATCGGGTTGGGCAGATCGAAGCGCGACTTGGCGAGCACCTTCCCGAACACGCGCTGCCAGCGCTCATGCCCGGAGAAACGGATCATGCCGCGAAAGATCCGCCGATTGGTGTGGAAGCTGAAGAGCGTGCGGCTGAGCACGTCGTCGAACAGCAGATCGGCTTCGCTGTGGTCGTGCTCGACGACGATGTGGCGCGCGAGCGAGAGGAAGTCCTCGCCCACGTGCATGTCCATGCGATGCTCCCAGTAGGTGTGGCCGACCGCCTGGGTCGTGCTGGTGAGGAGGAGCCGCCGCGGCACGAAGATGTTGTGCGCGATGGTGTCGGCGGCGAGATGGGCCAGATACCCGTACCCGACGGCTTGGAGGGGCTCCGATTCGGCGGACTCGAGGATCTCCTCTCCCACGGCCCAACTGTGACAGTGCCGCCCCTCGGGTACGTACTTCTTCGCGAACGAGATGTCCGCGGCCACGGACCCGTAGAGGCAGTGAAGGGGGTACTTCTCCAGGATGGCGCGGATGGCCGGGGGCAGCAGGTAGAGGGACCCGAGCAGCGCCTCGCCGAGCGCCACGTGCGTGGCAGGTCCCCACGCGTACACGGGCTCGGGAATGAGCAACCAAGCCGCGGCGATCAGCAGCGGCCCGAGGACGCCCCAGCGCGCGCT
Source organism: Gemmatimonadota bacterium (assembly GCA_016873995.1). Lineage (GTDB taxonomy): Bacteria > Gemmatimonadota > Gemmatimonadetes > Longimicrobiales > Gaopeijiaceae > UBA2982. The sequence goes on from VGVR01000002.1 coordinate 49,718, forward strand.
CACGAGAAGCTCAACTCTTCTCGGTCGCGAGCGCCCCCGCGCTCTCGGGCTCCGCAGGGGCGGGTGGCTCGAGGGCTCGCTCGGCCTCCGCAGGTGCGGCGGCGGCGAGCGCATCGGGCTCGTCCATCGCGGCATCGTCGGCCAGAGCGGCATCTTCGTCCGACGCAGTGCGCTCACTCCCAGCGAGGGATCTCGCGCCCGCCCGCACACCGCGGACCGTAGCGGCCGTATCGATGAAGACGTCCTCGGCTTCCTCCTGCACGACTTCCATGAGCGCGTTGAAGTCCTCGATGCGCTCCTCCATGCGCTCGGAGGCCAACTTGAGCTTGTCCGTCACGGCCGTCACCGAGCCGTTCAGCTTCTCGACGTCCCCACGGATGGTCCGTGTGATGAACTCGACGTTCTCCGCGATTCCGCGCGCACGCTCCGAGACCGGGCCGAAGTGCGTGCCTACTCCCTTGCGGACCTCGACGAGCACCTTGTTCATGCGCGCGAGCATGATCACCAGCACGATCGCGAGCGCGACGATCGTGACCGCCACGATGACGATCGAGACGTCCGCCGCGACCGATAGGCCGTCGCGCGGCACGACCTGGAGCAGGGCAGGGCCGTAAGGGATTGCCATGTGGGAAATCTACACCCGCTCTTCAACTGGCGGGTGTCGGGCGATCTCCGATGGGGTCGAGGCGCCCCGCGGTCGATGAACCACCCGATCCTGCCCAGCCGTTCGCCCGCGAGGTACTTTGCGGCCCGGCGACGTGGTCGCGCCGACGAGATCTATCCAGAGGATGGCGCTTGGTACGACACACGGACGGCGCGCTGCGGCCCCGGGACGTGAGCAGGACGGCGACGTCGGCGGTTGCGTGAGCCCCGCTCGCGCCGGCCGCAGGACCCGTTACGTCGGCGAGTTCCAGTCGGAGCTCTGGCGCGTTCCCGGTCCCGGCGGGTGGGTGTTCACGACGGTTCCCGACGAGCACGCGCCGACGGTCACGCTCGGCTGGGGCCGGACTCCGGTGGAGGCCACCGTAGACGGCAAGTCGTGGAACACGAGCGTGTGGCATGAGAAGTCCGGGCGCACCGTGCTCGCGGTCCCGAAGCGTGTCCGTGGCGACAAGGATCACGGGGATACGGTGGCCGTGCGGCTCGAATACGACTTCGACTGGCGCTGAGTACCTCAGCCCTGTCGAGCGTTGTTTACGGCCACCTTACAGGGCGGCTCAACAATGAGACGGGGCCGGCTGTGATTGTGGGTACTTTTCGCGGCCTCCGGCCACGCAGTTCGACCCTTCGCCCCCGCCCATGTCTCGACGCCTCCGCGCACCCACCTGGAGCGCCGCCACTCTTCTGCTCTCGCTGACGTTGCCGACAGACGGCAGCGCCCAGCCCGCTCCGCAGGGCGTTCCGAGCGACCATCCGATCTTGGGCGAAGGCCGCCGCACCATGACCGCCGAGCGGCTGGGCGAGTCCGATCGGATCGATCTCGACGGCCGGCTCGACGAGGCCATCTGGCAGCGCGCCGAGCCGGCGGCGGACTTCATCATGCAGGACCCCATCCTCGGCGGAACGCCGACGGAGCGCACCGAGGTCCGCATCGTCTTCGACCGCGACAATCTCTACATGGGCGTGACCGCGTTCGACTCCGAGCCCGACCGACTGCTCGGCAACACGATGAGGCGGGACGAGTTTCTGCAGTCGGACGACCGCTTCATGTGGACGATGGACACGTTCCTCGATCAGCAGAGCGGCTACTTCTTCGAGATGAACCCGTACGGCCTGATGGCCGACGCGGTGATGGGGCCGGGCGGCACGAACAACCGGCAATGGGACGGCATCTGGGACGCGCGCGTGGACCGGAGCGAGATCGGTTGGACGCTCGAGATCGTGATTCCGTTCCGCACGCTCAATTTCGATCCGAACGCGCCGGCCTGGGGCATCAACTTCCAGCGCACGGTGAGGCGGAAGAGCGAGGAAACGCTCTGGACCGGGCATCAGCGCAATCAGGGTCTCCGCAGGATGTCGAACGCGGGACTCCTGGTTGGCATCCAGGACGTGAGTCAGGGTGTCGGGCTCGACGTGCGCCCCTATGCTGCGGGGCACCTGGCCGAGGCGCCCGGGCGCACTCCCGCGCTCCCTCGCGAGGAGAGCGCGGACATCGGGCTCGACCTCTTCTACAACGTCACGCCGAACCTGCGCGCGAACCTCACGGTCAACACCGACTTCGCGGAGACGGAGGTCGACCAGCGCCAGGTGAACCTCACGCGCTTCCCCATCCAGTTCCCGGAGAAGCGCGCGTTCTTCCTCGAAGGCGGCACGTTCTTCGACTTCGCGCCGTCGGGTGGTGGCGGCGGTGGAGGAGGTGGTGGTGGGGGTGGTGGTGGCGGTGGATTCGGGGGCCCCTCCTCGCCCGCGCAGCCGTTCTTCAGCCGGCGCATCGGCCTCGACCGGTTCGGGCAGCCGCAAACCATCGACGGGGGTGCCAAGCTCACCGGGCAGGCGGGCGCGAACGACATCGGCCTTCTGCTCGTGCGCACCGGGGCGGACGTCGACGCCGGGGTCGTGGGAGAGGACTTCGGCGTGCTGCGGTTGCGGCGCCGCATGCTCACCCAGTCTTACGTCGGCGGGATCTACACCTGGCGGCACGAGCGCGGAACCGCGCTGGACGACCGGCACACTGCGGGCGTGGACTTCCGCCTCGCGACGTCGCGCTTCCTGGGCTCGCAGAACCTCGAGCTCGCGGGGTTCGTGCTCGGCAACAACAACCCGTCCGGGAGCGTGAACGACGCGCTCGCATACGGAGCGCGCCTCAACTATCCGAACGACCTCTGGAGCGGGGGGCTCGACTTCCACGAAGTGCAACCGAACCACAATCCGGCGCTCGGGTTCGTCCGCAGGCGCGGGTTCAGGAGCTATTCGCCCTCGTTCTTCTTCGCGCCCCGCCCGAACAACCACGCTATCGTGCGCCAGCTCCGGTTCGGCACCGACCTGTCCGTGATCACCGACATGGACAACACGACGGTCACGCGCGAGTGGGCGTTCTTTTCGGAGGTCTCGACACACGCGGGCGACAACTTCGGTTTCGGTGTCACGCCCACCCACGAGCTCCTCGAGAGCGACTTCGACATCAGCCCCGGCGTGACGCTCCTCGCGGGCACGGACTACGACTTCACACGCTGGCGCGTAGGCGGCGGCACGGCCAACCGACGCGTGGTCGCTCTGAACGGGCAGTACGGTTGGGGTGGGTTCTTCTCCGGAGATCGCAAAGAGCTGTCGGTGGGCCTGGCCATCCGGCCGCGACCCGGCATCCGCGTGAATACCGCCCTGGAGCGCAATCGCGTCGAGCTCCCGCAGGGAAGCTTCACCACCCGCCTGTGGCGCGTCATCCTCGACAACCAGTTCAACCCGCGCATCTACGTCATCAACAACGTCCAGTACGACTCGGTGAGCCGGGTGCTGGGGTGGCAAGCGCGTTTCCGTTGGATCCTCGCACCCGGCAACGACCTCTACCTCGTCTACCAGCACAACTGGCTGGACGCGAGCGCCACGGGGTGGGGCACGCTGGACCGCCGAGCCGCGACCAAGCTGGGCTACACGCACCGGTTCTAGTCGCCGGCCGCTGCAGGGCGGGATCGGTGAATTCACCGCCTCGGCGCGCGGACTTTTCCCGACAGCCGAGGGGCGTGTCGGCCGTGACGTTTGACCCGAAGCACGGCGCGGCCACCAACGGCGAGGAGACCATGTACAAGTCCATCCTGGTGTCCCTTGATGGGTCCGAAACGGCGGAACAAGCCCTTCGCCCCGCGGCCTCGATCGCTCGTCGGTCGGACGCGACGCTCCACCTGGCGCGGGTCCCGGTAGCGAGCCTCGGCGGCTCCATCGACATGGAGTACGGGAAGGTCGACTCCCACTACATGGGGGGCGTGGCCGAACGCCTTCGCTCAGCAGGCCTGCCCTCGGTGAAGGTGGCGGTGCTCGAGGTCGGGGATGTGGCCACGCAGCTCGAGAAGCATCGCGCGGAGGTCGGCGCGGATCTGACCGTCATGTGCTCGCACGGCCGCGGGACGGTGGAGCGGGCCTGGCTCGGCAGCGTGTCCGATCGATTCGTGCGCCACACCGATGCGCCGGTCCTGATCGTACGCGCGTCTCCCGGTGCGCGGACCGACGATCTGGCCACGGACGTGACCTTCGAGCGGGTGATGGTTCCGCTCGACGGGTCCGCGCTCAGCGAGTCCGCGCTCGGCCCCGCCACCGAGCTAGGGGGAAGGAGCAGCTCGTATCTACTCGTCCGCGTGCTGGAAGCCCCATACGCGATGGGCGCGGGCGTGCACCCGAGCCTGCCGATGGCACCCGGTGAGGGGGTCGGCGCAGCTCGGCAATGGGCGGACGCCGACATCGGCAGCTCCGCGAAAGCGTTCGAAGCCCGCGGCTTCTCCGTGGAGTCGGTCACGCAGGTCGGTCAGCCGGTGGCCCGCGCCATCCTGGACGCCGCGAAGAGCCACGCGGCCGACGTGATCGCCATGGCTACGCATGGGCGCGGTGGCGTCACCCGCGCCTGGATGGGAAGCGTAACCGACAAAGTGGTACGGGGCACGGAGTGCCCGGTACTCATCGTGAGACCGCGGGCGGCCTGAGGTCCCAGCCAGGGCCCGCCTGGCATCCAAGGCGGCCAGCCCATCCCCCAGCCGGCGGGGTGCCATTCTGGCGCACGCGTTTGCCAAGGTGACCTGCGTGCGCCGGCACATAACCTGCTAGCGCGACCCACCGCCGGACCGAAGGCCCCTACCGTGCCTCCCGGTTTGGCCGGGTGGACCGGGTTGCCCCGTTCGCGCGACCCAGAAAGGCAAAGCTTTTGGGGGAACTTATGTACCATCGTTGGAGCCGTCTGATGCTGGTAGCAGGTACGTTGTCGATTTCCGCAGCAACCGGAGCGGAGGCCCAATTGGGCGATGTTGCGGCCGCGTTCTATGGTGGCATGGCCTTTCCGGTAGGCGAGTTCGCCGACTACGCAACGGCGGGAGTGACGGGCGGTGTCGAGGTCGAGATGCCGATCCTGGACCCCGTCGACATCGTCGCCCGCGGCGAGCTCGAGCACCTGAACGGGGGCGTACCCGGGATGCCGGACGTCACCCTATGGCGGTACCAGGCGGGCGTCTCGGCCGACCTCCTCGGTCAGCCCGATGAGAGTTGGGGGCTGAAGGGATTCCTGGGTGCGGGGGGCGCGACCCTACGCAGTGGCGCGTTCTACGTTCCTGGAGGCGGTCCCGACCTGCAGTCGGTCGGTCAGACGTCTCTCACGGGAACCGCCGGACTGGAGCTCGTCTTCGGGGCGAGTTCACCCATTCACGGGTACCTCGGCGCGCGGCTGCAATGGATGAGGCTCAACCGCGACGACATGGAGTCTCTGGGCACCGCGTCGCTGGGTGGCCCGCTCGATCCGATCGAGTCGGCGATCAGCTTGCCCGTGACCCTGGGCCTTCGCATCCGAACGTCATGATCTCGTGATCTGGCGAGTTCGACTCGGGGCCCCGGCTTGGACAGCCGGGGCCCGATCTCGCCCGTGAACACGCTACGGTCGGCCACGTCGAGGTTCGTCGCCCTGGACTACCTGGGCCACTTCCGACACCATCTGGGCCATATCCTCGATCGTGCCTAGCCGGCGAACGGCCCGAACGTGAACGAGCCCTCGACGCTCAGCGACATCCTCTTCATCGCGATCGTCGTGCCGGTCGCTGCGTTCTACGTCGCGGCCATGCTGAAGACGAGCCCGGCGGATGCCCCTGGATCGCGGCCGAAGGGACTCGGTCTGATCGTGCGCGTGCTCGTGTTCTCGCTGGTCGTGCCGGGCGTGCTCGCCGGAGCGGGCCGGCTCGAGCGATACGATCCTGTGCCCCCGCCTGTGATGCTGCTGGTGCTCTTCGTCACGCTCTGCACGGTGGGGCTCGCGCTCTCGGACGCCGGCAAGCGACTCGCGAGCGGCCTCCCGCTCGCCGTCCTGGTTGGCTATCAGGTCTTCCGAGTACCGCTCGAGTGGCTCCTGCACCGTCTTTACCTCGAAGGCGTCATCCCCGTGGAGATGACCTACGAGGGCCGCAACTTCGACATCGTCTCGGGACTGAGCAGTGCGGTGCTCGCTATCTTCCTCGCTCGAAGCCGGGTGCCGATCGCAGTCGTGGCGGTGTGGAACACGCTCGGCCTCGCGCTCCTCATCAACATCGTCGTGGTTGCGGTGCTGTCGACGCCGACGCCGTTCCAAGTCTTCACCGAGGGTCCTTCGAACGTGCTCCCGAGCATGCTGCCCTACGTGTGGCTCCCCACGCTGCTGGTGCAGGCCGCGCTCCTCGGGCACTTGCTCGTCTACCGCGCACTCTGGCACATGAGGGAGTAGCCGATGTCTCGGCTGAAGGGCGTACACGTCGAGACGCACCGCGCCGGGCGCATCGGCTGGCTGCGCGCCGCGGTGCTGGGCGCGAACGACGGCATCGTGTCCACGGCGAGCCTAGTCGTGGGGATCGCGGCGGCGGACTCCGGGCGCTCGGCGATCCTGATCGGGGGCATCGCAGGTCTGGTGGCCGGCGCCATGTCGATGGCGGCGGGTGAATACGTATCGGTCAGCTCGCAGGCCGACACGGAGAAGGCGGATCGCGCGCGGGAGACCAAGGAGCTCGCGGAGCAGCCCGAGTTCGAGCTGGACGAGCTGACGCAGATCTATGTGGAGCGCGGCCTCGAGCCGTCCCTCGCGCGTCAGGCTGCCGAGCAGATGACGCGCCACGACGCGCTCGGGACGCACTTGCGCGACGAGCTCGGTCTCTCGGAGGTCCACGAGGCGCGACCCGTGCAGGCGGCGGTGACCTCGGCGATGACGTTCGCGGTGGGGGCGGCGCTCCCCGTAGTAGTGGCCGCGCTCGTGCCCACGGCGAGCGTGGCGCTCGCGGTGGCGGGGACGTCGCTGGTCAGCCTCGCCGCACTCGGCGCGCTGTCGGCTCGGGCGGGTGGCGCCTCCATGCTACGCGGCGCCGTGCGCGTCACGTTCTGGAGCGCGGCCGCGATGGCACTCACGGCCGGCGTAGGGCGGTTGGTGGGGACGGCGCTGTAGGCCGTACCCATCATCGCGATCCCCATCCAGGACTTCGACGAGGCTTTGGCTGCCGATCCGGCACTCCGGCTCAATTGGGCCGGAGTGAACGCTTGGAATCCCTCGGTGCGCTACGAGCTGCCGATTGGCGAAGCCACCCCCCGGCATCTATTGTCGGCGGCGACGGCTAGAAGGAGTGACGTACTTCCATGGCTTTAGGGCGCTGAAGGCCTCGATGCCGGACTCTTCGAAGGCTGAGCCCACCGTGCGCCTCGCCATCGCATGGCTCGCCGCCACGATGCTCGTCGCGCACCTGCTCGCGCCGGCGAACTGCCAACTCGCCTCGAACACGCTGTCCGAGCTCGGCGCGCAGCAGGCCGAGTTCGCGTGGATTGCGCGCATCGGCTTCATCGGTTTCGGGGTGCTGCTGGCGTGGCACTTCTCGGGCGACCTCGTGCACGTGAAGCGGTTCTGGGGGCAAGCAGTGCTGCTGCTCTTGTACGGCTCCTCGGTCGCGCTCACGGGGTTCTTCAGCACGGCGCCGATCGAGAGCGGAGTCTCGTTCTCCGAGCCCGAGTCGATGCTGCACTCGATGTTCGCGACCATGGCGGGGGTGTGCCTCTCGGTCTCGGTCTTGATGGCCGCGTGGCGGGCTCCGACTCCGCGCGAGCGGGCTCGGCATGTGGCGGCGCTGGTGTTCATCACCGGCACGTCGGTGCTATTCGCGACGCTGCCCGAGTGGCAAGGCGTGACCCAGCGGCTCCTCTGGATCGGCGGGCTCTGGTGGCTGGGGTGGATGGCGGGGTAGAGTGGTATCTCCATCGATCGGGTCAGGGAGGGAGCGGTCATGAATCGAGTCCTCATTGCGCTGCTCGCGGTCGGCGTGCTGGCGACGCCCCGTAGCGCGGCGACGCAACAGGTGCACCGTGACGTCGTGTACGCGACGGTCGACGGGAAGTATCTCGCGCTCGACATCCACATGCCGGCCGGCGTCTCGAACCCACCGCTCCTGGTGTGGGTGCACGGGGGGAGGTGGAGCGTCGGCAACAAGGGTCAGGTCCCGGGTGAGTTCGCACAGAACGGCTTTGCGGTAGCGAGCCTCGACTTCCGTCAGTCCACGGAGGCGCGCTTCCCCGCGATGGTGCACGACATCAAGGGCGCTGTCCGCTTCCTGCGCGCGCACGCGGCCGAGTACGGCTACCGCGCCGACCGCATCGCAATCGCCGGCAACTCTTCGGGTGGCCACTTGGCTGCGCTGGTTGGAGTCACCAACGGGAGCCACGAGCTCGAGGGGAGCGTCGGCGGCAATCGCGGGCAGTCGTCCGCGGTGCAGGCGATCATCAGCTACTACGGGGCGTCGAACCTCGAGACGATCCTCGCGCAGTCGACTCCGTTCGGTCTGGGCGTGCGCGAGCCCGCGCTGCGCGATCTGCTGGGTGCGCTCCCGGACGCGGTGCCGGCGCTCGCCCGCCTGGGAAGTCCGGTCGTCCACGTTGGCGCCGGAGACCCACCGCTCCTGCTTCTGCACGGCGACCAGGACCCGCAGATGCCGATCAACCAAGCGCACGAGCTCGAGGGCGCGTACGAAGAGCACGGCCTGGACGTGTACTTCGAAGTCGTGCACGGAGCGGTCCACGGAGGCGAGGGCTTCTTCGCTCCCGAGCACCTCGACCGCGCGCTGGCGTTCCTGCGGAGAACGATCGGCCATTAGCGCAGTGGCTCCGAGCCGGCAGTGCGTGAAGAGGTCGGCGTCATGAGGATCGCGTCGCTCCTGCCGAGCGCCACCGAGATCGTGCACGCGCTCGGTCTCGGCGATCAGCTGGTCGCGGTGTCGCACGACTGCGACTATCCGGCGGCCGCGCGTGGCCTGCCGGTCGTCACGAAGTCGTTCGTCCCGAAGGAGGCGACGAGCGGAGAGATCGACCAGGCCGTCCGTGAGCTGCGCGGAGCGTCCAAACCGCTGTACGAGCTGGACTTTGCTGCCTTGGAGGCGCTGAAGCCCGATCTCATCCTCACGCAGGCTTTGTGCACCGTGTGCGCGGTCTCGGAGGAAGAAGTGCACGCGGCGGCGCAAAGGCTCCCGGGGCCGCCCGAGGTCCTCAACCTGGAAGCCAGCACCTTCGCCGGCGTGTTGGACGCGATCCGGCTCGTCGCCGAGCGGGCGGGCGTGAAGGCTGTTGGCGTGGTGCTGGCCAAACAGCTCGGCGAGCGCGCGGAGCGGATCGCCGAGAGGGCGGCCCGGCGCTCTCCGGAGCCGATGGTCTTCCTCGAGTGGCTCGACCCGCCCTTCGCGGCGGGCCACTGGAACCCCGAGCTGGTGCGGTGGGCCGGCGGAGGCGACCCTCTCGGGAGGGTCGGAAAGCCTGCGACCGCCATCGAGTGGAGCGCGGTGGCGAGGGCGCGTCCCGAGATCCTCTTCATCTCTTGCTGCGGGTTCGGCGTCGAGCGCGCCCTCAGAGATGTTCCTCAGCTCGCTCGCATGCCGGGGTGGCGAGAGGTGCCTGCGATCAAGAACGGGCGCGTGTACGTCGCGGACGGTGCGGCGTACTTCAGCCGACCGGGACCGCGCTTGGTGGACTCACTCGAGATCATGGCGCACGCGGTGGCGCCGCGCTGGCACAAGCTGTCTACGGGGCTCTCGCCAGCGACGAAAGTGGATGTGCCGGCCCTGGTGGCTGCATCGACGTGAGGGCGTGGTGACCACTCCGAGCGCGCGCGGGATCCGTTCCGCGCAAACCGCGGTCCTGGTATGACGCCCGAGCCCCTCCGTCACCACGACCCCTCGACCGGCATCGCGGTGTTTCTCCGGTCACTCCTCGCCGTGGGTGTATCGATCGTGCTGTTGGGCGCGGTGCTCGGCCTCACGCGAGACGGCCGCCTGCCGCTCGGAACCGTTCCACCGGGGTCGCTGCTTGCCGGGCTCCAGCGACTGGAGCCCGCCGCGCTTGCGACGCTGGGGGTGCTCGCGCTCCTGGCTACCCCGCCTTCCGCGCTCGTATGGCTCGCGATCAACTTCGCCCGCGAGCGCGACCGGCGCTTCGCGGCCATCTCCGCGGGGCTCTTCACGCTGGTGTGCCTCGGGCTCCTCGCTGCCTTCCTTGCCGGCGCGGGGGAGGGCACCGAGTCGCTGCGTCCACCGACGGGTTGGATGGAGGTCGGGGTCTTCTTCGCTGCGGCCGCGGCAAGCGCGCTGGGCGTGCAGGTCGGGCTCGGGGGTGCCGCGTTCCTCGTGCCGATGCTCTCCGGGTTCTTCGGCGTGCCGATGAAGCTCGCCATCGCGGCGGGTGCCGTATCGGTGGTGGTGAACTCTCTGGCGGGCTCATCGACGTACCTGCGCGACCGCATTCCGAACATCCGGCTCGGCCTCGTCCTGGAGATGACGACACTCGTGGGTGCCATCATCGGCGGACTGCTCGTGGTCCAGGTCGCACCGGCTGCGCTGCGCGCGATCTTCGCGATGGTGCTGATCGGTCTCGCGGTCCGCGTCATGACCCGTGCGCACGGCGGAGAGGTGGTGCGCGAGGGCGACGACCCCCTCGGCGTGCGGGGCGCATATCACGACGGTGCGACGGGAGAGGAAGTGGTCTACCTGCCGCAGCGGTTGCACATGGGTGCGGCGGCGGGGTTCGTCGGTGGGGTGCTGTCTGGGCTGCTCGGGCTCGCGGGGGGTGTGATCAAGATGCCGGTCATGCACTCGATCATGCGCATGCCGCTCAAGGCGGCGGCCGCCACGAGTGTCTTCATGGGGGGCATCACCGTGTCCGCGAGCGCCTACATCTACTACGTGCACGGCATCATCGACCTGGCGATCGCGATTCCGGCCGTGCTGGGCATCCAGGTGGGGTCGCGCGCGGGTGCGCGCATGGCGAGACGTCTCTCGGGCGCGGCGCTCGAGAGGGTGTTCGCCCTGGTGCTGATGGGGCTCGCGACGCTGCTCGTGCTGCAGCTCTTCGGGATCGGCCCGGCGCCCGCGTCGTAACGCGAGCGAGTCCGCTGGCTACATGCTCCCGCGGGCGCCCGGCAGCACGATCGCCGTGGTGCACCCCGCGCGCTCCGCGATCTCCGCCGTTCCCTGGCCGATGAAGAACGGCTGGCCGAGGAGCTTGGTCTCGGTGCCGAGCACGAGCAGGTCGTAGTCGCCGGAGCGCGACTCCCCGATGATGATCTCGCGCGGGGCGCCGCTCGAGAGCACGCGGATCGCGAAGCTCGTCCCGTATGCGGCAGCCAGCGGCTCGAGCTCCGTCCGGATCTGCTGCTCTGCCTCGTCGATGCGCGCGCGCCGCACCTCGTGGTCTCGCCTGTCGGTCACGGGAATCGATCCCTCCGTGAGCCAGCTCTTCGACAGTACGTGCAGCACCCGCACTTTGGCGCCCGCGGAACCCGCATAGGCAAACGCGAGCTCGGCGGCGTGTCGGCTGAACACGCTGCCGTCGACGGGAACGAGCAGGCGTCGGAACGGAGCGGCCGGGCCGGTCGCGGAGTGCCGACCGTCGGCGGCGTCTTCACGGCTCCACGGCTGATCGGGGGCGCGGCCACGCACGATCACGACCGGAACGGGCGCAGTGCGACAGATCTCGAGCGCGAGAGGATCGTCGAGCATGCGCTCCCGGGCGGCGCCGAGCAGGAGGAGGTCGTAGTCGCGCCACGCTTCCTCGACCACGGCCCCGGCCACGTCCTCCGCCCGCACCTGGCGCACGGTGAAGTGATCGCCGGTCCCGTCCACGACGGCCGCTGCACGGTTGAAGTGGTCGGCCAGATTGGTGCCCGCGAGCGACGCGCCGCGGCCCGTCAACATGCCCGCCAGCCGCGACCTCGGCGCCCCCTCGTCCACGTAGAGAGCGGTGAGACGGCCGCTCCCCTGGCGAATGAGCGGCGCGATGAATTCGATGGCGGTCATGGCGTTCGCTCCGCCCGCGGTGGGCACGAGGACGCGCACGCCTCCGGGTGGTACGAGCTCACGGCGGCGTGAGGCCTCGCTGCGGAGGCGCTCCTCGTCGCTCATGGGCAGATGCGGCATGACCCAGCGAAGGAGAAGCGGCGCCATGAATGACGTCGCCACCGCGACGAGCACCACCGTCGAGTACATCTCCTCGGTGAGCAGGCCGAGCGAGAGACCGATGAGCGCCACGATGAGCCCCATCGCTCCGCGAGCATTCATGCCGAAGCCCACGGCTAGCGACTCCCAGTGGGAGAGCCGCCCCAGCCGGCCGCCGACGTAGCAGCCTGCCAGCTTGCCGAACACCGCGACCCCGATGACGACGAGTGGGAGGGCGACGCCCGACAGCGACCAGAGATCGAAGCGAATGCCCACGAACGCGAAGAAGATCGGGGAGAGCGACGACACCACGAACACCTCGATGACCTCGAGCGAGTGCGAATGCACGCGCGGGAGCTGCCGGATGAGGAGCCCCGCGACGAACGCACCGAACACGGCGTGCACACCGATCGCCTCGGTGGCGGCAGCGGCGAGGAACGTGAAGCCGAGTAGCAGCGAGATATCGGCGCCGGTGAGGTCGACCCGCTCGTTCACGTACTGCAGGGCCCGCCGGAGTAGCGGATAAGCCACCCAGCGCATGCCGGCGAGGAACGCGCCCAGCCAGAGCAGCGTGATGCCCAGCTGGGCGGGCGAGAAGGTGCCGCCGGCGGCGAGGCCCGCGATCACCGACAGGATGAGCCAGCCGATGGTGTCGTCGACCACGGCGGCCGACAGGATCACGAGCCCGGTGCTGTGCGAGATGAGGTCCAGGTCGAGCAGGATCTTCGCGATCACCGGCATGGCCGAGATAGCCATCGCGGTCGCGAGGAAGAGCGCGAAGACGGGGCGGTTCGCGGGATCGGTCAGGAACGGATCGGGGAGGAGCCACCCCAGGGCGAGGCCTGTGGCGAAGGGAATCACCATTCCGAACAAGGACGCCATGAACGCGGCGCGCCCCAGGTTCCGCATGGCGCGGATGTCCGTCTCGATCCCGGTGAGCAGGAGCAGGAGGACCATGCCGAGCCACGAGATGATCTCGAGCAGGTGGCGCTGGGACTCGACTGTCGGGAATGCGGCCTCGAAGACCCCCGGGGCGAAGTGGCCGAGGATCGTCGGCCCGAGAATCACGCCGGCGAGCAGCTCGCCGATGACCGCGGGCTGCCCCACTCGCCGCATGACCTCGGCGAGTGCGCGCGCCAGGAGGAGCATCCCCGCCAGCTGGAGCAGGAGCTCCAGGATGGCCTGGGCGGGGATCGGGCTGATGGCCTCTTGCATACCGCCGTGGTTCTGGGGGGCGCGGGGGGGCACCCAAGTTCTTCCCACTGCTCCCCTGCGGCAACGGGCGGCACGGGTCCTGCAAGAGTCCGTTGCAGCTATGCGCGCCAGCGCGGTAATTTCGGCGCCCGCGACCGGACCCGGCGGGCGGTCCACCCTCGACCGGTCCGTTCCTATCACCTCCGGCCTCGCGGAGAGAATGGCGACCTTCGTGGTGGAAGGCGGGCAGCGGCTCCATGGCCGCATCCGGCCCGCCGGCAACAAGAACGCTGCTCTCCCGTGCCTGGCTGCGACCGTGCTCGCCTCGGAGCCGGTGACGCTCCACAATGTGCCGCGCATCCGGGACGTCGAGACGTTCGTGGATATCCTCGCTTCGCTGGGTGCGGAGGTTCACTGGGGAGGGCCGAACGAGGTCACGGTGGATGCGCGCGAGGTCCGCCGCGGCACCATCGACGCGGAGCTGGCCGGGCGCATCCGCGCCTCGGTGCTGCTCGCTGGCCCGCTCCTCGCTCGTTTCGGGCACGTGAAGCTCCCACCGCCCGGCGGGGACGTGATCGGCCGCCGCCGCATGGACACGCACTTTCTGGCCTTCGAGCGGCTGGGGGCCCGCGTTGCCTTGAGCAGCGGCTTCGGCATCGACGCTGACGGACTCAGGGGTGCGGACATCTTTCTCGACGAGCCTTCCGTCACCGGAACCGAGAATGCCGTCATGGCGACGGTGCGGGCTCGGGGCCGGACCCTGCTGCGCAACGCCGCGGCCGAGCCGCACGTGCAGGACCTCTGCCGCCTGTTGAATGCGATGGGCGCGCGCATCTCCGGGATCGGCACGCACGTGCTCTCGATCGAGGGCGTCGACGAGCTCGGGGGTACCACCTTTCGCGTGGGCGCAGACCACATCGAGGCCGGCTCCTTCATCGGGCTCGCGGCGGTGACCCGGAGCGACCTGACCATCGAAGGAGCGCCCCTCGAGCACCTGGACGCTACGCTGCTCGGCTTCGAGCGCCTCGGCATCGAGTGCGAGGTACGCGGCGCAGACCTCTTCGTGCGCGGCTCGGCCGAGCATCACATTCGCCAGGATGCTTTCGGCCAGGTCCCCAAGGTGGACGACGGGCCGTGGCCGGCGTTTCCGGCCGACCTGACCTCGATCGCGCTCGTGGCCGCGACGCAGTGCCACGGCACCGTGCTCATCCACGAGAAGATGTTCGAGTCGCGCATGTACTTCACGGACAAGCTCGCGGCCATGGGCGCGACCATCGTGCTGTGCGACCCGCACCGCGCGGTCGTGGTGGGCCCGCGCGCCCTCCAGGGTGGCACGGTGGAGAGCCCGGACATCCGCGCGGGCATGGCGCTCCTCATCGCGGCTCTCGGCGCCGAAGGCACCAGCCGCATCCACAACATCCGGCAGATCGAACGCGGCTACGAGGCGATCGATGCGCGGTTGACGGCGCTCGGCGCGAAGATCCGTAGGGACGAGCGCACGGACTGGTAGTCCGTCACCCCCAGACAGGAGCGACAGCGATGGCCGGAGAGGGCGGAAGCCAGGAGCGGCGCGGCGCGCGGCGGCGGATGAGCGACGGGATCAAGGAGGGGATCGGCGTGCTCTCGGCCTTCAAGGACGCCATCGAGGAAACGATCCAAGAGGCCCGTGACCGGGGCGACCTGTCCCCGGACGGGGCCAAGCGGGTCATGAAGGACGCGCTCGGCAAAGCCCAGCATGCGGCGTCCGGCGCCAAGGAGCGGCTGGACTTCGCCCATCAGCGGGAGGTCGATGCGCTGGCGGACACGGTCCAGACCCTCCGTGAGCGCGTCGCGGCGCTCGAGGAACGGGTGTTTGGCCCGTCCGGCGCGGCTTCCGAGGGGTCCAAGCCCTCGTCCGAGAACCCTGGCGGAGGGGCGACCTCACCTTGAGCCCCCCTTTGGGGCCCTCTATATTGTCGCGTCGTTAAAAGGCCGTAACTGCGGCGGCGTTTTCTCGAAGTGGGGGAGTGGTTCGCCCCCGCTTTTTTGTTCGGTGTCGGTTTGGGGTACCCGCTCAGCGGGGCACCCCTGGATTCGTTTGTGGAGTGGCTTTGTGCGCGTCGTTCCGGAGATCGAGCGGGAGTTGGAAGGTCGGGTCGCAGACCTCGGTTACGAGTTGGTCGAGGTCCACTGGGGGGGCAGCGGGCAGCGCCCCCAGCTGAAGCTGCGCATCGACCGGGCGGACTCCGGGCCGGGGCACGGGGTGACGGTGGACGAGTGTGCGAGCGTGAGTCGGGCCCTGGAAGCGTGGCTCGACGAGCACGAGGCGCTCTCGAAGCGGTATGTGCTGGAGGTGTCGTCCCCGGGGGTCGAGAGGCCACTGGTGAGGGGGCGGGACTTCGAGCGCTTCCGCGGCGAGCGCGTCGCGGTGGCGGGAAAGGAGATCCTGGCGGGGCTGTCGACCCGGTTGGAGGGGGAGCTGCTGGGGCTCGAAGGGGCGGGAACGGGGACGGAGGCGGTACGCCTGCGTCTCCGGGACGGAAGCGAGGTGAGCGTTCCGCGATCGGAGATCCGGAAGGCCAACCTCGTGTTCGAGTGGAAGTGACCGTCGTTCAAGAAAGCGTGCGGTGCTTGAGGATATAGCCTATGGCGAATGCGTCTCAGATCGTGGCGGCCTTCAGGGACGTCGCGGCGACCAAGAGCCTGTCCGACGAGGAGATGACCGACCTCGTGAAGGACGGGATCTTGGCGGGTCTCGTGCGTATCTACGGCGCGAACGTGCAGGCGGAGATCGCCATCGATGAAGACACCGGCGAGTTCGACATCGTTGTGCTCCGCCGTGTCGTCGACGACGTCGAGGACCCCGCGGCCGAAGTGTCGCTCGAGGAAGCCCGCTGGGACGACGAGACCTACGAGGTCGGCGACGTGATGGAGATCCCGGTCGCGTTCGAGCAGTTCGGGCGCAACGCGGTGCAGGCAGTCAAGCAGCGCATCGTGCAGCGCGTGCGCGAGAACGAGCGCGACCGCATCAGAGACGAGTTCGCCCACCAGGTGGGCGAGCTGCTCTCCGGAGAAGTGCAGCAGATCGAGCGCGGCAAGATCGTCATCATGCTCAACCGTGCGCGTGATGCCGAAGCGATCATTCCGTGGAAGGAGCAGAACCCGCGCGAGCGCTTCCGTCAGGGCGACCCCATCAGGGCCGTCCTGAAGAAGGTCGAGGAGAGCCCGAAGGGCCCGCGCCTCATCATGTCGCGCGCCGATCCACTCTTCGTGGCGGCGCTCTTCAAGCTCGAGGTGCCCGAGATCTACCAGGGCATCGTGCAGATCCGGGAGATCGCCCGCGAGGTCGGTGGACGCACCAAGATCGCCGTCTACAGCCGTGACGAGTCGATAGATCCGGTCGGTGCCTGCGTGGGGCTCAAGGGCTCGCGCGTGCAGGCGGTCGTATCCGAGTTGGGCGGCGAGCGCATCGACATCGTGCCGTGGCACCCCGACACCGAGGTGTTCGCGCGCCGCGCTCTCGCGCCCGCGCGTGTGTCGAAGGTCCTCTCGGACATGGAGCGGCAGGTCATCACCGCCATCGTGGACGAAGATCAGCTCTCGCTCGCGATCGGCAGGAACGGACAGAACGTGCGACTCGCCTCGCAGCTCATCGGCTGGCAGATCGACCTCTACGGGTCGCGCGAGTGGATGGAGAAGGGCTCCGACACCTCGGTCTTCACTCAGTCGCCCGAGGACCAGTACGAGACAGCGGACTTCCCGCTGGCCGAGCTCAGCTTGCCACAGACGACGCTCTCGGCGCTGGCGGCCGCGGGGTACGAGACGTTCCTCCAGGTCATCGACCTCGAGCGGCGTGACTTCCTCGGCATTCCGGGGCTGGGCGAGGAGGACGCGGACCGGCTCCTCAAGTTGATCGACGAGCTGACCGTGGTGGAGGGTGATGCCGGCGGCGAAGAGGATGAGTCTCGGGGCAAGGGCAGCAGCCCGGCTGCCAGCGCTGCGCCCAAGGAAGGCGACTGTGAGTCCGGCGAATAAGGTCTACGGATTGCTGGGGCTCGCGCGTCGCGCAGGGGGTGTCGTTCCCGGGACGGAAGCCGTGCGTGAGGCCGTGCGTGACGGGCGGGCGCGGCTCGTGGTGCTAGCGACGGACGCTTCGCCGGCGCAGCTCGACAAGGTCGAGCGCACGCTGGCCGGCCGTCCCGCTCCGCGCGTGAGCTTCGGGGACCGAAGTGGCCTCGGCGCCGCGCTCGGCAAGCGGCCCGTGTCGGCGGTGGCCGTGACGCATCCTTCGTTCGCCCATCAAATCGTTGCCGAGCTGGAGCAGGGATCCGAAGTCGTCGCCTCGAGTGGAGTGGAGGGCTAGAGCTGGCATGCAGGTCTACGATCTGGCAGACGACCTCAAGGTCACACCGGACGCGCTGATCGCGCTGCTCCGGCAGATGGGTATTGCCGTCGCGGACGAGGACGCGGCAATCAGCGACGCGCAGGTGTCGAAGGTGCTCGCCAAGGTCGAGCGCGAGCGACGCGCGGGTCACAAAGACCCTGCCGAGGCCATCATGGCCGCGCTGGAGGAGGCGTCCCCGTCGGCGGGTAAGCGCCGTCGCCGCAAGAAGGAAGACGTGCCCGAGCCGGAGCCCGAGCCCGCGGCGCCCGAGCCGGACCCGGTCGTGCCGGAACCCGTCGCCGCCGCGCCGATGCCGACGCCGGAGCCGGAGGAGGCTCCCGCCCCTGCGGGTAAGAAGCGCGTGGCCGTGGAACCCCAGCCGGCCGCCGAGCAACCTCCCATGGGCAGGATTCCGCCTGCGCCGGCTACCGAAACACGTCCTGTGGCTCCGCGGGCCTCGGCCACTCCGCGCGCTTCCGCGTCTCCGCGCGCCACCGCGACTCCCCGCGCCGCCGCGCCCGAGGCTCCAGCAGCACGGGCGGAGCGCGCGCCGGAGCCGGCCGCACCAGCGCCGGAGGAGCGACTTCGGCCACCGCCGGATCCCGCACGGGCCGGTGCGCCGGACGGACCCGTCCGCACCATTCGCCGTCCCACGCCCGCCCCCGCAGCGAGTGCAGGGCCGGGCGGTCAGGTCCGCATCCAGGCCGATGGATATACGGCCGACGGGCGCAAGAAGCGCCGCGAGAAGAAGAAGGGGAAGAAGCGCGACGACGTGGATCAGGACGAGGTGCAGTCCAACATCCAGCGCGTGATGTCGGAGCTGAAGGGCGGCGGCAAGAAGAAGCGCCGCAAGGGCGAGAAGCTCTCCGCTGAAGAGCAGGAGGCGCTCGAGGAGCAAGAGCGGCAAGAGGTGGAGCGCGAGCGCACCACGGTGCGCGTGAACGAGTTCCTCACCGTGGCGGAGCTCGCCGAGCTCATCCAAGTGCCTTCGACCGAGATCATCGGCTCGGCGTTCAAGAACCTGCACCTGCTCGTGACCATCAATCAGCGCCTCGACTTCGATCAGATCGAGATGCTGCTGGACGCCTTCGGCTTCACTGCGGTACGCGAAGAGGAGTACGGCGCCGAGCAGGAGATCGCCGCCGAAGAGGATGCACCCGAGACGCTCAAGCCGCGTCCGCCGGTCGTCACGGTCATGGGCCACGTCGACCACGGCAAGACGCTGCTCCTCGACCGCATTCGCAACACCAACGTCGTGGCGGGCGAGGCGGGCGGTATCACGCAGCACATCGGCGCGTATCACGTCGAGCTGCCGGACCACCGCAGCATCACCTTCCTGGACACACCGGGTCACGCGGCCTTCACGGCCATGCGCGCGCGCGGCGCCGAGGTGACGGACATCGTCATTCTGCTCGTCGCCGCGGACGACGCGGTCATGCCGCAGACGGTGGAGGCCATCAGCCACGCCAAGAACGCGGGCGTGCCGATTGTCGTTGCGATCAACAAGACCGACCTGCCGGCTGCGAACCCGATGAAGGTCAAGCAGCAGCTCATGCATCATCAGGTCAACGTCGAGGACTTCGGCGGCACGGTGCTCTCCTCCGAGGTGTCGGCGAAGACGGGCAAAGGCATCGAAGACCTGCTGGAGAAGGTGTTGCTGCAGGCCGAGATGCTCGAGCTCAAGGCGAATCCCGACCGCGAGGCCCACGGCACCGTCATCGAGGCCCAGCTCGACGTCGGTAAGGGGCCAGTCGTGTCGGTGCTCGTGCAACGCGGCACGCTCAAGGTGGGTGACTCGTTCCTCTGCGGCCTCTACGATGGCCGGGTGCGGGCGCTGCTCGACGAGCGCGGTCACTCGCTCCGCGAAGCGGGGCCCGCAACGCCCGTGCAGGTGCTCGGCTCGAGCGGCGTGCCGCAAGCGGGCGACACGTTCCAGGTCATGGATGCGGCGGCCGCCTCCGAAATCGCGATGAACCGCCAGCGCCTGGACCGCGAGAAGCAGATGCGCATCCGCGAGCGCGGGGTGAAGCTCGGCGACTTCGGTGCGCTGGTCGCGGCCGGCCAGGTCTCTCGCCTGCCGCTCGTCATCAAGGGCGACGTGGATGGGTCGGTGCAGGCGCTCGCCGACTCGCTGGAGCAGCTCGGCACCGACGAGGTGCAGGTCGATATCGTCCACCGCGCGGTGGGCGCGATCAACGAGTCGGACGTGCTGCTGGCGCAGACCGCGGGTGCGGTCATCATCGGGTTCCGCGTGCGCCCGCAGACGGCGGCCCGGCACCTCGCCGAGAAGTCGAACGTCGACATCCGCGATTACGACGTCATCTACGAAGCGGTCGACGACGTGACCGCAGCGCTCGAAGGTCTTCTCTCTCCCGAGAAGAAGGAGACCGTTCTCGGCTCGGCCGAGGTGCGCGAGACCTTCAAGGTCAGCAAGGTCGGCACGATCGCCGGGTGCTACGTCTCCGACGGCCGCATCGACCGCAAGGGCAGGGCGCGCCTCGTTCGCGACGGTATCGTCGTCTACGACGGCGACATGGGTTCGCTCAAGCGCTTCAAGGACGACGTCAAGGAAGTGCGCGAGGGCTTCGAGTGCGGCATCGGCATCGCGAACTTCAACGACGTCAAGGTCGGCGACGTCATCGAGTGCTACATGGTCGAGGAAGTCGCGCGCACGCTCGCGGGCGCGACCTGACGACCGCCGAGCTTCCCTCGTAGATGGTCGTCGCGTCGCTCACCTGGGAGCTGTCGTTGCCCGGGTGCTCGTCGCTCAAGGAGAAGCGCTCCGTGATCCGGTCGCTGCGGGACCAATTGCGCGACAGGTTCAACGTGTCGGTCGCGGAGACCGATCTGAACGACGTGCACACGCGCGCCGAACTGACCATCGCACTGGTCGCCACGGACGGCGTCTTCGCCGAATCGGTCTTTCAGAAAGCCGACCAGCTCGTCGAGGCGCACGGCGGGGCGGTGATTGTCGGCGTACGCCGAGAGATATACTGATGCGCACTGGAGCGGAGGGTGCATCGTGAAGGGCAAGCGCGCGGCGCGACTGAACGAGCAGCTCAGGCGCGAGCTCTCCGAGCTGATCCGCACGGAGGTGCGCGATCCCCGCGTCGGCGTCGTCACGCTCACGGGCGTGGAGATCGCGGCCGACCTGGGCTCGGCGCGGGTGTTCGTGCGGGGGGGAGACGAGAAGGAGCTCGCCGAGTCGCTCGAAGGGCTCGGCGCCGCCGCACCGTTCCTGCGCTCGGCGCTGGGCAGGGTCCTACACATCCGCAAGATCCCCGAGCTGCGCTTCCAGCAAGATCGCTCGTTGGAGCACGCGCGCCGCATCGAACGCATCCTGTCCGAGGTGATCGTGCCGGGGGTCGACGCCTCGGCCGGATTGCCCGTGGGCGACGGGCCGCCCAAGCCCCAACCGGGCCCCTCGGCCGCAGAGGAAGAGTGACCGTGCGCGACCTGGTGCTTCCGGTCGACAAGCCGGAGGGGCCGACCTCGCATGACGTCGTGCGCGCCGCCAGGAAGGCGCTGGGCGAGCGGCGTATTGGCCACTCGGGCACGCTGGATCCGTTCGCGTCCGGGCTGCTGCTCCTCTGTGTCGGCAAAGCCACCCGCCTGGTCGAGTACCTCGGCGCGCTCGACAAGGCCTACGAGGCGGTCGCGCTCCTCGGCCAGACGACCGACACGCTGGATCGGGAGGGGCAGGTGGTGGAGGAGCGCGGTGGGTGGGAGTCGCTCGACGAGCAGCGTGTCGAGCAGGCGCTCGCCCGCTTCCGGGGCGACATCGAGCAGGTGCCCCCGCAGTACTCCGCGAAGAAGGTCGGAGGCGTCCCGACGTACCGGAGCGCTCGGCGCGGCGAAGCCGTGGACCTCGCTCCGGTACGCGTGCGCGTCCACGCGCTCGAGCTCGTGAGCTGCGATCTTCCTCGAATCGGCCTGCGCGTGACCTGCTCGACGGGGACGTACGTGCGCTCGCTCGCCGCCGACGTCGGCGAGGCGCTCGGGGTGGGAGCGCACCTGGTGAGCCTGCGGCGCACGGCCATCGGTCCCTTCGCCGTCGAGCGCGCGCTGCCGTTAACGGCCCTCGGCGACGCCACGGCGGTGGCGGCCGCGTCGCTGAGCCCGCTGCAGGCACTCGAGCACCTGCCGACGCTCGACGTCGACTCGTCGGCCGCCGCGAAGCTCGTGCACGGAGGCAGCGTGCCCTTCGAGTGCGATGACCGGGCTCCGGCCGGGCCCATCGCCGTGTCGCACAACGGCCTCCTGCTCGCGATCGGCGAGTCGAGCGGCGGTATCCTGCACCCCCGCAAGGTGTTCGCCGAATGACGGCGGCGGTGCGCTGGGCACAACCGCCGGGGATCCCGAGCGATCGTGGCACGGTGGCCACGGTCGGTACGTTCGACGGCGTTCACCTGGGTCACTGGAGGGTGCTCCAGGAGATCAGCCGGCGTGCGGAGGCCGCGGGCAGACGCAGCGTGCTCGTCACCTTCGATCCGCACCCGCTCCGCATCGTGCGTCCGGAGCACTGCCCGCCGCTCCTCACCACCGCGGTCGAGAAGAAGGAGATCCTCGCCGAGAGCGGGCTCGAATGGGCGGTCTTCATCGAGTTCACGCGTGCGCTCTCGGAATACGAGCCGCGCCGCTTCGTCGAGGAGATTCTGCTCCGGCGACTCGGAGTGGAAGAGCTCGTCATCGGCTACGACCACGGCTTCGGGCGGGATCGGTCTGGCGACCCGGACACGCTGGTCGCGATCGGCGCGGAGCTGGGCTTCAAGGTCGACGTCGTGGCGCCGGTGAGCGCGGGGGGACAGCCCATCTCGTCGTCCCGCATTCGTGCCGCGGTGCAGAGGGCAGACCTGGCCGAAGCACGCGCGTGTCTCGGCCGCCCGTATGCGGTTCGCGGTGTGGTGGTGCGGGGGGATGGACGGGGGAGGGACCTCGGCTTCCCGACAGCGAACCTGCGCGTCGGAGACGGCGACAAGCTCATCCCCCCCGAGGGCATCTACGCTGTGCGCGCCCAGCTCCGGAGCGGCACGTACGCGGGTGCGCTCCATCTGGGGCCGAGGCCGACGTTCAAGGGCTCCCCGCCCACGATCGAGCTGCATTTGATCGACTTCGACCGGGACATCTACGGCGAGGAACTGCGGGTCGATTTCCTCCAGTATCTGAGAGAGATCCGGCCGTTCTCGACCGTGGCCGCTCTCGTCGATCAGATACGGGACGACGTGGACGAGGCCAAGCGGGCCGTAGACGCCGCCGGGGGAATCCTCTAGGTTCGTCGGCTGTAAATATCCGCTTCCCTTGCAGCGACTGACTCTCGCGGAGGCCCGACGCCTAATGGCCGTCGACAAGGACAACGTCATCAAGAAGTACCAACTCCACGACAACGATCGTGGAAGCGCCCCTGTCCAGGTTGCGCTGCTCACGGCCCGCATCAACGACCTTCGGGCCCACTTCGATACCCACGTGAAGGATCACCACGGACGCCGCGGCCTGCTCAAGCTGGTCGGTAAGCGCCGTCGCCTTCTCGAGTATCTGAGGCAGACCGATGTCGCTCGGTACCGTGAGTTGATCAATGACCTCGGACTCAGGCATTAGCAGCCCCTCGCGGGGCCGACCGAGCGTGTTCGCGCGCATCGGACGGGAGACGGCCTACACCTTCTGCGCTGCCGCGCTATCGGGTCCACGCACACGCGTGCGCCTCGCGGCGGTCGCTCTCTCCTCCGAACACTCGACGCTTCGGTCGTCACATCCATGGCCGGCCATCGGGGCCGGCCCACAACCGAAGTGAGTTGACATGATTCAGAGGTTGGAGCGCCAGTTCGCTGGCCGCACGCTGTCGCTCGAGTTCGGCCGCATGGCCAAGCTCGCGCACGGCTCCTGTTTGGTTCAGTACGGGGATACGGTGGTGCTTTGCGCCGTGACGGTAGACGAGAAGCCCACGCGCCTGCCGTTCTTCCCCCTCACGGTGGAGTACCGTGAGAAGTCGTACGCAGCGGGTAAGATCCCCGGCGGCTTCTTCAAGCGCGAAGGGCGCCCGAGCGAGAAGGAGATTCTGTCGGCGCGCCAGGTAGACCGGCCGATCCGGCCGCTCTTCCCGGACGGCTTCCTGCACGACACCCAGATCGCGTGCTTCGTGCTCTCCGCGGATCAGGAGAACGACGCCGACATCCTGGCGGCGCTCGGCACGTCCGTGTCGCTGTGCATCTCCAAGATCCCGTTCAACACCCCCGTGGCGTCGGTGCGGGTAGGTCGGATCCAGGGCAACTGGATCGTGAACCCGACGTTCCAGCAGCTGCAGTACTCGGACGTCGACATCTCGGTGGCGGGCACGGCCGAGGCGATCACCATGGTCGAGGGCGCGGCGCTCGAAGTGCCCGAGGAAGAGATCCTCGAGGCCCTCCGTATCGCCCACAATGCGATCAAGGAGCTGTGCTCGTTCCAGACCGAGCTCATTTCCGGTCACAACATCCCGGACATGGCCTGGACGCCGGTCGAGCCCGATAAAGCGCTGCGTGATCGCGTGGAGGCGCTGGCCGCGGCACGTATCGCCGAGGCACTGCAGCTCGGCGACAAGCAGGAGCGCAACCAGGCGATGGCGAGCGTGACCGAGGACGTCGTCGGCACGCTCACCGACGAGGACGAGCAGTTCGCGGAGCACGCCGGCGCGATCGGCGAGATTCTCCGCTCCATCGAGAAGCGCACCATGCGCCGCCAGATCCTCTCCAAGGGGGAGCGGGCGGACGGACGGGGCGTGGACGACATCCGCCCGATCACCTGCGAGCTCGGGGTACTCCCCCGCACGCACGGCTCGGCGCTCTTCACGCGCGGCCAAACCCAGGCGCTCGCGGTGGTCACGCTCGGCACCTCGCGCGACGAGCAGCGCATCGACTCGATCGACTCTCGCGAGGAAGTCACGAAGTCGTTCATGCTGCACTACAACTTCCCGCCGTTCTCGACGGGTGAGGCGCGTCCGTTCCGCAGCACCTCGCGACGCGAGATCGGTCACGGAAACTTGGCCGAACGGGCGATCCAGCCGCTGCTGCCGGTCTACGACACCTTCCCGTACACGATCCGCATCGTGTCGGACATCCTCGAGTCGAACGGCTCGTCGTCGATGGCCTCGGTGTGCGGCGCATCGCTGGCGCTCATGGACGCGGGTGTGCCGATCAAGGCCGCCTGCGCAGGCGTGGCGATGGGCCTCATCAAGGAAGGCGACGAAGTCGCAGTCCTGACCGACATCCTCGGGCTCGAGGACGCACTCGGCGACATGGACTTCAAGGTCGCCGGCACCCGTAAGGGCGTCACGTCGATCCAGATGGACATCAAGATCGAGGGCATGAACGAGGCGATCCTGGAGGAAGCGCTGAAGCGCGCGCGCAAGGGTCGCATGCACATCCTCGACATCATGGAGCAGGCCATCGCGCAGCCGCGGACCGAGCTGTCGCAGTACGCGCCACGCATCATCTCCATCCAGGTGAACCCGGAGAAGATCGGCGAGATCATCGGGCCGAAGGGCAAGACCATCCGCGCCATCCAGGACGAGTCGGGCGCGCAGATCGACATCGACGACTCTGGTCTGGTGAAGATCGCAGCCGTGTCCGGCGAGGCCGGCGCGCGTGCGCGCGAGATGATCGAGGCGATCGTGCAGGATCCCGAGGTCGGCCGCATCTACGAGGGTCCGGTCAAGAACACGACCACCTTCGGCGCCTTCATCGAGATCATGCCCGGGGTCGAGGGTCTCTGCCACATCTCCGAGCTGCGCGACGGGCGTACGGAGAAGACGGAGGACGTGCTCAAGAAGGGCGACGTGACCCGTGTGAAGCTCCTCTCGATCGACGAGAAGGGCCGGCTCCGGTTGTCGCGTAAGGCCGCCCTGGCGGAGGACGCCCTGGCCGCGGCGGGCGACGGTGCGAAGGGCGGGGCAGCGAAGTAGCACGGCCGGCACGATGAGCGTCCGCGCGCCTCGTCCGGCCGAGGGCGCGGACGCCATGGTCTGGACGTCGCTCGAGAACGGCGTCCAGGTCCTCACGGAGCGCATGCCCGGCGTGCGCTCCGCGGCGGTCGGCGTGTGGGTGCGGCAGGGCTCCGCGCACGAGTCCCTCGAGGACACGGGCGCGAGCCACCTGCTCGAGCACATGGTCTTCAAGGGGACCGAGCGGCGCACTGCAGCCGAGATCGCGATTGCGCTCGAAGGGCTCGGCGGCTCGCTCGACGCCTACACCAGCCGCGAGCACACGAGCTATCAGGCGCGCGTGCTCGACGAGCACGTGCCCGAAGCGCTGGACGTGCTGGCGGATCTGGTGCTCGCCCCTCGGCTCGAGCAGACCGACCTGGACCTGGAGCGCGAGGTGGTCCTCGAGGAGATCGCCCAGGTCGAGGACACACCAGACGATCTCGTCTTCGAGCTGCACAACGAGAGTTTGTGGGAGGGGCACCCGTACGGGCGCTCCATCCTGGGCACGAAGGACTCGGTGAGCGGCATGAACGCGCTCAGGCTGCGCGAGCTGCACGGCGCTCGCTACGCGGCGAGCAACTTGGTCGTGGCGGCGGCGGGCAACATCGAGCGCGAAGACTTCTTGCACCGCGTCGAGGACCACTTCGGCTCGGCGCCCGTGGCGGGAAACGGCGCCACGATCGTCAAGCCGACCGGCACGTCGTCGGGCCTACGTCGGCAGGTGCGCGAGACCGCGCAGACGCACATCGTCTTCGGCACCGATGTGCCCCCACACTCGCATCCGGACCGTCATGCGCTGGTGCTGCTCTCGTCCGCGCTCGGCGCAGGGATGAGCTCGCGGCTCTTCCAGAAGGTCCGCGAAGAGCTCGCGCTCTGCTACTCGGTTTACACCTATCAGGCTTTCTACAGCCTGTGCGGCATCTCGGGCGTCTACGTGGGCACGCGGCCGGCGACGGCCGAGAAGGCTGCCGGCGCGGTGCGCGACGAGCTGGCCCGCGTCGTGGACGAGGGCCTGCCCGCGGACGAGCTCGAGCAGACGAAGCGGCAGGTGAAGGGCCAGGTGATGCTTTCGCTCGAGTCGACCGGAGCCCGCTTGCATCGCCTTGCCGGTTTCGCGCTGCACCACGAGCCCCTCATGGGGCTCGACGGACTTCTCGCCAAAATCGACGCGGTCACACGCGAGGACGTGGCCCGCGTGGCGCGGGAGTATTTCGACCCGCGGCGCCACCTCGAGCTGCGACTCGGACCCCAGTAGGAGACAAGGACGACCCGCATGGTCATCGGCATTCCGAAGGAGATCAAATCCGACGAGTACCGCGTCGCGGTGACGCCGGCCGGAACCGAGATGTTGGTGCGAGCCGGTCATCAGGTGATCATCGAGCAGGGCGCGGGACTCGGGAGCGGCTTCACCGACGACTACTACGAGAAAGCGGGCGCGAAGGTCATCGCACGCGCGGAGGACGTCTGGGCTTCCGCAGAGATGATCCTGAAGGTGAAGGAGCCGACGCCCCGCGAGTGGCCGCGCATGCGGAAGAGTCAGGTGATCTTCACCTACTTCCACTTCGCCGCCTCGGAGGAGCTCACGCGCGCGGTGATCGACTCGGGCGCCGTCGCGATCGCGTACGAGACCGTCGAGCTCGCCAACGGTCAGCTCCCCCTGCTCACCCCGATGAGCGAGATCGCCGGCCGCATGTCCGTGCAGGAGGGCGCCAAGTACTTGGAGCGCCCGCAGGGCGGCCTCGGCGTACTGCTCGGCGGGGTACCGGGCGTCCTTCCGGGTAAGGTGCTGATCTTGGGCGGTGGGGTGGTCGGCACGAATGCCGCCAAGGTCGCAGCCGGCCTGGGTGCTCGCGTCGGCATCATGGACATCAATCTCGACCGCCTGCGCTACCTGGACGACGTGATGCCCGCGAACGTGCACACGATCTTCAGCACGCGCTACGCGATCAGGAAGCAGATCGAAGATGCGGACGTGATCATCGGCGCCGTGCTCATTCCTGGCGCCAAAGCGCCGAGCCTGATCACCGAGGAAGACCTGAAGCTGATGCGCCCTGGCACGGTGATCGTGGACGTCGCCGTCGACCAAGGGGGTTGCGTCGAGACGATCCGCCCGACGACGCACAAGGATCCCGTGTATACCGTCGACGGTGTCATCCACTACGGCGTAGCGAACATGCCGGGCGGTGTGCCGCGCTCGAGCACGCTCGCGCTCACGAACGCGACGCTTCCGTACGCGGTCGCGCTCGCCTCCAAAGGCTGGCGCCGCGCGTGCGCGACCGACCCGGCGCTCAAGGCCGGGCTGAACGTCGTGGGAGGTAAGGTCACGTATGCGGGCGTCGCAGAAGCGTTCGGACTCACGTGCACGAGCGCCGACGATGTGCTCCGCGGCCCGGCGGTCGTGTGACGTCGCTCACCGTGCGCTTCACGCGGCTCCCGTCGAACCCCGACTTGCCGTTGCCGGAGCGCGCCACGCCGCACGCGGCTGGCTACGACGTACGCTGCGCGGAGACCAGCGTGACTCTCGCGCCCGGTGAGATCCGCCTGGTCGGCACCGGGCTGCAGATGGAGATCCCCGAGGGCGTGGAGTGCCAGGTGCGTCCGCGCTCCGGCCTCGCGCTCAAGCACGGCATCACGCTCCCGAACAGCCCGGGCACGATCGACCCTGACTACCGCGGCGAGCTGCGCATCATCATGCAGAACCTGGGGCGCGAGCCGGTGACGCTCGGTCGGGGAGAGCGGATCGCGCAGCTGGTCTTCGCCCGCTTCGAGGCCCCCGCGATCTTGCTCGCCGAGACGCTCTCGGAGACCGGTCGGGGGACGGGTGGGTTCGGCAGCACCGGGGTGTCCTGACGCTCCGCCGCCCGCGCTCGAAGCTGGCATCGCCCTTGGCGTAAACGTATGTTCATCGCTCCCGTCGCCCGTCATCGCCCCACCACCTAGAACCTTGCTGGACGAACTGAGCGGTTGGCTCAACTCGGGGCGACTCGTCCCGGTGAACGACATCGCCGTGGACCTGGGCACCGCAAACACCCTGGTCTACGTGAAGGGCGAGGGCATCGTGCTCAACGAGCCTTCCGTCGTCGCCGTGGAGAAGGGGAGCCGGCGCATCATGGCGATCGGCCTCGAGGCCAAGCGCATGCTCGGCCGCACGCCCGAGGGCATCGAAGCGATCCGCCCGCTCAAGGACGGCGTCATCGCCGACGTGGACGTCACCGAGATGATGCTTCGCCACTTCCTCAAGCAGGTGACGGCGAAGCGCATCTTCCGTATCAAGCCGCGTGTGGTCGTCGGCGTGCCGTCGGGCATCACCGAGCTGGAGCGGCGGGCGGTGCGCTCGAGCGCGATGTCGGCCGGTGCCAAGAACGTCTACATGGTGGACGAGCCCATGGCCGCCGCGATCGGCGTGGGGCTCCCCGTGGAGACGCCGACGGGCAACATGGTGATCGACATCGGCGGCGGCACGACCGAGATCGCGGTCATCGCGCTCTCGGGCATCGTCTCGAACACCTCGATCCGAGTCGGCGGCGACGAGCTCGACTCGGCGATCGTCACGTTCCTGCGCAAGAACTACAACCTCCTGATCGGCGAGCCCACCGCCGAGGCGATCAAGGTGCAGATCGGCTCCGCGTTCGACTTCGGGGAGGAGCGGGAGATGGAGGTGAAGGGGCGCGACCTCGTGTCCGGCATCCCCAAGACGGTCCTTGTCCACTCGCAGGAAGTGCGCGAGTGCATCCAGGAACCGATCCAAGCGGTCGTGGAGGCGGTACGCCGAGCGCTCGAGATCACGCCGCCCGAGCTCTCGTCCGACATCGTCGACCGCGGCATCGTCATGACCGGCGGGGGTGCGCTCATCCGCGGCCTCGACCGGCTCCTGCAGCACGAGACCAACCTTCCGATCCACGTCGACGAGGAGCCGCTCACGTGTGTCGTGAGGGGTGCGGGGCGCATCCTCGACGACATGGTGAAGTACCGGACGGTCCTCGTCCAATAGGGGAGGAGCTCCGCCGTGCCTTACGGGCCTGAGCCTCAGACCTCGGGGGCACGTCGTCAGGGCACGCTGGCGGCGGTGGTGATGATGGCCGCTCTTGCGGTCCCCTACGGCCCCCAAGGTTTCCAACAGCAGGTCGCGCTCATGCTGCAAGGGAGCGCACTGGCCCCGTTCATCGCCATGCAGGCGCGCCTCGCCGAGGGAAGGGCGCGTGCCGAGCAGATCGACTTCCTGCAGGCCGAGCTGGACTCGCTTATCGCCGAGACGGCCACGCAGGCGGCGCTGGCGGACGAGAACCGCGAGCTGCGTGAGATCCTCGGCCTGGGGGATCGCGCCGGCCCGCGCTTCTTGGCGGCTACCGTGCTGCGGCCGGGAACGCCTGGCTCGGAGAGCATGTTCTTGGTCGACGTGGGCGCGGAGCAGGGCATTGCCGAGGGGGCGCCCGTGGTGAGCGCGCGTGGTCTGGTGGGGAGGATCCTGGAAGTGCGACCGCGCAGTGCGGTCGGCATGGACTGGACGCACCCGGACTTTCGCGCGAGCGGCATGCTCGCCGACGGGACCGCCTTCGGTCTCGTGGAGAACATGCGCGGCGAGTTTCGAGAGGAAGATCGTCTCATGCTCAACGGCACCGCGTACCACGAGACGGCGCCGCGCGGCGGTCTGGTGGTGACGAGCGGGCTGGGCGGCGTGTTTCCGCGGGGCATTCCCGTGGGGCGTATCGACGCTACGGCTGAAGTCCAAGGCAGCTGGCGAAAGAGCTATTGGCTGCAGCCGCTGGTGGACCCGGGAGCGGTCACCCACGTCCTGGTAGAAACCTCCGCGGGCGGTTCCGACGTCACGGATATGTGGATGGGGGATGCAGCGGTGGCCGTGGCCGATTCGGCGGCGGCGCGCTGACGGATGGCACGCTCGCTCGGCACCTGGGTGCTTGTCGTGGGGCTGGTGATCGCGCACTTTGTGTTGCACGTGGGGTTCGGCTTCGGCCGTGGGGCGCCCGACCTGCTGACGATCGGACTCCTCCTGGCCGCGAGAGAAGTCGGCCTCGGTGCGGCCGCGGTGGTCGGTCTACTGTTCGGGCTGCTCGAGGATGCGTTGAGCGTGCTGGCATTCGGCGCGAACGCCGTGACGATGACCGCGATCGGCATCGCTGGAGCGTTCACGAGACACTTGTTCGTGGGAGACTCCCGCGTGTTCGTGGTCTCCTACTTCGTAGTGGGGAAGTGGATGCGCGATCTGCTCCACTGGTTGATGGTTGGCGAGGGGCTCCGGCAGCCTTTCGCGAGTGAGGTGCTCGGGCTGGGCACCTTGGCTTCTGCGTATGCCGCGCTCATCGGCATTGCGCTCCTGACCCTCATGGGCCGCGCAGGAGAGCGGCTGTGAGCCTCTACCTCCCGCACGAGCGCCAACGCCGTGCGCTCGGGGTGTACCTCGTGCTGGCCGTTTTCATGGTCACGCTCGCGATCGCGTTCTTCCGCATTCAAGTGCTCCGATCGAGCACGTGGGAGCTGCGCGCCGAGTCGAACCGCATCCGTCAGCTGCCGGTGCCAACGCCGCGGGGAATCATCTACGACCGCGAGGGGCGCATCCTCGCGGACAACGTGCCGGGCTACGCCATCACGGTGCTCCCCGGCCCGATCGACTCGGTGCGCGCCACGCTGAATCGCATGTCGGAGTACGTGCAGCTCCCGGCGAGTGAGGTCGACCGGGTGCTCTCGACCATGCAGCGCTTCGGGCGTGAGGTCGTGGTGGATGCCGACGCGGACTTCGCGGTCGTGTCCGCCATTCAGGAGCGACGCGCCGAGTTCCCGGGCGTCTACGTGGAGATGCGCCCACGCCGACGCTACGCGCTCGGTGGCGCGGCCGCGCACGTGCTCGGGTACGTGGGCGAGGTGACCGCCGAGGAGCTCGAGTCGGAGGAGTTCCTGGGGGAGCGGTACACGCGCGGCATGATCGTGGGTAAGACCGGCATCGAGAAGCAGTACGAGTCGATGCTGCAGGGACGGCAGGGCCTCAAGTACGTCGAGTTCGACGCGCGCGGACGCATCGTCGGGGACTTCACGGGCGTGAGTACGGATGAGGGCGAGGCAGGGAGCGAGCTTCACCTCAACATCGATCTCGAGCTGCAGCAGTGGATCGACCACATCTTCCCTGACACGATGGCCGGCGCGGTGGTTGCGCTCGATCCGGCCGACGGCGGCGTGCTCGCACTCTACTCCGCGCCCACGTTCGACCCGAACGCGTTCGTGGGCGGCATCGATCCCACGCTGTGGGCTGGGCTCGCCACGGACGAAAGAAAACCGCTCTTCGACCGGTCCGTGCTCGGCCTCTATCCTCCGGCCTCGACCTGGAAGCTCGCCGCGGCGGGTATCGCACTCGACCTCGGCGTCGTGGTGCCCGACGAGCACATGCAGGTACCCTGCACAGGCGGCTGGTACTGGGGGAACCGTTACTGGCGGTGCTGGGACGCCGGCGGGCACGGCTACCAGACGCTGGCGGAGGCGATCGGCAACTCCTGCGACGTCTACTTCTACCAGCTCGGCCTGCGCGTGGGGCTCGACCAGATGCTGCGGCGTGCGACCGATATCGGCTTCAGCCGCCGCTGTGGGGTCGATCTGCCGCAGGAGAGCCAGGGAATCTTCCCCGAGGACCGCACCTGGTGGGAGCGGAACTTCGGCTACAGAGCGACCGAGGGCGAGGTTCTGAACCTGGCCATTGGGCAGGGACCCAACTCGCAGACGCCGCTCAAGATCGCGCAGTTCTACCTCGCGCTCGCACGCGACAACGTGTCCGCGCCGGCGCCCATGGTCGTGCGGGGCGAACCCATCGCGGAGGGTTGGGGCCTGAACCTCGCTCCGGAGCACATCGAGGCGATGCGCGAGGGGCTTCGCATGGTGACCGCACCGGGTGGCACGGCGCACTTCGGGACAGCGCTCGAGCACTGGGAGGTGATCGGCAAGACGGGCACCGGCCAGAACGCGCAGAGCGCTCAGGACCACGCTTGGTTCGCCGGCATGGCGGGCCCGCCGGGTGCTCCTCCCGAAATCGTGGTGGCCGTGATCGTCGAATTCGGTGACGCAGGCTCGACCGTCGCCTCGCCCATCGCTTCCAAGACGGCCGACTACTACCTGAGGCGGAAGCACGGCATTCCCGTCGACACCATTCAGACCTACGGGGAGCACCTGCGCGTGGGTCGGCCTGCCCCCTGGTACCGGCGCCGCTTCCCCCCGCGCGGGGAGGGCACGTGATCCGCCTGCTCCGCCTCTGGACGGTCGACGCGCGGCTGGTGGGCGCCATCGCGGGCCTCACGCTCTTCGGCATCGCCATGATCTACTCGGCGGGCGAGGTGCACATCCCGAACCCGGTTACCGACGAGGCGTGGCTCAGGCAGCTCCTCTGGTTCGCGATCGCGCTCGTGGCGTTCACGGCGCTCGCGCGGGTGCCGCCGCGCTGGATCGAGTGGGTGGCGGTGCCTGCATACGTGGTCAGCATCGTGCTGCTCGCGATCACGCTGGTCATCGGCACGGGGTCGGGCACGGCGGCCGGCGTCCGCAGCTGGATCGCGGTGGGCGGCCTGAGCTTCCAGCCCGCCGAGGTCGCGAAGCTGGCGACCGTCCTGGTGGTCGCGCGGCTCCTCTCTCAGAGAGGCACGAAGCTGAACACGCTGCGCGACCTGATGGCGCCCGCCGCACTCGTGGGCTTGCCGCTCGGGCTCGTCGTGCTCCAGCCCGACATCGGGACGGCCATGGCGTTCGTGGGCATCTTGTTCGCCATGTTGTTCTGGGCCGGCACACCGGTCGCGCTGCTGGTGCTAGTGGCGAGCCCCGTCGTGTCGCTCTTCATCTCGTACGACACCCGCCTCTGGTCCTGGTACATCCTGGCGGTCATAGGCTTCCTCTACTTCTACCGATATCGCCTCTTCCTCTTCGAGTCGGTCACCGTCGTGCTCGCCAACTTCGCGGCAGCGACGATCTCTCGGCCGCTCTGGAACTCGCTCGCGACATATCAGCAGAACCGCATCCTGGTGTACCTCGACCCCGAGGTCGATCCGCGCGGCGCAGGGTATCAGGTCATCCAGTCGAAGGTGTCAGTCGGGAGCGGAGGGCTCCTCGGGCAGGGGTTTACGCTCGGCCCGCAGAAGCGCTACGACTTCCTGCCGGCGCAGCACACGGACTTTATCTTCAGCGTGGTGGGCGAGGAGCTGGGGTTCGTCGGCACGGTGTTCGCCATCGCAGCGTTCACGTACGTCCTCATGCGCCTGGTGCAGCTCGCCGAGCGCTCGCCCGATCCCTTTGCCGGCTTGGTGCTGCTGGGTATCTTCGGCGCCTGGCTCGTCCACATCTTCGTGAACATCGGTATGACGGTGGGCCTGGTGCCGATCACGGGGATCCCGCTGCCGTTCGTGAGCTACGGAGGGACGTTCGTTCTCATGTCGTGGGTGGCGACGGCGATCGCGGTGCGAGTGGCGCATGAGCGCTGACGAGCTGCCGCAAGCCAAGAGGAGCTCGATGGCCTGGTTCCGGAAGGACAAGAAGCCGCTCACGGCACAGGACCGTCGCGACGTCCCCACGGACGTGTTCGACAAGTGTCCAGGTTGCGGCGAGATCATGTACCGCGAGCGGTTGGCGCAGAACCTCAACGCCTGCCCCGCCTGCGGCCATCACATGCGGATCTCGGCCGAGGCGTACCTGAGCATCCTGCTCGACCGCGGAACGTTCGAGGAGATGGACGAAGATCTGCGCGCCGCGGACCCGCTCGAGTTCCGTGACTCGAAGGCCTACCCGGACCGCATCGCGGCCGCCGAAGCGAAGGGCAAGGCCGAGGCGGTGATCACCGGCACGGGTCGGCTCGATGACATCGACGTCGCCGTCGCAGTCATGGACTTCGACTTCATCGGTGGCTCCATGGGCTCGGTGGTGGGCGAGAAGATCTCCCGCGCCGCGAAGCGCGCGCTCGACGACGAGACGCCGCTCATCATCGTCAGCGCTTCGGGCGGTGCGCGCATGCAGGAGGGCATCTTCTCCCTGATGCAGATGGCGAAGACGTCCGCCGTGCTCGCCAGGCTGCACGAGAAGGGGCTCCCCTTCGTGTCGATCATCACCAACCCGACGACGGGCGGCGTGACCGCTTCGTTCGCCATGCTCGGGGACGTGAACTTCGCCGAGCCCGGCGCGCTCATCGGCTTCGCGGGCCCGCGCGTGATAGAAGAGACGATCAAGCAGGAGCTCCCCGACGGGTTCCAACGCGCCGAGTTCCTGCGCGACCACGGCATGGTCGACCGCGTCGTGGACCGGCGCGAGCTCAAGGAGATGGTGGCGCTCGTCCTCCGCCACACCTTCGCCGGGTGGACGCGGTAGCCCCGAAGCTCGCCGCAGGACCCGACCGGCTCGATCCCCTGACTGAGGATCCGCTCCTCAGGGCCCTCTTCCCGGCGCTCGCCACCGGGGTGGAGTGGGGGCTCGAGCGGACCGAGCGCGCACTCGCCGCACTCGACGACCCGCACCGCGCGTTCCGTGCAGTGCACATCGGCGGCACCAACGGGAAGGGCTCCGTCACCGCGACGCTCGCCTCGGTCTTCCAGCGGGGCGCGTGGCGGGTGGGCTGCTACACGTCGCCGCACCTCTGCTCGTTCCGCGAGCGCATCCTCGTGGATGGCCGAGCGATCGACGAGGCGAGGCTGGTCTCGTACGCCGACGAGACGCGCGAGACGATCTCGCGCTTCGGGCTCACGTTTTTCGAGGCGGCGACGGTGCTCGCATTCCACACGTTCGCGCGCGAGCGCGTCGAGGTGGCGGCCGTGGAGGTGGGGCTGGGTGGGAGGCTCGACGCCACCAACGTGCTCGCGCCCGAGGTGAGCGCCGTGACGAACATCGCGATGGATCACATGGACTACCTCGGCAGCACGCTAGCGGAGATCGCGGGCGAGAAGGCGGGAATCATCAAGGCGCGCGTCCCGTTCGTCACCGGAGAGGGGGACCCCGCGCTGCTGGCCGTGTTCGAGAACGTGGCTGCACGCGTGGGGGCGCCCATGCACGTGCTCTCGCCCGAGTGCGTGCGCGACGTCGTCACGACGCGAGCAGCGACGTCGTTCCGTCTGAAGACGCGGGCCTGGGGTGACCTCGACGTGGCCACGCCCCTCGCGGGCGCACACCAGGCCTTGAACGCGGCGGTGGCGGTCGAAGTGCTCGAGCACGTGCCGGAGGACTTGCGCCCGACCCGCACCGAGCTGCTCGAGGGGGTTCGAGCCGTGCGGCATCACGGCCGCAACGAGATGCGCCTGATCGACGGGCGCACGTGGCTCTTCGACGTGGCGCACAACCCGGCGGGCATCGCCTCGCTCGCCGACACGCTCGACAGAGTGGCTCTCCCTCGACCCCGCATCGCGCTGATCGGAGTGCTCGCGGACAAGGACTGGAGGACGATGCTGCCGCCGCTGCTCGAGCGTGTGGATGGGGCTGTGCTCACGGTCCCGCCCTCCGCGCCTGCGGACCGGCGCTGGGATCCGGATGCCGCGGCGGCAGCTCTGGTAGGGGAGGCGCTGCCGGGCGGTCGGACCGGACCTCACATGCGCGCCATCCCGGACTTCTCCGAAGCGCTCGCGGGCGCCCGCGCACGCGCTGGGGGAGGCTCCGTCGTCGTGACCGGATCCGTGCACACGGTGGGCAACGCCATGCGGCTGCTGGGGGTCGACCCGCTCGCTTGAACGGCTAGATTCCGCGCCACCATGGCAACCTCGGCATTCCAGAGGCTCCCGGGGTTCCGCGACTTCCCCCCCGAAGAGCTCGCGCTCCGCTCGCACATCCAGGAAGCATGGCGCCGGGTCTCCCGGCGCTACGGCTTTCAGGAGTACGACGGCCCGCCCCTGGAGCCCCTCGAGCTCTACGTGGAGAAGAGTGGCGCCGAGATCGTCGGCCAGCTCTACAACTTCACCGACAAGGGTGAACGCGAGGTCGCGCTCAGGCCCGAGATGACGCCTTCGTTGGCGCGCATTCTCGGTGACCGGAGCCGCGGGATGAGCAAGCCTATCCGCTGGTTCAGCACCCCGCAGCTCTTCCGCTACGAACGGCAGCAGCGGGGTAGGCTGCGCGAGCACTTCCAGTGGAACGTGGATATCGTCGGCGAAGAGGATGTCGCCGCCGACGCCGAGGTGCTCGCGGTGGCCATCGACGGCCTGCGCGAACTGGGGCTCGGGCCCGACGACTTCCGTGCCCGGGTGTCCGACCGGCGGCTGCTTCGCGAGGTGCTGCTCGCGGTGGGTGTCGAGGAAGAGAGACTCCCGACTGCGTTCGGCATCATCGACAAGCTCGAGAGGATGCCGCGGGACAAGGCGCGCGCCACGCTGCTCAAGGATGCCAAGCTGGGCTCGGCGGAAACGGACGGCCTGCTCGAGTTGCTCGATTCGGCGGGCCTCGACGCGGTACGCGCGCGCTTCGGCGACCGCGGGGCCGTGGCCGCGGAGCTCGCGCGCCTGGCGCAGTACCTAGGCGCACTCGAAGCCATGGGGTTGGGGGCGTTCGTCCAGTTCGATCTGCGCATCGTGCGCGGTCTCGCCTACTACACGGGGATCGTCTTCGAGCTCTTCGACCGCAAGGGCGCGCTGCGCGCGATCTGCGGCGGCGGCCGCTACGACCGCCTGCTCGAGCTGGTGGGTGGTGAGCCGCTCCCGGCCGTGGGGTTCGGCATGGGCGACGTGGTTCTGGGCGAGCTGCTCGCCGAGCGCGGGCTCCTGCCGGCGTACGAGCGCGCGCTCGACTATTTCGTGGTGGCGGTCTCGCCCGAGCAGCGCGCGCAGGCTCTCCGCATCGCGCACACCTTGCGCGACCGTGGGAGCAGCGTCGCGTACGCCTTGAAGGCCGAGTTGGGGGTGACGAAGCAGCTCAAGGCGGCCGACCGTGAAGGCGCCAAAGAGGTGCTGATCGTGGGGCCCGACGAGCTCGCGCGTGGGTGCGTGGTCGCGAAGAACATGGAGTCCGGCGGCGAGCGCGAGATCGCCCTGTCGGAATTGACCTGAACCAGACTGAAGCGAAGGCGAGCTGAGAGCGCATGGCTGAAGAGAAGAAGTTGACGACGAGGGCCGAGGACTTCGCCGAGTGGTACAACGAGGTCGTCCAGCGCGCAGAGCTGGCCGACTACGCACCCGTGCGCGGCAGCATGGTCATCCGGCCGTGGGGATACGGCATCTGGGAGAACATGCAGCGAGCCTTGGATGCCATGCTCAAGGACACGGGCCACGAGAACGCGTATTTCCCGCTCCTCATCCCGATGAGCTTCATCGAGAAGGAGAAGAAGCACGTGGAGGGGTTCGCGCCCGAGCTCGCGGTAGTCACGCAGGCGGGGGGCAAGCCGCTCGAGGAGCCGTACGCCATTCGGCCGACGTCCGAGACGATCATCTACGCGATGTACGCCAAGTGGGTGCAGAGCTATCGCGACTTGCCCATCCTGCTGAACCAGTGGGCGAACGTCATGCGCTGGGAGCTGCGCACGAAGCTCTTCCTGCGCACGACGGAGTTCCTCTGGCAAGAGGGTCACACGGCGCATGCTACCGCCGCGGAGGCGGAGGCCGAGGCGGTCATGATCCTGGGCGTCTACCGGAAGTTCGTGGAGGAGTGGATCGCGATGCCGCCCCTCACCGGCGTGAAGTCCGACAACGAGAAGTTCGCGGGCGCGGTGCGGAGCCACAGCATCGAGGCGCTCATGCAGGACAACAAGGCGCTGCAAGCCGGCACGTCGCACTTCCTCGGCCAGAACTTCGCCAAGCAGTTCGAGCTCAAGTTCCAGTCGGAGGGTGGGCAGGAGGAGTACGCCTGGAACACCTCGTGGGGCGTCTCGACCCGGCTCGTCGGCGGTATGGTCATGACGCACGGGGACGACGCGGGCCTCGTGGTGCCGCCGAAGATCGCGCCGGTGCAGGTGGTGATCGTGCCAATTCTCGGCGGCGACGACGAGGCCGCCGTGCGTGCCAAGTGCGACGAGGTCGCAGCGCGCCTCAAGGCCGCGGGCGTGCGGGTGAAGCTCGACGCGCGGGACAACGTGACCGCAGGCGCGAAGTACTACGAGTGGGAGCGGAAGGGCGTCCCGTTCCGCGTGGAGATCGGGCCGAAGGACCTCGCCAAGGGCTCCGTCGCGCTCGTCCGGCGCCTCACGCCGGAGGGCGAGAAGCGCAAGGCGTTCGTGCCGGAAGCCGAGGCGATCGCCACGCTGCCGACCAGGCTCGACGCGTTCCAGAAGGAGCTGCTCGAGGCGGCGCGGAAGCGCCGGGAAGCGAGCTCGGTGCGCGGCGTGCAGTCGATCGACGAGCTGGCCAAGGCACTCGACGAGGGAGCGGGCTTCGTGTTCACCGGGTGGAGCGGCGACCCGGCCGTCGAGGCCGAGGTCAAGGAGCGCACGAAGGCAACGCTCCGTGCGATCGTCGACGAGGAGTTCCGCTCGCCGGCGGCGCCCTCGAAGTGCGTCTCGGGGAAGGGCGCTTCGATTGCGGAGGTGGCGTGGGCAAGGGCGTACTGACGGCGGCGGCGCGATGAGCCACGAGCACGATCGGGTCATGATCCTCGACTTCGGATCGCAGTTCACCAAGCTGATCGCGCGCCGCATCCGCGAGGAGCGCGTCTACTGCGAGATCCACCCTCCCACGCGCTCGCTCGCGTGGATCCGCGAGTGGAACCCCAAGGCGGTGATCCTCTCGGGCGGCCCGTCTTCGGTCTACGACCCGGATGTGCCCACCACCGACCCCGCGCTGTTCAGGGCCGGCTATCCGATCCTCGGCATCTGCTACGGGCTGCATCTCATCGCGCACCTCGACGGCGGCAAGGTCCACCACGGGCGCCGCGAATACGGGCGGGCCGAGCTTTCCATCGAGAAGCCGGAAGGCGTATTCGCGGGGTTCGTCAAAGGCGAGAAGACCACCGTGTGGTGCTCGCACGGCGACCACGTCGACGAGCCGCCACCCGGATACGAGCGGCTCGCCTCCACCGACACGCTGCCCGTGGCGGCGTTCCGGGCGAAGGACCGTCCCATTTGGGCGGTGCAGTTCCACCCGGAGGTCGCGCACACCCTGCGCGGCGACGAGATCCTCTCGAACTTCCTCTTCGAGGTGGCCAAGGTGCGCCCCACCTGGACGGCTGGCGCGTTCATCGAGGACACCGTCGAGCGCATCCGCGAGCAGGTGGGCGACAAGACCGCCATCTGCGGGCTGTCGGGTGGCGTCGACTCGTCGGTCGCGGCCGTGCTCGTGCACCGTGCCATCGGCGACCGGCTCACCTGCATCTTCGTCGACCACGGGCTCCTGCGCAGGCACGAGCGCGAGCAGGTCGAGCGGCTGTTCCGTACCCACTACGACCTGAAGCTCGTGGTCGAGGACGCGTCCGAGGCTTTCCTGGCGGACCTGCACGGCGTCGTCGACCCCGAGGCCAAGCGGAAGGCGATCGGCGCGCGCTTCATCGACGTGTTCGAGCGGGCGGCCAAGCGCGAGGGGACGCGCGCTTCGTTCCTGGTGCAGGGGACCCTCTATCCCGACGTGATCGAGTCGGTGTCCGCCGGCGGCCCCTCGGTGACCATCAAGACGCACCACAACGTGGGTGGTCTGCCGGAGCGGCTACCTTTCGCGCTCATCGAGCCGCTCCGCGAGCTCTTCAAGGACGAGGTGCGTCAGGTCGGCCGCGAGCTCGGGCTGCCTGAGGACTTCGTGGGCCGTCACCCCTTCCCAGGCCCGGGTCTCGCCATCCGCATCTTGGGCGAAGTCACGGAGGAGCGGCTCGCGGTGCTGCGCGACGCCGACGCCATCTACCTCGAGGAGATCCGCGCCGCAGGCCTCTACGACGAGATCTGGCAGGCGTTCGCCGTGTTGCTCCCGGTGCGTTCGGTTGGCGTGATGGGCGACGCGCGCACGTACGAGAACGTGCTCGCGTTGCGCGCGGTCACTTCGCGCGATGGCATGACGGCGGACTGGTACCCCTTCCCGCACGACGTGCTCGGGAAGATCTCCACCCGCATCATCAACGAGGTGAAGGGCGTGAACCGCGTCACGTACGACGTGAGCTCGAAGCCGCCCGCCACCATCGAGTGGGAGTAGAGCGGCGCGCCGACCGCCGCTTCGATCGCCTTTTGGCCGGGGCGCTCGAGCAGGGGCCTGCTCGACGCGCACCCCTCCTGTACGAATGGGCGGCCGGGTAGTAGGGTAAGGCTTCAGCATACCGTCTGCAGGAGCGCTTCGTCATGAATGCGAATCGCCACGCATCGCACGGTGGTAGCGTAGCCGCCGCGCTCGTCTCCGTTGGCCTGG
The DNA here is from genome assembly GCA_016873995.1 of Gemmatimonadota bacterium. Taxonomy (GTDB): domain Bacteria; phylum Gemmatimonadota; class Gemmatimonadetes; order Longimicrobiales; family Gaopeijiaceae; genus UBA2982. The sequence goes on from VGVR01000002.1 coordinate 90,596, forward strand.
CCGGGATCGCCGTCCCGCTCGCCGCCCAAGACCACGCCCACGATGCAGAACGGCTGGGGACGGTGCACTTCGACAACTCGTGCACCCCGTCGGTCGCGGGCGATTTCGACCGGGCTGTCGCTCTGCTGCACTCGTTCGAGTTCAGGGCGGCGATCGAGGGCTTCGAGAAGGTCCTGGAGACGGATCCCGGCTGTTCGATGGCGTACTGGGGCCTCGCGCTCAGCCGTTGGACCAATCCCATGGTGGTGAACATCCGGCCACCGGCGGTGCTGGCGTCCGGGCTCCAAGCGGTCGAGTCGGGCGCGCGGGTAGCGGAGCGCGCCACGCAGCGCGAACGCGACTACCTCGCGGCCGTCGGGCAGCTCTACCGGGACTACGAGCGCAACGATCAGACCACGCGCGTGCTCTCTTACGCGACGGCGATGGAAGGCCTGTCACAGCGGTACCCGGCCGACGACGAGGCCAAGATCTTCTACGCCATCGCATTGACGGCGTCGGCCTCGCCGACGGACAAGACGTATGCGCGTCAGCTGAGCGCCGGGGCGATTCTCGAGGCGTTACTCCCGGCGCACCCCGATCATCCGGGTCTCGCCCACTACATCATCCATACCTACGACGTGCCCGCGCTGGCGGAGCATGCCCGAAGCGCCGCGCTGCGATACGCCGAGATCGCCCCGTCGGCGGCGCACGCGCTCCACATGCCCTCCCATACGTTCACGCGGGTGGGCATGTGGCGGGAGTCCGTGGCGACCAATTTGCGCTCGATGGAGGCGGCGGAGGCCGGCGGGGCTTTCGGAGAGGCTCTGCACGCGGCCGACTACGCGGTGTACGCATATCTACAGACACGAAATGAGAGCGCCGTCCGCACGATTCTGTCGCGCCTCCCCGAGCTCGCGAGACGGTTCGATCCCACGGCAGTGACCGGCGCGGCCCCCGGATCGGCAGGCGTCTTCGCTCTGGCCGCGATCCCCGCGCGCTACGCACTCGAGCGGGGGGCCTGGAGTGAGGCTACCGCGCTCGCTCCGAGCCCGAGCGACTTCCTCTACCCGGAGGCGCTGACGTACTGCGCACAGGCGATCGGGGGCGCGAGGGGGGCCGACCAGGAGGTGGCTCGCGTGGCCATCGACTCGCTCGGCGCGCTCGGCGCCCGACTGACGGCCAAGTCGGAGGCTTATTGGGCCGAGCAGGTCACGATTCAACGCATCGGGGCACAGGCGTGGTTGGATCTGGCCGAGGGCAGGAGCGAGCAGGCCCTCGCCGGTATGCGCGAAGCAGCGGCACGCGAAGACGCCACCGAGAAGGCAGCCGTGACGCCCGGCCCGCTCGCGCCCGCGCGCGAGCTGCTGGGTGAGATGCTGCTGGCGCTGGCTCGGCCTGTCGAAGCACTGGCCGAATTCCGAACCGCCATGACGCGGGAGCCGCAGCGCTATCGTTCTTTGGACGGCGCCCGCCAGGCGGCGCTCGCTGTGGGCGACCGCGCCGCGGCCGCCGCATATGAGCGGCAGCTCGCCGCGTTGACGGGCTAGCCGCTCAGTCCTCTTCCCCCACCACCGCGTCCGCCTCGATCTCGACCATCATCTGGGGATCGATCAGGCGCGACACCTCGACCATGGTGGTCGCGGGCGGATGCTCGCGGAAGATGTCGCCGTGCGCGCGGCCGTAGTCCTGCCACTTCGTGATGTCGGTGACGAACATGCGTGTGCGGGTCACGTGCTCGACGCCGGCACCGAGGCCGGCGAGCGCGCCCCGGATGATCTCGAAGCAGCGCAGCGTCTGCTTGTAGGGATCCCCCGGTGCGTGCACGGTGCCGTCGGGGTTCATGGGTGCGGTACCGGTCACGAAGATGCGATTGCCCGCGCGCAGGGCGCGGCAGTAGCCGATCTTGCTCTCCCAGGGTGCTCCGCTGAAGTGCCTTTGGAACGCCACTTGCTCTCCGGTGTGTGAGGGGTTTCTCTGCAGCCGTAGATGGCCACGTCGATGCGCCGAGCACGCTCGGCCGCACACCCTACACGAATCATCTGGAGGAGCCAAGTGAGGCGCTCGCTGACTACCACAGCCCTATTCGCGTTGATCGCCGTTCCCGTTTCGGGTCAGGTCGCCTGGGACAGCCCCGCTCTGGTCAGCCCGTCCGTTCCCTCCGGGTTCTCGCTCTTCCTGCTGGATCCGGCGGGCGGGGACCTCGGCGCCATGGGGACGCTGCGCCACTCCGCTGGTCCGGTGGGGATGGGGTACCGCGCGGCCTTCTCAGAGGAGTCGGGACCGGGGGGCGACCTGGCGGTATCCGGAGGGATCGACATCTCCGGCATGCTCGGGCGCGGGATCGAGGGCTCCGAGGTCGACGCGATGTGGTGGGCCGGGGGCGGCCTCTCGGTGGGCTCCGACTGGATCGTCTCGGCGCCGGTCGGGATCATCCTCGGCTGGAGCGGCTCGGGCGACAGCGTGGTCTTCAGTCCCTACGGCGGCGCTCACCTGGTGCTCGACATCTCCGGAAACGACGGTGACGCGCTGGACCTGAACGGCGCGGTCGATCTGGGTCTCGACCTCGTGCTCTCTTCGGGGTGGATGATCCGTGTCGGAGCGAGCATCGGTGATCGTGAGTCGATCGCGGCGGGCATCAAGATCCCCGGCGGGAGCTGACGCAGGTCGGAGGCGAGTCGATCTACCGCATCGGCGGGGTCGGCGGCGCGGCTTCTCGCTGCTCGACCCGGCTCGCCACCTCCGTCCAGAGCTCGTTCATGTAGTCGAGGTCGCGGCCGTGCGCGTCCGCGAAGCGGAGAAGGCCTGCTTCGTCCACGCCGTGGCTGGCCAGGATTTGCTCCCGCCGCTCCGCGGGGATGCGGAACTCGGGTGTCTCGATCGTGGCTCGGCGTAGATCTACATACGTCGCGATGAACGTCTCACGGTCGATCACGTCCGCGGGGACTTCCTCGTCCGCGCCGCCGCCGCACGCAGCGGCGAGCAGCAAGAGTACGGCGGTGGGCATCCGTCGGATCATGTGCACGTGGTATCCCGCTGGCTCCCGGGGGATCCTTGAAAGTCGAGTCGGGAGAGCTACCGTTCACGCAGCACCCGCTTCCGGAGGGATCCGATGAAAGCACGCACGAAAGTCCTCGCGGCCCTGCTCGTCGTCGCCGGCGCCTGCGCGGTGAACCCGGCGACCGGAAGGCGCGAGCTCTCGCTGGTGAGCGAGGGCCAGGAGATCGCGATGGGACGGGAGGCCGATCCGTAGATCGCCTCGCAGTTCGGCTTGGTCGAGGATGCGGAGCTCGCCGCGTACGTCACGAGCCTCGGCAATCGACTGGCGGCGAGCTCGGAGCGCCCAGGCCTGCCATGGTCGTTCAAGGTCGTCGATGACCCGATTGTGAACGCGTTCGCGCTTCCTGGCGGTTTCATCTACGTGTCGCGCGGCATCCTCGCCAACTTCGAGAGCGAGGCGGAGCTCGCCGGCGTGCTCGGCCACGAGATCGGCCACGTCACCGCGCGCCACTCGGCCAGCCAGATGAGCCGGCAGCAGCTCCAGCAGATCGGGCTGGGGGTCGGGATGATCTTCTCCGAGACCGTGCGCGACTACGGCCAGCTCGCCATGGCGGGGCTGCAGCTCATGAACCTGCGCTACTCGCGTGGTGACGAGAGCGAGTCCGATGCGCTCGGTCTCCGCTACATCGGCCGTGCGCAATACGATCCGGAGGCGATGATCGGCGTCTTCGAGATGCTGGCATCGGTGAGCGGGAGCGGAGTCGGCCGCGTGCCCGAGTGGCAGCTCACGCACCCCTACCCGGAGAACCGTGAAGCCGCGATGCGGCAGATGATCGCGGAGCAGGGGCTCGCCCCCGGGGGACGCGTCGCGCGCAACGAATACCTCGATCAGATCGACGGGCTCGTATACGGGGCCAACCCGCGCGAGGGCTACTTCAAGGGCACCCGATTCGTGCACCCCGAACTCGCGCTTGACCTCACGTTCCCGGCTGGCTGGACCACGATCAACCAGCGCACCCTGGTCGCGGCGGTCGCGCCGCAGGAAGCCGCGGTCCTCATGATGGAGATCGTCACGGATGCGAGCACACCGGAGGCGGAGCTGCGGGAGTTCCTCGCGCAGCAGGGGATCACGGGCGGACAGGTGCGACAGGACGGGTCGGGTCAGATCGCGCGCGCGCGCGCGATCTTCGACGCCACCACCGAGAGCGGCGTGATCTCCGGTGAGGTTGCCTACATCCGCTATGGGACCAACTTGTACCGGATGCTCGGCTACGCCTCGCAGGCGAGCTGGCGCTCGTTCGCCAGCCTGGTCGCGGCGGCCATCACGACGTTCCAGCCGCTGACCGACCGCGCCATCCTGGCCGTGCAGCCGTGGACGATCGACATCGTCACGCTTCCGGGTGCGACCTCATTGCAGACGTACGTGAGTCGAAACCCCTCGCCCATCCCAATCGAGGAGCTGGCGCGGATCAACAGGGTGACGCCGAGTGAAGTGCTGTCGGCGGGCACGCGCATCAAGCGGGTGGTGGGCACAGCGCTGCCGTAGGGGGGCGTCCGCCGCCGTCGCCGCCGACCCCGCGCGGCCCGTCGTGCCTGGCCCGAATCTTGACTCTTCCCCAGGCGAGAAGGTGCCCGAGCTGTCACTGTGACAGGTAGGCGGACGCGGTTCAAAACCCCGAGCCGGGCGAGAGGCCCGAGACACGCCGATGCTCAGCGCAGAACGACTGACCGTCAAAGCGGCCGAAGCACTCCAGGCGGCGGCCGCCGACGCCCGCAAGCGAGGCAACCCGGAGATCCATGGCGCTCACCTCCTGGGGGCCCTGCTCGAGCAGGAGGAGGGGATCGTCGTCCCGATCCTCCAGAAGCTCGAGATCGCTGTGCCGCTCGTGCGTCAGCGCGTCACCGAGGCGCTCGACGCGATGGCGCGCGTCGAAGGGGGCCCCGAGCCCAACCTGTCACGCGACCTGCGGAAGGCGCTCCAGGGCGCCGAGGACGTCGCCCGCGAGCTCGGCGACGAGTACGTGTCGACGGAGCACTTGCTCCTCGGGCTCACCGGGGAGAAAGACGACGCGGGACGCATCCTGCGCGACGCGGGCGCCACGCTGGCCGAAGTCCGCGGCGCGCTCGAGTCCGTGCGCGGGTCGCATCGGGTCACCGACGACAAGCCCGAGGACAGCTACCGCGCGCTCGCGCGCTTCTCGAAGGACCTGACCGAGCTCGCTCGCCGCGGGAAGCTGGATCCGGTGATCGGGCGCGACGAAGAGATCCGCAGGGTGATCAAGGTCCTCGCCCGTCGCACCAAGAACAACCCGATCCTCATCGGTGAGCCGGGTGTGGGGAAGACGGCGATCGTCGAGGGCCTGGCCCAGCGCATGGTGGCGGGCGACGTACCCACCTCGCTCAACAACAAGAAGCTCCTCCAGCTCGACATCTCTGCGATGCTCGCCGGCGCCAAGTATCGCGGCGAGTTCGAGGAGCGCATGAAGGCGGTCATCAAGGAGATCACGGAGGCCGAGGGCCGTTACGTGATCTTCATCGACGAGATGCACACGATCGTCGGCGCGGGCGCCGCCGAGGGCGCTGTCGACGCGGGGAACATGCTCAAGCCCGCGCTCGCGCGCGGCGAGCTGCGCGTGGTAGGCGCCACGACGCTGGACGAATACCGCCAGCACATCGAGAAGGACCCGGCGCTCGAGCGGCGCTTCCAGCCGGTCTACGTCGCGCCGCCCTCGGTAGAGGATGCGGTGGCGATCCTGCGCGGGCTCAAGGAGCGCTACGAGGTGCACCACGGCGTGCGCATCACCGACGACGCGGTCATCGCGGCGGCCAAGCTCTCCGACCGATACATCGGCGGGCGCTTCCTGCCCGACAAGGCGATCGACCTGATCGACGAGGCGTCGAGCCGGCTTCGCATCGATATCGACTCGCTCCCGCAGGAGATCGACCAGGTGGAGCGGCGCATCGTGCAGCTCGAGATCGAGCGCCAGGCGCTGCAGAAAGAGTCCGATCGCTCTGCGGTCGAGCACCGCGACGCCATCGAGGCGGAGCTGGCCGGGCTGCGCGAGCAGAGTCAGGGCATGAAGGCGAAGTGGCAGGCCGAGAAGGACGTCATCAGCGAGATCCAGACGCTGCGCTCGAAGGTCGAGACGCTGCGCGTGGAGTCCGAGCGCGCGACGCGCACGGGCGACCTGGCTCGTGCGGCCGCGATCAACTACGGGGAGATCCCCGACGCGGATCGGAAGGTAGCGGCGCTGTCGACGCGCCTCGCCGAGCTCCAGAAGGAGAAGAAGTTCCTCAAGGAGGAGGTCGAGGCCGACGACATCGCCGAGGTGGTGGCCGAGTGGACCGGCATTCCGGTGACGCGGCTCATGGAGTCCGAGCGTCAGCGACTCACGCAGCTCGAGGAGCACCTGGGTGCGCGCGTGATCGGCCAAGCGGAGGCGATCGAGGCGGTGTCGAACGCCGTGCGGCGCGCGCGCGCGGGCCTGCAGGACCCGAACCGACCCGTCGGCTCGTTCATCTTCCTCGGGCCCACCGGGGTGGGGAAGACGGAGACGGCGCGCGCCTTGGCGGAGTTCATCTTCGACGACGAGCGCGCGATGGTGCGCATCGACATGTCGGAGTACATGGAGAAGCACGCAGTGGCGCGCCTGATCGGCGCACCCCCGGGCTACGTCGGCTACGAAGAGGGCGGGCAGCTCACCGAGGCCGTGCGCCGTCGTCCGCACGCGGTCGTGCTCTTCGACGAGATCGAGAAGGCGCACCCAGAAGTCTTCAACGTGCTGCTGCAGATCCTCGACGACGGACGCCTCACGGACTCGCAGGGGCGCACGGTCGACTTCCGCCACGTCGTCATCATCATGACCTCGAACATCGGCTCCCAGTACATCCTCGAGGCTGCCCAGGCCGGCGACTGGGCCGAGGTCGAGAAGGTCGTGCGCGGACAGCTGCACACGCACTTCCGCCCAGAATTCCTCAACCGCGTGGACGACGTAGTGGTCTTCCGCCCGCTCGGCGAGGCGGAGCTCAGGAAGATCGTCGACCTACAGCTCAGGCGCGTCGCGAAACTCGTCGCCGACGTGGGCCTCGTGCTCGAGGTGAGCGATGCGGCCAAGGCCTTCCTCGCCCGTGACGGCTTCGATCCGGTGTATGGGGCGCGGCCGCTCAAGCGTGCGATTCAACGCCAGATCCAGGACCCGCTCGCGCTCCACCTGCTCGACGAGGAAGTGGCGGAGGGGACGATCATCAGCGTGGACCTGGGCGAGGGCGGAGAGCGCTTGGTCTTCGGGTCGCGGCCCGGCGCGAAGCTCGCCCAGGAGCCCACGGGCGCCGGACTTCCTCGCTCGTGAGCTTTTGGCCAGATTCGACCCATGCTGACCTCCCGTCGCCTCGGCTTCCTGTTGATGGCCGCGGTCGTGTCGGCGTGCACCGCGCAGGCGGGGCCGAACGAGGTGGCGCCCGTCGCTGCTCAGCTCTCGGTGGAGCGCTTCCTGCGGGCGTCCAACGAGCGCGACGTGACCACCATGGGTCGCCTGTTCGGCACCTCGAGCGGTCCGCTCGGGGACACGGGAAGCACGTTCGGCTGCTTCTTCAAGAAGATCGGATCCTGGTTCGGTGGCAGCGCGTGCGAGCGGCGCGTGGACGTCGAGATCCGCATGGACGCGATCGCTTCGATCGTGCAGGTCCAGAACTACACGATCACTGGCGAGCAGCAAGTGGCCGGCCGGAACAGCCCGACCCGGCGCGTGCTCGTGGATCTCGACATGGGCACGAGGTCCGTGAGGGCGGCTCCCTTCATCGTGGTGCAGACGGGGGAAGGGCGATGGTTGGTCGAGGAGATTCCCCTCGAGACGATCATGGGCCGGTAGGTCGCTCGACGAGCTCGATGAGGACCCCTCCAGTGCTGGAGGGATGCAGGAACGCGATGCTGTGCCCGTTGGCTCCGGTGCGCGGGGTGCGGTCGATGAGCTTCATACCCGCGGCCTCCAGTCGGGCCAGCTCGGCATCGAGATCGTGGGTACGGTACGCGATGTGGTGGAGTCCCTGACCTTCCCGCTCCAGGAAGCGGGCCAGGGTCGTATCGGGACGGAGGGGCTCGATCAGCTCGACGGCGTCGACGAAGGCAACGCGGACGCCCTGGGCCTCGAGGGTTTCGGGTACGGTGCAGGTGCCACCGGAGACGAGCTCGAACGTGTGACGGCTCTCTGCGATGGAATGAACGGCGACGCCGATGTGGTCGATGGGATTCATGACCGCATGCTACGCATACGAGGATTAGGAGAACAGAGATGGCTACGAGTGACACGGTTGTGGACGTGACCGACGCGACCTTCGCGGACGAGGTCGAGAAGGCTGCTGGCCTGCACATGGTCGACTTCTGGGCAGTGTGGTGCGGTCCCTGCCGCTTGGTGGCTCCGGTTGTCGGGGAGCTCGCGGAGCAGTACCGCGACAAGGGACTGCACGTCGCCAAGGTCGACGTGGACTCGAACCCGCGTACGACTACGCGCTTTCGCGTGATGTCGATCCCGAGCATCCTCTTCTTCAAGGGCGGCGCTCTCGTGGATACGGTCGTCGGTGCCGTTCCCAAGACCGTCCTGGAAGAGAAGATCAAGAAGCACCTGTAGCCCGCGAGCCCCGACGCGCGCGTGGCAACGCTCTTCCTGGTCAGTACCCCGATCGGGAACCTCGAGGACCTGTCGCCACGCGCAGCGGAGACGCTGCGCTCGGTGAGCCGCGTGCTCGCCGAAGACACCCGGCGGACGCGCATCCTGACGGAGCGGGTGGGCTCGCGCGCGAAGCTCGTGTCGCTACACACGCACAACGAGCGCGAGCGCAGCGCGCAGATCCTCTCCTGGCTCGCGGGAGGTGAAGACCTCGCGCTCGTCTCCGACGCGGGCACGCCGCTCCTGTCCGACCCGGGCGCCCGCGTGGTCGACGCGGTGATGGAGGCCGGACACCGCGTGGTGCCGATCCCCGGGCCGAGTGCGATTCTCGCTGCGCTCGTGGCTTCTGGGCTGCCGAGCGAGCGCTTCACGTTCTTGGGCTTCCCCGAGCGAAAAGGGCCCGAGCGCCGCGCGCTGCTCGACCGCGTGGCGCGCTCGACCGAGACCGTCGTGCTCTTCGAGTCGCCGCAACGGGTGGTGAGCCTGCTGGAGGCGCTCGCCGAGGCGTGTGGCGCGGACCGGCCATGCGCGGTGGCCCGCGAGCTCACCAAGGTGCACGAAGAGGTGAACCGAGGAACCCTCATGGCGATCGCAGCCTACTACCGTGAGCATCCGCCTCGGGGCGAAGTCACGGTGGTCGTGGCCCCCGCCACCGAAGCAGAAGCAGGGGAGGACGTGGAGGAGAACGCGCGTCGCCTGGCCGCGCGCCTGCTCGGGGAGGGCCTGAAGCCATCCGCGGCCGCGAAGGAGCTCGCGGTCCGGCTCGACCTGGCGCGCAACGACGCGTACCGTGTGGTTCAGGAGGTCACCCGTATTGTCGAAGACGTAGAGACCGAATGATCCCCGTCCTCTTCGCGGCCCTGCTCGCCGTTCCGATCGGCGACACGCTCGGCATTGCCCGTCTGCGCTACGACGGTGGTGGGGACTGGTACGCCAACGCGTCCTCCCTCCCGAACCTGCTGACGGCGATTCGCACGCGAACCGGGATTCCGGTGGCCGCTCGGGAGGCCACCGTTACGGCCCTCGACCCGTCGCTTCCCGATCACCCCTATCTATATATGACGGGGCACGGGAACGTCGCGTTCACCGCGGCGGAGCGCGCCGCGCTGCGGGCCTACCTGGTCGGGGGTGGGTTCCTCCACGCCGACGACAACTACGGGCTCGACGAGTCGTTCCGCCGTGAGATGAAGGAGATCTTCCCGGACGCGGAGCTCACCGAGGTTCCACCGGATCACCCGATCTACCACGTGCTGTACGACTTCCCCGAGGGGATCCCCAAGATTCACGAGCACGATGGCAAGGCCCCGCAGGGGTTCGGTATCTTCTTAGGTGGGCGCCTGGTGGTCTTCTACTCCTACGAGACGGATCTGGGCGATGGCTGGGAGGACGAGGGTGTCCACGACGATCCGCCGGAGGTCCGCGAGCAGGCGCTGCGCATGGGCGTGAATCTCTTCCTGTACGCGCTGGGCCAGGACGCTTCGTGAGCCCAGTCAGTCGCCAGCTCTCCGAGCGAGTCGAGTCGGTGCGCGCGCACCTGCGCCGCCGCGTTGCGCTCGCCGTCGGCGCTTGGGTGGCGGGCGGGGTCGTGCTCGTGCTCGCGGTCGCTTGGTTCGCCGTGGGGACGGACGGATGGCGCCCGGGGAGCAATGTGCCGGCGCTCCTCGACGCGCTCATCGTCGCTTGGATCATCGCCGGGCTGGTCGCGTTCAGGGTCGGCACCGGGCGTTGGTTCGGCGAGGTGACGCTCTCGCGCGCCATCGAGCGCGCCGCTGGACTTCAGCCCGGCGTCGTGCGGGGCTCGCTCGAGCTGACGCGCAGCGTGCGGCCGGGCGTCTCCACTGCGCTCGTCGATCGGGCCATGGCCAAGACCGTCGCCGGGCTCGACGGCCGCGGGGAGGAGGAGCTGTCGGGAGAGCTGGGGCGCACGGTCGCGCTCTGGAGTCGACGTGGCTTGATCGCATCCACCGTTGCCGCGGCGGGGCTCGTGGCGCTCGGTGTCGCTTCGCCGAGCCGCACGGCGGACGCATGGGCGGGGTTCTCGTCTCCGGTCAGCACCATGTTGAACCCCACCCTGGCACCGCTGGTGGTGGCCCCGGGGACAATCGAGGTCATGCGAGGCAGCGACGTGCGCATCGACATCGAGGCCGTGGGTAGGCTGCAGGTCGACTTGCACTTCCAGATCGCCGGTGACGTCGCGCGCTCGGTGGGACTCGAGGTGGCGGACGGCCTCACGAGCTACGCGTTCGAGGACGTCTCGGCGAGCATCGACTATCGCGTGCGTGCCCCGGACGGCGCCGAGTCGGCGGCGTTCCGCATCGTCCCCATCGATCCGCTCTTCGTGAGCGACCTGGTCGTGAACGTCGAGTATCCCGGGTACACGGGCATCCCGCCGGACGAGTACCGCGGTGACCCGCCGCCTCTCCGCCTCCCTGCAGGAACGCGGCTGACGTTCGAGGGGCTCGCGTCCCGTCCGCTCTCGGCGGCCACGCTCGTCGACTCGCTCGGTGCGGCGGCGCTGACGCTCGACGTCGACGGCACCGCGTTCTCCGGCGCTTGGATGCCGCAGCGCGGGGGAGTCTTCCCCTGGATCTTCCTGGACGAGGCGCGCACGCCTGCCGAGGTGCAACCCGACCCGCTCGAGATCCTGGTGGTGCCCGATTCGATTCCCGAGGTCGCGATCCTCCTGCCGGCAGGACACACGGTCCTGCCGCTGTCCCTGCAGCAGCCGTTGGTGATCGACGCACGCGACGACTACGGGCTGGCCCGGTTCGAGCTGGTCGCCTACCGGGTGACGGTGTTCGGGGAGCGCCAAGAGCCGGTGGTGCAGGGCCTCACCCTCGGCGGCACCCGCGGCGCGCTGGCTCGCCCCGCGCTCGACCTCACGACGTGGGGGCTGCTCCCGGGGGACACGGTCAGGTACTTCGCGCGCGTGATCGATACGCATCCCAGTGGTCAGGTCGGCGTGTCCGCCGAGTACGCGCTCCGCATGCCCATGGTGAACGAGCTACGGCGCGAGGCCGAGGAGACGCTGGAGAACGTCGCCGACCGCCTCGACGCGCTGCGCGCCGAGGCCGAACGGCAGGCGGTCGAGAATGCGAATCAGGCACTCGAGAACCAGGCGCAGGCCGCCAACGCACCCGAGCCCCGCAACGGAAACGCCAACGAACCGGCGTTCCAGCAGCGCGAGCAGATGCAGCGCGCCGCGGATCAACAGCAGGGGCTGATGTCGCAAGTCGACTCGCTGTCGGCCGACCTCGCCGAGCTGCAGAAGATGCTCGAGGACCTCGGCCAGGCGGACCCAGAGCTCGCGGCTCAGCTCGAGGAGCTGCAGGAGCTGCTGCAGCAGCTGTCGAGCCAGCAGGAGTTGGAGCGCGACCTGGAGGCGTCCCCGCAGCGCGGTGACACGCCCGCTCCCGAGATGCCCCGCGACCCGGAGCTGCTCCGACAGCAGCTCGAGGAGGCGGTCGAGCAGTTCCGCAGGGCGGCGGTGGAGCAGGACTTCCGAGCCACCACCGACGAGGCCGAGGAGCTGGCACGTCAGCAGCGCGCGCTCGCCGAGGCCATGCGCGAGGCCGACAACCAGGAGCTGCGGGCCGAGCAGCAGTCACAGCTCGGCGACCGCGCACAGCAGTTGGACGCCGACATGCAGGCGCTGGCCGAGCGCCTCAATCAGCTCGACGAGCCGCAGGCGGCGGCCGACGTCGAGCAGGCGCGTCAGAGCGCAGCCGACTCGCGTCAGCAGATGCAGCGAGCCGAGCAGCAGGCGCAGCAGGGCAACGACCAGCAGGCCGCCCAGCAGGCGCAGCAGGCCGCCGATCAAATGCAGCAGGCCGCCGATCAGATGCAGCAGGCGCAGGGCGACATGCAGCAGCAAACGCAGGCGGACGCGCAGGCGGCGCTGCAGCAGGGCGCCGACGACGCCCTCTCGCTCGCGCGCAGCCAGGCGGGTCTGATGCAGCGCATGCAGGGCGCGAGCCCGGAGCAACTCAGCCAGATGAGAGGCGAGCAAGCTGCGATCCAGCGGGGCCTCCAGAACCTGGCCGAGAACCTACAAGCGGGCACGCAGCAGGCCGGCTCGGACCCGGCGCTGTCGGCTCAGGTGGGCCGCGCGATGGAGGCGACCCAGCAGGCCCTGCAGGCGCTCGACACCCGCAACAGCTCGGCGAGCCAAGCGTCGCAGCAGGCGCAGCAGGCCCTCAACAGCATGAACCAGCTCGCCATGATGGCGATGGCGAGTGCCGAGCAGGCAGGGTCGGTAGGGGCTGGCCAGAGCGGGCAGGACATCGCCGAGCAAGTCGGTCAGCTCGCGCAGCGCCAAGGCGACCTGGTGGCCCAGGGCGGCGAGATGGCACCGATGCGCCTCGGCGAGCAGGCCATGCGCCAGCAGCTCGAGCGCCTCGCCGAGCAGCAAGGTCAGGTGGCGCGAGACATCGAGACCGCCTCTCGCGAGCCGGGGGCCGACGACGCGCTCGGGGACCTGGAAGAGCTCGCCCGCGAAGCCGACGAGCTCGCCCAGCAGCTCGCACAGGGGCGCATGACCCCCGAGGTTCTGCAGCGCCAGGAGCGACTCTTCCACCGCCTGCTCGACGCCGGTCGCTCGCTCGAGCAGGAGGAGTCGTCCGAGGAGCGCGAATCCACGCGAGCCGGTGAATTCGAGAGAGGCGACGTCGCCCCCCTCACGGACTTGCAGCTCGGGCTGCTGCAGTTCGAGCTCCCCGACGGCGAGCACATGCGCGCACTGACTCCTGCAGTCCGGCAGTTGGTGCTCGAGTACTTCGAGCGCCTGAACCGTCGATGAACCGAGGGGTCTGGTTGGTCCTGGGTGCGCTCGCCCTGGTGGGGTCCCACGCGAGTGCACAGGTGGGGCGGGGCGGTGACCCCGAGAGCCGCCTCCAGCTGGAAGCGGCGACGCTCGAGTCGCGGGGAGACCTCGAGGGTGCGGAGGCCGCCTACCGGAGGCTCTTGGAGCTCGACCCGCGCTCGTCCGGGACGGTGTTCGCCCTGGAGCGAGTGCTGCGGGCGAGCGGTCAGCTCGCGGAGCTGCGTCCGGTCGTGGTCGCCTTTCTGGCACGGTCTGCGAACGCGCAGGTGCAGGCGCTGAGCCTCGGGCTGCTGGTCGAGTCCGACTCCGCGGACGCCATGGTCACCGAAGCCGAGCGCTGGCTCGAGCGGGACCCGAGCGAGGGCGCCTACCGTGCGGTAGCGAGCCTGTATCATCGCGCATTCGGGCCACGGCGCTCGCTCGAGTTGCTCCGGCGCGGGCGCACGGCGATCGGCGCAGAGGACGCCCTGGCGCTCGAGATCGGTGACCTACTCGCCGAGGCGGACGACGCCGAGGGTGCCGTCGAAGAGTGGGCGGCGGCGGTCGGGGATGGTGCGCGGATGGAGGAAGTCGTCGAGCGGGTGCGCGGCCTCGATGACCCCGACGCCGAACGTCGCCTGGTGGAGGCGCTGGCCGACTCCGATGTGTCCGAGCGGCGTGACGGCGCGCTGACCGCGAGCCTCGCCTTCGGGCTGGAGGATGAGTCGATCGAGCTGGCCGGGCGGCGCGCGGACGACCTCGAGGGGCGGACGCGCCAGGCGTACCTGGAGGACGTGGCCCGTCGGGCGCGCGAGGTGAGGCTCGCGAGCGTCGCCGCGTGGGCCTTCCAGGAGCTCGGCGGCGGCGCGGCCAACCCCGAGGAGCGCCGGCAGCTCGACCGCCGCATCGTGGAGGTGTCGCTGGAAGCTGGCGATACGGCGCTCGCGCTCGAGGCGCAGCGGCGCGTCGCCGGGTCATACGGGCAGGGTACCGACGACCGCCGACGCGCGCAGGCCGAGGTGATTCGCCTCGAGGCGTCCGCCACCCCCGACCGCGCTCCAGCCTCCTGGCGGTCGTTCCTCGCGGCCTATCCGGACGCGCCCGAGCTGGATGAGGTCGCGGCTTCGGTGGCGGTCAGCCTCCTGGCCCGGGGAAACGATGAAGGGGCCGCGTCGGTCCTCGAGGGCATCGAAGGCCCGCGCAGCACGTTGGAGCGCGGCTTTCTCCTGCTGGCTCGAGGAGATACCGAGACCGGTCGGCAGGCGCTGCTCACCGCGGTCAGCGGCCTGCCCGCAGTCGAGGCGACCGAAGTCATTCAGCTGAGCGCTCTGCTCGGGCGCATGTCCCAGCCCGGTGTCGAGGCCCTCGTGAGCGCCGAGGTCGAGGCCCACCGCGGTAGACCCGTCGAGGCCGCCCGTGGGCTCGCCGAAGCCACGGTCGACCTCCGTGAGGGTGACCGCGCCCCGCTGCTCGCCGAGTCCGCCCGCCTCGCTGAGCGCGGAGGTGACGCGGAGCTGGCCGCCGACCTCCGCCAGCGGCTGATCGCGGGCTTTCCGGACGCCCCGGAGGTGGCCGAGGCCTCGCTCGCGCTCGCTCGCCACCTCGGCCGACCGGGTGGGGACGAGACGACGGCCATTCGGCTGCTCGAGGAGCTCATCATCGCCCGCCCCAACTCGGCGGTGGTACCCGAGGCCCGGCTGGAGCTCGAACGCCTGAGGAGCCGCGGCTCGTGAGGTTCGTCCGGGCGGCCGTTCTGGCCATTAGCCTGCTGGCGACTGCGCGGACCGCGTCCGCGCAGTGGATCCTGGTACCCATGGACCGCGTGCAGGCGAACCACCTGCGCGCGTACGGCGTGACCTACTGGGTCCTGCAACAATCCCAGAAGGCCGAATGGCTGCTCAACTACCGAGGAGGGTCGTTCCTGCTCCCCGACACGCCGGGCGTGCGCCGGGAGGCGGCGCTCCGGGGCGTCAGCATCGAGCCGATGGACGCGTCCGCCGAGGCCCGCATGCGCGCGACCGTCGCGGCCTCGAACATGGAGGCGGTTCCGCTCGAGCGGGCCCCCCGGGTCGCGGTCTACACGCCGCCGAACTCGGAGATCTGGGACGACGCGGTGACGATGGCGCTCGAGTACGCCGGCATTCCGTACGAGACCGTGTGGGACACGGAAGTGCTCGGCGGAGGCCTCTCCGACTACGAGTGGATGCACCTCCACCACGAGGACTTCACCGGCCAGTACTCGAAGTTCTTCCTCACGTACGGCGGGGCCGACTGGCTCCAGGACGAGGTGGACCGCAACCAGGAGATGGCCCGCTCGGTGGGCGCGCCCAACGTGCCCGAGATGAAGAAGCGGGTGGCTACCGCGATCAGGGCCTACATCGAGGGCGGGGGCTTCCTCTTCGCGATGTGCTCGGGCACGGAGACTCTCGAGCTCGCGCTGGCAGGGGCGCGCGTGGACATCGCTGCGGCCTACGCCGACGGCAATCCGGCCGACCCGGACGCTTCGTCGAAGATGGACTGGGGGCGAACCATGGCGTTCACCGGTGCCCAGGTGCAGGTGTCGCCGACCGTGAACGCATTCTCGGACATAGACTCTCATCAGGTGAACACGCCGTGGCGCAAGGAGCTGGGGGCGTACACGCTCTTCGACTTCTCCGCCAAGTTCGATCCGGTCCCGTCGATGCTCACGCAGAACCACGTCTCCGTCCTCCCCGACTTCTACGGGCTGACGACCGCGTTCGCCGACAACCTCCTCAAGCCGGCCACGGT
Organism: Gemmatimonadota bacterium; assembly: GCA_016873995.1. Lineage (GTDB taxonomy): Bacteria > Gemmatimonadota > Gemmatimonadetes > Longimicrobiales > Gaopeijiaceae > UBA2982. The sequence goes on from VGVR01000002.1 coordinate 106,805, forward strand.
CGTGCTGGCACACGAGGGGACGTGGGCGAAGTACATCCACGGGAACTTGGGTGAAGGCACCTGGACCTACTTCGGCGGGCACGACCCCGAGGACCCGGAGCATCAGATCGGCGACCCGCCGACCGACCTGGCGGCGCATCCCAACTCGCCGGGGTATCGTCTGATCCTGAACAACGTGCTCTTCCCGGCCGCGAAGAAGCAGACGCTCAAGACGGATTGACGATCCCCGAGGGCTTTCCGCTCCGGGTCCCGACGGGCCCACTCGCCGGCGCGCTGTTCGGATTGGACGGGCTCGAAGGTGACGAGCCGGCCGCGCGCCCATCCTCCGCGCGCGATCCGTCGCTGCCGGAGCTGACGCTCGCCCGCGAGGCTGCGGCCAAGATTCGCGACGAGATCGCGCGGGCGGGAGGTCGGGAGGTGTGCTTCCTGGCCGCGGTCGACGAGGCCCGCGTCGTGCGGAATGCCCGTGCGGTCGCGCGCGGCTCGTTCGCCGCCGTCCTGGTGGCGGCCAAGGACGCCCCCGCCGGCGGCGTGATGCTCCACAACCACCCGGATGGGGTGCTGGAGCCGTCCGAGGCCGACATGTCCGTCGCGGCCCGGCTCTACGAGCAGGGCCTCGGAACGGCGATCGTCGACAACGCGGCCGAGCGCCTCTACGTGGTGGTGGAGCCGCCCGTGCCCCGGCAGCTCGTCGACCTCGATGCTGACGAGCTCGAATCCGTGCTCGCGCCCGGGGGCGCTCTCTCGGGCCGCTTCGAGGGATTCGAGGATCGACCCGGTCAGCGCGAGATGCTGCGCGAGGTCGTCGCACGCTTCAACGAGGGCGGCATCGCCATCGTCGAGGCGGGCACCGGCACCGGGAAGTCGCTCGCGTACCTCGTGCCCGCGGCGCGCTGGGCGCAGGAGAACGGCGGACGGACCGTCATCTCCACCAACACGATCAACCTCCAGGAGCAGCTGGCGGGCAAGGACCTTCCCCTGGTGCGCAGCCTGCTCGGTGACGTGAAGTGGACGTTGGTGAAGGGGAGGGGGAACTACGTCTCGATAAGGCGCGCGCTCCTCGCCGCGGAAGGGCAGACGAGCCTCTTCGAGGAGGATCGCTCCGGAGAGATCCGCGGGCTGCTCGAGTGGATCGAGAGCACGGAGGACGGCTCGCTCTCGGACCTGTCGAGCCCACCTTCGGAGGACGTATGGGAGGAGGTGCGGAGCGACACCGACATGTGTTTGCGCGCGAAGTGTCCCCACTTCCAGGCGTGCTTCTACCAGCAGTCGCGCCGGCGGGCGGCAGCCTCGGAGCTGCTGATCGTGAACCACCATCTGCTGTTCACCGACCTCGCGGTTCGCCGTGCGACGCAGAACTACACCGACGCGGCGGTGCTTCCGGCCTACGATCGCGTCATCCTGGACGAAGCGCACAACGTCGAGGACGCGGCCACGTCGCACCTCGGCGTCGAGGTGACGCGCCGCAGCCTCTACCGCGCCCTCTCGCGACTCGATCGCAAAGGGCGGGGGATCCTGACCGCGGTGCACGAGGGGGTCGCAGGGACGCCCCTCGCGCAGGAGCTTCGCGAGCGCACGGAGAATCGGGTCCGCCCGGCGCTCTCGCGAGCGCTCGCCACCGTGGAGGCGCTGGTCGAGGAGCTCGAGCCCCTGGCCGTTCCGGGGACCGGTGCGGCTCGCCTCGGCCCCGCCGGCATCGGCGAGCCCGCGGAGCGAGCGGAAGTGCACGAGGACCTGGCGCGTGCCCTCGGGGCTCTGGGCGAGCTGGAGCGCGAGGTAGGGGAGCTGCGCTCACGACTCGAGTTGTCGGAGGAGCTCTCCGAGCGGCTGGTCGGCCGTATCCTCGACCTGCGCGCCATCGAGCGCCGGCTCGCCGCCTCGGCACAAGGGCTTCGCTTGGTGCTGGCGCCCGGGGAAGACAGCGCGGCGTACGTCCGCTGGATGGAAGCCAAGGGACAGGGACGCCAGGCGAACCTCTCCTTGGCGGCTGCCCCCATCGAGCTGGGCGCGGTCCTGCGCGAGTCGCTCTTCGGCCAGGTCGAAGCCGCGGTGCTGACCTCGGCCACGCTCGCCACGCGGAAGCGCTTCGACTTCCTGCGCGGGCGGCTCGGACTCGAGGCGGATCGCTCCGAGCAGGTCGATGAGCCACTCGAAGTCACCGAGCGTATCGTGTTGTATCCGTTCGACTTCACGACGCAGTCCTTACTCGGAGTCCCGACCGACCTTCCGCCTGCGGAGGGGAGGGAGGTCGAGTTCCACGACGCCACGGCTGCGGTCGTGCGCGACTTCGCGGAGATCACCGGGGGCGGGATCTTCGCGCTCTTCACCTCCCACACGGCCCTGCGTCGGGTGGCCGAGCTCCTGAGACGCGAAGGGCCCGGGCTCCCCTGGCCCCTCTACGTCCAGGGCGATGGGGACCGCTCCAGGCTCCTGGAAGGGTTCGTGGGGGCGGGGCACGGGATCTTGCTGGGGACGTCGTCCTTCTGGGAGGGCGTGGACGTGCCCGGTGACCCACTGCGCGGGCTCGTGATCCAGAAGCTCCCCTTCCGCGTCCCGACCGAGCCGATCACGGCGGCCCGCATGGAAGCCCTGGAAGCGAGGGGCGCAGACCCCTTCCAGCACTTCATGCTTCCGCATGCAGCGCTTCGGCTGAAGCAGGGGTTCGGGCGGCTCATCCGCACGCGCACCGACCGGGGCGCGGTGCTCGTGCTCGACGACCGCCTCGTCACCAAGCGGTATGCCTGGTATCTGCGCGAGTCCCTCCCGGAGGCACCCGTGGTGAAGGGCCCGTGGGACGAGGTGCGCCGGCGTCTGGAGGACTTCTACGCGAATGGGTAGCGGGATAGATTGCTGCGCCACTCAACTTGCGCCTCTCAACGGCGGGACACGGACACCATGAAGCGGATTCTCGGCATGGGTGTGGGCGTGGTCTACATCGTCCTCGCGTTCGCCGCGTTCACGCGCGCGAGCTCGGGCTGGGAAGAGGGTCACGGCGACATCGGGTTCTGGTTCACGGTGGTGGGGGGGTTCCTCTCCATCGCGGCGCTCGCGGCCTTCATCGGGACCTGGATCCACACCAAGGAGTCGAGCGACGAGGCGCACTAGCGGTTGCACCTAGCCGCGCCGGTCGCCGGACACGCCGATGTCTCGACCCACGAAGATCGTCTGCATCGGCCTGAACTACGCTAAGCACGCGGCCGAGTTCGGGAACCCGATCCCCAAGGAGCCGCTGGTCTTCCTCAAGCCTCCGTCGTCGCTCGTCGCGACCGGTGAGGCGATCGTCATGCCTGCATGGGCCGGGCAAATCGACTACGAAGGTGAGATCGGGGTGCGCATCGGCAAGCGCGCCAAGCACGTACCGAAGGAGCGCGCCTGGGAGTTCGTCGACGGGCTGTGCGCCATCAACGACGTGACGGCCCGGGCGCTACAGAAGGGTGACGGGCAGTGGAGCCGTGCCAAGGGGTTCGACACGTTCTGCCCCGTGGGGCCCGTGACCCCACTCGCCAAGGTCGACCGGAACGCGCTCTCGGTCACCACACGCGTGAACGGCCAGGTGCGTCAGCAGAGCGGCGCCGACGACATGGTGTTCGACATTCCCGCGCTCATCGCGCACGTCACGCGCTTCATGACCCTCGAGCCCGGTGACCTGATCGCGACCGGGACGCCCTCGGGCGTTGGAGCGCTACAGCCTGGCGACGTGGTCGAAGTCGAGGTCGGCGGGGTGGGCTCCGTCTCGAACCCCGTGGTCGCCGAGAGCTAGTCGGCTCCATGCGCCGCACCAGCGAGCGGTTCGGGGCGCTCCCCGCCTACCCGCTCGCCGGCATGCGGGAGATCCGGCGCCGAATCGAATCCCAAGGCGTCGACGTCATCGACCTCGGCACGGGGGATGCGCTGCTCGATCCGCCCCCCGCCGTCATCGCGCGCCTGCGTGAGGTCGCCGGGGAGCAGGCTTACTCGCGCTACGGCTTCCAGGCGGGGCTTCCCGAGCTGCGCGAGGCCATCGCAGCGTGGATGCACCGCCGCTTCGGGGTGGTCGTGGACCCGGCGACGGAGGTGCTCCCGCTCATCGGCTCCAAGGAGGGGCTCGCGCACCTCCCGTTCGCGTTCGTCGGTGCCGGCGACGTGGGCGTGATCCCCGATCCCGGCTATCAGGCGTACTTCGGTGGCGTGACGTTCGCCGGGGGAGAGCCACACGTCGTGCGCCTCACGCGCGCGAACGACTTTCTGATTCCGCTGGACGAGATCCCGGCGGACGTCGCGCGCCGCACGCGCATCCTCTATCTCAACTACCCGAACAATCCGACGACGGCGACCGCCCCGGACGCTTACTACCACGAGGCGATCGCGTTCTGTGCGCGCCACGGCGCGATCCTCGCCCACGACCACGCGTACTCCGAGCTCGCGTTCGACGGCTACCGGCCGCGCAGCGTGCTCGAGCTCGAGGGCGCCCGCGACGTGGCGATCGAGTTCCACTCGTTCTCCAAGACGTACAACATGACCGGGTGGCGGCTCGGCTGGGCAGTCGGCAACGCCGAGATCGTGGGGGCTCTGTCGCGCGTGAAGTCCTTCGTCGACACGGGTGGGTATCTCGGCATCCAAGCCGCCGGGGTGGCCGCGCTGGCCTCCTGGGAGACCTGGGTGCCAGGGAACGTCGCGACCTTCCAGCGCCGTAGGGACGCCGCGGTGCGCGGGTTCCGCCGGGCCGGCTTCGAGGTGGAGTCGCCCAAGGCGACCATGTACCTCTGGATTCCCGTTCCGGGCGGGGAGCCGTCGGAGGCGTTCGCCCGGCGGGCCTTGGAGAAGTGCGGCGTGATCGTTCTACCAGGAGCCTCGCTCGGGAAGGGGGGGGAGGGGTACTTTCGCGTGGCCCTGACGGTCGGGGAGGACCGACTCGAGGCGGCCGCGGGCCGTTTGGGAGGGCTCGCGTGAGCGCCGCCGGGCCGAGCCTCTCCCAGGAACCGACATCCGCAGGTGGTTTAGGAGCAGAGATGGCCACCCCCACGCCCTCCGCGCCGCAGGCGCAGCCCTCCCCGTTCCATCGGGGGAGCCTCGGCAACCGGCGGGTCACGTGGGGTTCGTTCGGGGTCTCGGTCGGGATCCACGTCGCGATCCTGCTGGGTGCGGTGTTCGGACTCTCGCTGCCATCGCCCTCCAACAGCCCGGCGGTGCGCGCGGTCACACCGGCCGACGACGCCCCCGAGATCGTCTGGATCATCGGGGGCTCGCCGCCGCCCCAGGCTACCGCCCGCCCCGATGAGCCGGCTGCCCTGACGACCGGGCCCGTACCTCAAGTCATCGTGGTGCGCCCGAACATCGGAGACACGGGCCCTGAGATCACGCTGCCGGATCTGACCGGACCCGGGCGGCCTGGCGAGACCCCAGCCCAGAGGCTGCAGCCTGCGCTCAGGGACGAGCGGATCTGGGCGCCGCTTCCCCCGGAGTTCCACACGCTGACCCCCGCGCAACGGGAGGAGCTCCTGATCGCGGGACGCCTAGGCGCCTGGAACGACTCGGTCGCCGCTGCTGCCGCTGCCGAGGCCGCGTGGCGAGACTGGACCTTCACGGACGGGGATGGGGATCGGTGGGGCGTCGCGGACGGCCAGCTCTTCCTCGGGGACGTCGTCATCCCCTTCCCGGTGACCTTCTCGGGGTCTGCGGACGACCGCGCATACATGCGGGAGTTCGCGGAGCTGCAGCGGCAGGGGGCCAACGCCCTGGTGCAGCAGAACGTGCGTGAGCGCATAGACGCGATCCGGGCGCGCCGGGACCGGGAGCGCGCCGAGGCACAGGCCCGGGCGGACAGCGGCCGCATCGCCCCTCGGTAGCCCGGCGCCATTGCTCTGGTGGCGACCGCGGCGGGCGCTGTATAGTCCGTAAGACCCTCTATCGCGGCCGCATCGCGCCGTTCGTGGACCGAGGCATGGATTCAGGCAGGGCATTCTACGCCGGTCTCTTGGAGGCCCTGACCAACGTCATGGGCTCCGCGAAAGGGTACTTACGGGATCACGGCCCCATGGTGGCGATGCTCTCGTCGCACCTGGGTCGCGAGATGGGGCTCTCCAGGGCCGAGTGCTCGGGGCTCTTCTTCGGCGCGATCCTCTCCGACATGGGCATGGTCGGGCTGGCGGAGGACGCTTGGGAGAACCCGACGCCGCAGCTCGCTCCCGATGTGCGCCAGCGCGTCGAGCTGCACCCGCAGCGGTCGGAGGAGCGCGTACAGGGCGTGCCCCACCTGCAGGATCTCGCACCACTTCTGCGACACCACCATGAGTGGTGGGACGGGGGCGGATACCCCGACGGCCTCCGCGCCCGCGAGATTCCTCTGGGCGCGCGCATCCTGCGCCTCGCCGACACAGTGGCAGCGCTCGGTCAGCAACGGCCACACCGCGGCCCGCTCGGCCCGCAGGAGGTCAGCGAAGTCGTGCAGCGGGGCCTGGGCAAAGAGTTCGCGCCCGACGTCGGTGAGTGCTTCCTGGCGCTGCAGCGCGCGGGGAGCATCCCCCGGTTCGACTGGGAGAGCTACCGGCACACGGTGCTGCGCGCCGCGGAGAGCCTGCTCCCCGAAGAAGTCTCGCCGCTTTCGACCAGCCAGCTGCTCACCATCATCGCCAACCTGATCGACGCCAAAGACCCCTACACGGCGGGCCACTCCCGCCGGGTCGCCGTGCTCGCGGTTGCGGTGGCCGAGCAGCTCGACTTGGACGCCCACACGCGCTCCGTGCTGTGGGCGGGGGGCTACCTGCACGACCTCGGCAAGTTGGCCGTGCCGCTGCGGGTGTTGGCGAAGTCCGGCCGCTTGACCGACGAGGAGTTCGCGTTCATCCGCGCGCATCCGTCCGACGGGGCGGAGATCCTCGAGGGGATCCCGACGCTCCAGCACCTCACCACGGGGGTGCGGTACCACCACGAGCGCTGGGACGGGAGCGGATATCCCGAGGGACTCTCCGGGGACCGCATTCCCCTGGTCGCACAGATCATGGCCGTCTGCGACGCGTACGACGCCATGACTTCGACGCGCGCGTACCGGCACTCGCGCGATCCGCAAGTCGCGCGCGACGAGGTGTCCAACCAGCGGGGGCGGCACTTCGGCCCGGAGGCGGCGGAGGCGTTCCTGCAGGTGCCCGAGAAGATCTTCGACACCTTGCAGGCGCAGCACCAGGAGGCGGAGGCCGCGCGGGACGTGCCGCCGCGCGTGCAGACGCTCCGGAACATCGATCCCAGCGTTCTGGGACCCGCGCCGCAGGGCGCTACCCAGGCCCAGCCGGTCGAAGCCCGCTAGCCGCGAGTCGGCGGGTCTACGGTTCCGAAGCCCCGGGGCCCTCGCCATCTTACGGCCGAGCCGCCCCTCGGCGGACGAGCGCAGACATCAGGTGACTTCGGAGCCCATGTGACGCAGGAGCTTGGACCTCGTCTCGATCCGCGAGCGATCGAGCCCGCGAGGTACCGCGCCTGGATGGAGGGCGGCTATTTCCACGTGCCTGCTGCGGCCGTGCTCGAGGAGGGGCGCGTTCCGTACGTCATCGTGATTCCGCCGCCGAATGTGACCGCGGCGCTGCACATGGGGCACGGGCTGAACGACACCGTCCAGGACGTGCTCATCCGGTGGCGGCGCATGCAGGGTCGCGCTGCGCTCTGGGTGCCGGGGACCGACCACGCGGGCATCGCCACGCAGAACGTGGTCGAGCGTCGCCTCGCGGCCGAGGGGCTCACGCGCGACCAGCTGGGGCGCGAAGAGTTCCTGAAGCGGATGTGGGACTTCGTCACCACCACGGGCGGCACCATCCTGGACCAGCTCAAGGCGATCGGTGCTTCGTGCGACTGGCAACGGACCCGCTTCACGCTGGACGAGGATCTGCAGCGCGCGGTGCGCGAGGTGTTCGTCTCACTCTACGAGAAGGGTCTGATCTACCGGGGCAAGTACATCATCAACTGGTGCCCGCGCTGCCTCACGGCACTCTCGAACGAGGAGGCGGAAGGAGAGGAGACCGCGGGTACACTCTGGCACTTGCGGTATCCGCTCGTGGCCGAAGCGTCGGCAGCCGCAGAGCGCGCCGCGAAGGCCGAGGGTTCGAGGGTGGGACGCCTCCCCGACGGGCGCTGGTACCTCACCGTCTCGACGACGCGTCCCGAGACCATGCTGGGGGACACGGGCGTCGCGGTGCATCCCGAGGATCCGCGGTACCGGGGACTCGTCGGCGCGCAGGTTGAACTGCCCCTGACCGGGCGCGCTATTCCGGTCGTCGCAGACGCCGCGGTCGACCCCGAGTTTGGCTCCGGCTTCGTGAAGGTCACGCCGGCGCACGACCCGAACGACTTCGAGATCGCGTCGCGCACGGGGCTGGTGCCGCTCGAGGTCATGACGGCCGACGCGCGCATGAACGACGCCGTGCCCGCGCCGTTCCGAGGGCTCGACCGCTTCGAGGCGCGCAAGCGAGTCATCGCCGCGCTGAAGGAGCAGGGGCTCTTCGAGGGGGAGCAGCCGCACACGCACGCCGTGCCGCACTGCTACCGGTGTCACACGGTCGTGGAGCCGCGGCTCTCGCTGCAGTGGTTCGTGAAGATGAAGCCGCTCGCGGAGCCGGCCCTGCGGGCGTCGCGCGACGGCACGGTCACGTTCACGCCGAAGCACTGGCAGCGCGTGTACGAGCACTGGATGGAGAACATCCGCGACTGGTGCATCTCGCGGCAGCTCTGGTGGGGGCACCGCATTCCGGTTTGGTACTGCGCGTGCGGCGAGGTCATCGTCCCGCGCGAGGACCCGGCGAAGTGCCCGAAGTGCGGCAGCGCCGAGCTCATCCAGGACCCCGACGTGCTCGACACCTGGTTCAGCTCGCAGCTCTGGCCGTTCTCCGTGTTCGGCTGGCCCCGCGAGACGGACGACCTGAGAGCGTTCTACCCTGGGCACACCATGGTCACCGCACCCGAGATCCTGTTCTTCTGGGTCGCGCGCATGATCGTGATGGGGTACGAGTTCCAGGGCGCCGCACCCTTCACCGAAGTCTTCCTGCACGGAACCGTGCGGGACATGAAGGGGCGCAAGATGTCCAAGTCGCTGGGCAACGGCATCGACCCGCTCGAGGTCGTGAGCGCGTACGGCGCGGACGCCATGCGCTATACCATCGTGAGCCAATGTGCGGTGGGCACCGACATCGCGCTGGACCACGAGAACGTGGAAGCCGCGTTCGCCAACGGGCGGAACTTCGCCAACAAGATCTGGAACGCAGGCCGCTTCGCGCTCATGAGCCTCGGCGACGCGCCCGTGCGCCCACTCGACGACGTGGCCGCCGACCTCGAGCTCGAGGACCGCTGGATCCTGTCGCGCCTCCAGCGCGCGACCGCCGCCGCCACGGACAACCTCGGGCGCTTCCGCCTGCACGAATATGCCGAGGGCACGTACCACTTCTTCTGGGGCGACGTGTGCGACTGGTACCTCGAGCTGATCAAGTCGCGACTCGGCGCTGGTGCCGACGCGGCGAGCCGCGAGGCCGCCCGCTCCACTCTGGTCACCGTGCTCGACCAGGCGATGCGGCTCCTGCATCCCGTGATTCCGTTCGTGACCGCGGAGCTGTGGGCGCGGCTCCCGGTGCCGACGGGCGAGACGCGCGCGGACGACCTCATCGTCGCGCGCTGGCCCGAGGCCGAGGCGCGCTGGGAGTCCGACGAGGCCGAACGGGACATGGCCGGCTTCCAGGAGCTCATCGTCGAGGTGCGACGCCTGCGGAAGGAGTACGGCGTGCCGGAGGGAGGGCGCGTCGCCGTGCACGTGTGGCGCAGCGGAACCGCGGACGGTGACGGCTTCCCAGCGCTCGTCCGCGAGCAAGGCCCGGCGCTCGAGCAGCTCGCGCGCGTGAACCGCATCGAGACCAGCGCGGGTCACGGCGTGGGAGCCCACGCAGTGCTCAAGAGCGGCGTCGAGGTGTTCGTGCCGCTCGAGGGCGTGATCGATCTGGACCGTGAGCGCGCGCGGCTGCGCGAGGAGATCGCCAAGCTCCAGGGGATGCACGCGGGCACCACCAAGAAGCTCGCCAACGAATCGTTCGTCGCGCGGGCGCCTGCAGACGTGGTGCAGAAGGAGCGTGACCGACTGACGCAGCTCGAGGAGCAGCGCTCCAAGCTGCAGGTGAAGCTCACCGCTCTGGAGGGTGTGGGCGCCTGAGCGCTCGTCCTGGAGTCGCGACGGCGGGTCCGGTGCTCGCGGCGCTCGCGCTCGCGTGGACCTCGGCGTGCGCCAACCAGGGAGCGCCCCCCGGCGGGCCCGTCGATCGGCGCCCGCCGGTCTTGGTGAGGACCGAGCCCGACACCTTCGCCACGCTCACGGACATGAACGCGAACGTGCGCTTCTTCTTCGATGAGCGCATCAGCGAAAACGTGTCGGCCGGCCAGCTCGACGACGCGGTGACCGTATCGCCACGCACCGGCCGCGTGCGTGTGCGGCACGGCAGGACGAGCCTCAGCGTCGAGGTCGAGGGAGGCTTCCGCTCCGGGATCGTGTATCGCGTGACGCTGCTCCCCATGGTGCGCGACATGTTCGGCAACGAGCTGCGCGATCCGTTCGAGCTGGTGTTCTCGACCGGCGGGGAGGCGCCACCGACGGCGCTCGCTGGCCAGGTATGGAGCCGGACCAACGGCGGCGCGACGCGCGGCGCGCTCGTGCAGGCCGTCAGCGCCGACTCGCTGGTCTATCTGGCGCGCTCCGACCAAGCGGGGATCTACACCTTCCGCTATCTGCCCGAGGGCGAGTACACGATCACCGCCTTCGAGGACGTCGACCGGGACGGCACACTCGACGCGCGCGAGCCGCAGGGGTTCGCATCGTCCGCGCTCGCGTCGGGCGATACGCTGCTGGTCGACGTCGCCACGCTGCCGTACGACACCACGGCGGCCGTCGCGATGGGCGCCACCGCGCTGGACTCGGTGACCATCGCGCTCGAGTTCGACGACTACCTCGACGTCGACGTTCCGGCTGCGGGGGTAGTCGTGGCGCTCGAGCGTGACAGCGCGAGCGCGCCGCGCGTGGTCCGGCTCTTCCACGAGCGCGAGTACGCCGCCTATGTGGATCAGGTGGCGGACTCGCTCGCTCGCCTCGACTCGATCGACGCAGCGGCCGCGGCGGCCCTCGCACCGGTTGCGCCGCCTGCGCCCGACTCGACCGGCGCGGTCGACCAGGCGGCTCAGCCGCGCGCTGCGCCGCCCGCTCCCGTCTCAGGGGCGGGGGGCGTCGCCGGGGGCGTCGATGCGGCACCTCGAAGCGGCACGTCGCCCAGACCTCCGAGCCGCCCCGTCCCGCCGCGCCTCCAGGGTGGGCCCTCCACGACTCCGAACGTGACCAGGCCGCTGCCTACACGCCGACTCGTGGGGATGCTCGACGCGCTGCTCGAGGCCGAGGCCGACTACCGGGTGCAGGCGAGCGGCGTCGTGAACATCAACGGCGTCGCCGGCGGTGGTGGGGAGGTCGAGCTGGTGTTGAGGCTGCGGGAAGCCGCTCCGGCACCGGCCGGGCCGGGTGGGGCGCCCGGCGGGGATGCCGGTGGGGCGCCGAACGCTGCTGCAGGCGGGGCGCCGAACGGTGCAATCGGTGGGGCGCCGAACGCTGCTGCAGGCGGGGCGCCGAACGGTGCAGCCGGTGGGGCGCCGGGCGCCGCCGCAGGCGGGGGTCCGACTGGGGGAGCCGGTGGCCTGACTCCCGACACGCTCGGGATTGGGCGATGAGCGATCCGCGCCGCACCATCCCGTCGGTCGACAGTCTGCTCGCATCCCCCGACTTCGCGCCCCTCCTCGCGCGTTATCCGCGCGGCCGGGTGCTGGAGGCGGCCCGAGGCGCGGTCGCGGAGGTGCGGGAGGCGGTGGGGCGGGGGGAAGCGGCCGTCGACCTGACCACCGCGGCGCATTACGCGCTGGCTGCCGGGCGAGCGCTGGAGGCCGGCGAGGTGCCTTCGTTGCGGAGCGTGATCAACGCGACCGGGGTCGTGCTCCACACCAACCTGGGCCGCGCACCGCTCGCAACGGCCGCCGTAGACGCGATGATCGCCGCCGCCCGTGACTACACGAACCTCGAGTACGATCTGGACGCTGGTGAGCGTGGCTCGCGCTACGTCCACTGTGCCTCGCTCCTGTGCGAGCTGACGGGTGCGGAGGCCGCGCTGGTCGTGAACAACGCTGCCGGAGCGCTCGTGCTCGCTTTGAACGCCCTCGCCCGCGGCGCCGGCGTCGTCGTGTCGCGCGGAGAGCTGGTCGAGATCGGTGGCGGATTCCGCATCCCGGAGATCCTCGAGCGCTCGGGTGCACGCCTCGTCGAGGTCGGTGCCACGAACCGCACGCGGCTGCGCGACTACGAGGCGGCGCTGAAGGACGCGTCGGTACGTGCCATTCTCAAGGTGCACCGCTCGAACTTCCGCATCACCGGCTTCACGGAAGAGGCATCCCTGGAGGACCTGGCGGGGCTGGCCCTCGAGAGAGGCGTGCCGCTCCTCCATGACCTGGGCTCGGGGCTGATGATCGACGCTGCGGACCTCGGTCTGACGGGTGAGCCCAGGCCGCACGACGCGCTCGCGGCCGGAGCTGACCTGGTCACGTTCTCGGGCGACAAGCTGCTGGGGGGCCCCCAAGCAGGTATCCTGCTCGGGCGCGCCGCGCTGATTGCCGAGCTGCGCGCGAACCCGCTCTGCCGCGCTCTGCGCGTCGACAAGGTCGGGCTCGCGGGGCTCGAGGCGACGCTTCGGCTCTACCGAGACCCGGCACGCGCGCGCGAGGAGATCCCGACGCTCCGCATGCTGGGCGCGCCGCTCGCCGAGCTGAGTGTGCGTGCGGGTCGTCTTGGCACGGCGCTGACGGCAGCGGGCGTCCCATGCAGCGTGGTCGACGCGGCTGGTGCCGTCGGCGGCGGCACGTTTCCGGAGGTGGAGCTGCCGTCGAAGGCGGTCGAGGTGCGGGGCGTGGGGGCCGATGCGCTGGCCCGCGCGCTGCGGGACGGACGTCCGCCGGTCGTCGGCCGCATCGTGGAGGATCGGCTCTGGCTCGACGTGCGCACGGTCCTGCCCGGGCAAGAGGACGACTTGGTGCGCCGGGTCCAGGAGGCGCTGCGCCAGGTCTCGTCCGACTGATGCCGCTCCGGCCGGCCGTGTTCGTCGACCGCGACGGCACGATCATCGTCGAGAGGTCGTACCTGGCGGACCCCGCCGGCGTGGCCCTGGTGCCCGGGGTGCCTGACGCCCTCCGCGGGCTGCGCGGCGCCGGGTTCGCCGTCGTGATCGTGACGAACCAGTCGGGGATCGCGCGGGGGCTCTACACCGAGGCCGACTACGAGGCCGTGACGGAGCGGCTCAGGCAGGTGCTCGCCGCAGACGGCGTCACCGTCGATGGCGTCGAGCACTGCGCGCATCACCCCGACGTCACCGGACCCTGCGAGTGCCGGAAGCCGGGGACGGGGATGCACCGGCGGGCCGCGGCGGCCTTGGGGATCGACCTGGCTCGCTCCTACTGCGTCGGAGACAAGCTCGCCGACGTGCTCCCCGCCGCCGAGCTGGGAGGGCGGGGCATCCTGGTGCGAACGGGGTACGGAAGGGAGCACGAGAGCAGGGTGCCCGAGGGGGTGCGGGTGGTGGACGATTTCCGTGCGGCCGCGGATCTCATCCTCGGGGACCGGCTCCGTTGAAGGGCTTTTCTGCCTCCATTACCTTGGAACCATGGTCACATTGACGAGAACGGCGACCGCAAAGGTCCAGGACTTCATCGCGGAGCACGGCGCCAACCAGGACGTCGGGCTGCGGGTGGCGGTCCTCCCCGGTGGGTGCTCGGGCTTCCAGTACGGGCTCAACATCGAGGACGCGCCGGAAGCCGACGACGAAGTGCTCACCCTCGAAGGCGTGCGGGTGTTCGTGGACCCGTTCAGCGCCCAGTACCTGAACGGCGTCGAAATCGACTACGTCAGCAGCATGATGGGTCAGGGCTTCACCTTCCGGAACCCGAACGCCACGGGCGGATGCGGGTGCGGGAGCTCGTTCACCGTTTGACGGCCCCTTCAGTCTCGAGCACTGAAGGCTAGCCAGCACGGTGATCGTCCGGACCTTCACGGGTGGGGGGTTCGGACAGAACGCCTACCTCACGGTCTGCGAGCCCACGAGGGCCGCAGCGGTCGTCGATCCCGGTGCGGACGCACCGCGCATGGTCGACGCGATCCTCGCCGAGAAGCTCGACTTGAGCGCGATCTTTCTCACGCACGCGCACATCGATCACGTCGAGGGTGTCGCCGACGTGCGGGCGCATTTCCCGGACGTGCCCATCTGGATCCATCCGGATGCGATGCTGATGTACCGGCGCGCGCCTCAGCAGGCCGCGATGTTCGGGGTTCGCGTGGCCGCACAGCCCGAGCCCACGCACGAGCTCGCCCACGGCCAGCGCCTCGACGTCGGGGGCTGCACGCTCGACGTACGCTCGGCGCCGGGGCACGCTCCCGGCCACGTCATCCTGGTGGCGACCGACAGGAGCTTCGCGCTGGTGGGTGACGTCGTCTTCCACGGCTCGATCGGCAGGACGGACCTCCCCGGCGGCGACTTCACCACGCTCATGAAGTCCATCCGCGATCAGGTGCTCACGCTCCCCGACACCACGGTGCTCTACTCGGGGCACGGCCCGCCCACCACGGTCGGCGAGGAGCGCGCGACGAACCCGTACCTGATGGGGCACACGGGGAGTCAGTTCGCGTGAAGGTGCGGGCGGCGGTCTTCGCCTCGGGGGGCGGCTCGAACTTCCAGGCGCTCCTGGACCACCAGACGCCCGACGGCACGTGGAGCATCGTGCTCCTCGTGAGCGATCGCGAGCATGCTGGCGCCATCGAGCGGGCGGCGGCCGCGAACGTGCCGAGCGCGGTCATCGCCACCTCCGGTCGTGATGCGAGCGCCGTGGCGCAGGAGATGCTCGAGCTGCTCGCGCGGCACCGCGTCGCGCTCATCTTGCTAGCTGGCTACGTGAAGCTGATACCACGCGAGGTGGTGGCGCGCTATCGCGGTAGGATGCTGAACGTCCATCCTGCACTCCTTCCCGCGTTCGGCGGCAAGGGGATGTACGGCAAGCGCGTGCACACTGCGGTGATCGAGTCGGGTGCGCGGGAGAGCGGAGCCACGGTCCACTTCGTGGATGAGGAGTACGACCGGGGGCCGATCGTCGCCCAGCGGCGCGTGCCGGTCCTGGCGGGCGACACGGCGGAGGAGCTCGCGGCGCGTGTGCTCGCGGTCGAGCACGAGCTCTATCCGCTTGCGGTCGATCACGTGTGCCAAGCGCTCGCCGCGGGGCTCGAGCCGACACCCATGACGCAATCACTGAGGAACACCATCGAGGAGTCCACGAGATGAAGCGGGCGTTGCTCAGCGTGTCGGACAAGACGGGGATCGTCCCGTTCGCTCGTGGCTTGGCGACGAGAGGGTGGGAGATCCTCTCCACGGGCGGCACCGCGAAGACGCTGCGCAACGGCGGACTCGACGTGACGAACGTCTCCGACGTGACCGGGCACCCCGAGATGATGGAAGGGCGGGTGAAGACGCTCCACCCGGCCATCCACGCGGGCCTGCTGGCGCGCCGCGCGCGGGCCGACGACATGGCCGCGCTCGAGCAGGCGGGCTACTTCCCGATCGATCTGGTGGCCGTGAACCTCTATCCGTTCCGCGAAACCATCGCGGAGCAAGGCGTGACCGTCGACGAGGCGATGGAGCAGGTGGACATCGGCGGGCCGACGATGCTGCGCGCGGCCGCCAAGAGCCACCGCGACGTGTACGTCATCGTGGACCCGACAGACTACGACAGGGTCCTCGCCGCGCTCGACGCACCCAGCCGTGCCGACTTCAAGCGCACGTTGGCGGCCAAGGCGTTCCGGCACGTGAGTGGGTACGACGCCGCGGTGGCGGAGTACCTTGGCGCCGACGGGCCGTGGGAGGCGTTTCCCGAGCGTCTGCTCGCGTCGTTGCGTCGCGTGCAGACGCTGCGTTACGGCGAGAACCCCGACCAAGAAGGGGCGTTCTACGCGTACGACCGAACCGCCGGGCTCGCCGCACTCGAGCAGCACCACGGCAAACCGCTCTCCTACAACAACCTGCTCGACCTGGACGGAGCGCTTCTCTGCCTGGCGCCCTTCGCGCGCACGAAGCGCGCGGCGGTGTGCATCATCAAGCACACCACGCCGTGTGGGCTCGCGGTGGCGGATACAACGGCCGAGGCGTACGAAAAGGCACTCGCGACGGACCCGACCAGCGCGTTCGGTTCGGTGATCGCGCTCAACCGGGAAGTGGATCCCAGGACTGCCGAGCTGATGTCCCAGCTCTTCGTCGAGTGCATCGTGGCGCCTGGGTACGCGCCGGACGCTCTGGCCAAGCTCACCGCGAAGAAGAACGTGCGGCTCCTCACGTATCCTTCGAAGAACGTGGCCGGGTTCCTCGAGGCGTACGGGAAAGACCCCGAGCCGCGGCTGCTCCGCTCCGTGTACGGCGGCGTGCTCGTGCAGACGCCGGCACCGCTGCCGCGCTACGACCAGGCCCGGGACGAATGGAGAGTCGTGAGCGAGCGCCAGCCGACCGAAGCCGAGTGGGACGACCTGCGCTTCGCCTGGGCCGCGGTGTTCGGGGTGAAGTCGAACGCGATCCTGCTCGCGCGCGACGGCGCGGTGCTCGGCATCGGGGCGGGGCAGATGAGCCGCGTCGACTCCTCCAAGATCGCCGGGATGAAGGCGCTCGAGGCCGGGCACTCTCTCGCAGGGTGCGCGCTCGCATCGGATGCGTTCTTCCCGTTCCGCGACGGGGTGGACGCGGCGGCCGCGGCCGGGGTGCGCGCGATCGTGCAGCCGGGTGGCTCCGTGCGCGACGAGGAAGTGATCGCGGCCGCGAACGAGCACGGCATCGCCATGGTGTTCACGGGGCGGCGGTTGTTCCGGCACTAGGACATGTGCGGCCGCGGCGATGAGGGGGGTAGGCGTGTTGGCCTGGCCTGCGGCTGTGCCCCGCTCCCCTGGCGGGACCCGTACGAATGCGCGACGGTAGCGCCCTACACACGGCGGGGCTTCCGCGGGAACGCGGGTGCCCCCTGCACGGCGTCTCCCAGGAGTAACTCGATGCGCGGCAGAGTTTGGGCGGTCCTCGCGTTCCTCGCCCCGGCCTTCACGACCGGGGCCGCGGCGCAGCTCGCCAGCTACGACCTCGAGGGCGTCGAGGTCGGGCGCTTCGACTACGGCAAGATGTGGCCGTTCGAGTACGCACCCATGGAGTACTTCAGAGAGACGTACGGCTTCGAGGCAGACTCCGCCTGGTTTGCGCGCGCTCGACTCTCTGCGCTGCGCATTCCCGGGTGCTCGGCGGCGTTCGTGTCGTCGAGCGGGCTGGTCGTGACCAACCATCACTGCGTTCGCGACGCCGTGTCGCAGGTGGCGCAAGGCGGCGAGCGCCTGCTCGATGACGGTTTCTTCGCACCGACGGTAGCGGCCGAGCGGCGAATCCCCGACTTCTACGCGGACCAGCTCATCGATGTCCGAGACGTGTCCGAGCGGATGTTCGGCGCGCTCGCCGGTGCGACTTCGGACGCCGCGCGCGCCGAGGCTCGCGAGCGGGCAGAGGCCGCAATCATCGCGGAGGCGCGGGCAGAGCACGCGGCCGCAGCCGACTCGCTGTTCGTACAGGTCGTCGATCTCTACGGGGGAGGCCGCTACTCCGTCTACGTCTTCAGGCGCTTCACCGATGTACGTCTGGTGTTCGCCGTCGAGCTCGAGATGGGCTTCTTCGGCGGCGATCCGGACAACTTCACGTATCCGCGCTATGCGCTCGACTTCGCCTTCCTGCGCATCTACGACGACGGTGCCCCGTACCGCGCGGAGCACTTCTTCGGCTGGGGCTCCGAAGGGGTCGAGGAAGGCGACGCGGTCTTCGTCATCGGAAATCCCGGGCAGACGAACCGCCTCGCCACGATGGATCAGATCCGCCTCCAGGCGGAGGTCACCGTGCCGGCGCAGGTCGGCTGGCTCGCCAGCACCCATCGCGCGCTCGGCGATTTCTATGCGCTGGACCCCGCGCAGGCCGATGCGATGGGGGTGAGAGACATGATGTTCAGCCTCTCGAACTCGCTGAAAGCGTACCGCGGCCGTGCAGCGGCGCTGCAGAACCCACTCGTGGTGGCGCGAAAGGCGGCAGGGGAGCGTGCGTTCAGGGCCGAGATCTCGGCCCGGCCCGGGCTCGCAGCAGCGGGTGGCGTGCTAGAGGAGATCGCCGGGATCCAGGCGGAAAAGCGCGCGCTGGCGCCGGGGTACGCCGCGTTTCTGTCGATCAACAATCCGTCCTTTTCAGCGGCAGTCATTCGGCGCGCGATCACTGCGTATCAACTCGTGGCCTCACGGCAGGGCGGGGCGCCGGAGAACGCGCTCGGTGCCATACGCGCGCGGTTGCTCCAGGTCGGCGACTTTCCGGCCCCGCTCGAGCGGAGCCTGTTGGAGAATCGACTGGCGGACTTCGTGCGCTATTTGCCGCAGGATCACCCGGCTGTGCGCTTCGTGAGGGAGCAGGGGGGCCCCGACGCCGCGGCGCGTGCGCTGCTCGCGTCGCCGCTCGGACGCGCCGAGTCGACGGCTGGTGCGGTGGAGTCCTTGTCCGCGCAGGATCCAGTCGTCCGCCTCGGCGCAGCGATTTTGCCCAGCTATGCGGAGTTCGCCGACGAGTGGAACGCTCTGACGGCCCGGGAGGGTGAGCTCACGATCGAGCTGGGGCGCGCCCGCTTCGACATCTATGGAGAGAGCATTCCGCCCGACGGCACGTTCTCGCCGCGAATCACGGACGGCGTCGTGGGGGGATATCCGTACAACGGCACGGTCGCGCCGGCGTACACGACGTTCTTCGGCATCTACGACCGCGCGGTGGGGCACGCCGGCAGCGTCGACTGGAGCCTGCCCCCGCGCTGGGAGACTCCGCCGAACGGGCTCGACCTCTCGACGCCCCTCAACTTCGTCTCGACCGCGGACAGCTACGGGGGCAACTCCGGTTCGCCAGCCGTGACGCGCGACCTCGAACTCGTCGGCCTCAACTTCGACCGCAACGTCAACGGGCTGACGCGGGACTACATCTATCTGCCCGAGCAGGGGCGCAACGTGATGGTCGACGTGAGGGCGATCGAAGCCGCGCTCGTTCACGCGTACGGTGCGCAGCGGATCATCACGGAGCTCGAGCGCGGCGGGCTGGAGTAGGAAAGGGCAGGACCGCCCGCCGGCACCGCGCCCTTGGGTCGGGTGCTCCCCTCGCGTTTAGGTTGAAGGTCCTGGAGGGGTGGCAGGCCTCGATACGCACGGACGCGTGGAAGCTGGACGAGTCGCCAGGGCTCTCATGAGCGGATTCTCACCCAAAGCCCTCCGGGCGAGCAAGGAAGTCCCGGAGGCACGGGTATTGATGTGCCTCTGGGCAGGCCGTGACGAGATCCCATAGATTGTCCGCAGAACGGCCCTTGGCCTCGGAGGAGGAGAAGAGCATGACCCGAGACGCGAACCGTCGTGTTCCTGTGGCCCTGGTCCTGGCCCTCAGTTCGGCGATGGCAGCCGAGGTGAACGCCCAGGGAGCTACCCAGGCTGCCGCCGACGTGGCGACACCGCACGCCCCCGCCACCTACTACGGCGCGGTCCAGTCGGCGCTCGAGCGGAACTGCGTGACGTGCCACAGCGAGACCCGCGCGAGCCTCGGTGGCATGACGGCTCCGTTCGCGCTCACGACCTACGAGGATGCCCGCCGCTACGCGAGGAGCATCGCACGGGCGGTCGCCAACGACTACATGCCTCCCTGGGATGCGGATATCCAGCACAAGGGCATGTTCAACAACGAGCGCTACCTCTCGGACGAGGACAAGCAGACGCTGATCGAGTGGGCGGATGCCGGGGCACCGATGGGCAACCCGTCCGAAGCGCCGAGCTTCGTCAGCTCCCAGGACGTCGTCCGGGTGCAGGAGCCCACCGCGGACGCCGACGGACGCATCTGGCTGAACGGAGATCCCGACATGGTGATCGGGTTCGAGGAGCCGGTTCTCGTCTGCGCCGCCGTCGACGACTGGCAGCCCAATCTTCCCCAGCGCGTCATCTCCGGGACGATCACCGAGCCGAAGTGGATCCGCGCAACGGAGTACAACACCAGCTCCATCGTGCACCACACCGTCTCCAGCCTGCTCGGCGTCGGCACGCCAGGTCGCGGCCCCGTCGTCTATCCCGAGGGCTGGGGCATCCTGATGCTGCCCGGTCAGCACATGAGCATCAGCATGCACTACCACAAGGAGAAGGGCATCGAGTACCTCGACGACACGCGCGGCGCGATCCAGTTCTACGACGACGGCGCCGTCATCGACTACGTCGTCGAGACCGACCTCCAGCCCTATCAGGACTTCGTCATCCCCGCCGGCGATCCGTACTACCAGGTTCAGAACACGACCCACTTTGAGGAGGACATCTATCTCTTGTCGATGGGGCCGCACGCGCACTACCGGGGCAGGGCCGTGCGCGTCGAGCTCCAGCGTCCCGACCGGCAGTTCCGCGAGACGCTGCTCTGGGTGCCCGACTACGACTTCAACTGGCAGTTCCAGTACGAGCTCAAGGAGCCGTACCTCGTGCCCGCCGGGTCCTCGATGATCACGACCTGGTACTACGACAACTCCGCGGATAACCCCTACAACCCCGATCCCACGGTCGACGTGGTCTACGGACCCGCGACGACGGACGAGATGATGAACTCGCGCATCTACTACGCACGGGCGAAGCCGCTCGGCCTCCGCGTCGGCGATCCGATCCCGCAGGAAATCATCGACCGCGCCCGCGCGGCCGACGAGCGGGCCGCGCGCACCGCGCAGGACTGGGAAGCCGCCAGCGGCAACTGTGTGCAGACGCCGGCACGCGGACCGGCGCGGGGCGTGGCGAGTAGGTAAGTCGTCTACGGGCGCACGATTGCTCGACGGGAGGCCGCATCTCTTCGGAGGTGCGGCCTCTCGTGCATTCGGATGCTCGGCGATTGTTCTTAGATTGCTCGGCTCCCTGGAGGGGTGGCAGAGCGGTTCAATGCACCGGTCTTGAAAACCGGCGGGCGCAAGCCCTCAAGGGTTCGAATCCCTTCCCCTCCGTAGATCAAGCAGGACAAGGACTTACAGCACCAAGGCCCGGACGCCCAAACAGTGGCTTCCGGGCCTTTTGCCAACGCTCTTGCCAACGGGCGGCCCGTTTCGCATCCTTGGGACGTTCAGAAACGCGCCACTTTCTAGGCGGAGATTGCTGGGATGGCGAAGGCACCCGGAACGATCCGCCGGCGTGGGAGTGGCTGGAACGTCATCATCCGCCACAACGGGAAGCGGCACGAGTTCGGACCGCGGGGCGTCGAGTTCCTTGGCACGGCGAAGACCAGGAAGGAGGTCGAGGAGTGGACCTTCCGGAAGCACGCCGAGCTTGTCGAGGACGCCGAGAACGCTGCAAAGCGCGAGGCGCTTGGGACACCCGAGGCGAAGACGTTCTCGGAGCTTCTCGATCGCTTTAGGAGCGAGGTAGTGCCGACTCTCGCAGAAGGCACACAGGCGGCCTACGAGGACACGTTTAAGCCCGCGAGAGAGTTCTTTTTCGATCAGCTCGGCGACCCGCTTCTCGAAGACATACGCTCGCGTCACATCAGCGACTTCCTGTCGTGGCGGCGTGTGAATCGGCGAGACGGTGAAGCGCCGCTCTCCAACCGCACGCTCGAGAAGGACCGGGCCGTGCTGCACCGAATCTTCGATCAGGCCGACGAGTGGGAATGGCGTGAGGGTAATCCCGTCTCCCGAGTCAAGCGCCCGAAGTACGACAAGCACAACTGGGTAATCATCGACTCGGACCAGTACGAGAAGTTACTCGCCGAGTGCTCAGCCTACGGACCGATGCTGGGTCTATATGCCCTTGTTTTGGGCGAGGCGGGGCTTAGAGCCTACACGGAGGCCCTCTGGCTGCGCTGGGAGGACGTAGACCTCGAGGAAGGCTTCCTCCACATCCGGTCGGGCCGCGACAGGCATAGGACGAAGAGCGGGGAATCCAGGTGGGTGCCGATGACGCGACGCCTCGTAGCTGCTGTTCGCGAGCACATGGCTAGCTACCGGCTTCGGGCCTACCGCGGCGAGCGATCGCCGTGGGTGTTCCATCACGTCGGCGACAAGGAGGGCGTCTACAGGGCAGGGGACCGCATCCGCGACCTTCGCTCGAGCTTCGACGCGGCCGTGGACCGAGCAAAGCTCCCTGATGGCTTCCGGCGGCATGACCTCCGCCATCGTCGCGTGACCGTGTGGATTGCGGACGGAAAGTCCCCGGCACTCGTTCAGGAAGCGATGGGACACAGCGACCTCCGAACCACAATGGGTTACACGCACCTATCGAAGAAACACCTCCGTTCGCTTGTGGAGGAGTCAGCCGCAGTGCCACCGTCGAGTGAGGTGGCGCGAGCGTAGGGCGAGCATGGACTCGCGGAGGCGCTTCCCGAGACCCGTAGCGACGGACCCGCGACAGTTCCCTCTGTGAGCAACAACCCTTCCGGCGGAAAGCGTCACGACCCTGAGGTCGAGCCACCTCTTCCAGCACACATAGCTCGGTTTCGGGAGCGGTTCGCAAACGACGCGAGATACGCGCCCGCGCGCGCTTGGCTCCAACAGGTCAGCGGTGGTTGGGGGCTCGATTTCGATATTCGAGAAGTGGCGCGTTTGGCAGACCCGAGCACGGAGGAGCAAGAGAGGGCGACGCTCGCGGCGCAAATCTGTAAACGCCTCGCTCAGTACTGGGAGCCCCGGGGCGAAGAGCGAACGGCCATCAAGAAGGCCGTTGAGGGCGGGGCGGCTCGGGACGACGTCATGCTCCAAGCCGTGCAGGCGGGAATGGCGTTGGCCTTATCGCGAGGGCATGAACCTACGCACATGAGGCTTGGCCGCCGCTGGCTCAAGGACGAGGCTGGGGCCAGGCGTGTGGTTCGACCCGACACCGACGTGGCCTGGTTCCACTACATGAGCTGGCTTCGTCAGCGCACGCTGACTGAGGCACGACGCTGGCTTCGTTCCGAATACGGGAATCCAGAGAGTCAGCTGTCGGCTGTTGTGGACTCCCGGACCGTGGAGGCCGCCCCCGCTCCCGGGAGTGACGAATCCGGAGCGGCCGCACCTTCCACAAAGGTCTTGGAGCTTCTCGAAGTTTGCCGACAGGTCGCTTCTCCTCAGGCCCGAGCGATTGTCGACGCCCTTCTGAACAACGGTGTAGACCTCGATGAGGCGGCGTCGAGTCTTGGCATTACCAGGAACCAGCTTGGTGTGCAGCTGCGGCGTGTGGGGAAGAAGGTGCTAAAGGAGCGCCCGGATCTGTTGATACGGGAGGGTTGAGCCGTCTAGCGACCGCGTGTTTTCGGACCTGGCCCTATTAGGCAGGGACGAATGAAGAACGGAGGTCGCTTGAAGCTCTTTGTCGCCGTCATGGCGGGGACCAGCGCATGGGATGCTCAGCCCATCTTCGCGTCGGCGGACCCCGACATCGTTGGGGCGGTGGTCGACAGGCTGAACAATCGCCTCGTTTCGACGGCCGCGCCCGTGGCGCCCCGGCCGGCATCGGAGGAGACCATCGTCGTGAGGGCGGCACGCGCAGCATCGCCGACGTTGCCCCTAGTGGGCAGCACATGACCGTCGCCGAAGCCGCCAGTCGTCTTGGTGCACACCCGTGCGGCGATGGCTCGTGGTACGAAATCGACTGTCCCAAATGCGGCGCGACCGATGCGTTGTCGCTTACCGAGCGAGGCTATCTCTGCCGGTCGGCTCAGTGTGACTGCAAGGGGACCGACCTTGACCTCCTTATTTCGGCCGAAGAGCTGCCTAGGGCCATTGCAGCCATCGACGTGCGAGCAGACAAGCCCCCGTCTCTCGACTTCGAGGGGCTCGCGGTCGGAAACGAGATACACGTCCTTGCGTCGGACGGGGGAGTAGGGAAGACGTCCCTCGCCTTAGCGATTGCTGGGTCTTACGCCTCTGGATCCGCTGCGCTGGATCGGTTCCCCTGTTTGGTGCCGGGGCCGGTGCTCTTCGTGTCGGAGGAGGACTCGGAGGGGGTGCTCCGCAACCGCATGGGCGCCCTCTGCGCCGGCCATGGCTGGCCCGTGGCTGAGGTCTTAGCCCGAGTCCACCTCCTATGCCTCGCGGGTGTGCGTATCGACCAAGCCCACTGGCAACGACACCTCGTCCAGGAGGTCGAGCGGATCGACGCCCGCGCCGTTTTGATTGATCCGTGGTACGACGTCCTCGGAGGCGAAGAAAACAGCAACAGCGATGTCCGTCCCGCGGTTCAGTTCCTCCGACAGCTGGCGACCAGGGCGACCGTCTACATCTGCGCGCACGCCGGCAAGGCGTCCGAGGGGAAGCGCAAGATCGACCGTATCCGGGGCGCCTCGGCGCTCCACTCGGCCGCCCGCGTGGTCTACTTCCTCGAGGCCGACGAGCGCGGTATGGCGGTTCACCCACTCAAGTTCTCCCGAGGTGAGGTGCCAAGGCCGTTCGTCGTGTCCCGCACCGTGGGGAGTGACCCGCTGAACCAGGCGGCGTGGCGTTCAGCCCGCCTGACGTACCTAACGCCTGACGTTGCCCAGGGGGCGAGCGCCGAAAAGTTCGTGACTGATCTCCTCGCTCGATACCCCGGGCTCACGACCACCCAGATCAAGACGGCATCGAAGGGCACCGGCAGCAAGGCACCGGAGATATCCACCGCGATAGCCACGCTCGAGAAGCGGGGCGTCATCACATTTGAAGAAGGCGCCCGAAACTCGAAGCGCTGGAGGCTCGCGACGAGCTTGCCCGAGAACATTGGGCAAGGTGGGCAAGGTGGTTTGCCCGGTTGCCCTGACCTTGCCGGGCAAGGTGGAAGTGCTCCCCCGGAGCTTGCCCCACCCTTTAGGGGGGCAAGCGGGGCAGGTGGCCAACTCGAAGACCCCACCGACATTCTCGTGGGAGCCGTGGAATGACTCGAGCCGAGGCCGCGACGACGCTCTGCCGACGACTTGGCGCCGAAGTGGAGAACATTGCCCCCGCCAACATCGAGCTTTGGTCCGAGACTTGGGATATCGTCGGAGACGCTGATGTCTCGTACGTGATCGCCCTCACCACCTGGGAGACCACGGGCGCGGAGGAGGACCGCGCGAAGGTCCGGGATGCCTATCAGTCGGTGCTCGAGGCCTGGCGAAAGGCTGCCCGACGCTACCAGCGGCAGGTCGCATGAGTCGCACCGACAGACTGAATCCGAGGCAGACCCTGTTTGTCGACGAGTACCTCGTCGACATGAACGCGACCGCCGCCTACAGGCGCGCGGGCTACTCGGCAACGGGCAAGTCGGCGGAGGTGAACGCATGTCGGCTGCTAAGCCAGGCTAGGGTGAAGGCGGAAGTAGCCAGACGGATGGACGAGCGCGCCTCGGCGATTGCTATCAGCCAGGAATGGGTCATTGACCGGCTGCGACAGGAGGCGCTCAACCACGGTCGCGGCTCGTCTCGGGTTCAGGCGCTGAAGCTGCTCGGAGAGCACTTGGGGATGTTCGTGCAGCGCCACGAGGTGTCGTGGCTGGAGAAGGCGAGTGATGACGAGCTTCGCCAGTTCAAGGCGTTGAGCGCCGAGGAGCGGGGCAGGTGGCTCGCAGCGAGGGGGGTGGCAGTCTATGCCTGACACCGACCGCCTTGTCTTGCTTGCCGAGGCCGAGCTAGCGCGTCGGGAAGCACTGAGGGTGCGCGCTCACGCGGAGTATCAAACATGGCCGGTCGATTGGATCGTCGACCAGCTGGGCGTTGCGCGGGACACGCTCCAATGGAGCCTAAACCCGGCCTACGAGCGACATGATTGGGATGGCACACCCGACCCACTCGTCGCAATCCTCGAGGGGCTCGCTCAGGGGAAGGATGTTGGTGTCGAGAGCGCCACCGGTACCGGCAAGACCTTCCTGGCTGCCTGCGTCACGGTGTGGTTCCTCGCGTGTTTCGAAAACTCGATCGTCGTGACGGCCGCCCCTAAGCAGGACCAGCTCAAGTTGCATCTCTGGAAGGAACTCGGTCGGCTCTGGCCGCGGTTTCGGAGGCACTTTCCGGCGGCGTCACTGCTCGACGGCAAGCTCCGGATGTTGGCCGACATTGAGTTCCGAGAGTCCTGGACTGCCACGGCGTTCGTTTGCGGCGTTGGGGCCGATGAGGAGTCGGCAACGAAGGCACAGGGCTTCCATGCCGAACACATGCTCATTATCACGGAGGAAACCCCGGGCATCGACGATGCCATCATGACCGCGTTCGAGAACACCCGCACGGATGCGCATAACCTCCATCTCGCGCTCGGGAATCCGGACAACCGTTTCGACGCGTTGCATCGGTTCTGCACTAAGCCGTCCGTGCGCCACGTGCGTATCTCCGCACTGGACCACCCAAACGTCGTCACAGGGGGCACGATAGTTCCTGGTGCGGTTTCACTCAGGCGCGTGGAAGAGCGCAAGCGCCAGTATGGCGAGGACTCGCGCATGTACCGCTCGCGGGTGCGGGGCGTTTCGCCGGCAGAGGCGCATGACGCGTTGATCCGTATTGAGTGGTGCCGCGAGGCCTCTGGCCGATACAGCTTCCCGCAGTTCCGTCAGGGGGCGGCAGCCCTAGGTGTCGATGTCGCGAACAGCGAGGACGGGGACCGTGCTGCTATCGCCAGCGGCATCGGAGCGTGTCTGCTGGAAGTTCGAGCGTTCGCGTGTCCCGATTCAGTGCAACTCGGCGTCGACGTGGGTGGTTTGATGAAGGCCGAGGGTATCGATCCGCGCCGGGTTGGCGTGGACTCGATCGGGGTAGGTGCGGGGACGGTCGGCCGCCTAAAGGAAATGGGCTACAGGGTGCGGGCACTCAACTCTGGGACGCGTGCCCCCGCACGTCCAGACGACGAAGCCCGGGCACGGACGGGTGGCGGCGTGCCGAGCTACGAGTTGTTCGCCAACCTGCGGGCGGCGATGTGGTGGAAGCTGCGCGAGGACCTGCGGCGCGGCCACGTCGCACTCCCCAACGACGCCGACCTCTTCGAGGACATAACCACGCCGGCTTGGTTCACCCGCAACGGCAAGATCTTCGTCGAGCCCAAGGAAGACATACGAGAGCGAATCGGGCGAAGCCCTGATAAGGGCGATGCGACCGTGCTCTGGAATTGGGTCAGGGCACGCCCGCAGCACGAGCGGGTTGAGCGTGACGAGCAGAGGCTGAGCCGCAACTTCGACCAAGGCTACGAGCATATGCGGAAGTCGGTCACCGAGAGGGTTCGCCGGGGTCAGGATGCGATGGCTCCGGGACGGTCATGAGTCAGTCGTGCGGCGGTTTCCATATTCGCCGGGGAGCCGAGAAGTCGCATAAGCACTGGCCTGATTCGGGTCTGCCAACGGCTTTGCCAACGCTGGTCGCGCGATGAGGACCCTAGCCGACCTCCGGAGATGGATCGCAGAGGCCCCCCGCGGAACCACGGTGCCGGTCGAGGCCTTGGGTGAGGTTCTTGGAGACCTCGTGCCGGAGCCCGAACAGCTCTCCGCGCCGGCGAGCGGAGCCGAGCATCGCCAGTCGTGGCGGGTGCTACTGTGGACCGTGGACCCCGAGACTCGCATCGGTCGCGACGAGTTTCTAGAGGCCACCGGCAAGCCGAAAGGCTGGCTCTACCGGCATACCGGCGAGAAGTCGACCGAGCGCATTCCCCACCGGCGACTCGACGGACAGTTGGTCTTTGTCGTCGGGGAGGTCCGCCGGTGGCTCCGCGAGCGAGAAGTGATCGAGGCCGCCGGGCCGATGAACGGCGCACCGCGGGTCCGCTCCATAGGAGTCAGCTGAGAGCTGCACCTCGAAGCTGTGGGCCCCAACTTCGCTGCCGGCTTCTGATCGAAGTCAGCGGCGTTGCTCAAGCCCGCGGGGCCGATTCGGCGTCCGCAAGGAGGGCGCTGGGCGCGGTTCCAAGCGCCTCAGCCAACTGCCACAGGACCTTCAGGGTCGGGTTTCGCTCACCTCGTTCGAGGCCGCCGACGTAGGTCCGGTCCAACCCGCAGGCGGCCGCCAGTGACTCCTGCGATAGACCCCTCTCTGTTCGGCGCGTCCTGATCACTGTCCCGAGCGCCACTGAAGGGCCGAACCGCTTGGCACGCCGCGTCGCAGGCATGTGAAACGGTCACTTGCGTGACGCCTACATAGCCACGGACTATAGTCATCATGTCTGGAGGCTATGTGCGAAGTCGTCTAACGCAGCGGCTGGTGTTCTGGGCACCTGTAGGCGCCCTCGCTGCTTACGTCTTCTTCGGCGGCCTTGTTGGCGAAGGGCCGTGGGCAGCTGTTGGCGCTATTGCTCTGGCGGCCGGGGCGGCCGCGGGGTAATCTGCCGGTTGCGGTGGTGCCGGCATCGGCCGGCACCACTATTTGGCAAATGTCCAGGCGGCCTACTAGGAGGAAGCAATAAGCAAATGGACAAGTTCATTCGTTCGTGCTTAAAACGAGCGCTAGGGACGTTGGCGGCACTGACGCTGCTGATCGTTCCGGGCCTCGCGGCCCAGACCGGCACGATCGCCGGTCGGGTAATCGACGGTGGGACCAACCAGCCGATTCCGGCGGCGCAGGTCTTCATCGCGGACCTGGACCTCGGTGTGCTCTCGCAGCAGAACGGGTCCTACATCCTGTTGAACGTTCCGGCAGGTCCGCGGAGCGTGACGGTGCAGCGTATCGGCTACCGTCAGGTCTCACAGAACGTGACAGTCGCCGCCGGCCAGACGGCGGTGCTCGACTTCCGCATCACGGAAGAGGCTCTGGCACTCGACGAGATCATCATCACCGGTACGCCGGGCGGCACGCAGCGGCGCGCCATCGGTAACTCGGTGGCGTCGGTCGAGGCTGCCTCGGTGGTGCAGGACGTGGCGATCTCGGGCATGCAGGACCTGCTCGCCGGACGTACCCCCGGCCTGCAGTACAACGTCATGAACGGCACGGTGGGCACGGGCTCGCCGATCCGTATTCGCGGCGTGTCGAGCTTCAACCTCGGCACGAACCCGATCATTTTCGTGGACGGCGTGCGGGTGAACAACGACGCCAGCGCCGGCCCGACCATCGGCCAGGGTGACGAAGTCAACACGATGGACGACTTCAACCCGGAAGACATCGAGAGCATCGAGATCATCAAGGGCCCCGCGGCCGCGAGCCTCTACGGCACGGAAGCGACGGCCGGCGTGATCCAGATCATCACGAAGAAGGGCCGCGAAGGCGCTCCCGAGTTCAACATCTCTATCCGGGAAGGCCTGAACTTCATGCGCGACCCCGCAGGGCGCTTGGGCACGATGTACTTCTGCCCCACGCAGCCGATCCCGAGCGCGACGGTCGGCACGCCCTGCACGGACCGGAGCCAGCTCGGCTCGTACAACATGTACGAGGAGGCGAACAACTACCTGGCGGCGGGCTTCGGCAACGGCGGCTCGTGGGAGACCCCGCGTCTGTACTCGAACGGCCTCGCGCAGGGCTACAACCTCGACGTCCGCGGCGGCACGCAGGCGCTGCGCTACTTCCTGTCGGCGAACTACGACGACGAGACGGGCTTCGTCTTCTACAACACCGACCGGACGTTCCGGGTGCGCGGCAACGTCGGCGTGGCGTTCGGCGACATGGTGAACCTCGACGTCTCCACGGGCTACGTGGACGGCCTGACCACGTTCGGTTCGGCGACAGTCTCCGACGGCTCCGAGTGGCAGGACCTGGTGTGGTCGAACGGCTACTACCTCGACCGCAACAACCCCTTCGGCACGACTGGCCGCTGCCCCGTAGGCACCGGGCAGGCGGGCTGCGCGCCGAACCCGCGTCTGGGCGGCTTCCAGGAGCACGTGCCGTCCGACATCGCGGAGGACGTGGAGGCGACGCGCGCCTACCAGCGCTTCACCGGCTCCGCGACGCTGAACTTCGCCACCGGCGACGTGGACATCAGCGGCATGACGGCGTCGCTGACCCAGCGACTGGTCGTCGGCATCGACCGCGGCTGGGACACCAACCGCAACCTGTTCATCCGGGAAGACGGTGTGGTCCCGCAGTGGCTCATCGACTACTGCGCCCGGCCGGAGCGCGCCAACTATGGCGCAGGTGGTGTTGGGACGACCTGCTCGCCGGGCACGTGGAATTCGGTGTACACCGAGACCGCATCGGGCGAAATGACGTACGAGCGGCCGATGAACTCGAACCTGAGCTTCGACTACGCGTTCACGACCAGCCTGCAGCCGAACGACACGTGGGGCTTCAACACCTCCGTGGGCGCCCAGTACTTCCGCCGGGTGCAGGACAACTTCTCCAACACCGGTCAGGGCTTCGCGTCGTTCACGTCGACGACGATCAACCAGCTGTCTCAGGCGACCATCTCGACCTTGTACTCGAAGGTCGAGAACCGTTCGCTCGGCTTCTACGTGCAGGAGGAGATCAACTACGGGGACAGGATCTTCCTCACGGGCGCCGTTCGCTTCGACGACAACTCGACGTTCGGCGAGGCCGCGCCGTCCCAGAAGTACCCGAAGGTGTCTGCCACCTGGGTGGTGTCGGACGAGAGCTTCTGGAGCTTCGACGCGATCAACTCGCTGCGTCTGCGCGGCGCGTGGGGTAAGGCGGGACGCCAGCCGTCCGCTCTGGCCGGAACCAACGTGTATGCGGTGGTGCCCGGACCTGGCGGCGCGTCGGCCATCCGCGCTGCCGCACCCGGTAACACAGGCGTCGAGCCCGAGGTCAGCACGGAGATCGAGCTAGGCTTCGACATCGCCCTGCTCGACGACCGGCTCTCCGGTGAGTTCACCCACTATCAGAGGCAGAACAAGCAGTCGCTGCTCGGCATCGCGAACATCTCGAGCACGGGCTTCCCGGGGGCGGTCGACACGAACGTCGGCCAGATCGACAACTGGGGTTGGGAGGCGCAGCTGTCCGCCCGTCTGTACGAGAGCGACCTGCTCTCGTTCGACCTCGACCTGTCGGCCGACTACACGAACAACGAGATCGTCGACCTGTGCGACGACGCGTCCGGCGTGGAAGTCTGCTTCGCCGGCACGGGGAGCATCAGGATCGGCTACCCGTACCCGAACCGCATCACGGCTGACTTGGTGGTGGACGCGGGCTTCGACTCGAGCCTTGCGACGTGCACGACGGCTCTCTACGCGGCGGGCACGCGCTGCCGCTGGGGTCAGAACGCGTTCGGTCGGGGCGTGTATGCGTACTGCGACATGGGCGTGACGACGGCGCCGGGCGGCGAGGCCGATCCGAACCGTCTGCGCTACGGACTCTTCCCGGGCGGCGAGCTCGAGCAGTGCGGCGCCGCTAGAGCCATTGACCGGATTCTCTATGCCGGCCGTGGCTATGCTTCGCACACGTTCAGCGTGTCACCACGCATTACCATGCTCGAGGGCGATCTGCAGGTGTTCGCGCTGGCTGAGGGCCAGTACGGCCGCATCGGCGACGACAGCGGCCACCTGTGGGGCCACAACTACCGCAACTCGGCGGTCTCGCGCGTGCAGGACGACCCGATGTTCGTCGCCGGTGAGCTGGCGATGGGCACCGCGTGCAGCCAGTTCAACTGCTTCTTCGACCAGGACTTCTGGAAGATCCGTGAGGTGGGCCTGCGCTATAACCTGCCCGAGTCGCTGATCGGCGTGACGGGTGCCCAGCGCGCTTCACTCGCCGTCTCGGCGCGCAACCCGTACACGATCTGGCAGGCGCAGAAGCGGATCTCCGGCCAGGTGGTCACGGACCCAGAGATGGGGAATCCGAACCAGCTGACCGGTGGCGGCAACTTCTGGGCGCAGCCGCCGCTCTCGAGTATCGCCATGACGCTGCGGGTCACCTTCTGAGGCTAGCGTGATCCGGTCCGGTGGCGCGGGGCTCGTCTCCGCGCCGCCGGTACCGGGCCGTGCAGCCAGCCAACTTCGATAGGACACAATCAGCAATGTCAAAGAGACATCAAATTCAGGGCGCGTCGAGGAAGGTGGCCCGCGCCCTCGTGCTCGGCGTGTCCGTGGGCGCACTCGGCGCCTGCGACAGCCTGCTCGAGGTCGAGCTTCCCCACATCCTCACCGATGACGCCATCACGCAGGTGACTTCGGCGCAGGTCCAGGTGACGTCGATCCAAGCACTCTTCGAGTGCGGCATTTCATCGTTCTCTTGGACCGCCATGGGTCACGAGGACATCTTCGAGTCGGTCGCGGGCGTAGCGGGCGGGGTGCACGTGTTCCGCCACGACCCGGGGACCGGCACGTGCGACACCGGCGGCACATCGTCGATCTGGTTCGACCAGCTCATGGGCGCTCGGCAGCTGACGTCCACCGATCCCGCTAAGCTCGGGAACTACGGCGGATCCAGCGCGGTCCCAGGCGTCTACGATCAGCTCGTCAGCAACGGCTGGATCGCGCAGCTGCCGGGCGTCGGCCAGCGACTCGCGGCCATCGCGTCCGTGTATATGGCCCAATCGCTTGGGCACTTCGGACAGTTCTTCTGCGAGGGTGCGCTCGACGTGGGCAACATGATCACGGCGGAGCAGTTCCTCGCGCTTGCGGAGGACTGGGTCACGAACCGGGCACTCGTGCACATCACCAACAACGGAGCCGACTTCGCGTTGCCCAACGCGGCGGCGACGAGCGCTCGGATGGCGGCGTTGGCCACCCGGGCGCAGATTCGACTTGCGCGCAACGATCTGGCGGGTGCGAATGCGGATGCGGTGACCGTGCTGGGTGCGGCCGCCACGTTCAACTTCTGGGCGACCCGCGAGTCGGGCGCGCAGCGGCGCAACAAGGTCTTCGATTCCGGGACGTTCGGTAGCCCCTTCTCGGGGATGCTGGGCATCAACACCTTCTGGAACGGCCCGACACGCGCTCCGAATCCGGCGACGGGTCGAACGTGGCCGACCACCATTCCGTTCACCGGGTACATTTTCCTCGGCATCCAGCCCGACGGGCGGACGCTGGAGAACAACAACACTCCGGTACGGTGGGCTCAGGAGGCACGCACTCCCCCTCCGGCGAACCTGCCGGTTTCGCTCGGGAACGGCTCGGTCCAGGATCCGAGGGTGCCGCACATCTTCAAGTCGATCCAGGGGCCGGCGCCGCGCGAGGTGCCGAACAAGTACACGGCCGTGGAGAACGACATCCCGATCGCGCATTGGCGTGAGCTCACGCTCATCCGCGCGCGCTTCGAGAACGAGGTGAACAACAACCGCGCTGCGGCTATCGCGCTCATCAACGGCATGCGGCCGGGCGCGGCTGGGTGCACGCCGGTGTCCGCGACCTGCGTGCCGGACATCTCCGGTGCGTTCCTGACGGCTCTCACCAACGGTGTTGACGACGCCAGCATCGTGGGCACGACCGATCAGCAGGAGATGAAGATGGTCATCCTCGAAGAGGCACGCCGGGAGTTCTTCGGCGGCGAGTCTGGCCGTTGGCACCAATGGAAGATCCAGAACACGGATCTGATGTGGTTCCCGCGCTTCCAGGGCTTCACACTCTCGGGTATCTATCGTCTACAGGGCGGCGTGCGCTTCAACTGGCCTCAGGACGAGTACGAGCGGAATCCGAACTTCCCGCCGGGCGGCATCATCAATCGCGGTATCGGCTGCACGAACGCGAACGCGAATCAGGTGGCCGACGTCTCCGAAAGGCCGGTCAACTGACGTAGTGGTCTAGACACACAGCAGCGTCGAACGAGCGGACCCGGAGCCCATGGCTCCGGGTCCGTTTCGCTGTGGGCCCGGGCATGCTCGATGGCTCGGACGTCTCAGGTACGCCGCAGCGACGCGGCGTGCGCGTTCGCCGCTCACATGGGAGCCGCCAGGAGCCCCGCCCGCGCCACGAACCGGAGCCTACCTGCTAGGGAATCAGCTCGTACCGGTAGGCGGCGGCGGGCTGGCTGAAGCGAACCTCGAACGACTCGCCTTCTTCGGGTGAGGGTGCTGTAAGAGTGAGTGTGTCGGCTCCCAGCACCTGGCCCTGCTCACCGTAGAACGTGAAACGGAGCGCGAGGCTCGTTCCGGGCTCGGCGACGTTACCGGTGACGCGCCCGAACACCGTGGTGGCTGCGGCCGAGCGCTGCATCTGCAGCCCCTCGACGTGCACCGGAGCTTGGTCGGCGCGGTCGAGCGTGGCGACGGCCCCGGGGCGGTCGCCGGTCTCGAGCTGGGCTCGTGCGGTGACGAGCTGGGCGTTCTCCCCCAGCGGATCGAGCTCGACGAGTCGGCCGCCTGCCAACGCCAACGGCTCCCACGCTTCGGCGGCAAAGAGCGAGTTCGCGTAGTTGAACCAGGCGTCTCGCGAGCTGGGCTGGAGATCCGTGAGTCGCCTGAAGCACTCCGCGGCCTGCTCGTAGTCGCCGTCGCGGAAAAACTGAATGCCGAGGCTGAAGAGCGCTTCTGCCCCCAGGCTTCCTTCGGCGAGGAGCTCTCCGTAGAGGGACCGAGCCTCGTCGCCGCGCCCCTGGCCGGCCACCGCCGCCGCGAGCGCGATCCTCGTTTCCACGTCTGACGGGTTCTGCGCCAGCCGCTCGCGGAGGAGCGGCTCCGCCTCCGCGAAGCGGCCCAGCGAGAGCAATAGGGCGAGAAGGGCCTCCTGCATCTCGGCGGTCGCGCGGGTGCGCTCCGCCAACTCCGACTCGCGAAGCGGGCGCGTTACCGGGGAGCGCTGCAGCCCGAGGAGGCCGCTCCGGTAGACGTCGATGGCCTCCGGATACCTTCCATCTGCGGCGAGGACGCTGCCCAGGTTGAGGTGAGCCTCGGGGCGGAGATCGTAGATTCGCGTCGCCTGAGACCAGATCGTGATGGTGCCGTCCCAGTCCCCTCCGTCGAAGGCTTCGATGCCTGCGTTGAACGCCTGCACCCAGGCGGCATCGCGCTCGGGCTCGATGTCGATCTCGTACGCCGGGTAAATCCGCTGGGCATCCCTGAACATCGAGTCGGCGGCCGCGTACTGGCCCATCCGAGTGTACGCCGCGCCCGCGAGGAAGTAGTGGATCGGGTTGGTCGAGTCCGCGGCGATCCCCTCGAGGGCGAGCGCGAGCGCCCGATCGACCCGGTTCTGCCGCAAATACAGAGTCGCAGTCTGGGAGCGCCGAGTCTCGGTGGGTGGGGTCCCGCCTTCGTAGACGACCCCAGTCGGCGACATCACGGGGCCCTCCGGGACGCTCCCCCGCGAGGCACACCCCGACAGCAGCACGATTGCCAGCAGGCGACCGGCAGTCGCCGAGCCCCTCATCGACTTACCAGGGAAAGTTGAGCGAGAACGTCACGGATCGGGACACGGCATCGCCGCGCTCGCGAGCCGCCCTGAAGTCGGCGACCTCGTTGAAGAGCGCGAGCGCGACCTCGTCCAGGTCCGTCCGCCCGCTGGACTGGCTGACTTCCGCCCACTCGACCGCACCCTGCTGGTCGATCCAGAGCGTCACGCTCACGCTGCCGGCGATCGCCGGGTCGAGGACGCCCTCCCGGTACGTGCGACGCAGATACGCCTCCACCTCTTCCTGGTTGCGGATGAGCACCCACGCGGACGCGGTCATGAACGCGAGCTCCGGCCGGAGCCCGGTGAGGCGGCCGAGGTCGAGCGAATCAGACGCAGGCAGGTCCGCCAGCTCGATCGTGGTGACGTCGCTTTCGATCTCTGGGAGGTCGTCCTCGACGGGCTCGGGCTCCGGCTGACGGACGCCGGGGGACTGTGGCTCCGTGCCGACCGTCACCGGCACAGAGAGAGCGGGCACCATGGTCCTGCCCCGCCGCAGGCGATCGCCTACCGCATCCCACAGGGCACCGGGCTCGAGATCCGAGACTATCGGTCCTTCTAGGCTGCCTGCGAAATCACCTGCGACGGCTCCCGTCCCCTCGGGATCGCCTACGGCGGCCGCCGCAACGGGCGGAGTGCCAGCGGCCTCACCGCCCTGCTCCGCGAAAGGCGCGACCAAGAGGATGCCCCCCAAACCGGGGTCGAGCATCTGTTCGGGGTCGAGGTAACCGACGCCCAACCGCATCCCGGGCAGAAAAGCGAACAGCAGCAAATGGACGATGACGGAGACACTCGTGGCACTCGCGAGCTGGGAGTCCCAGCGACGCTTGAGGTGAGCGTTCGCGTCGACGTGCCGCACCATGCCGGCAACTTCCGAGGCGTCGCCATTGGAAGTCGACGCGTCAACCTTCGACGCCTCCGACGATGTGTGCAGTCGCGATCGCAACGTCATCCGCCGACCTCGAGCCCCGGGGGTGACACCGGCGGAGGAAGCCCGCCTTCAGGTAGGATACTGTCCCCTCCGCGCTCCGCACAACCGGGCCAGGGGAGGCTTCTTGGGCCCCGCCGACCGCCCTGTCGGCTTCCGATCCGGCGGCCTAGCTTCGACCCCGGACGCCGCCGCCGGGGTAGGACCCGCAGAGACGAGCCCCTCCTATGAAGACCCGATCAGCCGTCAGCGGCGCGTGCCTGCTGGCGCTGGGCGTTCTAGCGCTGGTCGGGTGGCGGGACGAGGCGCGGCCGCGTCCTGAACCGCTGCAGCAGTCACGCGGAGGGGGCTCCGAGGCACCCTGCGCGGTACCCCTCGCGTGGAGGGTGACGAGGGTCGATCGGGAGTTCGGCATCGACATCCCAAGAGCCACGCAGATCGTTCGAACCGCAACGGCGCTCTGGCAGACCGCGGCCGGCCAGCCGCTGTTCGAGTACGACGACGCTGAGGGCTTCCCGATCCGCTTGGTCTACGACGAGCGACAGGAGCGCACGCAAGAGCGAGTGCGCCGCCAGGCAGAGGTCGACGCGCTGGGCTCGGGCATAGACACGGCCCGAGCTGCACTCGTGGCGCGAGTCGAGGCGCACGAGGAAGCCGTGAGCGCACACGCCGAGCGGCAGCGCGACTACGAGCGCCGCCTCGCGGAGCACAACGCCGTCGTCCGGGGGTGGAACGAGCGGGGTGGGGCGCCGCCGGAAGTGGGGGCGGACCTCGGCGCGGCTGTGGATTCCTTGGCAGCAGAGCGCCAGCGGCTCGAGGCGCTTTCGCGCCCGCTGGAGCGGGCAGCCCGCGAGCTCGAGGATGCGGGGGAGCGCCTGAATCGGGACATCGGTGAGCACGCCAGGCGGGCCGCCCAACTCGCGCGCGACTTCCCCCCGGAGGCCGTGGAGTCGGGCGAATACCGCGAGGCGGTCCAGCGCGTCGGCGGGCGGGTCGTCGGGATCAGCCGAGAGATCCGCATTTACCGGTTCGCCGACGAAGACGAGCTTCGCCTGGTGGCGGCTCATGAGCTCGGCCACGCCCTGGGGCTCGGTCACGTGCAGGCGCGGGATGCCGTGATGGGTGAGGAACAGGACTCCGGCCTGGGCTCTGGGGCGCCCGTCGGGCTCTCGCCGCAAGACGTCGCCCTGCTGGACGCCACCTGCCCTGGGCTCGTGCGTCGCCCGTGAGGGCCGACGCTGGGCCGATCACCCTGGGGCTCCCCTCCGTGACTCAGGGGTAAGCATTGGCATGGCCTCAGGGGAACCCGTGGTAGCTCGACTTTCCCGGGCCGGCGGAGTATCGCACCCTAGTTGGTGTTTGTTGCCCGGCGAGATCACCTGAGCTTCGCGATCAGGCCCGGGACTCGAGGTGTCTATGTGTAATGCGCGTACGAAGCGAGTAGTGAGTCCGCTGGGCCTGGCTCTGGCCCTGATCGCGGGAGCCGGCGCGCGGGGCGACGCCCAGGAGCTGGGCACCTTCGCAGGCACCGTTCTCGACGACCTGATCGGAGAGCCCCTGCGTAGCGCCGAGGTGTCCATCCGCCAGCTGGACCTTCGCGGGACCACCGACCGGAACGGCCAGTTCCTGCTGGAGGGCGTGCCGGCGGGTCGACACGAGGTCAAGTTCGAGGCGCCGGGCTACGTGAGCGTGGTCGAGCAGCTCGAGATCGCGTCTTCGGACTTCCTGCAGATCCGCCTCGATCCCGTCGCCGCTGTCCTCGATCAGATTCTGGTGCTCGCGGGCCGCTCTCCAGCGAGTCAACATGACGGAGGGGTGGTCGACGCGCGCGAGGGCGACCGTCCTTGGCAGAGCGCGCTCGACCTGCTCGAGAATCAGGTACCTGGCGTCACGGTTCGCCGAGGTGGCGGGCTCGCCAACGGGGCGTCCATCATGATCCGGGGGGTGAACTCGTTCCGCTCGGACGGAGCCCCGCTGATCTTCGTGGACGGCGTCCGCATCGAAAGCGCACAGACCGGCTACAACTCGCTCCACTCACTCGAGCAGATTCCGGCCGAGATGGTGTCGCGCATCCGCGTGCTCAAGAGCGCGGCCGAGACCGGCGGCTTTTCCTTGGCCGCGAACGGCGTGATCCTCATCGAGACGAGAAAGGGTTTCGGCTCGAACGAGTGAGGTTCAGCGGGAGCTGTTGATCGTGTGCACGATGATCAGGCCGCCCGCATAACCGGTGCCGAAGCGGGTGGTCGCGTCGAGTGCGTCCAAGTACTCGATGCTCCCGATCTGCGTGGCGGAGATGCTCTCGAGGGCGTTCGCGTCACCGATGTGTGCCCGGTCCAGGTGAACCTGGGGAAACGCGGGCTCCGCGTTCCTGAATGTGGCCTGCGAGCGCGGACGCAGCCAGCCTGGGCGGAGGCGCCGGACGATGAGGTAGGCGTTGTCGTCTTCGGGGTTGAACTGCTCTCGGGTGATCAAGTTGCCCGTGCCACCACCCCCTCCGCCACCTCCTCCCCCCGATGCACACGCCCAGCCGATGAGGGCGACCGGGAGCAGCAGGAGCATCTGTCCGACCCGTCGCCGGACGCGTGAACGGCGCTGGCTCATGAACCCCCCCTTTGGCGGTGTGGGTAAGTCGCGGCGCCCCACGCCGTCTTACCCGCCGCAAAGTAGGCCGCGCCCCCACGGTTCGCCACCCGACGCAGGAGAGGGCCATCTCCCTAGGACGACCGTACTCGCGAAGTTAGGATTTCGGCCCCATGAAGGCCTTCGAGCGAGTCCTGGCAGCGAATCGCGGCGAGATCGCCATCCGCGTCTTCCGGGCGTGCACCGAGCTCGGCAAGCGGACGGTCTCGGTGTACAGCGAGGAGGACGCGCTCGCCCTCCACCGCTACAAGGCCGACGAGGCGTACCTGTTGCCCTCGGCGCTCGGCCCGGTCGGTACCTACCTCGACATCGAGACCGTCGTCGCGCTGGCCAAGGAGAAGAAGGTCGACGCGATTCACCCGGGTTACGGCTTCCTCTCGGAGAATGCCGACTTCGCGCGGCGCTGTGCCGAAGAGGGGATCGTCTTCATCGGGCCCCCGCCCGAGCTGCTCGACCTCTTCGGGGACAAGATCCAGGCGCGACGCCTGGCCGAGCAGGCGGGACTGCGCGTGGTGCCGGGCACGCCGGAGCCGGTGGACGACCGCGAGGCGCTCGAGTTCGCGGAGCGCATCGGCTTCCCGGTGATCGTGAAAGCCGCGGCCGGGGGCGGCGGGCGCGGGATGCGCGTCGCTCGCGACGCGGCCGAGCTGCGTCAGGTGCTGCCGGTCGCGCGCCGCGAGGCCACCACGGCGTTCGGTCGCGGCGACCTCTACGTCGAGAAGCTCGTCCGCGATCCGCGCCACATCGAGGTGCAGATCCTCGCCGACGCGCATGGGCGCGTCGAGCACCTCTGGGAGCGCGACTGCTCCATCCAGCGGCGACACCAGAAGGTCGTGGAGATCGCGCCCGCGATCGCGCTCGACCCGGCCATCCGCAAGCGGATCTGCGACTCGGCCCAGCACCTCATGCAGACGGCCGGTTACCAGAATGCCGGGACGGTCGAGTTCCTGCTGGAGCCCGGTGGCGACTTCTACTTCATCGAGGTGAACCCGCGCATCCAGGTGGAGCACACCGTCACCGAGCTGGTGATGGGGATCGACCTGGTGCAGGCACAGATCCGCATTGCCGAAGGGTGGACGCTCGAGCAGATCGGACTGCCGGCCAAGATCCCGGAGCCGCGCGGCTACGCGATCCAGTGCCGAGTCACCACTGAAGATCCGGAGAACGATTTCCTTCCGGACGCTGGCCGGATCACGCACTACAGGTCGCCTGGCGGCTTCGGCGTGCGACTCGACGGAGCGACTGCGTTCACGGGCGCGGTGGTGAGCCCGCACTACGACTCGCTGCTGGTGAAGGTGTGCACGCACGCGCTCCGCTTCGAGGACGCGATCCGGAAGATGCACCGCGCGCTCATGGAGTTCAGGCTGCGGGGCTTGAAGACCAACCTGCGCTTCCTCGAGAACGTGGTGACGCACCCGGACTTCGCGGCTGGACGCGTCGACACGGGCTTCGTCGCGTCACACCCGGAGCTGCTCTCGTTCCGGCCCCGCAAGGACCGGGGGACGCGCCTGCTCCGCTACATCGGCCACATCGTCGTGAACGCCCAGATCGAGGGGCCGAAGAGCGCGACCAAGCCGGACTTCCCGCACCCCGTGCTGCCGGCGCCCGCGCCGGGGTGGTCGCCGCCGTCCGGCACGTTCAAGCATACGCTGGACGCGAACGGTCCCGAGGCGCTCGTCGAGCGCCTGCGCGGCCAGAAGCGCGTCCTCCTCACCGACACGACGTTCCGGGACGCTCACCAGTCGCTGCTCGCGACCAGGATGCGGAGCTACGACATCCTGCGCGTGGCGCACGACACGGGTCGCCTCGCGCCGAACCTGTTCTCGATGGAGGTGTGGGGCGGGGCGACGTTCGACACGGCGTACCGCTTCCTCCGGGAGGACCCCTGGGAGCGGCTCGAGTCCCTGCGCGAGCAGATTCCGCACGTCCTCCTGCAGATGCTCCTGCGGGGTCAGAGCCTCGTGGGGTACTCGGCCTATCCCGACAACGTGGTGCAAGCGTTCGTGCGCGAGGCGGCCACCGCCGGCGTCGACGTCTTCCGCATCTTCGACGCGCTCAACTGGGTGCCGAACATGCGCGTCGCCATCGACGCGGTGCGCGCCCAGGGGAAAGTCGCCGAGGTCGCGCTCTGCTACACGGGCGACGTGCTCGACAAGCGCCGCAAGAAGTACGACCTCGGCTATTACGTGAAGCTCGCCCAGGAGATCGAGGCGGCCGGCGCGCACGTCCTCGCCATCAAGGACATGGCGGGACTGCTGAAGCCGGGCGCCGCGAAGGCGCTGGTGGAGGCGCTGCGCGACGCGACGGACCTGCCGGTACATCTGCATACGCACGACAGCACCGGGGTGGGCGTCGCGACTTGCGTGCAAGGTGCGCTGGCGGGAGCGGCGGTGGTCGACGGATGCATCGACGCCATGGCCGCGGGCACGTCGCAGCCGAGCCTCCGCTCCATCGCCGCGGCGTTGCAGGGGAGCGACCGTGAGCCCGAGCTGGACCTGGAGGCGCTCGAGCCCCTGAACGAGTACTGGTCCTCGGTCCGTGCGTACTACCGCTTCCTGGAGCGAGGCTCGGCCGCGCCGGACGCGCACGTATTCATGACGCAGGTGCCGGGCGGACAGATCACCAACCTGAAGCACCAGGCTGAAGCGCTCGGGCTGCTCGGCCAGTGGCGCGAGATCGTCGAAGCGTATCGGCAGGCCGACGCCGCGCTCGGCGAGCTCATCAAGGTCACGCCCTCCTCGAAGGCCGTGGGCGACCTCGCGCTCTTCATGGTGCAGAACGACCTGGACGGGGAATCGTTGGTCGAGCGTGCCCCCGAGCTGTCGTTCCCCGAGTCGGTGGCGGGGCTGCTGAAAGGGCTGCTCGGCCGGCCGCCCTATGGCTTCCCGCCGGAGCTCCAGAAGGCTGTGCTCCGCGGCGAGATGCCGCTCGAAGACCGTCCGGGGGCGTACCTCCGGTCCGTGGACTTCGAGGCCGTGCGTGCGGAGGTCCGCGAGCTCGTGCGCGGTGAGCCCGTGGAGCGCGCCGTGACGGACAGGGAGGTGCTGTCCCGTGTGCTCTTCCCCGAGGTGTACCGCGACTTCGCCAAGCATCGCATCGAGTACGGCGACACCGCGGGCCTCGACACGCCGACGTTCTTCTATGGGCCGAGCTCGGGCGAGCGGGTGGCGGTGGACATCGAAGACGGCAAGACCCTGATCATCCGGTTGATCTCCGTCGGCGAGGTGCACGCGGACGGAACCCGGCCCGTTGTCTTCGAGCTGAACGGGCACGCGCGTGAGGTGCGCGTGCGTGACGCAGACGTGGCGGTCTCGACGGCTGTGCGCACGAAGGCCGACGCCGCCAACTGGCAGGAGGTCGGCGCCTCCATGCCCGGCAAGGTGCTCAAGATCCTCGTGCAGCCGGGAGACCTCGTCGCCAAGGGCGCCGACCTCCTGGTCACCGAGGCGATGAAGATGGAGACGAGCGCCCGCGCTCCGAAGCACGCCGTGGTGGAGGAGGTGCTCGTGCGCCAGGGCGACCGCGTCGAGGCGGGGGACCTGCTGGTGCGGTTGGCGCCTGTGCCGGAGACGACCGCGGACGTGTAGGGGAGGTTGGGCGGGGCCCACGACATCGACGAACGCCCCCGGTTGGCCGAGTCACCGACCGGCGGGGGGCTTCCCTGGCGCCTCCCCGACCCACGGCGCAGTTTTCCGCCCCTGGAGCCCGCGGCGCGCGCCGCGCGGCTCCGACTGCCCAGGAACGCCGGAGAGCCAGCCATGCGCCGCACGACATCGACCGTAGTCCTTCTCGCCCTCCTGCTCGCGGTCCCCGCTACGGGGTCCGCACAGAACTTCGACGAGATCCAGATCACCACCACGCCGCTAGCGGGCTCGATCTACATGCTGCAGGGGAGCGGCGGGAACATCGGGGTCTCGGTGGGCACGGACGGCGTGCTCATGGTCGATGACCAGTTCGCGCCTCTCACCGCGAAGATCCAAGCGGCGGTGGCTGCGCTCTCGCGCGGGCCGGTCCGCTTCGTCATCAACACGCACTGGCACTACGACCACACCGACGGCAACACGAACTTCGGGCGGGCCGGTGCGATCCTCGTCGCGCACGAGAATGCGCGTACGCGTATGACTCGAACCGACACGATCTCGCTGAGCAACCGCGTGCAAGAGGCGTACGGCCCTGATGGGCTGCCCAAGATCACGTTCTACCAGTCGATGCGATTCCACTACAACGGGAACGTCATCGACGTGATCCACCTCCGGAACGCACACACCGACGGCGACGCAGCGGTCTACTTCCGCGACACCAACGTGCTGCACACCGGGGACACGTTCACCCGCACGGCGCTCTCCTTCATCGACACGCCGAACGGCGGTTCGCTGGATGGGATGATCGAGGCCGCGTGGACCATGGCCGGCCTCATCGACGACCAAACGCGCATCATTCCTGGGCACGGGCCGATCTCCACGCGCGCGGACCTGCTAGCGCACCACGCGAAGCTGGTCGTGATTCGCGACCGCCTGCGCGCCCACGCCGCCCGGGGCGACACACCGGACCAAGTGGTAGCGGCCAACCCAGTGCGCGACTACGCAGAGATGAACGCGGGGAACGAGCGCTGGGTGCGCGCGGCGTACGGGGAGTACAGGTGACCGAGATCCCACGCCGCGAGTTCCTGTCGGCGGGCGGGGTGTCACTGGCCGGGGCCGCGCTCGGCGTGGCGAGCCGGCCGCCAGCGG
Organism: Gemmatimonadota bacterium; assembly: GCA_016873995.1. Classification (GTDB taxonomy): domain Bacteria; phylum Gemmatimonadota; class Gemmatimonadetes; order Longimicrobiales; family Gaopeijiaceae; genus UBA2982. The sequence continues at coordinate 150,369 of VGVR01000002.1, forward strand.
ACGAACAGTCCGGGCCCGGTGTCGACGCGCTCGTCTTCGACACGTTCGGCACGGTGGTGGACTGGCGGACTTCGGTCATCCGCGAGGGAGAGCTGATCGGGCGCACGCACGCGATCGACGTGGACTGGGCGACGTTCGCCGACGACTGGCGCGGGGGGTACGGCCCCGCCATGAACCGGGTCCGCACGGGCGCGCTGCCGTGGACGAAGCTCGACGACCTGCACCGCATGGTGCTCGACCAGCTCATCGAGGACCAGAGCATCGTGGCGCTCTCGGAGCGTGAGATCGACAACTTCAACCGCGTCTGGCACCGCCTCATTCCGTGGCCGGACTCCGTGCCGGGTCTGTATCGGCTCAAGGCCCGCTTCGTGATCGCTCCGCTCTCGAACGGCAACGTGTCGCTCCTCACCAACATGGCCAAGCACGCCGGCCTGCCGTGGGACTGCATCTTGTCCGCGGAACTAGCGGGTCACTACAAGCCCGACCCCGAGGTCTACCTGAAGGCGTGCGACCTGCTGAGCCTACAGCCCGAGCGCGTGATGATGGTGGCGGCGCACCGTGGTGACCTAGTCGCCGCGAAGGGGCTCGGCCTCAAGACGGCCCTGGTGCACCGGCCGCTCGAGTTCGGGCCCCGGGGCAACGTCGACACGACGCCGGACGATCGCTTCGACTACAACACGAACGATTTCTTGGAGCTCGCGGATCGCCTGGGTGCGTGACGTGGCCGCATCCACGGCGCCGAGCGACGGACGCGAGGTCGCCACGTCTCCGGCGCCGACGGTCGCGTGAGGCACGCACGATGAGGAGCCGCGAGGTCCATCTCGTCCGTCGTCCGCTGGGACTCCCCTCGCTGGACGACTTTCGCGTCGTAGAGGTCCAGGTGGGCGAGCCCGCTCCCGGCGAGGTGCTGGTCCGTAACCTCTTCGTGAGCGTGGACCCGTACATGCGCGGCCGCATGCGCGAGCGGAAGTCGTATGACCCGCCGTACGCGCTCGGCGAAGCCATGATGGGCGGCGCGGTGGGCCGGGTCGTCGAGTCGCGCTCGGAGAAGTTCGCCCCGGGCGACCACGTGCTGAGCCGGCTCGGGTGGCGCGAAGCGTTTCGGTGCGCGGCGTCGGACGTCACCGCGTTGGGTGCTCTGCGCGCTCCGCCGTCGGCGTACCTCGGCATTCTCGGGATGCCGGGAATGACCGCGTATGTCGGCCTACTCGGTGCGGCCTCGATGAAGGACGGCGAGACCGTGTTCGTGTCGGGTGCCGCCGGAGCGGTCGGGAGTGCCGCCGGGCAAATCGCCAAGGCCAAGGGGTGCCGCGTGCTCGGGAGCGCCGGGGGCCCGGATAAGGTGCGCTACTCGGAGGAGATCGGATTCGATTTCGCTTTCGACTATCACGCGGGCAAGATCCGCGACCAGCTGAGGCAGGGCGCGCCCGAAGGACTCGACGTCTATTTCGACAACGTGGGTGGCGAACACCTGCAGGCCGCCATCAGCAGCATGCGCCCGTTCGGGCGCATCGCTCTGTGTGGCTCCATTTCGATGTACAACGACACCGAGCCGACCACCGGTATCACGAACCTGGCGCGTGCCACCGGATTCGGCCTCACACTCCGCGGGTTCCTGACGCGGCACTACGAGCACATGCGAGGGGACTTCCTCCGCGACATGAGCGCCTGGTTGGCCTCCGGGACGGTCTCCTATCGCGAGACGATCCGCGAAGGCATCGAGTCGGCGCCCGAGGCGTTCATTGGCCTCTTCACGGGCGCCAACGTCGGCAAGATGGTGGTGCGCATCGCGGACGCGACCTGAGGGAAGGGAAGCGAGGGGCGCGGTGGCCTCCGCCTCCGTCGGCGTCGGTTTCTCAGCGCGTGCCGCTGAACGTCCACACCACGACCACGCCGCAGTCCGCTCCGTGGAGGTTGAACTCGATGGGTAGGCCGGCGACGCCCTGATAGACCTCGACTCCGGCGATGGTATCGGGGCGCACAGAGCGAGCGAGGGCCGACACGTACCCGATGTGGGCTCCGTCCAGGAACGCGATTGCTTCGGCGTCGACGCCGCAGACGCCTGTGAGAACGCGCCCGAACGTGGTGGCCGCGCGTGGGCGGCCGAAGCGGATCCCGCGCATGAGGTCGTCCCAGTCGTCCACGTCGCGGGCGGCGATGTCGTCTGCGGTCCAGAAGACGGCGCCGCTGGGGGTCTTCTCCATGCGCTCGTAGAAGCCCCGCGCCACCAATCCGGGCAGGCGCGCGGACGTCGCCTCGACGCTGACGGCCGGAAGCGCCAGGACGGCCACGTCGAGCGTGACGGACAGGTCGACCGTCTCGTTCGGACCTCCGATCCAGAACTCGTCCACTGTCTGCGCGTCGGTGAACGCCCGGTGTGTGACACGGACCGCGTTCGGCCCCCATAGAATGGGCGCACCCGAAACGCTGAAGGCACCCAGGCTGTCCGTCTCCGCGATCACGGCTCCATTCACCTCGATCACCGCCCCGAAGAGGGGCTGGCCTCCGACCTGCTCGACGACCGTGCCGGTGAGCGTTGCCGTGGGATCGGCACCCCTTCGCAGGACCACACTGCCGACGTCGAGAATCCGCTCGTCCGGCTGCAGCTGGAGCGTGAACGCGCGGGGTGCGTACCCCGCGTTCCGGTAGTTGAGTCGATGCGTCGCCCTCGTCACTGCTTCCAGTCGGAACATCCCGAGGGAGTCCGTGCGGGTGAACGGCAGCCCGTCGTCGACGAACACGAGTGCGCCGGCGATCGGCGAGCGCAGTGTATCCATGACTACGCCGGTGACGGTCGCTTCCTGGCCGTACAGCGCGCGCGGCACGCACAGCAGCGACGCAATGACGAACGAGCTAGCCAGTCGCACGGTGACCTCCAGGTTCGCCCACCCTGCTACCCCCAATCGCTCGCGGGGTCGCGAGCGCAGCAGGTGCACGCCCCTCCTACATACGAAACAGGTACTGGAACTTGGCGAAGATCGCGCGGTTGGTGCGACGCAGGCCCTGCGTGTAGTAGAGCTGCTCGTCGAAGCCGTCGCCGTCCCGGTCGCCTTCGATCACGTCGCCCTGCTGGTAGTGATCGTCGTACCCCACGTAGAAGACGGTTCCCGCGTTCACCCGGTAGTTCAAAAGGATGTTCAGGTCGAACGTCTTATCCTCAGTATTCCACTCGGTGATGTTGCGCACGCCGAGCCGTGGCGTGAGGTACAGGTTGGTGTTGGCGCGGATGATCTTGATCGAGAAGACTTCCGCGTCGCCGTTGGCGGGATCCGTGAGACGGGTCGAGTTGAAGTTCAGGCTCGTCGATAGCGCGTCGGTGGGGCGCAGGGTGCCGTTCACGCTCCAGCCGAGCTGCCGGCCGAGGAACGGGCCTGCGTAGTAGATCTCGTCGCTCACCGAGAAGTTGCCGCCGAGATCGTAGCGCCGGTTCGTGTTCACGCGCCCGCCGAGCGAGAAGCCTTGCTTGTCGTAATCGACGCCTCGCCAGTGCTCCATGTCGACGTCGTATCCGCCGTACAGGCTGATGCTGCGCGCGAACGAGAAGTTCAGCCGCAGGCCCAGGTTCTCGTCCTGCAGCACGTCGTCGTAGTCGTAGTTGCGCGTGTAGCTGACCTGCGGGCCCCAGTTGATCACCCAGCTCTGCGGCCAGAACCGGTACGATAGGTTGGCCGCGGCCTGGCGCGTGTCACGCCGCCGTACGAATCCCACGTCGGTATTGAAGTCGGGTGAGATCTGGTACCCGTACACCGACCAGCCCCAATGGCGGCCATTCCGCGTCAGACGGGTCGAGAACATGTGCCCGTCCTCGGCGACGTCGCCGGGGTCCTTGAGCCACGAGCCGACGACGGTGAGGTCGCCGGAAACCGTAGGCGTGAAGCGGACGTTCGTGTTCAGGCCGAAGGTGCGGCTGTAGCCGTCCAGGAACTCGCGGTCGGTGAAGATCGCGCCCGCCTGGGACTCGGGCCCAAGGTCGAAGAGCGCGCGCCCGATGAACGTCTGCGCGGTCTCGTCGAACGCTGGGTCGGTCGGGTCGGATACCTTGCCAGGCGCTCGGTCGTTCGCCGTCAGCACGCCCAACGACACGCGTCCCACTTGGCCGGTCAGCTTCGCACCATAGTCGGGATCGACGATCGTGCGCGTGTGCACGAACGTGACCGGTGCGGTGATGGCGAAGATCTCGGCGCCCTCGACGAAGAACGGACGTAGCTCGCTGAAGAAGAGTGGGAAGCGCTGGTTGACCTGGATCTGCGGCTGGTCCGACTCGATCTGCGAGAAGTCCGGATTGACCGTGAAGTCGGCGGTGAGGTTCGACGTGACTCCGTACTTCACGTTGAGGCCGACGTCGGGGTCGGGGTCGCCGTTCACGAAAGCCGGTCGCGTCGGGTCGATGTCGCCGTATTGGATGGCGGTGACCGTCGGGAGTATCTCGATGTTTCGGCTCGTCGACAGGTCCGTCATGCCCTCGATCAGGCCCATCTGCGCGAAGAAGCTCGTCTCGTCTCGCGACATCGGGGCCCAGACGATGTTCTCCTGGTCCTTGCTCTTCACCTCGCGCACGATCTGGAAGCCCCAGCGATGCGGTTGGCCCTCGGGGGGCGAGGGGTAGCGTAGGCTCTTGAAGGGGATGCGCATCTCGACGGTGAAGCCGTCGGCGACGATCTGCGCGCCGGTGTCGAAGAGCGCATTCCAGGAGCGATCCGCTGGCGGAATCGCCATGCCCCCGCCGCCGCCACCCCCACCACCCCCGCGGCCGCCTCCTCCTCCGCCGCGGCCCCCCGCGGTCATGACGCCGTCGCCCTGCACGTTGTAGGCGTTCACGTCGAAGTCGTAGCCGCGCTGCTGATCCAGGAACGTGTCCAGATAGATCGTGATCAAGTCGTCGGCCATGGCCCGGTCCCGGTCGACGCGATTGGCCCTCATGATGGAGGGGTCCTGGTAGTGCGCGTGTACGCCGAAGTAGAGGTGATCGCGGTCGTAGGCCACCCAGACTTCGGTTGTCTCACTGGCGGGCGCTCCGTCGAGCGGCTGCTGCTGCGTGAACTCCGTGATGCGTTCGGCGCTGCGCCAAACCGCGTCGTCGAGCAGACCGTCGATGCGGGGGGGCGTGGCGGTCCGGGTGGGCGAGACGCGCGGGCGGCCGGGACGGAGCCCGAAGGACTCGACGCTCGGGAGATCGGCATCGGGAGCGGAGGTGCTCGCAGGTGCGCGAGCGCCCGGCGTAGCGGAAACGGGCTCTTGCGCCGCTGCCGGGTTAACGAGGCCGGCGAGGACCAGGGCCGCGAGGGCGAAGCAGTGGTTGCGGTCGATCTTCTTCAAAATGACGCCCCTCAGGTGTGGAACGGGGTGCAACGGCCCAAGTGGACACCCCCGGACGTGCTGCTGTTGATGCTGCCGTTCTCGGCGTGGCTAGGATAACGGCAGACCACCCTGTAGACTCCGGCGCATGGGCTCTCTGCTGCGTACCTCGCTCCTCGGCCTCGCGCTCGCGTTCGCCGCCTGCGGGGGGGACGCCGGGCCGGGTGAAGGTGATGCGCCCCTTCGAGTTGCCTTGCTGACGGCCGGACCGGTGAGCGACGCGGGCTGGTACGCCGGAGCCTACGAGGGGCTCCTGGCGATACGCGATTCACTCGGCGCCGAGGTCAGCCACCAGCAGACGCGCACCCCGGCCGAGTTCGACGAGGCATTCCTGGCGTACGGCTCGTCGGGCTACGACCTGGTCTTCGCGCATGGCTTCGAGTACCAGGACGCGGCCATGCGGGCGGGGGAGCAGTTCCCGGCGACGACCATCGTGGTGTCCGGCGGAGGGCGAGTCGCCGCCAACGTGATCCCGTTTATCTTCGAGCTGGAGGAAGGGAGCTATCTGGCCGGAATGCTCGCGGCGGGCATGAGCGAGTCGGGGACCATCGGCATGGTGGGCGGCGTCGAGATTCCGCCGGTGCAGGGCACGTTCCGGGCCTTCGAGGCCGGCGCGCGCGCGGTCGATCCCGACGTCGAGATCCTGGAGGCGTTCACGGGCAACTGGGACGACGTCGCCGCTGCCAAAGAAGCGGCTGCAGCGCAGCTCGCTCGCGGCGCGGACGTGATCATCCACAACGTGGACGCCGCGTCGTTCGGTGTGTTCCAGGCGGTGCGCGAGGTGGTCGGGATGGGCCGCACCGCGTGGGCGCTCGGTATGAACCGTGACCAGAACGACGTGGCCCCCGATGTGATCCTGGGGAGCGCGGTGATTCGCATTCCGGAAGCCTTTCTCGAGGTCGCCTTGGCCTTGCAGGCACGGGGCCTTGGCGGGGAGCCCATCTACGAGGGAGCGTCGGAAGGCGTCGTCGACTTCGTGCTGAATCCGGCGTTGTCGTCGCGCGTTCCGCCGGATCTGGTCGGATCGATGGACGCCGCCCGGGAGCGCATACGTTCCGGGGAGCTCGCAGTGCCGCGCGTCCCATTCGTAGAGACCGAATCGGGAATCCGGTGATCGCCGTCCGCGCGCGACTCGACGGCGTGGTGCGTCGATTCGGGTCGGTGGAAGCGCTGGCGGGTGCGAGCCTCGAGGTGCGCGCGGGCGAAGTGCACGCGCTGCTCGGTGAGAACGGCGCGGGGAAGTCGACGCTCTTGAGCATTCTCGGCGGGATGCTCCGACCCGACGCAGGCACGATCGAGGTCGGCGGTCGCCAAGTAGCGCTCGCGAGCCCGAGAGTCGCGTGGGCGCTCGGCATCGGGCTCGTGCATCAGCACTTCACTCTGGTCCCCCCGCTCACCGTGCTCGAGAACCTGGCGCTCGGGCGACGCCTCCAGCCCGCTCGCCTGGGCCGTACGCTCACACGCCTGCGCGCGGAGGCGGAGCGACTGGTGCAGCGGACCGGGCTGGACGTTCGGCTCGACGCGCGCGTCGAGCAGCTCGCCGTGGGTGAGCGTCAACGGGTGGAGATCCTGAAGGTGCTCCTACGCGACCCGTCGGTGCTGGTGCTCGACGAGCCGACCGCCTCGCTCGCACCGGCCGAAGTCGCGTCGCTCTTCGAGCTGCTACGAGGTCTGGCCGCAGAGGGGCGCGCCATCGTGCTGGTGGCGCACAAGATCGACGAGGTGCTCGCGGTGGCGGACCGAGTCACGATACTGCGGGCGGGGCGAACGACCTTCAGCGACGTGCGCTCGAAAGTCGATGCGGCGTCGTTGGTGCGTGCGATGGTCGGCGAGTCCGTCACCGACGTCGCCGCGGCAGTGGGTGTCGTGGTCGTGGCCAGCGGCTCGGCCCGTGCCGCGGCTGTCGGCGTGGGGGTCGGGGCCAGCGTTACAGTCGATGACGCGGCGCGGCGACGGCCAGGCGGGCTGGTCGCCACGCTTGCAGACGTGCGCATGCACGCGTCCGTCGGGCGGCCGGCACTCGAGGGCGTGACTCTCGAGGTGAGGCGTGGTGAGATCGTAGGCATCGCGGGGGTGCAGGGTAACGGCCAACGCGAGCTCGCGAGGGTTCTCTCGGGCCGCTCCCTCCCGGACTCGGGGTCCGTCCAGCTGCCGGCGGGGGTGGGCTTCATTCCGCAGGACCGCACCCTGGAAGGGCTGATCGGGGACTTCGACCTCGCGGAGAACGTCGCACTGGCGCTGCATGCCGATCCCCGCTTCACGGGGCCGGCCGCACTGCGGTGGGATGCCGTGCGCGCGGAGGCGGAGCGAGTGCGCACGCGCTTCTCCATCGTGGCCAGCGGGACGAAGGCGCCCGCCTATGCCCTGTCGGGTGGCAACAGGCAGCGTCTCGTGATCGGCAGGGAGCTCCTCGTTGCCAGCGACCTGCTCGTGGCAGAGGACCCCACACGCGGGCTGGACGTCGCCGCGACCGCGTTCGTGCACGACCAGCTGAGGCGCGCGACGGAGACGTCGGAAGGTCCCGGCGTCGTGCTGATCTCGGGCGACCTGGACGAGGTGCTCGCGCTCTCGGATCGCCTGCTCGTGGTTTCGCGAGGGCGTCTGACTCCCGTTCCCGAGAACGCCCGAACCCGAGAGGGCGTCGGCGCGTTGATGCTGGGGGACTCGAGTGCCGCGGCCTGACCGGTTCAGGCTCGGCGCTGGCTGGGTCGGCGCGGGCGCCGTCGCGGCGACCGGAGCCGTGAGTGCGCTGTTGCTCATCGTCGGTGGGTACGATCCGTTCGAGGCGGCGGGGGCCGCGCTCGGCGGCGCATTCGGTAGCGCGGACGCGTTCCTGTCGGTCACGCTCGTGCGTTCCATTCCGCTCATGCTCACGGGGCTCGCCGTGGCGTTCGCGTTCCGCGCGGGTGTCTGGAACATCGGAGCAGAGGGCCAGTTGCTGGCGGGCGCCATCGCCGCGGCATGGGTCGGCCTCGTCGGGCGCGCGCTGCCTGCGTGGCTCTTGCTCCCCATGCTGCTGGCGCTCGCCGCGTTCGCGGGCGCGCTCTGGGCGCTCGTGCCTGCGCTCATGAAGGTGCGGCTCGGCGTGGGCGAGGTCATCACGACGCTGCTCATGAGCTTCGTGGCGATCGAGCTGACCGCTTTCGTGGTGCGTGGCCCGCTGCAGGAGCCGCGTGGCGTCTTCCCGCAGACCGAGGCGATCGCAGCCGGGGCCCGCCTGCCGGCGCTCGTGCCCGGCACGCGCTTGCACTTGGGCGTCGTGCTCGCGGTAGTGGCCGCGGTCGCGGTGGCGTGGCTCTTCCGTCAGACGAAGCTCGGCTTTCGGATGCGCGCGGTGGGCGCCTCGCCCGAGGCCGCACGCATGGCGGGGAAGATCGACACCGGCCCGGTGACGCTGGTGGCATTCCTGGGCTCGGGTGCGCTGGCCGGCCTCGCCGGCGGCGTCCAGGTCGCCGGGGTGACCTACGCGCTCTACGAGGGCTATTCGCCGGGATGGGGGTACACGGCGATCGCGGTGGCGCTCCTCGCCGCGCTCGACCCGCTCTGGGTGCTCGCGACTGCGCTCCTCTTTGGCGCACTAGAAGCAGGTGCCGCTGCCATGCAGCGCGACGCTGGCATACCCGCGGTCTGGGCCGTCGCCGTGCAGGCTCTCCTCATCCTGGCCGTGCTCGCGCTCGACCAGATGCGGCGACGAGCGAACGCGGGAAGCGCGGGTGTCTGAGGCCGAGCTGGAGCTCTTCCTGCAGGCGTCGGTGCGCCTCGGCGCGCCGCTCGCGTTGGCCGCATTGGGCGAGGCGGTCACGGAACGTGCCGGCGTCATCAACATCGGGCTCGAAGGTGCGATCATCGCGGGAGCGCTGGGGGGTGCGCTCGGGGCCCTGGCTTTCGAGAGTGGTGGGGCCGGTGTGCTCGCCGGCGCCCTCGCGGGCGGCATCGTAGCGCTGGTGTTCGCCGCGTTCGCAGTGGGGCTCGGCACCGACCAGATCATCACCGGGACTGCGGTCACGCTCGGGGGACTCGGGCTGACGGGCGCCGTCTATCAGGCGCGCTTCGGTGCCACGGGTACGGCGCTCACGCTCCCCACGTTGGCTCCAGTCCGTCTGCCCTTGCTGGCGGATATACCACTCATAGGCGACGCACTCTTCGCTCAGGCCCCCACCACGTACTTGGCCTACGCGCTGGCTCCGGCGCTCTGGTACTTCTTCTTTCGGACCGAGTGGGGGCTCGAGCTACGCGCCGTGGGTGAGCAGCCCGACGCAGCCGCGGCGGCCGGAGTGCGCGTGCGCCGCGTGCGCCTCCTGGCAACGCTGCTCGGCGGAACGCTCGCAGGTGTGGCTGGGGCGCACCTCGCGCTCGCCCACGCGGGCACGTTTGCGGAGAACATGAGCGCAGGGCGAGGCTTCATCGCCATCGCCGTGGTCGCCCTCGGCCGCTGGAATCCGCCGTGGGTCCTACTGGCCGCGCTCTTCTTCGGCGCGGCGTCGGCGCTCCAGTACCTGCTCCAGGCTCTCGGCCTCGATCTGCCGTACCAGCTCTTCTTGGCCATCCCCTACCTGCTGACGCTGGCGGCGCTGGCTGGGTGGCTGGGGCGTGCGCGTGCGCCCGCGGCCCTGGCGACTCCCTGGCCGCCGCCCCGGTAGGCCGATCGCCGGACCCGAGCGGGCACCTGGCCGTCCTCCCGGTAGGGCCTCGAGGCCGACCGCCGCGCCCTGTGGCCGTCCTCCCGGCGGGCGGTCTCGCTCCTAGGCCGATCGCCGGCCCCAAACCACGTGCCTGGCCGTCCTCCGGCAGGCCAGTCGCCCCTAGGCGGATCGCCGGCCCCAAGCCGGCGCACCTGGCCGTCCTCCCACAGGCCAGTCGCCCCTAGGCCGATCGCCGGCCCCAAACGGCGCACCTGGCTGTCCTCCCGGCAGGCCAGTCGCCCCTCCGAGCAGGCGCACCTGGCTGGGTGTCCCGGGGAGAGTCCCTGGTCCTATCTTCCGGGTCCCCCGCCTCCGGGGGCACCCCGAGCGAGGAGCGCACATGCGGTCGAGCACCATCGGGCGGGTCTCTCGGCTCGCGCTCGCGTGGCTCCTCATCGGCGGCGGCGGCGCCCAGGCGCAGTCTCTGGAGGACGCCGGGGCGGTGGGGGTGGGGCTACGCCTCCGTCAGCTCGATGGAGTGAAGCGCGTCCTCATGATCGCGGCGCACCCCGACGACGAGGACACGAGCTTGCTCGCCACCCTCGCACGCGGATGGGGGGCGGAGACCGCCTACCTGTCGCTCACACGCGGGGACGGCGGCCAGAACGCGATCGGGCCAGAGCTCTGGGAAGGCCTCGGGGTGGTTCGGACCGGGGAGCTGGAGGCGGCGCGGTACCTCGACGGGGCGGAGCAGTTCTTCACGCGCGCGTTCGACTACGGCTTCTCCAAGAGCGCGGACGAAGCGTTCTCGCTCTGGCCTCGCGAGGAGCTGCTGGCCGACGTGGTCTGGGTTGTCCGCAAGTTCCGGCCGCACGTGATCGTATCGGTCTGGAGCGGCACGGCGCGCGACGGGCACGGGCAGCATCAGGCGTCTGGGATCATCGCACAGGAGGCGTATCGGGCGGCGGGAGACCCCACGCGCTTCCCGGAGCAGCTCTCTCTGGGGGTGGAGGCATGGGCTCCCTCCAAGTTCTACCAGAGCGCTCGCGGGGGCGGGCGGGGCGGCGCGCCGCCGGCCGACGCACTACGCATCGAGACGGGACAGCTCGATCCGCTTCTCGGGCGCTCTCTCGGGCAGCTCTCGGCGGCGAGTCGGAGCCGGCACCGCTCCCAGGAGATGGGCTCGGCTGAGACGCCGGGCCCACGCGCCACCGGAGTCGTGCTGGTCGACAGCCGCGTCGGTAACGCGCAGGGAATCTTCGCGGGCATCGACACGACGCTGGTCGGGCTCACGAGTGGCCTATCCGCGACGGCGGCCGCAGCCACGCGCCGTGAGCTGGAGGCCTACCGAAGCGCCGTCGCGCGGGCGCGAGAAGGCATGGGTCTGGATCCCTCCGCGATCGCGGACGATCTCGCCGATGCCATCTCGCGGCTCGCGGCCGCCCAGACGAGCGCGGGGAGCAGTGCAACGCAGGAGCTCCGTCTGACGCTGGCTCGCAAGCACGAGCTGGCCACGCAAGTGTTCCTTGCCGCGGCGGGCGTGCGCTTCGACGTACGCACGGACGACGACCTGATGGTGCCGGGCCAGACCGTGCGCGTGCGCGCCACGGTATGGAACGGCGGGCCGCTCCGACTCGACCGCCCCGAGATGAGGCTCGACTCACCTGCCGGGTGGCGCGTGACGCTCGCGACCACGGAGGGTCTCGGTGCCGACGGGGCCGTCGCACCAGGGGCGCTCGCCACGTGGACGTACGACGTCGCGCTGCCGACCGATGCGTCGCCCTCGCGCCTCTACTACCTGAGTGAGGGGCGCGACGGGGCGCGGTACCGGTGGCCGAACGACCCTTCCCGCTGGGGTCTCCCGCGCGATCCGGCGCCGGTACAGGGCCGTGTCGCGTTCGCGCCGGCAACAGGCGCGCAGCCGCTCGCGAGCGGCCGCGTCGAGACCTCCGAGCCCTGGCGGAGTGTCACCGTCGAGCCTACGCGCGGTGAGGTCTCCCGCCCGGTGCTCGTGGTGCCCGCTGTCTCCGTGCGCGTGTCTCCCGAGGGGATCGCGTGGCCGCAGGCGAATTCCGCCGCGCGCGCGATCTCTGTGGTCGTGCGCACCGAGGCCGAGGGTGGGAGCCGCGGCGAGCTGTCCGTGCGCGCGCCGGCTGGGTGGTCGGTGACGCCGGCGAGGCAGGCGTATGCGTTGGACCAGGCGGGCGCCGAGCGCGCGCTCTCGTTCGAGATCCGACCGAGCGGCACACCGCCGTCGGGGCAGCACGTCTTCGGCGTAACGGCGCGCGACTCGTCGGGCCGCACGTACACGGAGGGATACACGCTGGTCGACTACGAGCACATCGACCGTGCTGCGCTCTACCGCCCCGCCGAGGCGCGCGTGAGCGTGGTTCCCGTGCTGGTCGCCGAGGGGCTGCGCGTGGGCTACGTGATGGGCTCGGGCGACGACGGTCCCGTCGCGATCCGGCAGCTCGGCGTCGACGTCGAGCTGCTCGACGAGAACCGCGTTCGCGACGGGCGCTTCGAGGGGCTCGACGTCATCGTGCTCGGCGTGCGCGCCTACGAGGCGCGGGCCGACTTGCGCGCCGCCGCCGACCAGCTGCTCGACTTCGCGCGCGCGGGTGGCGTGGTCATCGCGCAGTACAACCGCGAATCGCTCGGCACCCTCCCACCTTATTCCCTGGTCGTCGGCGGCACGAACCCTCGCGTCGCCGACGAGCGCGCGCCCGTGCGCATCCTCGCCCCCACAGCCCCGGTGTTCACGGCGCCGAACCGCATCACACAGGCCGACTTCGACGGGTGGGTGCAGGAGCGTGGGCTCTACTTCGGAGAGGAGTGGGACGACGCGTACTGGCCCCTGCTAGAGATGGGCGATCCCGGCGAGGCGCCCCAGCGCGGGTCGCTCCTGGTGGCGCCGGTGGGCGACGGTCTCTTCGTCTACTCCGCGCTCGCGTTCTTCCGGCAGTGGGCCAGCGGTGTACCGGGCCCCTACCGGCTCTTCGCGAATCTGCTGTCGCTCGATCCGGCGGCGTGGCGCGGGTTCACCGTGCGGCCCTGACGGGTCGCATCCCTCCTTTCCCCGCGCGCGGTTGCGCTTCCGCGCCAGTCGCGGTTGCGCTCAGCTCGTCGCCGCCCGCTCGCCCGAGCCCGTGCTGAAGGCGACGCCCACCGCGAGCACCACGGCGGCGCCGATCACGTTTTGCCAGAGGTAAGCGATCTCGGTGCGGAACGCCACAAAGCCCACGACTGCCATGCCCGTGATGAGCCCGACGAAGGCGCCCCGGGCGCGTGCACGCGGCACCATGGCGAGCAGGAAGACGCCCAGGATCGAGCCGTAGAAGAAAGAGCCGAACTGGTTCACCACTTCGATGAGCGAGCCGAGCGTGGCCGCGTAGGTTGCGACGACGCACGCGAAGATCCCCCAGAAAGCGGTGGCGCCCTTGGAGACGCGCAGGTAGTGCGCGTCGTTTTCTTCGCGTCGCCACCAGCGCCGGTAGAAGTCGATGACGGTCGCGGTAGCGAGCGAGTTCAGCTCGGCCGCGATGCTCGACATGGCTGCGGCCATCACCCCCGCGATGAACAGCCCCGCGAGTCCCAGCGGGAGCTCGTTCAGCACGAAGCGCGGGATGATGTAGTTGACGGCACCGGTCGGTTCCCCCGTGACCTCTCCGGCGAGCGCGGTCGCCTCGCTGCGGATCGACTGGATGTCGGCTTCGCGCGCCAGGAACGCCTCCCGGGCCGCGAGCTCCGCTGCATCGTCCGGGGCGTCCGCGACGGCGCGCGCTGCGGTCTGCCGAGCGCCGAACGCGGCCTCGTAGCGTGCCTCGAGCGCGCCGTATTCGTCGGCTCGCGCGGCCAGGACGGCGGACTCGTGCGCCGGGTTGTGCAGCAGCGGCGGCTGCACGAACTGGTAGTAGACGAACACGCCCACGCCGACGAACAGCACCAGCGTCTGCAGCGGGATCTTCCAGTACGCGCTCATTAGCAGGCTGGTGCGCGCCTGCTCGACGGATTTGGCGGTGAGGAAGCGCTGCACCTGGCTCTGGTCGGTGCCGAAGTACGACAGCATCAGGAACGTCCCGCCGATCAGGCCCGACCAGAACGTGTACGTCTCGTTCAGGTCGAACGAGAAGTCGAACGCGGCGAGTCGTCCGGTCGCGCCCGCGATCCGGAGCCCCTCCTGGGGGCTGACCGGCATCTGCACCAGGAGCACGAGCATCATGGCGACCAGTGCGACGACGATCAGCACCATCTGCTTCACGTCCGCCCACGCGACCGCCTGCACGCCCCCGACCATCGTGTAGATCACCGTCGGAACGCCGATGAGCGCCACGCTCCACGCGACCGGTATCCCCCAGATCGCGCTGAACACCACGGCTGGCGCCGCGATGATCGTCCCGCACGACATGCCGCGCGACAGCAGGAAGAGCAGGGAGGTGAGCGACCGCGTCTTGGCATCGAAGCGCCGCTCGAGGTACTCGTACGCGGTATAGACGCCACTGCCGTGCAACATTGGCACGAGGGTGACGCCGAGGATCACCATCGCGAGCGGGAGGCCCAAGTAGATCTGAATGAAGCGAAGGCCGTCCGTAGCACCCTGGCCCGTGGTGCCGATCATGGTGACCGCGGAGAGCTGCGTGGCCATCACGCTGAGTCCCACAACCCACCACGAGAGACTCTTGTTGGCCACGAAGTACCCCGAGACGGAATCCGTGTCCTTCGACCGCCGGACACCGTCCACGATCACGTAGACGAGGTACGCGATCACGATCGCCCAGTTGATCCAGTGCACGCGCGCTACACGTTGTAGAAGAGCTGGATCAGGCCGAGCGCCACGAGGGCGACCGCCTGCACGACGAGCACCCGTACGAGCGTGGTGCGGAAGCTCGGTGGAACGGAGGGGTCGCGAATAGGCACGGCAGCAGGGGTTGGGAGTCGTCGCGGCGGGCGGGGACGCGCGCGTAGGTTCGATCGCGGCGAGCGGGGCCGCAAGGCGCGGGCATTGGGTTGCTGCCACGTGGGAGAGGCGCCCCGCGCGAATCGACTCGATAGATTCGGCGCCGGCCCGCCCTCATCCACAACTCGACACCAGGCCTGCCATGTCAGCCATCGTTCCGAAACGTGTGACCGCCCGCATCGAGGGTGACTTCGTCGTCTTCCTCATCGGCATGCGCATCAACAAGCCCTGGAAGATCCACAAGTGGTTCCCGGTGTTCAGGGCGATGCCCAAGTTGATCCGTGAGCTCGAGCGGCGGCCCGAGTCGGGGTTTCTCGGCCACATTTTCGGGCCGACCGCGATCGTGCAATACTGGCGTTCGTTCGAGCACCTCTAGGCCTACGCCCGGGATCCCAATCAACCGCACTGGCCGGCGTGGACCGACTTCAACCGCAAAGTGGGCGGGAGCCGGGGCGACGTGGGGATTTGGCACGAGACGTACAAGGTGCGCGCCGGCGAGTACGAGTGCGTCTACAGCGGTATGCCGCCGTTCGGGCTGCTGAAGGCGAGCTCCACGCTCGACGTGTCGGAGCGACTGGATTCTGCTCGAGCCCGAATGGGGGTAGGCGGCTGAACCAGTCGGGGGTGCGCTCTCGGAGAGCCCCCCTCAGTCCCCCATACAGATGCCCATGGCGCGCGCGGTCTGCACTTCGTCGCCGTCGACGGGCACCGTCTTCGTGCGGGCGATCGCATCCGCCAACGGAACGGCCAGCACGTCCGGCGGGTCGAGCGCGACCATGGTGCCGAACTTCCCTTCCTCGACCAATCGGACGGCGGCGGCCCCGAAGCGGAGCGCGAGCAGGCGGTCGTAGGCGTTCGGCCCGCCGCCGCGCTGCAGGTGGCCGAGCACCAGCTCGTGTGTCTCGCGCCCAGTGCGCTCGTTGATCTCGCGCGCCACGACCTCGGCCATTCCGCCCAACCGCCGCTGCCCGCCCCCTTGGTCTGTTTGAAGAGCGGCTCCCCGCCCACAGGGTAGGCGCCTTCGGCTACCACCACGATCGCGAAGTTGCGAACTTCGGCGTAGCGCCTCTCGATCTTCGCGCACACTACATCCAGGTCGTACGGGATCTCGGGAATCAAGATGACGTCCGCCGTGCCGGCCAGTCCCGCGTGCAGCGCGATCCATCCGGCGTTCCGCCCCATCAGCTCCACCACCATCACGCGCTCGTGCGCCTCGGCGGTCGAGTGCAGCTTGTCGATCGCGTCGGTCGCAGTCTCGACGGCGGTGGTGAATCCGAACGTGAGAGCGGTAGCCGCCAGGTCATTGTCGATGGTCTTCGGTACGCCGACGACCCGGACGCCTCGCTGCGACAGCTTGTGCGCTATGTCGAGCGAGCCGTCGCCTCCGATCGCGATCAGCGCGTCGACCCCGTGGCGTGTCAGCGCATCGATGACGTCCTGCGATCGATCGACGACCGTGACCTTACCGCTCCCGTCGGTAACGTGATACTTGAGCGGATTGCCCCGGTTGGTCGTGCCGAGGATGGTGCCGCCGAGGTGGGTGATGCCGCGGACGGCCTTCCGGTCCAGACGGACGAGAGCGTCGTCGTGCAGGAGTCCGTCATAGCTGTCGGTGATGCCGTACACCTCCCAGCCGAGACCGTCGGCGGCGAGGACGACTGCGCGGATCACCGCGTTCAAGCCGGGGGCGTCGCCACCTCCCGTGTTCACCGCGATGCGTCAGATCTGCGTCGTCATGGCTTCCGTTCAAGCGAAAGGGCGTCCGGCCGGAGCCGGACGCCCATTGTAGCGCTAGGACCGGAGTTGCTCTAGAACGTCGCGCGGATGGTGCCCTTGGCCTCGAGGCCGAACACGCGCACGCCGTCGCCGGTCGCGTCCTTGAGCGACCCGATCATGATGCTCGCCTTCGGGAAGAAGTCGTGTCCGCCGAAGATGCGGATCGGGATATCGCCTCCTGCAGACACCAGCCACCCCAACCCTGCGTCCGATCCGCTGGTGTCCTCGCGCGCCTGCAGCTTGAAGTCGACGTGAGGGCGGAACACGAACCCGCCTCCCAGCTCGAGAGTGCCCGTGAACCCCAGGAGGGCCAGGTTCTGCTTGGGTGTGTCGACGTCGCTGAACGTCCCGAGCGGTGCGCCCTGGGGGTCCACGTTCGGCAACGTGAGCGTCCCGTTCTGGCGGATGAGGTCGGCTGCGTACAGGGTCCACACGCCTGCGCCCATGCGGAACGCATAGGTAGCGTCGAAACGGAAGCGCCTTCCCGCCTGGAGGAGGTTCTGCCCGTTCGCCTGGTCGCTCGTGTAGCTCATGAACGTGCCGCCGAGCGTGAGCGTGCTGTTGCCGAAGTTCCGGTCGAGTCCCAGTCGGATGCGCGCTTCGTTACCCGGTTGGTACTCGAGCGCGGTATCGTCCTCGCTCGGGTTGAACGTGCCCCGCACCGCATACGCGGCTGCGAGGCCGAGCCCGAAGTTGCCCATGCCACGCGCGACCGCCACCGACGGCGTGACCGCGAAGCCGCGGCCCCAGCTGGCCTCGCGGAAACCGAGCAGATCGGTGGCGAGCAGCGACGCGACGATCGCCTCCTCACCGTCCCGCGCGGCGTCTCCAGTGGGCAGGTTGAGACCGAGCGTGACGAGGGCCCACGGCGTCGCCTGATACGAGGCCCGTAGGCCGGTGTCGACGGGGCCCGACAGCTTGTAGAGGGTGTCGGCCCGCTCCACGCGACCCTCCGCCCAGGCGCCGTACACGTCGATGGCCAATGCCGAGGTCGCGGGAAAGCGGACCGCAACCGGGAAGAGGAAGAGCTGAGCCGCGTCGGCACCGAGACCCTGTTCGAACGCATAGCTCGTGAAGTCCGGGCCACCGCCCACCGTGACCTGCGCCTGCGCTCCGGTCTCGAGGAAGGCTGCGGCCAGGAAGACGATCGCGGCGAGGCGCCGAGCGCGCGGGAGGTTCATCACTCACCTCCCGGATTCGAGATCACGATGCGAATGACCGCACCGATCGCGCCCGAGACCGTATCCGTTCCGCCGGATTCTTGAACCGGGTCACGCGTGTTGGACTGCGTGGTCGTCGTCGCTTGGTCCTTGGACTGCTGCGTCGTACCGAGGTCGAGCGTGCCCCCGGTGGGTGATGGCGCTACCGCCTCGGTGGCACTGGTGAGCGTCACGGTCGAGGAGCTCGCCGTGAGATTGAGGTCGTCGGTGGTCGTGGCGCGGGGGGGTGCGACCAAGCCGAGGTCGAACTCTCCCGTGGCGCCTGCCAGAGCAATCAGGTCGGTGGTGCTGCTCGACGATGCGTCGACCAAGTCGGCGGTTTCGGCCATGGCAGCGTCGCGCCCGGCGAACCCGTCAGGCTCGAGCTGCAAGGAGAGCTCGAACTGCGCCTGCGCCTCGTCGTAGTTGCCCAGGTCCAGCTCACGGAGCCCACGTCCGTAGGCCAGGAAGGCGAGCACGTTGTCCATCCGGTCGCCGGCTTCAACAACACGATCGGTGGCTTCACCACCTACGAGCTCTCGCACGCGCTCAACACGGGCGACAAGTGCACGAACGCCGATCCGCGGAAGGGATGCGGCACGCTCAACAACGGTGCGATCGACATCGCTGCGAGCGCGGGTAACTCGCGTGGCTTCTTCGTCACGCTGCGCACCGGTAGCGGGGCGCAGGGCAACACGCAGTGGCCGGGCTTCCTCCGCTACATGAAGGTCGTCATCAAGTAGGTGTGACCCACCTGCTCGGAGGACGGCCCCATCCCCGCCCGGGGGTGGGGTCGTTCGCATTGTGATGAGTGAGTCGGGCCGTCGCGCGACGGTAGCGCGCGGACCGGTCGAGCCAAGAGAGCGCATCCAGGCGCTCGACATGGTCCGGGGGTTCGCGCTCTTCGGCGTGCTCCTGGTGAACATGTTCAACTTCGGCGCGTTCAGTCCGATCTGGACCCGAGCGACCGACCGAGTTGCGTTCTCGTTGATGCACTTCTTCTTCGAGACCAAGTCGTGGCGCCTCTTCTCGCTGCTCTTCGGCGTCGGTTTCGCGCTCCAGTTGGAGGGCGCCCGGGCGCGTGGGACCCCCTTCCTCGGGACCTATCTCCGCAGAGTCATGGTCCTCTTCGTCATCGGTATGGGGCACGCGCTCCTCTTCCCGGGCGACGTCCTCATGGTATATGCGGAGCTGGCCCTGGTGCTGCTGCTGTTCAGGAATGCCTCTACGCGCGTCCTGTTGGCGCTCGCCGTGGCGCTGCTCGCGCTCTACCCGCTCGGACGGGCCGCGAACACGCTCGTCTCGGGCGAGGCTGTGACGGTCCAGGGCGTCGACATCGAGCGCGCGCGTGCAGCGAACGAGGAGCTGCGAAGCACGCACCCGCACGCGGTCGGCTCGCTGGCCGACGTCATGGCCGCGAACGCCCGCGTGATCCCACCGAACCCCTTCGGTCAGCCGCTCGGGCTCGAGTCGGGGCTGGGCTTCCTGGCCATGTTCCTGCTCGGCCTCGGCGTGGGGAAGCGGCGGATCTTCGCGGACCTGGGTGGGCACCTGACCCTGATTCGGCGCGCGGCGATGTGGGGCCTAGGCTTGGGCGCTGCCGGCACGCTCGCCGACCTCGCGATCTCGAGCGCGCTGTCGCGACAAGCCGTGGTCGGAGGGGCTCGAGCGGCGTGGACGCTGGCCGCCGAGCTGTCATTCACGTTCGGCTCGACCGCGCTCGCCCTCGGTTACGCCGCGGCCATCGTCCTGATGTCCAGGAGCCCCCGGCTGCGCCGGCTGGTGGAGCCGTTCGGACCCGTCGGGCGTCTGGCCCTGACTGGGTACCTCGCCCAGACGCTGGCCTTCACGACGCTCTTCTACGGCTACGGTCTGGGGCAGGCCTTCCGGCTGGGCCCCGCGGCCGTCCTGGTCTGCGCGGTGGTCATCTACGCAGCCCAGGTGCCCGCGAGCGCCTGGTGGGCGCGCCGCTACCGCTTCGGGCCCGCGGAATGGCTCTGGCGCGCCCTGACCTATCTGAAGCTGCCCCCCATGCGGGCCTAGCAAAGCGAACGGCCCCACCCTAGCGGGTGGGGCCGTCGCACTGCTTGGCGTCGGACTCGGCCGACTTCGGCCTACCCCGGGCTTACCTGGGGAAGCTCCAGCCGAACGGGCCGCTCCGGCGAGCCTGCGGCCAGGCGGCACCCATGTCCCGCTGAGCCGGGCGGGGGCCCATGCCCATGTAGCGGAACTTCTGCAAGCGCGAGCCCTCGTACGTCTCGGTCGTGAAGATGTTGCCCTGACGGTCCGTCGCGATCGAGTGCACGGCGAAGAAGAGGCCGGGCTGACGGCCACCGTCGCCGAACGAATACAGGATCTCGAGCGACTGACGGTTCATCACGTAGACCTTCATGTTCTGGCCGTCGGCCAGGTACATGAACTGCTGCTGCGCGTCGGGTGAGAACGCCACGTCCCACGTCGAACCCTGCGAGCGCGTGGCCGGCGCGATGATGGTCTCCCTCACGAACGTGCCGTCCGTACGGAACACGGAGAGACGGTTCGTCGGACGGTCGCAGACGTACACGAGGCCGTCCTTGGCGCGATCGGCGCAGTGCACCGGAGTGCGGAACTGCGGAGGCGGCGTCTCTCCCGGCTGGTACGCGGGAACCGCTCCGTCCGCGGGCACGTTGCCGCGAGCGCCCCACATCCGCTTCATGGCGCCGGTCGAGGCGTCGAGCACCGCCACGCGGCGGTTGCCGTAGCCGTCGGCCACGAAGATCTCGTTCAACTCGGGCACGAACGAGACCTTGGCTACCTGATTGAAGTTCGTGCGGCTCGTGTTGGTCGGCTCGGCTCCCGGGGTGCCGTACTGGGCCAAGAAGCGCCCGTCGGCCGTGAACTTCAGGATGTGCCGGTCCTGTCCACCGTTACCGCCGATCCAGACGTTGCCCTGCCCGTCCACCGTGATGCCGTGATTCGACTGCGGCCACGTGTAGTTGCCCGTCTCCGTGCCCGGGCCGCCCCACGCGTGCAGCAGGTTGCCGTCTGCGTCGAAGTGCAGCACCGGGAATCCGGGGCGGCAACATTCGCTCAACGGCGGGTTCTGCGCGGCGCCGATCTCCGTGTTGGCGACGAACTGGTCGGGCGTGTTGCGGTGCACGATCCAGACGCCGTCGTTGGGGTCGGTCGCGACGCCGATCATCGGGCCGACCAACCAGTGGCCCGGCAGCGGCTTGGGCCAGAACGGATCGACCTCGAAGAGAGGTACCGAGCCCGCCTGGTACTCTGCTGCATCGTCCATCGCTTCGGCTGCACCTCCGACGATGACGATCACCGCGAGGAGCGCCAGACCGAAGGTCAGGTTGCGCTTCTGCATGTCCATACTCCCTGGTCATGAATGGCAGGGCCGACGTGGCCCGGGACCGACAGCCTACTGTCCGGCCGCCGATCCCGCAATCAGGCTCTGGGGCGACTCGCGGCCGCGGCCCGGAGTAGACCCCTCCGCCCCCCCACGATAGAATTGCCGCCCATGTCAGACCCCTTCCGCCTCCGCCGCACCGCCGTCCTGGTCGTCGCGCTCGTGCTCCTCCTTCCCACGTGGAACGGAGAGGCACACGAGATCCCGGCAGACGTGACCGTGCAGGCGTTCGTGAAGCCCGAAGGGGGCACGATCCGCGCGCTCGTACGCGTGCCGCTCATCTCCATGCGCGACTACAACTGGGTGGTGCGCGAGCCGGGATACCTGGTGATCCCCTCGGCGGAGGAGATGGGCCGGGAGGCGGCGGTCCAGTGGATTGCCAACTTCGTGCAGATGTATGAGGGCGGGGTCTCACTCGGCTACCCCAGCGTCGTGGCCTCGCGTATCGCCATTCCTGGCGACCGTGCCTTCATGAGCTACGAGTCGGCGCTCGCCGGTGTGCTGTCCGAGCCGCTCCCCGAGTCGATCGACCTGCCGCTCCAGCAGGCGATGTTCGACGTGCTGCTCGAGTGGCCCATCGGCTCGGAGACGTCCGACTTCTCGATCGACGCGCGCTGGGCGCAGCTCGGCCTACGCACGGTGACGGTGCTGCGCTTCCTGCCGGCGGGCGGTGCGGAGCGCGCCTTCGAGTACACGGGCGACGAAGGCGTCGTGCGCCTCGACCCACGCTGGCACCAAGCGGCGCTCCGGTTCGTGATCCTCGGCTACCAGCACATCCTGGACGGCATCGACCACCTGCTCTTCCTGTTCTGCCTGATCGTGCCGATCCGCCGTTTCTGGACGCTCGTGCCGATCGTGACCTCGTTCACGATCGCCCACTCGATCACGCTGATCGCGTCCGCATTCGGGCTCGCGCCGAGCTCGCTCTGGTTCCCGCCGCTCATCGAGACGCTCATCGCGCTCTCTATCGTGTTCATGGCCTTCGAGAACATCATCGGCGCGAGAATCGACCGACGCTGGATGGTCGCGTTCGGCTTCGGACTCGTGCACGGGTTCGGATTCTCGTTCGCGCTGCGCGAGTCGCTCCAGTTCGCAGGCGCTCACCTGCTCACGTCGCTGCTCTCGTTCAACGTGGGCGTGGAGCTCGGCCAGCTGCTCGTACTGGCCATCACGGTGCCCGTGCTGAACCTGCTGTTCCGCAAGTGGCTCCCCGAGTTGATGGGGACGATCGTGCTGTCCGCCTTTCTGGCGCACACGGGGTGGCACTGGATGCTCGCCCGAGGAGGCACGCTCCTGCAGTATCAGTTCACGGTTCCGACACTGAACCTGTCGTTCGCGGCGACGCTGCTTCGTTGGGTGATGTTGGCGCTCATCATCGTCGGAGCGGTGTGGATCCTGCGGGGCGCGTTCGATGCCTTGGCGCGCCGGCACTCCAACGGTCCGACAGCCGCCGGCCCGAGCACGAGCGCCGCTCCGGAGTCCGCCGCCAGATCCGTGGGCGCGGAAAGCTGACGGCGCGGGCGGCGCGCCTGCGCTGTGCCGAGGCTTTCTAGAACTCCCGCCAGTCGCGCTCGAGCACCTTGGTGTAGGCGCGGCTCTTGATGAAGAGCTCGACGACGTCCTTGATGGCGGCCCGGGTGGCCGCTCCGTTCAACAGAAGTCGGATGTTCTGCTCGGGCACGTACTCCTTCATGACCAGCACGTCGCGGATACGACGCGCATCCTGCTCGGCACCCGGAAGGTCGCCGCCCTCGGCGTCCGGGAAGTTGATGTAGTCGCTCACGCCGATCAGCAGCGCCCAATGGGTGACCGCCGTGCGCTCCTGCGGGCCGAACGCCAGCAGGGGGAGGGCGGCCAGGAGAGCCGTCAGGGACGCGTATCGCTTCAGTTTAACGTCGCGTTCACTCGAACCTCAGGTCGACCCCTTCAGCCGCCGCACCCATGTCGAGCGTCACCCCCCGCGCGAGAGCCCCGTCTCGCAGGCGGCTCACGATCGTGTCCAGCTCCTGATCCGAGCGAGTCGGATCGTGATGGAAGAACAGCAGTCGCTTCACGCCGCCCTCCTCGGCGAGCCGAAGCGACTGGGCGAACGTCGAGTGCCCCCAGCCGGTCCGACCCGCGTATTCCTCATCTGTATACATCGAGTCATGGATGAGAAGATCCGCACCCTGGACGAACTCCTTGATCCTGCGGCCCCGGTTCGGGCCGACCTGGGACCCGTCGCCGTCCAGCTCGTTGTCGGGGATGAAGCAAATCGTGCGTCCGCCGATCCGGATGCGGTACCCGATCACGAAGGATGGGTGCTTGACGCGCATGACCTCGAGCGAGGCGCCGTCGACCTCGTAGCCGCCCTGGTTGAGGTGCTCGAATTCCATCGCGGCCGCCACGACGCTGAACGGGACCGGGAAGTAGATCGGTCCCATCTGGCCCGCGAAGAGGTTCTGCACGTCGATGTCCTTCTGCTTCGGCCCCACGACCTTGATCTGGTCCTCCGGGTCGTAGAGGGGCAGGAAGAACGGGAAACCCTGGATGTGATCCCAGTGGAAGTGCGTGAGGAAGATGTGGATCGCGTTGGGGCCCTTCTCCACGATCTCCATGCCGAGAGGGCGGATTCCCGAGCCCGCGTCGAAGATCAGCCGGGAGCCCTGGTAGCAGACCTCGAAGCAGGTCGTGTTCCCCCCGTACCGCACCGTGTTGGGCCCCGGGGACGGGATGGACCCTCGAGTTCCCCAGCACCTCACGGTCACCACGGAGGCGTTCTCCGCCCTGCGCGCTGGCGAAGGGGCCGTGCGGCTGGCCGGGTCCAAGCGATCAGGCTCCAGAAGGGGAGGGCACAACCCACCTGAGGGGGTTCAACCAATGTATAGGCCCGAGCCGGCAGGGTGCGAGGACCTTGCGGACCCCCGCGGGCTCCGACCATTCATTCGCTGCACCTTCCTGTCCGACGGCTGGCGGATCTGGACGGACGATAGGTGGCGCGGTGATCACCAGCACGGCGCCCGTAGAATCGCGAGTGAGGCGATGCCGATTACGGAGAAGGACGTACGGAGCGCGCTCAAGGGCGTGAAAGACCCCGAGCTCGGGCTCGACCTCGTGGTACTCGGTCTCGTCTACGACGTCGCCATCTCGGATGCGGACGTGAAGGCGAAGATCTCGCTCACGTCACCTCTCTGCCCAGTGGCCGGCCAGATCGTGGAGGACGCCAAGAAGGCCATCGAGGGAGTGGAGGGCGCGGGAAAAGTCGAGGTCGAGCTGACCTTCGACCCGCCCTGGACGCCGGCGCGGATCAGCCCGCTCGTGAGGGCTTCGCTGGGCCTCTGAGTCGCCCTACGCCTCGACCAGCTCGACGTCCTCGAGGAAGTCCTTGAGCGGGTTGGCCACCGCGATGGCTCTCTCCCTGATCGCGTCCGCGAGGACGAGCCCGCGCTTCGCGTCACCGATCAGGTGGCGCGAGACGGCTGCACCGAGCCGCGCGTCGGAATCCGCGGCCGCGGCGTTGTACTCGGCGTAGCGTGCGCTTACCCGCTGCTCGAAGAGCGGGAGCTGACCGGACGGAGTGCCGTGCTGGACCATGTCCTCGAACACCGCCCGGTGGAGCTCGTCGAGCCCCTCGCGGATGCGGTCTTCTGGTGCGCGTCCCACGAACGCGAGCTGGGCTCCGCGTGTGTGCGCCCAGAGGAAGAAGATCAGCGCTTCCTCGGCTGTGCGACGGCTGCGACGTTCGTCGTCATATAGGGCGTCAACCTCGGGCAGAGGCGTCTCGACATCCTCACGAGAGAGGAAGTCGGAGAAGCTCTCCCAAACGAGGCGGGCAAGGCTGTCACCGAGCTCGACCGGCGTCATCGTCTGCGGCGCGCGGAACTCTCGGGTATCGTCCAAAAGCGTGGTTTGCACGACCAATTCCCCAGGATCTTCGGTTGCTGTAACATCAATTCGGAGCCCCGACCACACAGTGTCAAGGTTGTCGATTCCCACCCGCACGAACGGCCTGATCGGGGCGCCCCGTCGCCCCTCCGATCCCCCCAGAAAAACCCTGGTGCGCCTTGGCTTCTTGGCCATGGCGGCCCTGCTGGGGGGGTGCGCGAGCCCGGGCCGATCGATCCCCACGCCGCGGCCGGTCGTCATCTTCTCGGGTGCCCGGCTGAGGGCGGAGCCGGCGCGCATGGACTCGGTCTACGACTGGGTCACGGAAGAGCAGCTCGAGATCCAGGAGGATCCGACCTTCTGGGTGATCACCCAACCGACGACGGACGACACGTATCCGTGGGAGGGGCTGAGCCTTGGTGAGGACTCCGTCAGGGTCCGGGTTCCGCGGGGGGCCCAGGATACCGAGCTGATCTACCAGATCTACGGCCACCTGCGTCTCATGGTAGTCATGGGGCGGCAGGCGGAGTGGCTGCCCGAGGCGCCCGACGCCGCGGGATACGACCTGGAGCGCGCAATTCTGTCCCGGGCCGCGGACGCATGGATCCTCGGCCGAACCGTGTTCAACACGATTCCGTACGGCCCTCTAGACGAGCTCGCCTACGCGAAGGAGTACGGGCATCTCGACGCGTTCATCTTCACCGCTCGGCCGAACGAGTTCGTTTCCGACCGGGCCGAATGGGTGCGTGCGAACCCCGGCGGGATGGAGAGCTACCGCGAGTGGTTTCTGGACACGTTCAGCCGCGAGCCGCCAGGGCTGCGTTCAGGCTGAGGTGGCCCCGCTACGCGCGGGTCACTTCCCAGCGGAGGCCGACGGGGTCGCCCTCTCCTGACTCCTCGACGTGGACGTCGATGCGCCCCGTGCGGGCGAGCCGCGTGTCGCTCGGCTTCCCCCCGAAGAGGGCGAAGCCGATCACCTTCACCCGGCGCTCGTGTCCGGTCGGGGAGACTGCGCGTAGCTCGGCCCCCTTGAGTGACCGAATGGAAGGCGCTTCACCCGACTGAAGGCGAAGCCGTAGAATGCGCCCGGAATGCGGTGCGTCCATCGCGTCGAGCACGCGGAAGACGACACCCCGTTTCGTGGCCGTTTCTGTCGACATGAGGGATAGGGTACCGCGATGACGTCCCCCACGGAAGGCGCCGCGCGCAGCGAACTCGAGCTGCCACGAGACGAGATGTTGGCCCTCGCCCAGAAGGCCGCCGAGCTCATCGTCCACCGCCTGGAGCACCTGGCATACGAGCCTGCCTGGCGCGGTGGAACGCGCGCCGAGCTGGAGGCGCTCCTGCGGGAGCCGCCTCCGGAAGAGGGCCGTCCGGCGCTCGAGGTGATCGAACGCGCCGCCCAGGAGATCCTGCCGTTCGCCTGTCGCGTCGACCACCCGCGCTTCTTCGCGTTCGTGCCGTCGTCGGCCACGTGGCCAGGGGTGCTGGCGGATTTCCTGTGTGCCGGGCACAACACCTTCCAGGGCACTTGGTTGGGGGCGAGCGGACCCAGTCAGCTCGAGCTGGTCGTGCTCGACTGGTTCCGCGATTGGATCGGATACCCGGAGACCGCGAGCGGGCTCTTCACGAGTGGCGGATCGGCTGCGAGTCTGGATGCGTTCGTAGCGGCGCGCGAAGCGGCTGGCGCGCCCGAGCGTGCGACGGTCTACATGAGCGATCAGAGCCATTCGGCGCTCAGCCGCGCAGCCACGATCGTGGGCATCCGCCCGGAGTGCGTCAGGAAAGTGCGGAGCGATGGGTACTTCCGTATGGACATGGGGAGGCTGGCTGAGATGGTCGCCGCCGACCGCGCCGCGGGCTTCAACCCCATCGCCGTGTGTGCGAACGGCGGCGCGACCAACACCGGGGCCGTCGACCCGTTGGGGGCCATGGCCGATTTCTGCGAGGCCCAGCGCATCTGGTTCCATGTGGACGCAGCGTACGGTGGCTTCGCCATACTCACGGAGAAGGGGAAGAAAGCCCTGGAGGGGATCGAGCGGGCCGACTCGATCGCCGTGGACGCGCACAAGTGGCTCTTCCAACCGTTCGAGGCCGGCTGCCTCATGGTGAAAGACATCCGCCGGCTGGAGGCCGCGTTCTCCGTTCAGCCCGAATACCTGCAAGACACCCAGTTCGGCCGCGAGCACCCGAACTTCAGCGACCGTGGGCTGCAGCTGACACGCTCGTTCCGTGCTCTCAAGGTGTGGATGTCGATCCAGACGTTCGGCCTGGCGGCCTTTCGGCGCTCGGTGGCCAAGGGGATCCAGCTCGCGGAGGAAGCCGAGGAGTACGTGCGCGCTTCCGAGTGGCTCCAGATCGCCAACCCGGCTTCACTCGGCGTGGTCTGCTTCCGCTTCAACCCGCGCGACTCGGGCTATTCACACGAGTACCTCGAACAGATCAACAAGAAGGTGCAGGCGCGCGTGATCGAGACGGCTGTGGCCATGACGTCCTCCACGAGCCTGCGCGGGATCTACTCGCTGCGCTTCTGCATCCTGAACCATCACACCACCTGGCAGGACGTGCTGGGCACGCTCCAGGCCATCGAACGCTTCGGGCTCGAGGCGGTGGCGAGCACCGCGAAGTGACTCCGGCGACCGACCGCGCCGCCCTCCCGCGAGCGGTGAAGATCGTGGGCGGGGTCGGCGCGATCCTCTTCTGGGTCGTGCTGCAGGCGCTGCTCGCGGTCGGAACGCCGGTCGCGGATGCGCTCTTGCTCGCGGTGCTCTTCGTGGCGGTGCCCGTGATCGGTGCGGCGCAGCTTCCCCTCGTCGAAGGCGTTCGCGTGGAGCGGCTTCGAGCCTATTGGGGCTCGATCGCCGCGCTCTGGCTGCTCGGCTCGGCTGCGTGGTTGGTCGGGACTCGGACCAGCGGACCCGCGGGCGTCGGCTTGGTGGCGCTGCCGGTCGTGAACCTCCTCGTGTGGACGCTCGGGCTTACGCTGGGCGCCCTGCTCATCATGTTCGTGTTCCGCCAAGTGGCTGGGTGGCTGGATGCGAAGGAGAGCCCCCTGCTGCGTGACCTCCTGCCGAGCACGGAGCGAGAGAAGGGTGTCTTCGCGCTGCTCTCGGTGGCGGCGGGCGTGGGGGAGGAGCTCGCGTACCGCGGCTACTCGTTGCCGTTGGTGGCATCGCTGCTCGGCTTGCCCGCAGCATTCGTGCTCACGTCCGTGGTGTTCGGCGCGCTGCACGCCTATCAGGGGCTACTCGGCACGGTGCGCACGGCCCTCATGGGCGCTTTGCTCGCCTGGGGGTTCATGGCATCTGGAAGCCTGTGGCCGGCGATCCTGGCCCACATCGCGATCGATCTGGTTGCGGGCATCGTCCTGGGCGAGAGGCTCCTGCCACCCCTGGCGTCCAGCGGGGTAGCGGTTGCGCCCCACGCACCCGCCAACGAGAGGTGAGAGGTCCATGGAGGTCGACTTGGCATTGCTCGCGGACGCCGCAACCATAGACGGCTCCGGCAAGCTGAATATCCTCGGGATCTTCGATCGGCTCACCACCACCGCCTTCCCGACGCGCCATCCGCGCCTGAGCCTCGTGCTCCGGTTCGCGGCCGGGCTCGACGAGGTGGGGCGCCATCAGGTCGGCATCGCGCTGAAGGGCCCGGACGGGAAGGAGCTGGTGCGCATCGATGGCGAGATGAACCTGGCCCCCGGACCGAGTGGCGCGGGCGGCGCGGTCCTCGTGCCCCACGTCCTGAACATGGACGGGCTCATCTTCCCCGGCCCCGGCCGGTATGCGTTCGACGTGCGCGTCGACGGCGTCCACCACGTGTCGATCCCCTTGGGCGTCCACGGCCCGGAGAGCTCGGCGAGGGCGTAGCCATTGGGGTTTCGGCGCGTCCGGCCCCCCCTGGCGCCCTCCGTCGAAACGCTTGACCGAAACCGGGTGCCGGGGCGATAGGTAGAAACAGATGGGTAGGGTGGTGGACCCCCCGGAGCGACCGTGATTCTGCGCTGCAACTACGAAGAGGTGGAAGCCCTCAGGGCCGGCGCGCGCGCGTTGCTCGAACGGACGGACGACGCCTCGCCCGCCGCGGTCTTGGCGCCTCCGCAGAGTCGCGCCCGCGTGGAGGCACTGCTTCCACGCCTGGAGGGCGACCTCTCCCTGTACACACTCGACGAGCTGCGCGGTGTTCAGGCCGGAATCGATGCGATCGTCGAGTACCTGCGGGAGGAGATGGAGTCCGCGGTCCTCGCGACGCACGCCGCCGACGAGTCGGCGGTGAACGCCTACTTCGCGTTCTCCCACGGCTTCACGGTGCTCAACCGCGTCGGCCAGATCGCCGAAGAGATGGAGGCGATCATCGAGCTGGTGACGGGCGACGCGACCTCGCCAGCGGTGGCGCGGAGCTTCCGCTTCCCGGACTGAGGGGAGCCGACGCGTCTCTTCGTCGGTTCCTCGTGGTTCTCCGCCGTGCCCCTTTCCCGGCGCATTGCGCGCGGCGCTCGCTTGCTTCCCCCCTGACGAAATGAGAAGCTAGCGCGACCGCGTCCCACGACAGCCCGCCCGGAGACGGCATGGCCACGGCCGCCAAACGCGAACGCATCCTCCCGCGCATGCTCGAGGAGGAGATGCGCGAGTCGTTCCTCGACTACTCGATGAGCGTGATCGTGCAGCGCGCGCTCCCCGACGTGCGAGACGGCCTGAAGCCGGTGCACCGGCGGATCCTGTTCGCCATGCACGAGGCGGGGCTCTCGCCGGATCGCCCCTACAAGAAGAGCGCGACGGTGGTCGGCGACGTGCTGGGCAAGTTCCACCCGCACGGGGACATCGCGGTCTACGAGGCGCTCGTGCGCATGGTGCAGGACTTCTCCATGCGCATGCCCCTCATCGACGGGCAGGGCAACTTCGGCTCGATCGACGGCGACCCCGCGGCTGCGTACCGCTACACGGAGTCCAGGCTCGCAGCCATCGCGGTGGAGCTGCTCGACGACATCGAGAAGGAGACCGTCGAGCTCCAGCCCAACTTCGACGGGCAGCGTCAGGAGCCGACCGTACTCCCCGCGCGCTTCCCCAACCTCCTGGTGAACGGCTCGTCGGGCATCGCGGTCGGCATGAGCACGAACGTCCCGCCGCACAACCTGCGCGAGATCGCCGCGGGCGTCCGCCAGCTCGTCATCGACCCCGACTGCTCGGTCAAGGACCTGGTACGGCACATCCCCGGACCGGACTTCCCCACGGGCGGCTTCGTGGTGGGGCGTGCCGGCATCGAGCAGATGTACCGCGAGGGCCGAGGACGCGTGGTCATGCGCGGCCGCGTGGTGAAGGAGGCGCTGCGGGGCGGTAAGGAGCAGCTCGTGGTGAGCGAGCTCCCCTACATGGTGCAGAAGACCAAGCTCATCGAGCAGATCGCCGAGCTCGCCAAGAAGGGGCGCGCCGACGACGTGGCGGACATCCGCGACGAGAGCGACCGCGACGGCATGCGGCTGGTGATCGAGTTGAAGCGTGGCGCGGACGCAGCTGGCGTGGTCAGGCTGCTGTACCGCGCGACCCAGCTGCAGTCGACGTTCGGCGCGCACCTGCTCGCGCTCGAGGACGGTCAGCCGCGCGAGTTCGATCTCAAGCAGATGCTGGAGAGCTTCCGCGACCACCGGCTCGAGGTGATCCGCCGCCGCAGCCGGCACGACCTGGAGCAGGCCGAGGCGGAGAAGCACATCGTCGAGGGGCTGCTCGTCGCGCTCAAGCACATCGACGCGGTCATCAAGATCATCAAGGGCTCGAAGGACCGGCCCGACGCCTCCGAGAAGCTGCAGGACAAGTTCGGCCTGAGCGAGGTGCAGGCGGACGCCATCCTGAACATGCGCCTCGCGCGCCTGACGGCTCTCGAGCGCTCGCAGCTCCAGGCTCGGCTCGAGGAGCTGAAGGCGCTCATCAAGGAGCTGAAGTCGATCCTCAAATCCGAGGAGCGGCAGCTCCAAGTCATGCTCGACGAGCTCGCGGACGTCGTGAAGAAGTACGGCGACGCACGCCGGACCGTGCTGCTGGACGAGGAGGAAGAAGAGGTCGAGGAGCCCGAGATCGAGAAGCAGCTCGCCGACGAAGACGTGGTGGTGACGCTCTCGCACGCCGGCTTCATCAAGCGCGTGCCTGTCCATCTGCACAAGCGACGCGTGGACTCCGGCAAAGCGGTCGCGGGCATGGAGAAGTACGAGGAGGACTACGTCGAGCGCATGTTCGTCGCGCGCACGCGCGGCTGGATTCTCGCGTTCACGCGCGGCGGTCACTGTTTCTTCTTGCCGGTCGCGGACGTGCCCGAAAGTGCGCGCGCCTCGCGCGGACAGTCCATCTATGCCCTGGTGGAGGGCGCGGACCGGAAGGACCCTATCGTGGCGGTGATTCCGGTGGACGACCTGGCGGCCGAAGACCGCTACCTCGTGTTCGTGTCGAGGGACGGCGTGATCAAGCGTACCCCGCTCGGAGAGTTCTCGAACCCGCGCACGGGAGGCGTGAAGGCTGCGGGCGTCAAGAAGGGAGACGCCGTTCTCGATGTGGCCATGTCGGATGGAGCAGCAGAGGTCATGCTGCTCTCGCGCGAGGGGCGGGCGATTCGTTTCACCGAGGACTCGGTGAGCGTGGTGGGCCGCGCCGCGCAGGGCGTGAAAGGGATGGGACTCCGCGCCAAGGACGACGTGGTCGGCATGATCCTCATCCGTAGGGACGCGGCGGTGCTCACGGTGAGCGAGGACGGCATGGGGAAGCGCACACCGGTGGACGAGTTCCCGCTGCAAGGCCGCGGTGGGTTGGGTACACTGGCCGTGCCGGGCGGGACCAAGGTCTCGCCGATCGTGTGCGCGCTGGAAGTGCTCGACACCGACGACATCGTGATCGTGACGGCAGCCGGCAAGCTCGCGCGCGCCTCTGCGCTGTCGATTCCCGTACAGGGTCGTCGCACGCAAGGGAAGCGGCTGGTTCAACTGGCGAAGGGCGATCGCGTGGTGGAGGCGACGCGCGCTCAGGGCGAGGGAGGCACGCCAGTGCGCGATGCCTTCGGCGGCAAGGACCAGGGAGAGTTGGACTTCTGATGCGCTTCTTGGTACTCGGCGCCGGCGCGCAGGGCTCGGCGTGCGCGCTGGATCTCGCGCGCACCGCGGGCGTGTCGCGTGTGGTCCTGGGCGACCTCGACCCCAGCAGGCCGCGCGACTTCCTCCGGCCCTACGTCGGCAAGTCGATCGAGATGCGCGTGATCGATGCTTCAGCCGCGGGCGAGGTGCGCTCAGCCATGAGAGACGTGGACGCCGTGGCGTGCGCGCTCCCGTACTACTTCAACGCGCCCATGACCCGACTCGCCATCGAGTGCGGCGTGCACTTCTGCGACCTCGGCGGCAACACCGACATCGTCGACAAGCAGGTGGCGATGGGACCCGAGGCCGAGGCCGCGGGCGTGTCGGTCGTGCCTGACTGCGGGTTGGCTCCTGGCATGGTGAACATTCTCGCGCAGGGCGGCATCGACGGGATGGACTCGGTCGATTCGGTGAGGATGCTCGTGGGTGGTCTTCCGCAGAATCCGCGTCCGCCCCTCAACTACCAGGTCGTGTACTCGCTCGAAGGC
>VGVR01000003.1 GCA_016873995.1 Gemmatimonadota bacterium
AACTACCAGGTCGTGTACTCGCTCGAAGGCGTGCTCGACTACTACACGACGCCGGTGCTGGTGCTCGAGAACGGCAAGGTGGCCGAGAAGGAAGCGCTCACGGAGGTCGAAGCGGTGGATTTCCCCGCGCCGCTCGGAACGCTGGAGGCCTTCCTGACGGCGGGCGGCGCGTCGCGCATGCCCTACCTGTATCAGGGCAAGATCGCGTCGATGTCGTACAAGACACTCCGGTATCCCGGGCACGCCCATCTGGTGAAGGCCATGCGGGACCTCGGCCTCTTCGATGCAGAGCCCGTGAAAGTGCACGGTTGGATGGTCTCCCCGCGCGAAGCGTTCATTGCGACCGTGGGGCCGCACCTCCAGGACGACGGTGGCCACGACCTCGTCGCGCTCCGCGTCATCGTCAGCGGCAAGCGGGGTGGCAAGGCAAGGACGATCACGCACGAGCTGCTCGACTTCCACGATGCCGAGCGCGGGGTGACCGCCATGATGCGCACCACCGGATACTCGCTCGCCGCGGTGGCGCGCCTACAGGTGGAAGGCGTGATCCGACCCGGCGCGCGCCCGCCGTACGAGTGCGTTCCCGTAGACGCCTACGTGCGCACGCTGGGCGAGCGCGGGATTCGGATCGAGCGACGGGAGGGGTAGGAAGGGCGGCGCGCAGTCGGAGGCCGATCCACGCATTCTGGCGCCCCGTCCGCCACGTCAACCTCCAGACCAGGAGGGGATAGGCCCCTTTCCGGAAGACCATATGATCTGTATGGCTTGCCATATGAAGACCACGCTCGTCATCGAAGACTCCGTCATGCTGCGCCTCAAAGAAGAGTCGGCCCGGACCGGGAAGACGATGTCCGAGCTCGTCGAGGTCGCGCTCCGCCGCCTTCTGCAGGAGCCGGGTACCGCCCCACCACCCGCGCCGCTGCCATCGTTCGACAGTGGCGGCGCACTCGTGGACGTCGCCGACCGCGAGGCCCTTTATGGCGCCATGGAGGGCAGGTAGGTGTTCGTGGTGGACACCAACGTGCTGGTGTACGCGGCGGACGAGCGCGCACCCGAGCACGTGCGCTGCCGGGGCTTGCTCGAGTCGTGGCGCGCCCAGAGCGGCGCCTGGTACCTGACGTGAGGGATCTGCTACGAGTTCCTGCGCGTGGTGACGCACCCCCGCGTTTTTCGTCGGCCGTGGTCGGCAGCGGAGTCGCACACATTCTTGGCGGCGCTCCTGTCGTCCCCGAGCGTGTCGGTGCTATCGCCGACGCCCAGGCACGCGGCCGTTCTCGCGGGGGTGATCGGCGAAGTCCCGCTGCTTGCCGGTAACCTGCTGCACGACACCGCCACGGCGGTGCTCATGCGCGAGCACGGCATTCGCAGGATCTGCACGAGGGACACCGACTTCCATCGGTTCCCGTTTCTGGAGCCGATCGATCCGCTTACGGCGGAGCCGTAGCGGGGGCACCGAGCGGCGGCCCGACGATGAGCTGCGGGACCCGCGGTCCGTGCGTCGGATCGGAGCGCTTCAAAACGGGCAGACGGAGTTCATCTCCCGGACGTGTTGGCGCGCACCCGGGAAGAACGTCGCAACAGCCGTCTCACTGGATCGGCTCCAGCCGGACCAGCAGTCCCTCCTCTTCGCCGAGCAACGCGTAGATCAGTCCATCGGGACCCTGCCGCACGTCGCGAACGCGGCGACGCAACTCCGTCAAGATCGCCTCGCGTCCGATCTCCTCTCCGGCGTCGTTGAGCTTCACGCGCTCGATGTGCCCGGTGCGGTCGATGCGACCGACCATGAGCGATCCGACGAAGAGGTCTCCGCCCCAGGCCGGGAATCGGTCGCCCGTGTAGAACATCGCGCTGGAGGGCGCGATCGAAGGGAGCCATACCACCGCCGGCAGCTCCATTCCGTCGCGTCCCCAGTTCTGCGAGATCCGCGGACCCGAGTACTCGCGACCGAACGAGACGACGGGCCAACCGTAGTTGCGGCCGGGCCGGATGATGTTGACCTCGTCCCCTCCTTGCGGCGCGTGCTCGGCCCCCCAGAGCTCACCGGTCGTGGGATGGATGGCGAGGCCCATCACGTTGCGGTGCCCAAGGGAGTAGATCTCCGGCAGATGATCCGCGCGCCCCACGAAGGGATTGTCGTCGGGGGCGGACCCGTCTGGGCGAAGCCTGAGGATCTTCCCCGCATGGTCGCCGGGGTCCTGAGCGCGGAGCCCCGAGGTCGCGGCGTTGAACGCTCCGCCCACCGACAAGTAGAGCGTGCCGTCGGGCGCGAAGACCACCCGCGAGCTCGACACGCCGATCGCGCGGCCCGCGGCCCGGAAGACGACGCGGAGGTCGCGGAGCCCGGTGCCGTCGAATCGGGCGCTGGCGAGCGCGATGGTGGACGGGTCGTCCGCGGTCGTGTACGTCAGGAAAAGCGTCCGATTCCGGGCGAAATCCGGGTCGAGCTCCACGTCCAAGAGACCGTTGTACTGGCCGTCCGCATCCACCTCGGGCAAACCCGCGACGCGCGTGAGCGCTCCGCTCCGCACGACTTGCATGGTGCCCAGTCGCTCGGTGACCAGGAAGTCGCCCTCGGGCAGGAACTCGAGGCTCCACGGGTGGGTCAGCCCGCGGGCGAGCACCCGCATCATCACGTTGGGCTGGTCTGCGGTGTGTAGGACCAACGCGTCGGGTACCGGCACGGGCGGTATACCCACCCACTGCCCCCGAACGGTTTGGGCGCCGAGCCCGTGCGCCCGCAACAGGAGGAGGCAGGTCGCGAGCCAGAGAGAAGAAGACCTGCGCGTCGCCATGGGGACCTCCGCTACCGCGCCGCCCCCAGCGTCGCCGTCACCGACACGCGCGCACCGTCCCGCTCGACCACGATGACGACCTCGTCACCCGGGCGCTTCGCTTGGAGCGCGTACGTGTAGGCGTAGATGTCGGTCACGGGCTTCCCGTCGAACTCGACCACCACGTCTCCTGGCCGGAGGCCGGCGTTGGCCGCGGGGCTCCCTTCGCGCACTCCGGTCAACCGGAGGCCGAAGTCGCGCGGCGTCATGTCGGGAATCGTGCCGAGGTACGGGCCGTAGCCGCCGCTCGACGAGGAGGCAGCTGCGGCCGTCTGCGTGGGTGCCTGTGGAGGCGCCTGCTGGATGCGCGTCAACGCGACCGCGTCCGCGCCGCCGGACGCGACCCGCGTGGCGATGCGGGCGGCCAGCTCGCTCACCCGCCCGAGCCCCTCGGCGTTGATCTTCTGCCAGTCGTCCGAGGGTCGGTGGTAGTCCTCGTGCAGGTTGGAGAGGAAGTGCAGCACGGGGATGCCCTCGCCGTAGAACGACGAGTGGTCGGAGGGCCCGTATCCGTCGGGCGACTTGCCGATGCGGAACGGTGTTGCCAGCTGGGCGTTGGCGCCGTCCACGATCTCGTTCCACTCCGCTGCCGTTCCCACGCCGAGCACCGTGAGGCCGTCGTCGACCACGCGCCCCACCATGTCGAGGTTGAGCATCGCCACGGCCTCGCCGAGGTCGACTGTCGGCTGGCGAACGAAGTAGGCGGAGCCCCAAAGGCCACGCTCCTCTCCGGTGAACGCGATGAAAACGACGCTTCGGTCGGGTCGGGGGCCCGCGCTCAGACGACGTGCGATGTCGAGCAGCGCCGCTGTGCCGCTCGCGTTGTCGTCCGCGCCGTTGTGTATCGCGGTCTGGTCCGGCGCGAGCGAGCCCTCCCCACCGAATCCGAGGTGGTCATAGTGCGCTCCGACCACGACGTACTCGTTCCTGAGCGTCGGGCTCGCCCCTGGGAGAAGCGCGACCACGTTGCGGGCCTCGGCGCTGGTGGCCCGCACGTCGGTACGCAGGTCGGCGCTCGCGCCACCAATCAGGGCTTCCCGCAACGTTGCCGCGGCCGCACCACTCAGGATGCCGACCGGAATCGACAGCGCCGCACGCATTTCGTCAGTGGGGATCGGCAGCTCCATCCCCGTGGGCGCGAGCAGCAGAATGCCCGCCGCGTCACGGCCGGCTGCCACAGTCGCTTTGAAGTGCGGGTCGCCGCGGAGCCCGGTGCCGTGGGGGTCGTCCGGATCGCCCCACTCGACGACCACGATGCGGTCGGAGATGTCCATGCGGGCGAACTCGTCCGACGGATCCCCCGGGCTGCTCAGCAGGTGCCCGCCGTAGATGAGCTCGCGCTCGAGCGCGGCGCTGGCCGAGTAGCCGGTAGGGACCCAGTCGGTGCCCAGCGCATAGGTGCGGCCCCTGACGACGAGTCGGTTCGTGGAACCGAGCTCCGCACCTTTACGGATGGGGAAGGACTGGAACCAGCTACCTTGAGACCCCGCGGGCGTGAGCCCGAGCGACGCGAACTGGCTGGCGAGGTACTCGCCCGCGCACCGCTCACCCTGGGAGCCCACGGCGCGGCCTTCGAGACCGTCGTCGGCGAGGTAGCGGACGTGGGCAATCGGGCCGCTGAGGCCTCTGGTCAGGGCCGCGGGGTCCGGGCAGCTTTGGGCGAGCAGGCTTGCGGAAGGAACGACGATCAAGGCCAGAAGGGCCGAGAACGCTCTCAACGAGGTAGAAACGTGGCGAATCATCGATGGCTCACCGTGCTGACGTTGTCGTCCGTGTTTGCGTGCGCCCCCGGGGAGCCCGCGGAGGAGGCCGGAGAAGCGCTGGCCAACCTGGCCGAGGGCGTCCAGCTCCAGATGCCCACCGAAACGCACCTCAGCAACATACGCCAACTCACGGTGGGCGGTGAGAACGCCGAGGCGTATTGGGCATTCGATGGCTCCATGCTCATCTACCAGGGCAACAAGCCCGATGGTCCCGGTTGCGATCAGATCTTCACCCTGGACCCCCGCACCGCCGTGTCGACCAGGGTCAGCAACGGCACCGGCCGGACGACCTGCTCCTACTTCTATCCGGCGGGGGACCAGATTCTCTACTCCTCCACCCATCATCACAACGCGACCTGCCCGCCGGTTCCCGACTTTTCCCTAGGGTACGTGTGGGCGATCTATCCGACGTACGACATTTTCGTCGCCAACGCCGACGGCTCGAACCTCCGCCAGCTCACGACCGAGGATGGCTACGACGCCGAGGCCACGTTCTCGCCCAGGGGCGACCGCATCGTCTTCACGAGCACGCGTGACGGCGACCTCGACCTCTACTCGATGGCTCCCGACGGCTCCGACGTCCGCAGGCTGACCGACCGACCGGGATACGACGGCGGCGCGTTCTACTCGCCCGACGGTTCGCAGATCATCTGGCGGGCGCATTATCCCGAGGGTGCCGAGCTCGATGACTACACGTCGCTGCTTCGCCAAGGCCTGATCCGCCCCGGCGAGCTCGAGATCATGGTCATGAACGCGGACGGCACGAACCAGAGGCAGGTGACGAGCGTCGGCGGCGCCAACTTCGCACCCTACTGGCACCCATCCGGCGACAAGGTCGTCTTCAGCTCCAACCATCACGACCCCACCGGGCGCGACTTCGACATCTACATGGTGAACCTGGACGGTACGGGCCTCACCCGCATCACCGAGTCGCCCGGGTTCGACGGCTTCCCGGTGTTCAGCCCTGACGGGCGTACCCTGGTGTTCGCGTCGAACCGGAACAACGGCGGCACGAACGACACGAACGTGTTCATCGCCGAGTGGGTGGAGTGACCAGGTAGACCCACCGGGACACACCTGGGCTAGCGGTACACCTCGAGGAAGCGCTCGAGTATCCGGTAGGTGAGCCCCCAGACGTGCTCGCCGAGCACGTGGAACGACGGGAAGCCCCGTGGCCCGCCGGGGAGGGGGATCTCCACGGTGGACCGTGTGGTCGGGGCGCGCAGCTCCGCGACGTTGACCCAGCACACGCGCTCGACTTCGCGGCTCGCGACGCGGGCTTCGGTGTGCGCCCCCACGGCGAAGACGAAGGGCGCGATGGTGAGCTTGGGCAGCCGCGGATTGGAGGGTGCCACCTCGTCGAGGCGACCCAGCGGACGGCCCTCCACCGCCAGGTCCACGCCGGTCTCCTCGAGCGTCTCACGACGGGCGGTGGCCAGGAGGTCCGCATCTGCCTCGTCGCGCCGCCCGCCCGGCAACGCCATGTGGCCCGACCAGGGGTCGCGCTCCGACGTGGCCCGCTTGATGAGCAGGAGCTCGAGGGGGTCGTTCGCGCGTAGAACCAGCGCGACGGCCGCCTGCAGATAGCCGTCCTGGAGGACCAGCGGATCGTTCGGGTCGCCCGCATACGAGGCGAGCGCCTCCGAGAGCACCCAGAAGCGCGGGTCGGTCTCGAGCGGTCCTCCTGGCGTCACACGCCGGTCCGCTCGGGGCCCCAAATGAGCTTGTGCATCTGCACCTGGTACCGAACCGGGAGGGCGTCTGCGAGCACCCAGCTCGCGAGGTCCTCCAAGTCGACTTCGCCCCACACCGGAGATACCAGGAGCGCACGCAGCGAGCCCTCGCGCACTCGCCGATCCAGCCCACGTTCGCGGATGGTCGCCCGCAGCCATTCGTAGTCGGCGCGGTCCTTCACCACGAACTTCACTTCGTCGCGGGCCGTGAGGTGCTGGAGGTTCTCCCAGAGATTACGGTGGCTCTCCCCCGAACCGGGGCACTTGAGATCCATGATCTTGTGCACGCGCGGATCGAGCGGCGCGACGTCGATCGCCCCGGACGTCTCGACGAGAACGGTGTATCCTGCGGCCAATAGACGGTCCGCGAGCTCGTAGGCTGCCGGATGAGCCAAAGGCTCACCGCCCGTGATCTCGACTACGTCAGCGGGATGTGCGGCGACACGGGTGAGGACTTCGTCCAAGGTCATGCGCTCGCCGCCGTGGAACGCGTATGCGGTGTCGCACCAGACGCAGCGGAGCGGGCACCCGGTCAGGCGCACGAAGGTGCACGGAACGCCGGCCCAGGTGGACTCGCCCTGGATGGAGTGGAAGATCTCCGTGACCTGGACGGTGCGTTCCGTCGGTGTCATCGACTGACCTCGCCGTCCGGCCGCGCGATCGCCTCCTCGAGCAGCCGCTGCACGTCGAGCAATGTCAGCTCACCCAGTCGGCGAATGGCCTCCTCGTGACTCGCGCACTCGACGAGCGTCTCGGACTCGACGTGCCCAACGATCCCTACCCCCGTCTGGGCCCAGCGCGGGAAGACGAGGTAGCCCGCATAGGGCGCCCGCAGGTTCGCGGTCTTCTCCGTTTCGGGGGAGACCGTGTACGGGTGCCCGTCGGGACCGGTGTAGGCCGGCGGGCGGTCGTGCACCGAGAAGTACCCGCCGAGCGTGGAGTCGTCGGCGAATGCGGGCTCGGGATTCGGTGTCTGCGGGCGGGG
Source organism: Gemmatimonadota bacterium (assembly GCA_016873995.1). Taxonomy (GTDB): domain Bacteria; phylum Gemmatimonadota; class Gemmatimonadetes; order Longimicrobiales; family Gaopeijiaceae; genus UBA2982. Next base: position 7,313 of record VGVR01000003.1, read on the forward strand.
CATAGAAACAAATGTAGCGCGGGGCCTCGATGGCTGGCTCGGACCGCCCTCGCGGTTGTGACCGTCTCCGTGCCCGCCTAGACTTTGCACCGCCTCGAACCCAGAGGGAGCCGGCCCGATGCCCAAGACGATGCGTGCCGCGGTCTTCTCCGAGTTCGGCGGACCCGAAGTCATCGAGCTGCAGAAGGTGCCGCTTCCCGAGCCCGGTGCCGGCGAAGTGCGCATCAGAGTCGAGGCGTCGTCGATGAACCACCTCGACCTCTGGGTCCGGCGTGGTCTCCCCATCGAGACCCCGATGCCCCACATCGGCGGCTCGGACGTCGCGGGCGTGGTCGATGCGGTGGGCCCCGGGGCCGAGCACGTGCCGGTGGGGACGCGTGTGGTCGTCGATCCGGCGCTCGGGTATCACTGGTACGAGGGCCAGGACCAGGGCGAGTCTTTTCCCTGGCCGCCCATGCGGTTGATTGGCGAGCATACGCAGGGTGGCTTCGCGGAGTTCGCGCTGGCCCCCGCGACCAACCTGCTCGAGATCCCGAGGGACTTCGGCGCTCAGGAGGCAGCTGCGGCCGGGCTGGCCTTCGTGACCGCATGGCGGGCCCTCATCACGCGGGGAGGGCTGCGACCGGGAGAGCGCGTGCTGATCACCGGCGCCTCCGGCGGTGTGGGAACCGCGGCCGTACAGATCGCGGCCCGCGCCGGAGCCCGCGTCTCCGCGGTGACGTCGGGCCCCAGGAAGGTCGGCCTGGTCCGCGCGCTGGGCGCGGAGGTGGTGTACGACCGGCTGGCAGTGGACTTCTCGCGAGAAGCGTGGCGGGACACGGGAAAGCGCGGGGTCGATCTCATCTTCGACACGGTCGGCGAAGCAGTCTGGGCTGGGTGCCTGCGTGCGCTCGCGCCTTGCGGGCGGCTGGTCACTTCAGGAGCCACGACTGGTTCGCACGGCACCACCGAGTTGCGCCTCGTCTTCTGGAAGCAGCTCTCGATCATTGGGAGCACTATGGGCACCCCCGCCGAGTTCCGCGCCGTGATGAGGCAGGTCTTTGCCGGTAGCCTGCGTCCCACGATTCACGAAGTGATCCCGCTCGATGAGGCACGGCGTGCGCACCAGCTGCTCGAGAGCGGTCAGGTGTTCGGCAAGCTGGTGATCGTGCCGTGACGCTGCGAGACGCACAGGCGCAGGTCGACGCCTGGATCTCCCAGTTTGAGGAGGGCTACTGGCCGCCACTCTCCAATCTGGCGCGGCTCACCGAGGAAGTTGGTGAACTCGCCCGGGAGATGAACCACCGCTTCGGCCACAAGCCCAAGAAGCCCGACGAGCCCGAGCAGGATCTGGCGATCGAGCTGGCCGACGTGCTCTTCGTGCTGCTGGTGATCGCGAACGAGCAGAAGATCGACCTGGAGGAGGCGCTCGAGCGGGTCCTGGAGAAGTACCGCACCCGCGACGCCAAGCGCTGGACGCCGGCGCGCCCGTAGCCCTCCTGGTGGCCTTCGCGCTTCCGCTCCTGCTCGCGCTTCCGTGGGTCGGCGCAGTCGTCTTCTTGGCGTTCGTGGCGAAACCTCCGCGCGACCTTCCGGAGCGGCCGGCGCGTGCGGGGCGGCGGCCGCTCGTGAGCATCATCGTGCCAGCGCGTGACGAGGCGGTGAACATCGAAACCTGCGTACGATCACTCACGGCGACCGAGTACGAGGCCTTCGAGGTCATCGTCGTCGACGACCGCAGTAGTGACGGCACCGCAGAGATCGTGCGCGGCCTCGACCGGGGCAACGCGCGGCGGATCATCGTGGTGGCAGGACGCGAGCTTCCCGAGGGATGGCTCGGCAAGCCTTGGGCATGCAAGCAGGGCGCCGACGTGGCCGAGGGGGAACTGCTCCTCTTCACCGACGCCGACACCCGTCATGGTCAGGATCTGCTGGCTCGTGCCGTCGCTGGCCTCGACGAGGAACTGGCAGACCTGTTTACCGTGATCGGCCGCCAGCTGCTCGAGTCGTTTTGGGAGCGCGTGGTCCAGCCGCAGATCTTCCTCATGATGCTCGTTCGCTTCCCTCGCATCGAACGGACGGTCCAGCGGGGGCATTGGCGGGAGGCGATCGCCAACGGCCAGTACATGCTCTTCCGTCGTTCGGCATACGACGCCGTGGGTGGGCACGAGAGCGTGAAGGACGAGGTGGCGGAGGACCTCGCGCTCGCGCAGCGGGTGAGGCGTGCCGGCCTGCCGCTCCGTGTCCGCGGTGCCGAATCCGAGCTCGCCACGCGCATGTACCGCTCGCTCGGGCACCTGGTGGAGGGGTGGTCCAAGAACCTCTTCATGGGCGGTCTCCAGACGATGCCGCCTGCCGTCAGGGGCGTGGTCGTGCCCGCCACGCTCGCCGCCGGCGTCGTGCTCTGGATCGTACCCCCCGTCGTGCTGGCGTCCGCGCTCGTCGGGGCAGGGGGAACGGGCTTGCTGGTGTGGTCCGGGGCGGCCACGGCCCTGTCCCTCGCGATCTGGACGTCGTTCGTGCGGCGCATGGGGATACCAGCAGCCTACGGGCTCCTGTACCCGCTGGGAGCGGCCGTCGGCGCGTTCATTCTCGCGCGCTCGTGGGTGCGTGGACGGAACGTGGAGTGGAAGGGGCGCCGCTACGTGCTCCCGCCTGCCTCGAGCCGGCCTTGAGGGGTGCCCGAGGCGAGCTGGCGGGCGCGCTGAAGGCGCGCGCACTCGAGGAAGGGTTTGCGCTGGTGGGCATCACGATGCCGGCCGCCAGCAGCCAGATGGAGTTCTATCGCGAGTGGCTCGCGGAGGGTCGTCACGGCCAGATGGCTTATCTCGCGCGATCAGACGCCGTGCGGCGTCGCGGTGATCTCACGGACACCCTGCCCGAGGTACGCTCGTGTGTCGTGGTGGCGCACGAATACGGCTCGGGTGACGACGCGAAGGGGCCCACGGACCCCGCACGCGCGGTGATCGCACGGTACGCGCGCGGTGACGACTACCACGACGTCGTGCTGTCGAAGCTGCAGCGACTGCTCGAGTGGCTCGACCACACCGTCGAGGGCGGAGTGAGCGGACGCGCTTACGTGGACACGGGGCCGATCTTGGAGCGCGAGCTCGGTCGTCGCGCGGGACTCGGGTGGTTCGGACGGAACACGATGCTCATCCACCCCGAGCGCGGCTCGTACTTCTTCCTCGGCGTCCTGCTTCTGGACCTGGAGCTGCCCCCCGATCCGCCGTTCGAGGAGGACCGCTGCGGAACGTGTCGAGCGTGCCTCGATGCATGCCCGACCCGTGCGCTCCTCGGCCGAGATGCGAACGGTGCGCCGGTGATCGACGCACGGCTCTGTATCTCGTATCTGACGATCGAGCTCCGCGGACCCATTCCTGCGGAGCTGCGCCACGCAATCGGCAACCGCGTGTTCGGTTGCGACATCTGTCAGGAGGTCTGCCCGTGGCACGAGCGTTTCGGGAGGCCAGCCGCAGAGCCCGCCTACCGAGCGCGCGAGGGGCTATCCGGGCCTGCGCTCGTGGACCTCGCGACCCGGTTGCTCGGCCTCGACGAGAGCCTGTTCCGGGAGCACTTCCGCGGCTCGCCGCTCCTGCGGGCGAAGCGCGATGGGCTGCTCCGTAACGTATGTGTGGCCCTCGGGAATTGGGGGACGGTCGAGGCGCTGCCACCTCTCCTACGCGCGCTGGTCGACCCGAGCTCCTTGGTCCGCTCGCACGCGGCCTGGGCCTTGGGGCGCATCGGATCCCCACGTGCGAGCCGCGACCTGGATACGCGCCTGGGAATCGAGGCTGACGAGGCCGTGCGCCATGAGCTATCCCTTGTGTTAGAGATCTGTAAACCCATTGACGGTTCGAGCCAGGACGGGCTATGACACGGGCTCTTCCAGCCTGTTTGTTCTGTCCAACGGAGTAACCATGCAACGAATCGCTCGCTTCACCCTCGCGCTCGCGACGTTGGTCGCGTTCGCGGGCCCCATTGCAGTTCACGCGCAAGCGCCTGCCGAGCCCTACAAGGTGGGCACGTTCGCGGTCAACAACCGTCAGTTCGTCGGCCTCGTCCTGCGCGATCAGTTCATCGTAGACATCGCTGCGGCGAATGCCGCAATGGCGTCCGGCCGCATCGAGGCGCCGGCCTACATGATCGACCTGATCGAGCGCTATGACAGCGGCGTCAGGACCCGTCTCGTCCAGATCACCAATGATCTGGTCCAGAACAATCGCCTCACTGGGAGCGGTCGCCCCGCGTACGTGTACCCGGTCGCGAACGTCGACATTCGCGCGCCGATGACGGATCCGTGGCCGTCGAAGATCATGAACGCGGCGGTGAACTTCTACACGCACGCGTGCGAGGGCTGCACGCCCGAGGAGCTCGCGGCACGGACGCGTGAGCGCCAGCAGAACCGCGGCGTGCCGTACCTGTTCCTCAAGCCGACCCGCGGCGCGATCATCGGCGACGGTGACGAGATCCTCATGCCGTTCGGGCGTGACGAGATCGAGTGGGAGGTCGAGCTCGCGATCGTCTTCGGCCGCGAGGCCAAGTACGTCTCCGCGCGCCGTGCCTACGACTACGTCTTCGGCTACATGGTCGGCATGGACATCTCCGACCGCGGCGGCCGTCCGCCCGGGGGTTACGGCTCCGGCTCCGACTGGTTCGTCGGCAAGGGCCACGACACGTTCGCGCCGCAAGGTCCGTGGATCGTGCCGAAGGAGTTCTACGGCGATCCCATGCAGAACCTGCACCAGCAGCTCGTCATCGATGGCGTGACGGTCCAGGAGGCGCGCGCGGGTGACATGATCCACTCGATTCCCGAGTTGATCGAGTACGCCTCGTCGTTGATCACCCTCTACCCTGGTGACGTGATGCAGAGCGGCACGTCCGGCGGGACGGGTGAAGGACGCGTGCAACGTGCCACGGGTTCCGGCTTCCTGGTGGATGGCGAGGCGCTCCAGGCGACGATCAGTGGCATCGGCACGCTCCGGCACACGGTCCGCAAGGAGCGGAGCGTTCCGAACGATCTGACCGGTTCGCAGCTGACGCCGTCGGCTCAGTACCGCGGCCGCGGTGGTCGTGGTGGCGGCGGCCAATAAGGCGCAGCTCGCAGCGTAGGCGGTAGGTGGCGCCGGCCGGGGCAACCCGGCCGGCGCTCTTCTTTGTGGGGCTCCCTAGATGTCGCCCGCGCGCGCCAGCGCGGTGATGCGATCGGCCGCGCGAAACGCCAGCGCCTGGATGGTCATGGTCGGCTGACCACGGCCGGACGTGACCAGGATGCTCCCGTCGCAGATGAACAGGTTCGGCACGTCGTGCGCGCGGTGGTCGCGATTCACGACCGACGTGCGGGAGTCGTTGCCCATGCGGCAGGTTCCGAGCAGGTGTACGCCGACGGTGGCGAGCGCGACAGCGGCGCGGATGACGCGATCGGCCCCCGCCGCCTCGAGAATCTCGACCGTGCGGTCTTGGAGAAACCGCAGCGTCGCGAGGTCGTCGGGGTGATCCAGGTACGTCACGCGGAGTCCGGGGCGCCCACACGCATCGGTCAAGTTGGGATCGAGCGTAATCGTGTTCGTCTCGAGCGGTAGCGACGTGGTATGGACGGCCGCCGACATCATGTAGGGGTAGCGCGCGAGCTGCGCTTTGTACGCGGGCCCCCAGGTGGGCCCGTCGGGCATCGGATTGTCGAGCGCGCTCCAGATGAGTGGACTGCCGCTCGAGCGAGCGTCGATACCGCCTCCGCCGTAGAACCCGCGCGACGGGTCGGAGTCGTAGAAGTCCAACACGATGCGCGTCGCGACCACGCTCTTGTATTCGTTCAGCCGCTCGGGGCAGTCGCCCCAGGTCTGGCTGAAGCCGTTGAACATCAGGTTCTTCCCGACCATGCCGCTCGAGTTCGCCAGGCCGTCGGGGTGACGGGTCGTCTCTGACAGGAACAGGATCCGCGGCGTCTCCGCGCCATTGGCGGAGAGCACGACCGCCCTTGCCGACTGGGCTTGCTCGACGCCGTTGGGGTCCACGTAGACGACGCGCGTGACGCGGCCATCGGTTCCGGTCTCGATGCGCGTGACGGCGCAGCGGTCGCGGATCTCGCAGCGACCTGTTTGTTCGGCGATCGGGATCATCGCCGCCAGCGTGGAGGACTTGGCTCCCACCTCGCACGCCTGTCCCCAACACAGCCCGCAATGGATGCAAGGTGGGCGCCCGTTGTGCGGACGCGACAAGATGGCGAGCGGAGCGGCCTGCGAGGTATAGCCGGCGCGCGCGGCGCCGTCTCGCAGCAGCACACCCGACGACTTGATGGGCAGGGGCGGCATCGGGTAGGGCCGGGAGCGGAACGGATCGCTCGGTCCCGGCTCGCCCGAGACGCCGATCTCCCAGTCCACCTTCGTGTAGTACGGCTCCAGCTCCTCGTACGAGATGGGCCAGTCGGCGAGGTTCGTGCCCGAGACGGGACCCAGGCGGCTGCGCTCCCTGAAGTCCACCGGTCGGAAGCGCCAGTAGTTTGCGGAAAAGTGGAGGCTGCTTCCGCCCACCACCTTTGCGTACAGCAAGTTCGGCAGGAAGAACGCGGGCGTGGCTTCGAGATCTGCGGTCGCGCGGAACGAGTGCGGGTGATCGCGGAGCGTGCCCATGAGTCCGCCGCCGAAGTACGACTCCGCTTCGTCGTGCCGGAAGTCGGGCGCCCGCAGGTAAGGACCCTGCTCGAGGACCACGACGGAAAAGCCATTCGTGGACAGTTCTTTGGCGAGGACGCCCCCGGCAGCGCCCGACCCTACGACGACGAAGTCGACATCGTCGCTGGACGCGTACCGAACGCTCTGCTGCCTCATGCATTCACCCCATGCTCGTTCCGGTCGTAGTAGCCGAACGGCGGCTGGTACGCATGGAGCGACTCGAAGCCGACGAGCTGCCAGCCGACTTCGTTGCGGTTGCCGCCATACTCGGGGTTGGTGACCAACCCGAGGACGGTGAGCGAGCGCGCGATGAAGAAGAACTGCGGGGCCTCGCGCTCGACGGCGCCGACCAACGCGTCTTGGGCAGTCTCGGGGAGCTCGGCGAAGGGAGCGCCCTCGGTTGCCGCCCGCTCACTCAAGCGCGCCAGCCCTTCGCGCACGATCGGGAGCAGTTCGGACAGGAACGTCCGGAGCGCTTGGTCGGCGAAGTAGACGGAGCCGGCCTCGCGCGCACCCGGCGTGTCATCGGTCGGGATGATGCGCGCCGCGAGCGCCTCGAAATCCGCTCCCTCGCGCTCGGTAAACGTGGTGAAGGGTGCCCCCGAGACGAGCGCGTCTCTCGCACACGCCTGTGCTGCGGCGATGAGGGGCGCGAGGCTCGCGAGCCAGGCCGCGCTCAGGGAGGTGCTCGAGGTGGCGAAGAACTCGCGACGAGTCGGCGGGGAAGGCATGGCGAGCCGGGTTCTGGTGACCTAACGATCCCAACCATCGGGTTGTCCATAGGATGCGCGTTCTGGGGCTCGTTACTATAGGGTCCGCGAGCGACGGCCGTGGGATACTCGAGCGAGGAAGCGACATGGGAAGTCGAATGAAGTTGCAGCTGATTCGGATCACGACGGGCGTCGCGGTCATCGCGTCATCGGTGTCGCAGGCGACGAGGCCACTCACCGCCCAAGAGCGCCCGACGCAGGCACCCGTCGATCGGTACGAAGTCGGCCGGGCGCTCCCTCCGGCCACCCCCGCTCGTGAGGTGGTCTCGCTGACGCTCGACGAGGCGATCGCGCGCGCGCTCGAGATGAACCTCGACATCCAGACCGCGCGCCTCACACCCCGCATGCAGGCGTTCTCGCTCCAAGCGGCGCGTGCGGCGTTCACCCCGACGCTCACGGGTGACTACGGCTACAACAACTCGACGAACCAATCGACGAGTCAGCTCGACGGCGGCGCACGCACCACGACCGAGCGGCACTCGTTCAACACGGGCGTGCAGCAAACAGTGCCTTGGTACGGCGGTCGCATGGGCCTCACGTTCAGCAACAGCCGCACGAGCACGGACAACGCGTTCTCGACGCTCAATCCGAGCTATCAGTCGAGGGTGAGCCTCAACTACACGCAGCCCCTGCTCTCCGGGCTCAAGACGGACAATCAGCGAACCGCGCTCCAGACCCAGGAGATGCAGGGCACGATCGCCGAGCTCCAGCTCACGGGCCGCGTCGACAACATCACGGAGCAAGTTCGGCAGCTGTACTGGGGCCTGCGGGCCGCGATCGAGCAGATCGAGATCCAGCGGCGGAGCCTCGCGCAGGCGCAACAGCTGCTCGCCGACAACCAGGTGCGCGTGCGACTCGGCACCATGGCGCAGATCCAGGTCGTACAGGCTGAAGCGCAGGTCGCTGGGGCGGAGCAGGCGCTGCTGAACGCCGAGATCCAATGGCGTAACCAGGAGCTGGCGTTCAAGAGCCTGCTCATCAGCGGCGCTTCGGACCCGCTCCTCTACCAGACTGTGAACCCCGTCGACTTCCCCACGCTGCAGGACCAGAACGTCGACATCGAAGCCGCGATTCAGCGGGCACTCAGCGAGCGCACGGACATTCGCGAGGCACGAGAAGATCGTCGCGTCGCCGAGCTCGACCTCGAGGTCACGGAGAACAACCGACTTCCCGATCTCAACCTGACGGCCTCCTATTCGCTCCTCGGCGTAGGCGGCACCGAGTACAGCCGCTCGGGCCTCGGCGGTGCTCCGGTGCTGGTCAATCGCGGGGGTTACGTCGACGGACTCAATCAGATCTCCGCGTTCGACGTCCCGACGTGGAACGTCGGCTTGAGCTTCTCCTATCCGGTCGGCATGCGCTCGGCGAAGGCAAACCTCGAGAGGGCCCGTCTCCAGATGGAGCAGCGCGACCTGGCCATTCGGAGCCAGGAGCTCGCGATCGTCACTGAAGTCACAGACGCGGGCCTCGCGGTCACCGACACGCGGTTGCAGCTCGCGGCCGCGACGCGGAGCCGAGAGCTCTCGGAGCAGAGCGCTGCTGCCGAGGTCACCCGCTTCAATGCGGGTGCCGCCACCAACTTCGAGGTGGTCACCGCCCAGGACGACCTGACGTCGGCGCGTCTCTCGGAGCTGCGTGCCCTCATCAACCACATCAACGCGATCGCGGAGTTCGAGCGGGTGCAGCGGGCGGGGCGCTGAGGGTCGCGTAGGGGCACGGCACCGACAGGCTGACCAATGCCGGGGGGCCGGCGGGCCCTCCGATGCACGGTCGGCGGGGCCGACGTAGATTCGCGGCCGGTCTGGAACCCGTACCGAAACCCGTTCCCCGGGAGGTCCGAAATGCGAGGCGAAGCCCGCACGTCCGTCCTACAGAGAGTCTTGGCGGCCGCCGCGCTGCTCGTTGCCACCGCCTGCGTCGAGCCCCAGCCGACCAACTTCGACGAGCTCGCCCAGGCACATCTTCCCCAGATCGACGGCACCATCGACGTGTCCGGCCTGTCCGCCGACGTCGAGGTGATCCGCGACTCGTGGGGCGTGCCGCACATCTACGCGGACAACATGGACGATCTGTTCTTCGCGCAGGGCTTCGTGCAGGCGCAGGACCGCCTCTGGCAGATGGACATGTGGCGGCGCTCCGGCGAGGGCCGCCTCTCGGAGATCTTCGGGCCCGAGATGCTCGAGCATGACCGCGCTGCGAGGCGCTTTCGGTACCGTGGCCCATGGACGGACGAGGAGTTCAACAGCTACCACCCGGAGGGCCGCCGCATCCTGGATGCCTTCGCGGCGGGCGTGAACGCCTACATCGACCACGCGACGGCGGAAGGCACACTTCCTGTCGAGTACACGCTGACCGGGGTCACCCCCGATCGTTGGACGGCAGAGTCGTCGCTCCAGCGTATGGAGACGGCGATGCCGCTGGGCGACGCGCGGAACGAGCTGTCTCTCGCGCAGCAAGTGGTCGAGCTCGGCGCCGCCGAGGCGAACCGGCGCGCACGCCCCACGCCCTATCGTGATCTCGTGGTGCCCCGCGGCGTCGACTACTCGATCATCGACGCGGCGGTGGTCGACGGCACGCGGGGCTTCCGCGGCGGTCAGGTGAACCCGCCGCTCGTGGCTCCGTACGACGCGTGGTCGGGAGCGACCGCGTCGATCAACCTCGGCGTTCAGGAAAACTCACCTGGTAGCAACAACTGGGCGATCGCGGGCTCGAAAACCGCCAGCGGCCGGGTCATCGTCGCGAACGATCCGCATCGCAACGTCGGGAACCCGTCGCTGCGCTACATCGTCCACCTGAACGCTCCGGGCTGGACAGTCATCGGGGCCACGGAGCCGATGCTCCCCGGCGTCTCCATCGGTCACAACGGGCGCGTAGGCTGGGGCCTGACGATTCTCGGAACGGACCAGTCGGACGTCTACATCGAGACGGTCAATCCCAACAACCCGAACGAGGTTCGCTTCAACGGAGCGTGGGAGCCGCTGCGCATCGAGTACGACACCATCCAGGTGAAGGGCGCCGCACCTGACGTGGTCGAGCTCAAGTTCTCGCGGCACGGGCCCGTTTTCTACGAGGACACCGAGCGCAAACTGGCGTACGCGTTCCGTTCGACCATGAACGAGCCGGGCACCACGGGTTACCTCGCGGGATTGCGCCTCGACCAGGTGGATGACTGCAACGAGTTCCTCCAAGAGATCATGTCCTGGAAGGCGCCGACCGAGAACATGATCTGCGGCGACTCTTCCGGGAACATCGCGTGGCACGGATCGGCACTCACGCCCGCGCGCGATGGTTGGCACGGACGTCTGCCCGTGCCCGGCACGGGCGAGTACGAGTGGAAGGGGTTCCGTCAGGATCTCCCCTTCGTGCTCAACCCCGAGGCCGGCTTCGTGGCGACGGCCAACAACGACACGCACATCAACGTGCCGGGATACGACCCGCCGCTCTTCTTCAAGCAGGCGGGCACGTTCGACCGATTCGACCGGCTGATCGAGCTGCTGCCGGGGATGCAGAACATCACGATCGCGGATGTGAAGAATCTCCAGCACGACTCCTACAACCGTGCGGCGATGCCGGTGATCGAGATGTACAAGGGGTGGGCTTCGCAGAATCCCGAGCTCGAGACCTTCCGCGCCGAGTTGGCGGCTTGGGACGGCTTCCAGCGTCGTGAGCAGCGCGCGCCCGCGATCTTCGCGGAGATCCGCTCGCAGATGCCTGGCGGCGGTCGTGGGGCGCCACCTGCGGGCTCGCCCTTCGACAAGGAAGCTGCGCTCGCCACCGCGATCGAACGGCTGCGCCAGGAGCAGGGGCCCGATCCCGCGACTTGGAACTGGGGCCGGTCGAACCGCAGCGAGTTCCCGCACGGCCTCGTATCCGCCTACGACCTGCCCGCGGCTGAGCGGCGGGGCGGAAACGGCACGGTTGCGGCGGTCGGTGCGACTTTTCGCGAAGTCATCGACTTCGCGAACCTCGACGGCTCCGTGGCAACCAACACGCCGGGCCAGTCGGGTCGGCCGGGCAGCCCGTTCTACGGCAACCTGATCCAGAACCACGCGAACGCCGAGTACTTCCCGCTGTCGTTCAGCCGCGAAGCCGTGGACGCCAATGTGGCTTACCGCCTGATCCTGCGGGCCGACGACTGAATGACGTGACGCAGATCGATCGACGCACGTTTCTCCGCCGCGCCGGCGCCACCACCCTGGCGGCGCCGGCTGCGTCGCTCGTAGGGTGCACACCCGACGAGTCGGGGGCGGGTGCCGGCTACGGTGGCGCGAGTGCCGGGAGCCCGAGCATGGCGTCCCCGGAGCTGCTCGCCGGCGACATCGTCCGGCCCATCTTGTTGCCTTGGTCCGACGATGCCGTGTGGATGGACGCGCCCGCCCGCGAGATGCCTGTCGCCTACGTGTCGATGGGGCGCATGCAGCTGTACGTCGACAGCGCCTTCCGCGACCAGGTCTACTGGGACCTGAGGGCCCACATCTCGGTGAGCACAGGCGTCTGGCGGATCCCGCTCGTGGGCGACTCCCCGCAGATGGCCATCGTGCCTGGGGACGTCCTGCGGGAGTTCGAGGAACTCTCCGAGCGCGATTGGGATCCGACCGCGCGTCCTTCGCTCGGCGACATTCGCATCACGCGCGGCACCCCGACTCCCCGGCGCGTCGAGCTGGCCTGTGCGCCGCTCGCCGGCGGCGGCACGTGGCTCCGGGCCGGGCCGTGGGACATCGTCCAGGTCGCGGCCCCGACCACGGCGCTCGTGCGGGAGGATTTCGCACGCATCGGCAGGGCTATGCGCTTCGCGGATCGTGACTGCACTCGCCCGAGGGGCGAGGTGGACGTGCTGACCTGGTCGTGTTTGCCGGCTACTCTCGACGCTGCCTGAAGGCCTCGGCGAGGTCGGGCCAGAGCGTCGCGTCACCGTAGGCGAGCGGAAAGAGCGCCACCCCTCCGAGGCCGTACTCGCGCACGAAGGCATACTTGGCGCGTAGGCTCTCGGCGTCCTCGAACCAACCCTGCTGCCAGCCGGTGGCATCCTGGAACGCGTAGTATGGCGAGCCGCTCGCGGGGTCGCGTTGTGCGCCGCGGAGTGCCGCCTGTGCGAACGCTCTAGGCAGCTCCGGGAGCACGTCGGCGCGGGGCGCCAGCGGGATCTCGATCGCGGTGCCCCGCGTATCGGCTCCTGGCGCGTCGCTCGTGACGGGCCACTGGTACCCGTACAGCGGCACCGCCATGACGATCTTGCGAGCGGGCACGCCCAGCGCGAGGAAGCGGTCGAGCACGGTGGACCAGTTGAGCTGCCCCCACCCGGCCACCGCTGCCACGGGTCCGGCCAGAGCCTCGCCGCGGCTGTGGAAGTCGTAGCCTAGGACGACGAGGAAATCCGTGACGGCGGCCAGAGCCGGCTCGTCGTACACGTCGTCGTCGTCGAACGCCAGCGCGAACGTCGATAGCAGGAGTGCGGGGTCCACTTGCGCGAGCCGCGCGTCCAGGGCCGCCACGAATGCGGTGAAGCCGGTGCGCGCCTCGAAGCTGACCGGCTCGAAGACCTCGAAGTCGAGATGGAGTCCTGCGAGACCGGGCGTCGTCGCGAGCAGGGCCATCAGCTCGTCGACCAACCGCTCGACGTTCGCCGCGTTGGCGAAGAGCTGCACGAAGGCCGCCGCATCGTGCTGTGAGATCGTCGGCACGAGCCGGACGCCTTCGGCCCGAGCGCGCTCCATGAGCGGGAGCCACTCCTCGGGCCAGCCGTGCGCGTCGGCCACGCCGCCGTCTGCGCCGGCCTCGAGCTCGAAGAAGTACAGCTCATCGAGCGCATCCCATGGATAGGCTTGCCACGCGTACGCCGCCCAGTAGGGGTGGTAGCCCGACACGAAGAAGCGGTCGCCCGAGGTCGGCGTGGATGAGGTACGAGCCACCCGACTGCAGGCCGCCGGTGCGGTCGTCCAGGGGGGCGATCCCGAACGGGACGGCCGTGCTGGTCGCGGGCTTGGATGAGTCGATGGGGGCGCTCGCGGCGGTGTGGTCTCCCAAGGTGCCTGTACGCTCCTCGAAGCGGCAGATGACGGTTCCGGCGGGAGACCCCCCCGGCACCCGCGACCCTCAATCGTAACGCATTCTCGCAGGTCCGTCGAAAGGCCTCGGCGACCCCGGAACCAGGCCCTACCAGCGCGGAGACGCGCGCCCCCCGCTGCCCCCTCGTCTCGTGCGGCCCGCGTACGTCAGGAGCTTGCGCACGATCACCGAACGATCCGCGTCGATGACCAGGATGCCCTCCGCCTCGGCGCTGCTGAGAGGGGAGGTTTCGTCCCCTTGGGCGAGCGCCTCGTCCGAGCCCTCCCGGGGCGCGTCGCTGACCTCGCTGCCGTCCTCGAACTCGCGCAGCTCCTCCGACAGCGAACGTTCGTCCGAGTCGGTGGACCCGTCCGCGGACTCGTCCCCGGCGGGGGCGCCCTGCGCGTTCACCGAGTCGAGCATCCTCCGGGCGAGCGCGAGGTTCCAGCGCGCGTCCGTACGGCCGGGCTCCAGCCGTAGGGCAGCCTTGTTGGCGTCCACGGCCTCACCGGCGTGCGTGCGCACCGAGTCGGCGGAGCGGCTGTCGCGAGCGCGCCGGAGGTGCCAGAGCCCGAGGTTGTAGACCGCGCGTGCGCGCATCTCCGGTGCCAGACCCGGAGCCGCGGCCGCGAGCTGCGGCTCCGCCACGGGGCTGCCGAGGTCGAGCAGGGCGGTGCCGAAGTTGTAGGTCAGCTGGGCTGAAACGGAGTCGGCGCGTGTGCGTTGCGTCGCTACGAGTTCTCCGTATCGCTGAACGGCCTCGGCGGACGCGCCGCTGCGCTGCAGGCGGTTGGCGCGCTCCTCGCTAGACCTTTCGACAACGATCGCGGCCGCGAGGCCGACGACGCACGTCAGCACGAGGCTCAGCGTCCGCAGCCGCTCACCGTCGCGTCGCAGGCCGCTCCCGATGCCTCTCATGACGTCTCTCCGACCGCGCGCGAGCCGCGCCATCCCCTGCCGCTGTCCAGCGCCCCTTCCAGGAGGACGAGTGGAAGCGCCAAGAGCGTGAGCAGAAGCGTCGCATCGGCAAACGGAGGGCGGGTCGGAGTGGGCGCGGCGTCCGAGCCCTGGAGGCCGCCCGCGAGTGCGCGTATGCCGCCGTCATCGTCGACGCGCTCGTACCGCCCGCTCGCAGTGGCCGCGACACTCCGGAGCAGCTCCTCGTCGAGCCGGACCGTTACCGGCATACCGCCTGCGTCGAGCACAGGGCCGGCCTCGCTCAGCAGCTCGGCGCCGCGCGAAGTACCGAGTCCCGCCGTCCACACCTCGACGCCGGCGCGGGCCGAGGCAGCCGCTTCCGACAGCACGCTGGCCGCTCCGTCGTGCGCCCCGCCGTCCGAGATGAGCAGCACGGCGCGGCGGGCGCCGGTGCGCGGCCGTTCGTCGAGGGCGGCGCGGGCGTGCGAGAGCACCGCAGAGAGAGACGTGCCTTGATCGCGGTCGAGCACCAGGTCGATCTGCAGCGCGTCTGCGAAGTACGCGATGACGCGAGGGTCGTCGGTGGAGGGCACGAGTGTGTACGGCCAGTCGGCGAAGACCACCAGCGCGATACGCGCTCCCGGGAGGGCCTCGGCCAGCCTCGCGACCACCTGTCGGGCTCGCGCGACTCGACTGGGTGCGGCGTCGCGAGCTCCCATCGAGGCGCTCACGTCGACCGCGATGACCAGGTCGAGGTGGGCTGGTGCCGTGGGTGCCTCGGTCGGGCGGGGCGTGACCCCCGCGGCGCCGAGCGCCAGTCCGCCCGCCGCCACGGCCAGGCAGAGCAAGCGAGCCAACGGAAAGCGCCGTACATCGACGGGGAAGAGTCGACCCAGCGCGACGGGTGAGAGCGATCGTGCGAGCCGCGAGCGGCGCCTCCACTGCAGGGCGATTGCCGCCGCCAGCAGGGCGACGACCAGCGGCACGAGCGGCAGGAGCTCGGGACGCATTAACGTCATGGCACGACCCCCAGGGGCGAAGCTCGGAGGCCGACTCCCGCGAGCAGCAGGGCTAGGGCTGCGAGCAGAAGCCAATGCCCCAGCGGGGCCGTCTCGGTGCGTTCCACCGTCACCTCCGACGGAACCGCCAATCTGTCGAGTTCTGCGTAGATCTCTTCGAGAGCGGCCAAGTCCGTGGCCCTGAAGTAGCGTCCTCCGGTGACGCGCGCGGCCTGCACGAGGACAGTCTCGAGCCCGGTGCCCCCGCGCCGCAGAGCCTCCTCGGAGCCGATTGCGATGGGGTAGATCTGCACGCCGAACGCGGCGGCTGCGCGTGCGGCGACTCCTGGTTCCAGCCCGGCTCGGTTGTGAGCGCCGTCCGTCACCAGGATGAGCATGCGGGTCTGGTAGGGTGCGTCCTTGAGCAGTCCGGCCCCCGTGGCAATCGCTCCGGCGATGTCGGTGCCGTCGAGCAGCAGCCCGACCTTGAGCGTCGATACCGCCTGCTCGACCACGTACTTGTCGTGCGTGAGCGGGAGGCGGACGTGTGCTTCTCCGGCGAACGTCACCAGCCCGACGTCGTCTGCCGCATCGCGCAGGACGACGAACCGCTGCGCCGCCTCCTTTGCTACCTGCATGCGCGTGGTCCGCCCACCCATGTCCAGCGCCCACATCGACGTGGACAGGTCCATGGCCACTGCGATGGCGACGCCCTCGGTGCGCTCTTCTTGGACTGTACGCACGAGCTGTGGATGAGCCAGGGCCACGATGAGACCGGCGGCCGAGCCGGCTCGCAGCGCTCTCGGCGCACCCTCGATCAGGGCCGCCAGGACCCGGCCGAACGACACGCTGCCTGCGGCATCGCCTCTCGCAACGAGAAGCGCCCAGCCGGAGCGCGGGCGGACGTACCACCACCACGCGGGCAGCAGCGCCAGGAGCCAGAGCCAGGCTGGGCGGGCGAGCTCGAGCGTGATCATCGCATCGACGACCCGGGCTCCTCCAGCCACGACCTGAGGGACTGAAGATGCGCCTCCGCTGCCACTCGCTCCGGACGGAGCCGACCGAATTTCACTACCTCGGCAGCGTCCATCTCGCGGACGATGGCCGGTTGCGAAGCCTGACCGGCAAGGTCGAGCCGGTTCATGAGCTCGCTGCTGGTGAGGTGGGGGCCGTACTCGGGCCGCACGCGGGCCACGTACTCCCGCACGACGCGGCTGCTGCGTGTATACAGCTCGTGCATCGAGCCGCGCGCGGCCAAGCCTTCCGCGGCGAGTCTTGCCAACTCGTCCAGCGCGTGAAGACGGGACTCTTCCGGTGTCCAGCTGCTTCGCCCCCCGTCCCCCGCAAGCAGCCGACCCCGCTCGAGCCACGCCGGGGCCGCGCGCGCGAGCAGCAGCGTGAGCAGGAGGAGGAACCCGAGTCCGACGAGCACCGAGGGCCGGTGCCAGCTCGGGCCGATTACGTCGGCTGAAGGCATCGGCTGCACGCCTACCTCTACCTGCTCGGGAGTGAAGACCGGGTTCACCCAGATCCCGCGACGTGGCACGCGGAGCGGCCTGGCCGATCGGGTGCCGTCGGCCGGTGCGTCGTCCCATGGACCCACGAACGACCCTCCCGGGATGGACGCGCCGGAGATGGTCGCTCCAGGAACGGACGCTCCCCCGGCGCCTCCCGCCGCCGGCTGCACGAAGACGTCGAACCCGGGCACCGGCACCACGCCCACGCCGAACGCGAGGACCGGGTAGTCCAGCACGAGCACGGCGCCCCCCGAGGCATCGGGCTCGGCCTGCCAGCGGACCGTCCCGTGACTCTCGAGGAAGTCCGTGCGCGCGACGGTGTCCGGAAAGTGAACGAGGCTCCCAGCGGGCACAGGCACGCGCACGAGGAGGGAGAACTCCTCGCCGACTTCCACAGTGTCTTCAGACAGCCGTGCAGCGAACGCGCTCTGAGCCGAGCAAGGAGCCACCATCACCATCACCATCACCATCACCGTCGCCGCGAGCGTGCCCGATGCGCTCACCGCGGCACGGAGGCGTCTCATCGAGCGGCGAGCTCCCGCCTTCGGAAGAAATGGATGAGCGGAGGCACGTAGTCTCGGCGCGTGTCTATCTCCACTGCATCCAGCCGAAGCTCGCGGAAAAGGCCCGAGATACCCTCCCGCTGTCGTTGTTTCGCGACCTCGTAGAGCGCCCGCGCCGCTCTCGAACGCGTGTTCACCAGCCGGCGCACGCCGGTCTCCGGATCTACCAAGGCGAGCAGGCCGACGTCGGGGAGCACGTCGGCGGCAGGATCGGTGAGCCGTATGGGCACGAGATCGTGCTGTCGCGAGACTCGGCGCATCGTGCGCTCGAGTGCCGGATCGGCTTCCGCATCGGTGAGGAAGTCGCTGACCAGGAAGACCACCGAGCGGCGCCGCAGCACACGCGAAGCGTACTCGAGGGCTGCGGAGAGCTTCGTTCCCCGCCTGCGTGGCCGGTGAGACAGCACCTCCAGGACGAGGCGAAGAGCGTGCCGTCGTCCGGAGTCGGGAGGGATGAAGCGCTCGACCTCGTCAGTGACGAGGAGCAAGCCGGCGCGGTCGTTGTTGCCCGCGGCTGCCAAGGCGAGCACCGCGGCGATCTCTGACGCGATGACGGCGTTCGGTTTGGCTCCGGTGCCGAACTCTTTGGAGGCGGACAAGTCGACCACCAGTAGCACCGTGAGCTCGCGCTCCTCGACGTATTCCTTGACGAAGGGTCGGCCCCGCCGGGCGGTGACATTCCAGTCGATGGCTCTCACGTCGTCGCCGGGCTGATACTCCCGCACGTCGGAGAACTCCAAGCCCCGTCCCTTGAACACCGAGTGGTACTCACCGCTGAACAGCGCGTCGACGAGACCGCGCGTGCGGAGCTCGATCCGGCGTACCTGCGCCGAGATCTCCTTCGAAAAGACGTGTGACGGATCTGCGCCCGCTCGGGCGCCCTGCTCACGCTTGCGCACGAGTCTGCGCGCCGAGATGGCTCAGGGCGCGGGTACTGCCGCGAGCACGCGGCGGAGGACTTCGTCGACGCCCACTCCGCGCGCGTCGGCTTCGTACGTCGTGCGGAGCCGATGTTTGAGGACGAGCGGAGCCATCCGCTTCACGTCGTCGGGCAGGACGTAGTCGCGGCCGTACAGGTAGGCACGCGCCCGCGCGGTGCGGGTGAGAACGATGGTGGCGCGCGGCGAAGTCCCGAACTCGATGAGGTCCTCCATGTCGGCGAGTCCGTAGGCCGCCGGCTCACGCGTGGCGAACGCCAGCTCTACAATGTAGTCGAGCACCTTGTCCTCCAGGTGGACGGCGGCAACCTCGTCACGCGCCGCCGAGATCTCCTCGACCGTAGCCACCGGGTCGATGGGTGTTGGTTCCGCGTGCGCAACGCGCCTCACGATCGTCTTCTCTTCGTCGCGAGTGGGGTATCCGATTTCGAGCTTCAGCGCAAACCGATCGAGCTGGGCCTCGGCGAGCGGATAGGTTCCGTGCAGCTCGACCGGGTTCTGTGTGGCGAGCACCATGAACGGCGCGACCAACTGAAACGTCTGGCCTGAGATGGTGACCTGGCGCTCTTCCATCGCCTCGAGCAACGCGGCTTGGACTTTCGGCGGTGCCCGGTTGATTTCGTCGGCAAGGACGATGTTGGCGAAGATCGGCCCCTTCTGTACGCGGAATTGACCCGTGGCTTGCTCGAAGATCGGTGTACCCACGATGTCGCTGGGGAGCAGGTCGGGCGTGAACTGGATGCGGCGGAAACTCGTGTGGATCGCCTCGGCGAGCGTGCGCACCATCAGTGTCTTGGCGAGCCCCGGAAGGCCCTCGAGCAGCACGTGGCCACCCGTGAGTAGCGCAACGAGGAGCCCCTCGACGGCCTGGTCTTGCCCCACCACGCGTTCGTGGACTGCGGCGGACACGCCCGAGAGTAGTTTTGATCCGGTGGAGAGTGTGGCTTCGGGCATGGTGCCGAGAGGTTCTGGGTGCGACGGGCGGGTAATCATCGGCCCAGGATGCGCGGGGCGCCAGTTGCAGGCGGAGCGCGGCGGCGGACTGCGCCTCTGACGTCAGTGGTTGTGGTCGTGGCGACCTTGGTGGAAGACCACGTGCACGAGGGATCCGGCGACGAAGGCCTGGTAGAGGCCCACTCCAGCGCTCTCTACGCCGGCCAGAAGTTCCAGGCCGAGCGCGAAGCCCGCGCCGGTCGCGGCGAGTAGCAAGCCGACACCGCTCAGCGCTGCGCCGGTCCCGTAGCGTGGTCGCACGAGCCACCACACGACGAGCCCCTCGGCGATGCGGTGGAGCGTGACCGCGAGGGCGAACGCGGCCGTGGGCGGCGTAGACTCGAGCGGAGCCAGCGCGGCTTCTTCGAGCAGGGAGTGGAGGGCGAGTCCCGAGAGCCCGACCACCAGAGCGGCCGCGTCGGTGCGGTGGGCCAGCGCGTGCGACGCCCGCTCGATCCAGCTCGGTAGGAGTACGCCCGCGGCAACCGCGAGCAGCGGCCAGACGCTGCGGCTCTCCCGTGCAGCCGGCAGGACCTGCCACGCCACCAGCAGGGGCACGAGTACGTATACGAACCGGTCGAGCGCGCGCGCGGCCTGAGGTCGATCGTGGAGAAGGCCGTAGAGGACAGGTCCCGCCGCGGGTGCGGCGAGCGCGGCGATCAGATACCCCATGGGACGGCGGGTGCGCTCCCGCCCGCGCTGGCGCCGGCCGAGGAATGAGACATGAGGCGAGGAGCTTCGCGCTGCCCGGGATCGGTGGCAAGCGCACTCGCCGCGGGCGCCTTGACAGAACGCGGGATTCGATACTTTTTAGGCGAGACTAAAAATCCCTCGCCTGCGCGCCACCTGGCGCCGCTCTGGAGCTGGCTGGCCCGAAGATCATGGTGGATCCCCTCGTCGCCCTGCTCGTGTTCGCGGGTGTCTGTGTCCTCGGCGCGGCCCTTGCCTGGCCGCGCACCGGGCTGCTCGCCCGCGTGGCCCGCGCTTCGCGCTTGACCGAGCGCGTGCTGCTCGAGGACGCGATGAAGCACGTCTACACGTGCGAGGCCATCGGTCGCACGGGTACCCTGGAGAGCATCGCCGGCCAGCTCGAAGTGTCGACCGGGAAGGCAGCTGCGCTCCTCTCTCGACTCACCGAGATGGAGCTGGTGCATACGGACGAGGCGGGGACCCGCCTTACGGCTCAGGGTCGCGACTCGGCGCTGCGACTGGTCCGCACGCACCGCCTCTGGGAGCGCTACCTCGCGGACCGCACCGGCGTGCCCGCGGGTGAGTGGCATGCCGAGGCCGAGAGGATGGAGCACACGCTCTCACCCGCCGAGGCGGACGCGCTCGCGGCCCGCCTGGGGCACCCCGCGTGGGATCCACACGGCGATCCGATCCCCACCCCGGGGGGCGAGCTGCCGGCTGTCGAGCGGCTCACGCTCGCGGCGGCAGCCCCGGGCCGCACGGTCGAGGTCGTGCACTTGGAAGACGAGCCGCGCGAGATCTACGACGCGCTGCTGGCGGACGGCCTCGGCCTCGGCGCGCGGCTCGACGTTCGCGAGCGCTCGGAGAGCACCGTGCGCGTGCGGGCTCGCGGCCGCGAGTGGCCGCTCGCGGCCGTCGTCGCCCGCAACGTCTCCGTCCGCTATCTGCCGGTCGGAGAGTCGGCGGACGAGCCTGCCGAGACCCTGCTCGACCTCGATCCAGGTCAGACTGGACGCGTCCTCGACATCTCGCCTGCGTGCAGCGGCTCGCAGCGGCGGCGCCTGCTCGACCTGGGCGTCGTCAAAGGCACCGAGGTCGTGCCCGAGCTGGTGAGCGCGGGAGGGGACCCGGTCGCCTATAGGATCCGGGGTGCGCTCGTTGCGCTCCGGCGCGAGCAAGCCGAGTGGATTCGCATCGAGAAGGCGAGCGTTCCCGCGGAGGCGTCCGCCTGATGGCCGGTGTCGCGTCGCCAGGATGCGCCTCGTGCGCTGAGCACCGCACGCAGAGCCTCGTGCGTCTCGGGCTCAGCCCCGACCGATGGGACACGCTGATCGCGCTGGCCGGGAACCCCAACACCGGCAAGAGCACGGTCTTCAACGCGCTCACCGGTCTCCGGCAACATACCGGCAACTGGCCCGGAAAGACCGTTGTGCGCGCCGAGGGGGCGTTCGAGCACGCCGGCAAGCGGGTGAAGATCGTGGATCTGCCGGGCACGTACTCGCTCCAGGCTGGGAGCACCGACGAGGAGGTCGCGCGCGACTTCATTCTCTTCGGCCGTCCCGACGTCACGGTGGTGGTGGTGGACGCCACCCGCCTCGAGCGCAACCTGAACCTCGTCCTGCAGATCCTCGAGATCACGGACCGGGTCGTGGTCTTCCTCAACCTGATGGACGAAGCCCGCCGCCACGGGATCGGCATCGATCCGGCCAAGCTCGAGAAAGAGCTGGGCGTGCCGGTGGTGGCGGGGGTGGCGCGCCAGAACGCCGGCATCGCCGAGCTGATCGCGACCGCTGCCGACGTGTCAGCCGGGAAGCGGAAGACGTCCCCGCTGCGGGTCGTGCGCTACGCGCCCGACGTCGAGCGGGCCGTGAGCGAGCTCTTGCCCGTCGTCGAGTCGGTGTACCCAGAGGTTCCCAATGCGCGCTGGGTCGCGCTACGGCTCCTGAACGCGGACGAGGCGGTGCAGGAGGCCGTGCGCTCCGGCGAGCTCGGTCAGCTCTCCAGCTCGGCCGGCGACGCCGTGCCGACTATTCCCCCGGAGCTCGAGCGGCAGCGCCTGCTCGAAGCCGCCACCCGCTTACGTTGGGACCTGCCTGCCGACTTCCACGACGTGGTCACCCAGCACTCCTACGAGGCGGCCGAGCGGGTGGCGCGCGCCGCCGAGGTCTCCGGCCTGAAGCGCGCGGGCTTCGCGTTCGACCGCACCCTCGACCGGGCGCTCACCAGCCGCACGCTCGGCTTCCATCTGATGCTGCTCATTCTGGCGGTCGTGTTCTGGATCACCATCCAGGGTGCCAACGTGCCGTCGTCGATGCTCGCCGCGCTGCTGATCGATGATGGCCATACGTGGCTGAAGGGCCTTGCGGCCTCCATGGGCATTCCGTGGTGGCTCGATGGCTTCGTGCTCGACGGCGTGTATCTCGCGACTGCATGGGTGGTGAGCGTCATGCTCCCGCCTATGGCCATCTTCTTCCCGGTGTTCACGCTGCTTGAGGACTTCGGCTATCTGCCCCGCGTGGCGTTCAACCTCGATTCTCTATTCAAGAAGGCCGGTGCACATGGGAAGCAAGCGCTGACCATGTGCATGGGGTTCGGCTGTAACGCAGCGGGCGTGGTGGCCACCCGGGTCATCGACAGTCCGCGCGAGCGTCTCATCGCGATCATCACGAACAACTTCTCGCTCTGCAACGGCCGCTGGCCCACGCAGATCCTCATCGCGACCATCTTCATCGGCGCGCTCGCACCGGCGAGCCTCGGTGGGGTGGTGAGCGCGGCGGCCGTCGTGGGCATCGCCTTGCTCGGCGTGACGATGATGTTCGTCTCCTCGTGGCTGCTCTCACGCACCGTGCTGCGCGGCGAAGCGACCAGCTTCAGCCTCGAGCTGCCGCCGTACCGGCCGCCGCGCATCCTGCAAACCCTCTACACTTCGGTGATCGACCGCACGCTGATCGTGCTCTGGCGGGCCGTGGTCTTCGCCGCGCCCGCGGGCGCGGCGATCTGGCTCATCTCCAACATCACCGTGGGCGGGGGCACGCTCGCGGACCACTTGGTGGGTTGGCTGAACCCGTTCGGCCTGCTCCTCGGACTGAACGGCGTGATCCTGCTCGCCTACGTCGTCGCCATTCCCGCGAACGAGATCGTCATTCCGACGGTGCTCATGCTGACCGTGCTCACGACCGGTGTGGCCGGTGGGTCCGGGGCGGGGGTCATGTTCGACACGGAGTCGGCCGGCGCGACCGAGGCGATCCTCCGGGCGGGTGGGTGGACCCTCCTGACCGGCGTGAACCTCATGCTCTTCAGCCTCCTCCACAATCCGTGCTCGACCACCATCTACACCATCTTCAGGGAGACTCGGAGCGCGAAGTGGACGACCGTTGCCACGGTTCTTCCGCTGGCGATGGGCTTCGTGGTCTGCTTCTTGGTCGCGCAGGTCTGGAGGTTGGTGGGAGGGGTCTGACGGAACGGCGGGCTGCGGGGTCGGGGCTGCTCCGAGCGCCGCCCCCGGCCCACCGGGCCCACCGGGCCGCTGAGCCACGGCCGAACAACGGGCGCTGAGCCACGGGCGCCGTGGCAACCCGGCCCTTTCGCCCGGTCCGGGCGCGGCCTAGGTTAGTTGAGAGTCAATTTCATTCTCACACCCCGCCCCGACTTCCTTGGAACTCCGCCTACCCTCGATCCCCCTCAACCAGACGGTCGAGCTGATCCACATCGACCTCCCGGCTGAGCAGGCGGAGCCGTTGATGGAGCGGGGGGTCCTTCCGGGGTGCAGGATCTGCCCGGTGCGGTCGTCGCCGTCCGGTGACCCGATCATCTCGGTCGACGGCGCGCTGCTGGCGCTCCGCAGGGAGACCGCCGCGTGCCTGTGCGTGCGCCTGCTCTCGGCGAGCGGCGTCACGTCCCTCCAGGACGCGAGCTAGCGCTCCTCCCCTCCTGTGGGTGAGGCACACTGCGAGCCCGACGCATCTCGTCAGGGCACCCTAGTACTCGATGACTCCGGCGCACGGCCCCTCGTCGCGCTCATCGGCCCGCCGAACTCCGGAAAGACGACCCTCTTCAATCAGCTGACCGGCCTCCGGCAAAAGGTCGCGAACTACCCAGGCGTCACGGTCGAGAAGCACGTGGGACGCGTCTCGCTCGACGCCGACCGCACGGTGGACCTGGTCGACCTGCCAGGCGTGCACGGCTTCTCGGCGCGCAGCCTGGACGAGCGAGTTACGCGCGACGTGCTCGAGGGTCGCATGACGGGCCTGCGCGCGCCGGACGCGCTGGTGCTGATTGTCGATGCGACACGTCTGGAGAGCCAGTTGATGTTGGTCGAGCCGGTGCTCGAGCTCGACCTTCCGACGCTGCTCGTGCTCAACATGTCCGACGAGCTCGCATCCCGCGGAGGGCGCGTCAGCGACGCGGCGCTGGTGAAGCATCTGGGGGTGGAGGTGGCGCGCACGGATGCGCGCGATGGCGTCGGCCTCGACGCCGTGCGGGACTTTCTCGCCGAGGTCACGCGTCGCGATACGGCGCACGGACGCCGACTGACCAACGTGCCGCGCGGCACCGCGCTGCCGATGCTCGATGCGTTCGCCGCGCGGCGTATGCGTGTGCGCGAGATCGTGAAGGAGGCCGGGTACGTACCCCCCGGCGCGTCCTCTGTGAGTGAGCGCCTCGATCACATCGCGCTGCATTGCTTCTGGGGTCCGTTGCTCTTCTTGGCGGTCGTCCTGCTCGTCTTCCAGTCGATCTTCACGTGGGCGACGCCGCTCATCGACGGTCTCGACGCGATGGTGTCCGCTTCGGGTCAGTGGGTTGGGGGGGCGCTCCCCGACACCTGGTACCGATCGCTCCTCGTAGATGGAGTCTGGGCGGGCGTAGGCTCGGTGGTCGTCTTCCTGCCGCAGATCCTGATCCTCTTCCTCTTTCTCGGCGTGCTCGAGGACTCCGGATACATGGCGCGCGCGGCGGTGATCGCAGACCGCATGATGTACCGTGTCGGGCTGCAGGGGCGGGCGTTCTTGCCGCTCCTCTCAGGGTACGCGTGCGCCGTACCGGCGGTGCTCGCCGCGCGCACCGTGGACGACGAGCGGGACCGACTCGCAACCATCTTCGTCACGCCGTTCATGACGTGCTCGGCTCGGCTTCCCGTCTATGCCCTCCTGATCGCGGCGTTCATCCCTGACGAATCGCTCCTGGGGCCCGTGCTCGGGTTGAGGGCGGCCGTTCTACTCGGCCTCTACGGACTGGGCATCATCGCAGCTGTGGGGACAGCGTTCCTGCTCAAGCGAACGCTCCTGCGCGCCAAGCCGTCGTCGTTCCTGATGGAGCTTCCGCCGTATCGAGTGCCGTCACCGCGCTCGATCGCGCTCCGCCTCCTCGACCGGAGTCGGGTGTTCCTGCGCCGTGCCGGGACCATCATCTTCGGCGTCACGATCATTCTGTGGACGCTCACGCAGTTTCCGCGCAGCGACGCGGGCGCGCCACCGATCGACGACAGCGCGCTCGGCCGCATGGGCCAGCTCATCGAGCCGGCCATCGAGCCGCTGGGCTTCGACTGGCGCATCGGCGTGGGCCTGGTGACCTCCCTGGCGGCGCGAGAGGTCATCGTCGGAACGCTCGGGACCATCTACGGCGTCGAGGATGATTCGGATGACGCGGTCGGACTGCAGGAGGCGCTGCGGCGTGACCTGACCCTGGGTGCTGCGATCGGGCTACTCGTCTTCTTCGTCTTCGCGCTTCAGTGCATGTCCACGGTTGCCGTGATGCGTCGCGAGACCGCAGGCTGGAAGTGGGCGGCACTCCAGTTTACGTACATGCTGCTGCTGGCCTACGTGGGTGCGTTCGTGGCCGTCAGGATCTTCTGACCCGAGACGACCGCGAAGGCGATTCCGTCCTCATGCAGGCCGGGTCTATTTTTGGCGACGCGCCGTCGTGCCGCGCGCCACCTCGAGCCCGTAGAGCAAGCATGATCGACCGCCGTGCCTTGGCCCTCGCCCTGGCGGTGACCGGCGTCTCCACAGCCCCGGCCGAAGCCCAGACGCTCGGCCTTGGAGGCCGTGTCGGGACCCTGGGACTCGGTCCGGAGGCTGCGTTCTCGCTCACGGAGCGCATTGTCGTGCGCGGCGGCATGGGCGTCACGCCCGTGGAGCCGTCGCTCTCCGTCAACGTCATCGGCATCGACTTCGCTTTCGAGAAGGTCGAGTTGCCCACCTGGTACAATTTGGGCATCGATCTCTACCTCAACGGCGCGATGCGACTCGGCGGAGGGTTCCTCTTCAAGGAGGACGATTTTCGCCTCACGGCCGTGAGCCAGACGAGCTACGCCATCTCCTCACAGACTTTCACGTCGCAAGAGATCGGGAAGCTCATTATCGTGCTCGACTCGAAGGATCGAGTGCCCTACGCGCTGCTCGGCTTCGGTAAGCACACGACGGCCGGTATCGGTCTGTTCGTAGACTTCGGGGTGGCCTTCCTGGGCGCGCCGGACATCCTGCTCACCACCGAGGGGGGCACGCTCCCCAACGACACGGGCGCCCTCCGCACGGCGCTCGACGACGAAGCCGCGGGGGCGGGGGACGTCTCGTCGCGCTACCTCGAGTACTGGCCGATCCTGAGCCTCGGGCTCCGCATCGGCGTCGGCTGAGCGACGCGAGGGCCCCGATGGAAGTCTCCGAGCACCGCTTCGTCGCGACGTCGTCATCGGGCGAGGTGTCGAGCATCCTGATGCGACCCGAGCGAGCGTGGGCGCTGTACTTGTTTGCGCACGGCGCCGGAGCGGACATGCGTCATACGTTCATGGCCGCCGTCGCCGACCGGCTCGCCGAGCGCGGGGTCGCATCTCTTCGGTACAACTTCCCCTACATGGAGCAGGGGCGCGGCGGGCCGAACCCGGCGCCGGTGCTGGTGAAGACGGTGCGCTCGGCGGTTGCCGAGGCGGCTCGGCTCGCGCCGGGGCTCCCGCTGCTCGCGGGCGGCAAGTCGATGGGCGGCCGCATGACCTCGACCGCGGCGGCGGCGGCGCCGCTCGACAGAGTCCTCGGCCTCGCGTTCTTCGGCTTTCCCCTGCGCGCGCCGGGAAAGCACTCGGCGGAGCGCGGCGCCCATCTCACGGGCGTCCGCCTCCCCATGCTCTTCCTGCAGGGTACCCGCGACAAACTCGCAGACCTGGACCTGCTCCGTCCGCTGCTCGCGACGTTGATGCCAGCGCCGGCGCTCCACGTTGTCGACGACGCAGACCACGGCTTCCACGTGCCCAAGCGGAGCGGCCGTACCGACGATCAGGTCCTGGACGAGCTCTGCGCCACCTTCGCAGCGTGGGCAGAGCGGGTGGTGGGCGTCTGAGTGTGCGCTAGGGAGCCCGCGTGCGCGCGGTTCCCCGTTCAGGAAGCAGCAGCACCCACGTGGTGTCGAGAACGAACGACGTCTGCGGGGCGAAACGCTCCGCGAGCTCGGCGAGCAACGTCGGGTTGCCCGTGTGGACCGCCACCCCACCCACCGTCCGCACGACCGGCTGCAGCACAGGGCCCGCCGTAGGGGGTGGCGCATCGCCCGGGGCGTAGATGATGTCGTCGGGAACCTCCACCGAGTCGACGACGCTCCATGAGGTCCACTCGAGGGTGTACTCGGCTCGCCCGAAAGGACCGTCGGCCTGCGAGAGTCCGAGGAGTTCCGCCGGAGCCCGACCAGGCGCGACCTGCGTCGGCCACGCGCCGGAGGCGGCGCGCGTGGAGTGCGCCGCGGATGCGACGGCCTCGACGTCGGCTACCGCGCGCTCCACCAGGCCGCGGAGCTCGCGCCCGCTCCACGCTGGATAGAGCAGCGCGACTGCGAGGCTGAGCGTCGCGAGGAAGATCATCACGTCGCCCGGGGTTGCGCCTGCTCGGTCGCGAGGAATCACGGGGCTTCCTCCGCGGCCAGCAACGCGGCCATCAGGATGCCGAAGGGGGGCGCCGGAGCCGCCGAGTCGTAGGTGATCGCCTCGCCGTCGTCACCGTAGCCGACGAGCTGGTACGCGCGGTTGCCTGATCGCGTGTATCGAATGCCGGAAGCGAGCCCGGCAGCTCCCCCAGCGTGGCCGGCAGGCGCTGCGCCTCCACGCGGAAGGCCTCGATCTGTTGGGCCTGCAGCAGGAGCGCCGTGCGTATGCTGCGTGCGCGTGCCGCTTCGTTGAGCTGGGCCGGAGGCTCGGGCCGCACCCATACAGGCGGAGCCACCGCCACCCAGCCAGCGAGCACGAAGATCACGGAGGCGGCAACGGCTTTCCAACGGCGCGCAGCGCCCGTGTCGGTGGGCAGGCGATAGCGCGATTCTTGGTGCTCGGCGTGGGCCAGCGCTTGGGCCAGCAGCCTCGCCCGGGCCTCGGGCGTGCTCACCTCACCCTCGTCGACCGAGAACGATGTGACGTCGTCCTCGTCGACTCCACCTCGCGCGGCGGCGATCGCGAGCCGCGCGGCCTCCGCGCTCGCAGTCGGTGCGGAGCCGACTGGGGCCGGTGCCCAGACGGGAGCGCGTGGCTCGTCGGCATCGAGGTCGATGAGCGGTACCTCGGGCTCTTCCTCGACCAGTTCCGGCGGTGCGCCTACGACTGCCTTGGTAATCAGCTTGTCGATTGCCTGGCTGGGGGTGTCGTCCTCGTCGGCATCGAGGTCGACGACCTCGATCTCTTCCTCGGCTGCGAGCTCTACGTCCCGTGTCGGTGGCGCGCCTTTGGCCCGGGCGACCGGGGCAGGGTCGTCGTCCTCGGGCATGCTCGCGACGGCGGCGAGGAGGCTTTCGTACGCGTCGTCGTCGTCGAGATCGGCGTCGAGGTCCTGGATGGGCTCAGGGGGGCGAGGAGGCGTTCGCGTGGGCTCCGGCGAGGGAGGATCGCTCGAGGCACGGGTCTCGAGGGCGCGGGGCGCTGCAGCTGGTGGCTCCGGTGTCCTCGGCGCTGGGGCTGGAGGCTCCGGTGTCTGCGGCGCTGCAGCTGTTGGCTCCGGCGTCTCCGGCGTTGCAGCTGGAGGCTCTGGTGTCTTCGGCGCTGCAGCTGGTGGCTCTGGTGTCTCCGGCGTTGCAGCTGGTGGGTCCGGCGGCGCCGAGACCGCTGGGCGAGAGACCTCGGGCGGTTCCGCGGTCGCTGCCGCCGCGGCGTTCGGCGCAGCGTGCGCCGTCGAGGCGGCGGGCACCCCGACGACTGGTGGCGGAGCGACCTCCTCGACTTCCGCCGCTGCGGCGGCCGCCGCGCGTTTCACGGCCGCGCGCAGATGCTTCTTCGTGCTCTTCCTATTACGCCCCAAGGGCCCATCCCAGATTCATCGTGCCAACTTAAGCCGGCAGGGCCGCCCCGCCCACGAGGTCAGTCGCGCACCAGCTTCCGGTACTTGAGGCGGTGCGGCTGGATGGCGTCCTCGCCGAGGCGCCGCTGCTTGTCTTCCTCGTACTCCTGGAAATTCCCCTCGAACCAGTGCACGCGCGAGTCGCCTTCGAACGCGAGGATGTGCGTAGCGATGCGGTCGAGGAACCAGCGGTCGTGGGAAATGACGAGCACGCATCCCGCGAAGTCGAGGATCGCGTTCTCGAGCGCGCGCAGTGTATCCACGTCGAGATCGTTGGTGGGCTCGTCGAGCAGCATGACGTTCCCGCCTTCCTTGAGCAGCTTGGCGAGGTGCAGCCGATTCCGCTCACCGCCCGAGAGCACGCCGACCTTCTTCTGCTGCTCCGTTCCCTTGAACGCGAACCAGGACAGGTAGGCGCGCGGGTTCACCTCGGCGCGGCCGAAGTAGAGGATGTCCGCCCCGCCGCTCACCTCCTCGAATACGGTCTTTTTCCCATCGAGCGCCGCGCGTGACTGGTCGACGTACGCCAGCTTCACGGTGTCGCCAATCGCGAGCGTGCCGGAGTCCGGCTTCTCCGCGCCCACGATCATGCGGAAGAGCGTGGTCTTGCCGGCGCCGTTCGCGCCGATGATGCCGACGATGGCCCCGGCGGGAACGTCGAAGGACAAGTCGTCGATCAGCAGCGCGTCGCCGAACGCCTTCTCGAGATGCTCCGCGTGGATGACCGTCTTGCCGAGGCGCGGCCCCTTCGGGATGAGGATCTCGGCGGTGCGCACCTGCTCGCGCTCGTCCGCGGAGAGCAGCTCCTCGTACGCCGAGATGCGCGCCTTGCCCTTGGCCTGGCGGGCGCGGGGTGACATACGGATCCACTCGAGCTCGCGATCGAGCGTCTTTTGCCGGTTCGACTCGGTCTTCTCCTCCAGGCGGAGGCGCTCCTTCTTCTGCTCGAGCCAGGAGGAGTAGTTGCCCTTCCAGGGGATCCCCTCGCCGCGGTCGAGCTCCAGGATCCACTGCGCGACGTTGTCCAGGAAGTAACGGTCGTGCGTGATCGCGACGATCGTGCCCGGGAAGGCGGCGAGGTGGTGCTCGAGCCACGCCACCGACTCGGCGTCGAGGTGGTTGGTGGGCTCGTCGAGCAGCAGCAGGTCCGGGTTCTCGAGGAGCACGCGACAGAGCGCCACACGGCGGCGCTCACCGCCCGAGAGCTTCGAGACGTCCGCGTCACCCGGCGGCAGGCGGAGCGCGTCCATGGCGATCTCGACTTTGCGGTCGAGCTCCCACGCGCCGGAGGCGTCGATTTTGTCCTGCAGCTTCGACTGCTCCTCGATGAGCGCGTTCATCTCCTCGTCGCTCATCACCTCGCCGAACTTCGCGCTGACCTCCTCGAAGCGCTTCAGCAGGTCGCGCGTCTCCTTCACCGCGAGGTCGACGTTGCCGCGCACGTCGAGCGTGGCGTCGAGCTCCGGCTCCTGGGCGAGGTACCCGATCTTGGTGCCCTTCGCCGCCCATGCCTCACCGACCACGTCCGTGTCGATGCCGGCCATGATCTTGAGCAGGGAGCTCTTCCCCGATCCGTTGGGCCCCACCACGCCGATCTTCGCGCCCGGATAGAACGAGAGGTTGATGTTCTTGAGGATCTCCCGCTTGGGCGGGACGATCTTCGAGAGCCGATACATGTGGTAGATGAACTGCGGTCCGGACATGGCGGAATCAGGCCGTTCTCGGGTGGGAAAGGGCGGGGGAATCTAATGAGGAGCGGTGGCGTCGAGGGGGCGCCGATGCCCCGTGCCCCTCGGTCGCGCCTGAGCAAACGGAAGGGGGGCGACGGGTCGCCCCGTCGCCCCCCATGTAGGACCCGTGGTAAGGTCGGGTCGTCGCCCTAGTTGCCCGGCGCCCCCGGCTGCGTGCGCGCGAGCGACCGGTAGTACTCCTCGACGAGCGTCCGATACCCTTCCGGCACGTCGTCAGAACCGGTGAGAGTCGCGCCGCGCGTCGTCTCACCCTCGACGTCGCGACGTAGCCCGAATTCGATGCGCTTGAGCTGGTCGAGCATGTCCTCGTGGATCGCAGCCAATTGGCGCGGGTCGGTATAGAGCCGGTCGTCACCGAGGCGATCGAGGCTCTCGAGCACCGCCTCCAGGTCCTGCACAGGGCGACCCAGGTCGCGGAACTGGTCGCGCAGGTCCCGCACCTGCTCGGCGCGCTGCTCCACCTCACGCTGGTATTGGCGCTGCTCTTCCGGCGTGAGACGGCGCGGCTCGCCCCGATTCCACCCGCCGTACGCGGAGTAGTCGAGATTGCCGCCGGCCCAGCCATCGGCGCCACCGCCCGTGCGGTTGTCACCACCCTGTTGCTGGCCGCCCTGTTGGCCCTGCTGGCCCTGTTGGCCCTGTTGGCCCTGTTGGCCCTGCTGCCCCTGTTGCCCTTGCTGGCCCCGTTGCCCCTGCTGGCCCTGTTGCCCCTGCTGGCCCTGTTGCCCTTGCTGGCCCTGTTGCCACTGCTGGCCCTGCTGCCCCTGTTGTCCCTGTTGTCCCTGTTGGCCTTGTTGACCCTGCTGCCCGGGCTCGTTGAGGCGGCGGTTCGCGGCCTCCATCCCCCGCACGAGGTCGCGCGTCTCGTCGAGCGCGCGCTCCATGGGGTCCTCTCGGCGCTCACTCGACGCACCCTGCGCGCGCTCGAGCTGGTCGCGTAGATCCTGCAGGGCGCCCTCGATGTTGAGCTCGAGGTTCAGCGCCGACGCCGGGTCCCACTGCTCGATGGTGCCCCGGGAGTACTGGATCATATCACGCAGCTTGGACTCACGAATGAGGTTCGCGGCATCTTGAAGGGCACGCGCCGCGTCCGGATTGTCCGCACGCGCGCCGCTGGCGGACCGGTCGAGATCTCGCTCGAGGTTCGCGACCGCCTCGTTCATCTGATCCTTCCGCTCGCGCAGATCCTGGATCTGCTCCGTTCGCTCGGGTGTGGTCGCGGGTCGGCCACGCGCGTCCGGTCGAGTCGTCGGGAGGTTCCGCACGTCGCGCTGCACCTCACGCTGCTGCTGCTGGAGCTCCTCGACCCGCTGGAGCGCGTCCTCCGTGTCGCGGCCGGCGCGCGCCTCACGCGCGTCCTCCAGACTGCGGCGCGCTTCCTCGAGGCGCTGCAGTGCCGACGCGGCCTCGGACGAGCCCGCGGTCCCGGATTGCGAAGCAGACTGGCGCATCGACTCCGCGGCCTGTTGGAGGTCGCGAGCCGTCTCTTCGAGCTGCGGGTCATTCATCTCGCGCGCGAGACGCTGGAGCTGACGCGCAGCCTCCTCGGTCTGTTCCGCGAGGTCGCGCTGCGACTGACCGCCACCGCCCTGCCCACCGGATTGCTGCATGGCCCGGCGGCGCTGACGCTCAGCTTCCTGCTCCTGACGGCGCGCGAGCTCTTGGAGTTGCTCCATCAGCTCGTCGACCTGGTTGTCGGCCTGCTCACGCTGGCCGCGCTGCACCATCTCGTATTGGTTCTGGAGCTTGTCGAGCTCGAGCTCGAACAGGTCGGCGAGGTCCTCCGCGGCCTGCTGGCTGGCACCACCCCCGCCACCCCCGCCACCGCCCTGCTGCTGCTGCTGCACGATGCGCTCGTACGTCTCCTCCGCCTGTTGGAGATAGCGGAGCGCCTCCTGCTCGTCAGGTAGCGCTTCGCGCAGCTCTTGCCGGTCGAGGTGCTCCTTGGCGCGCGTCATCGCTTCGACCGCGCGGGGCAGCACCTCGGAGACGTCGCGGAAGCCCTGGTCGGCCTGGGTGAGGCCGCGGTTCCGCATACGCTCGAGGAGCGTGCCGACCTGGCCCTTCAGGCGGTCCTGCGAGAGCGCCACGCTTACCACGTATTCGCCGAACTCGCTCTCCGAGTAGCTCTGCTGCTGCCGGATGAGGTTGAACGTCGCGGCGATCACCTGCCGCTGCAGCTCGGACAGCGCAGTGTCCTGCTGGCCGCCGCCGCCGCCACCGCCTCCTCCGCCCGCCTCGGCCTGGCGGTACGCGCGCTCGAACGGCCGGATCGCCAGGAAGTAGATGTCGCTCGTGATGGCCTGTTCTGCGCCCGGGCGGTTGTCGCGCGCGATCGCATAGTAGGAGACGAGGTCACCGGGCTCGAGCTGCCACTCCTCCAGGAAGAGCGTGTGCCCGGACGAGACTTCCGAGAGGGGAGGGCCGGCCGTCTGGAACACCGCGATGGTGTCCTCGGGGCCTGCATTCACCGAGTAGACCAAGCGCACGTCACGCACGCCATAGTCGTCGGTCGCGTTCATCTCCAGATAGAACTCTTCGATCGGCGAAGCCGTGTCGTCGCGACCCGGCCGCGTGAACTCGATCGACGGGCCGCGGTCCTCGAGCACGTCGATCGTGTACTCGGGAGACGCCGGCACGAGCGCGCCGTTGTCGCGGGCGAGCTCGATCGCGTAGTAGCGGTCCTCACCGATCGTGAAGCGTCCGGTGAACGTGCCGTCGGGCTGCAGGGTCAGCTCACCCGCGGCCTCTTGATCCAGCAGCAGGCGGCCGGACGGGGCGAGCATCGTCGGCTCGATGCGCAGCTCGACCACCGTGCCCGGCAGGGCGGCGACGTCGCCCGCATCCTCGACCACGCGCGGCGGCAGCCCGGTGTAGCTCGGATAGATGTACGTCAGGTCCAGCTGGTCGACGTACGGCAGGTCGGCCACCTCGATGGTGAACGTCGGCGAACGCACCCCGGAGGATTCGACGAAATAGTCCGTGCGCTCGGCCACGCCGAGGAGGAGGACCTCGAAGCCAGTCTCGACGCCCGGGAGCATGGTCAGGCGGGAGAAGCCCTGCTGGGACTCCGTGCGCACGAAGATGGACGCGTCGGCCGCGTCGAATCCGCCGAGCGCGGCGGAGATCAGTTGATCGGAGTTCCGCGGGATCGTCGCGTCACCGGGCGTGACGGCAATCGAGTACGGATTCACCGTTGCCGCATCGCGCGTCGGATTGAGAAGGGCGGTCAGCCCGTTCCGCAGATGTGCTGGTCCGAGCAGCGTGCCCGCGATCAGCAGGACGACGAGTGCGGACAGCGCGCCGGCCAGGCGGTACAGGCGGCCCTGTTCGATCCTGCGGCCGTCCTGGACCTTGTGGGCGCGCTCGAGCGCGACGTCGATCACCCGCTGATGGAGGTCGGGCGAGAAGCTCGACGATTCGTCGAGCGCGCTCACCACCGAGTGCTCGAGCGTCGGCTCGTGCTCCTCGAGGTAGAGCGCGACCTGCTCGTCGCTGCGCCGCAGCCGCAGCGGCCGGACGAGGAAGATGAATGCCGACACGAGCAGGGTGCCC
This sequence comes from Gemmatimonadota bacterium, assembly GCA_016873995.1. Classification (GTDB taxonomy): domain Bacteria; phylum Gemmatimonadota; class Gemmatimonadetes; order Longimicrobiales; family Gaopeijiaceae; genus UBA2982. The sequence goes on from VGVR01000003.1 coordinate 42,003, forward strand.
CAGGTGACGTAGCGCAGCGCGATCACCCACTCGGGGGCGAAGCGCACCCGCTCCAGTCCGAACGCGCCGGCGAAGACCACTAGGCCCGTCAGACCGCCCACCCACAGGAGGCCGCGGAGTACCTGACGCGTCCGCCACCGCCACCGCACCCCCCGCACCACGTCGAAGAGCCGCGTGCGAGCCAGCCGCCGTTCGGAATCCCTCATGACCCTCTCCCGTTGCGAGCCTGATGCAACCTACTGCCCATGGCCGAAAAGACGCCACCGAAACGCGCCCCAGACAACTTCTTAACCAGCGACCGCCTCCCGCGCTCCCGCACCCGCCCGGGAGATCCAATTGGACGTGGCCGTCTCGGCGATGAGGAGGGCCAGGGCGCCCAGCAGGAGCCAGTGCCACAGGGACTGGCGCCGTTCCTGATCTTCCCGTTGGAGGGCCGTCGCCTGGTCGACGTTAAGGCCCCCCCGCTCCACGCCGGGGGCCGCCATGATCTGGGCCGACAGCTGCTCCGGATCGATGCGGGTCAGGGTCGACTCCTCGATGTCCACGTTGACGGCGATGACGAAGGGCCGTGCCGGCTCGGAGTTCGGCGGGCGGACCGTGTAGAAGCCGTGCTCTTCGAGGGGCAGGTAGCGCTGGCCCTCGCTGGCGGGGAGCTGAATCGACGTGCCCGAGGGGGTCAGCGAGATCTGGTCGAGGCCTTCGGCGAGCCCCGCCGCCTCCGAGGACACAAGGCCCGCCGTCACGAGCGCGTCCGGGTTGGCGAGGTCCACCACCTGGCCGATCGTGAACCACGGGCTCGACTCGGCCATCCCGCCGAGGTACTCGGCCAACCGGTGCGTGAACGGCAGGTAGACGGGTTGCAGCGCCAGGTCGCTCCAGTAGTCGTCGAGCGTGTTGTTCCAGACGAGCACCTTGCCGCGGCCGATACGCAGCTCGGCGAGCGCCACCGAGCCGTCGTCGAAGCGCGCCAGCACGCCCGCCTCGGGGGAGGGCGTGAACGCGCGCGCGCGAAAGAAGCGGGCGCCCGTGAAGTCGCCGCTCCGGGGCCCGGCGAACACCTCGAAGATCGCGTGTCCGTACTCCAGGAAGCCGAGGCGCCCGCCGCGGCCCTGCAGTCGATCCTGCACTGGGCCGATCTGGCCGGGAAGCATATCCGCAGCCGAAGCCGGCCAGCCGCCCTGCTCGCCCGTGGCGATGAGGACGCCGCCGCCCGCGTTCACGAACTCGCGCAGCCGCTCGGCCGAGCCGCCATCGACCTGGACGTCGTTGAGGATGACCGCGTCGGTGCCCTCCAGGTCTGCCGGGCGCACGCTGCTCGCCCGGCGCACCACCACCCTGAAGCGGCCGTCGTCGCTGATCTCGAGGGAGCGCCGCAGATACAGGCTCACGTCGCGGTCCGCCGAAGCGCCCTCCACGATCAGTACCTGCAACGAAGTCCCCGGCGACACCACGAAATGGTGTGTGTTGTCGGCGTTGAGGGCGTCGTCGGGGAGGCGCACCGTCCCGCGGGTGTGTGGGCGAGACAGCGTGATCGACTCGAAGGCCACCGCGGCAGCAGCGTCGGGTCCGATGCTCACCGACCGGCTCGCGACCTGCTGGCCATCGATCTCGAGTGTCACGGCGACGTCACGCGGGTCGGCGCCGCCCAGTCGCACGATGCGCGCGGTCGGAGCGATACGCTCGCGGCCGGCCACGTTCTGCCGGGGGAGCGACACGTCCGTGACCATGACGTTGTCTTGGACTTCGTCGGCGCCCGTGGGGCGCGCGATGAACCGCGATCCCGGCGGCAGGCGCACGCCCTCGTCGCCGATCCAGCCGTTGCGCTGGAAGTCGCTGAAGAGGTACACCTCGCCGCTCGGGAGCTGGGATTCCTCGAGGATCGCTTGGGCGACCTTGAGCGCCGGCCCGAAGCGCGTCGATCCGGAGCTGAGCTGGATGGTGTCGACCGCCGTCTGTAGTCGTGCGCGGTCGGAGGTCGAGCGCGCGATCACGCGCGCGCCCTGCGCGAACGTCACGAGCGAGGCGCGATCGAGTGGCCCGAGCCCGTCGAAGATGTCGCCCGCGCCGTCCTTGGCGGTCTGCAGCTGATCGCCCGGTTCCATACTGTACGACTGGTCGATCAGCACGACGACCTCGCGCGGGCCGCCCGCGGCTCCCAGTCCCACGGTCGTGTCCTCGAAGAACGGGCGGGCGAACGCGATCGCGAGCAGCGCGAGAGCCAGCGCCCGCAAGGACAGCAGGAACCAGTGTTGGATGCGTCGCCGCCGCCGCTCCTGGTACGGGACCTTCTCCAGGAACATGAGCGAGGGGAAGTGCACCACGTTGCGCCGCTGGCGCCGCGTGAGGTGCACGATGATCGGCACCACCACACCGGCGATGCCGGCCAGGAAGAGCGGGACGAGGAAACTCATCTAGGGCTGCTCATCTGGGTCTGCTCATAGCGTCTTGCTCATCCGTTCACGCGCGAGCAGGTAATGGAAGAGCGCCAGGTCGAGCGGCTTCGACGTGTCGAGCAGCGTGTAGTCGATGCGGTTGCCGGTGAAGCGGTCTTGCAGGGCCTGGACGTGCGCGCTCACCAGCTTCTTGTAGTCCTCGCGCAGCTTGGCTGGGATCACGGGGATCTGCTCGGCCGTCTCCAAGTCCTCGAATCCCGAGGCCTCCTCGAACGAGAACTCGAGCTCCATGGGGTCCATCACCTGGAAGACGATCACGTCGTGCCCGCGCGCGCGCAGCGGTGCCACCGCGGCGATCACCTGGTCGGGGCTCTCGTAGAAGTCGGAGATCAGCACGAGGATGCCCTTCCGGCCCAGCAGCTCGGTCACCTGGAGCAACGGCTGCGTCAGGCTTCCCCGACGCCCGGCCTTGGCTCGGTCGAGCACGTGCAGCGCCGTTTCCAGGTGCTTCATGGAGGGGCGCACCCAGTCGACGACCTCGCGATCGAACGTGACGAGCCCGACGCGGTCGCGCTGCTGGCTGGAAAAGAACGTGAGGCAGGCGGCCAGGTAGCGCGCGTAGTCGAGCTTGGTGAGCGAGTGGCTCCCGTAGCTCATCGATGCCGAGATGTCGAGCAACACCACGAAGTTCGCGTTGGTGTCCGCCTCGAAGAGCTTGATGTAGTGGCGGTCCGTGCGCGCGAAGAGGCGCCAGTCGATGCGCCGGATGTCGTCGCCGGGCATGTACGCCCGATGCTCGGCGAAGTCGATGCTGAACCCGAGGTACGGCGAGCGGTGCAGGCCCGTCAGGAAGCCGTCGACGACGGTCTTGGCGAGCAGCTGCAGGTTCCCGATCCGGCCCAGGACGGCGGGATCGAGGAACTGAGTGCCGGACCCGGCGTTGCGTTCCCGAGTGCGCGTGGCCAACGCGTGCCCTCCTGACTACATCCCCGAGGAAGGCACGGGGACGGCGTTGAGCAGCAAGTCCACCATTTCGGCCTTGGTCTTCCCCTCGGACTCCGCGTGGAAGTTCGTGAGCACGCGATGCCGTAGCACCGGGTGCGCGAGCGCCTGGATGTCCTCGAAGCTCACGTGGTAGCGGCCCTTCGTGAGCGCGCGCGCCTTGGCGCCGAGCACGAGGAATTGCGCCGCGCGCGGCGAAGCGCCGTACGCGATCCACTTCTTCACGAAGTCGGGGCTGCTCCCGTTCTTGCTCGGGCGGCTCATGCGTGTGAGCGCGACCGCGTAACGCAGCACCGACTCGGACACGGGCACGCGGCGCACGAGCTTCTGGAAGGCGATGAGGTCCGGCCCCGTGACCGCGTGGCTGAAGACCGGGGCGAGAATGCCTGTGGTGGAGCGGATGACCTCGAGCTCCTCCTCTTCCTTGAGGTGCTCGATGAGGATCTCGAACATGAAGCGGTCGAGCTGCGCCTCGGGGAGCGGATACGTGCCCTCGAGCTCGATCGGGTTCTGCGTGGCGAAGACGTAGAACGGCTCCTGCAGCGTGTACGTCCGCCCCTGGACGGTGACGCGGTGTTCCTGCATCGCTTCGAGCAGCGCCGCCTGCGTCTTCGGTGGCGTACGGTTCACCTCGTCGGCCAGCACGATGTTCGCGAAGATCGGGCCGGGTGCGAACACCATCCCGCGCCGCCCCGTGCCGGCATCCTCTTGGATGATGTCGGTGCCGGTGATGTCGGAGGGCATCAGGTCTGGCGTGAACTGGATGCGCGAGAACTTGAGGTCGAGCACCTGCGCGATCGTGTGGATGAGCAGGGTCTTCGCGAGGCCGGGCACGCCGACGATGATGCTGTTACCGCCCACGAAGAGCGTGAGCAGCACCTGCTCGATCACTTCTTCCTGCCCGATGATGAGCTTGCGAAGCTCGGCGAGGATCTGCTCTCGGCCGTTCTTCAGCCGGTCCGCGAGCGCGACGTCGTTCGCGTTGTCGAGGGCAATGGTGCCGATCGCGTCGTTCGCCAAGGTGATCTCCGTATTCTTGTTGTGATGGGGCGGGGGCCCCAGTCATCGCCTGCGGGAGGGCGCCGCGGGGGGGACAACCTATCGTCGCGGCGGGGGAGCGGCGATCCCGGGGACTGGGGATCTCGTCCTCAGGCCGTCACTCCGTATGCTTCACACCCAACTCGTACGCTTCGTTCGTTCGGTCGATCCCTCATGGGTGGCAGGCCACTAGCCGGGCCCGCCGGCGCCGCGCAGCTCCAGCAGCAGCTCCAGGGCGCTGTCGTAGTTCGGGGCGATCTCGAGCGAGCGCAGCACCGAGCGGCGTGCGCCGGCTGCGTCGCCGGCGTCGCGCTGTGCGACCGCCAAGAGATAGTGCGCCTGGGCGCGATCGGTCGGGGCGAGCGCGACGACCGCGGAACGCTCACGCGCGGCCTTCTGGTGGTCGCCCACGCTCGCCGCCAATGTCGCCAGGCGCTCGTGTAGCTCGATCTCGTACGGCCAGACCTGAACGGCTTTGTCGAGCGCGGTCACGGCTTCGGCCGGACGGCCGAGCTCCTCCAGCACCTCGGCTTCCATCACCAGCGCCTGGTAGTTCGACTCCGACAGTGCGTTCAGGCGCGCGAGCGCCGCGGCGGCCCGGTCCAGCTCGCCCCGCTCACGGTGGATTTGCGCCAGGTACCAATACGGGCTGTCCGCTTCGCCGTACTCCGGGAACATGCGCAGCGCCTCGCGCAGCTGGACCTCGGCGTCGTCGAAGCGCCGATCGCGGAGCAGGAGCGCTCCGAGCCTGAGGCGCCCGATCAGGTCGCCGGGGTGCGCCTCGACCCAGTCCTCCAGGTCCGGTACGCCTGCGGTGGGTCCAGGAGGCCGGCCTAGCTCGACCAGGGCCGCCAACGGACTCTCGAATCGCTCGCGGAGGTAGTCGTCGAACAGGTCGTCGAAGTCGGAGATCGGCATGTCCAGCACCGACTCGAAGAGCGCCTCGGTGGTCTCTCCGCGCGCGTACCCGTCGAGGAAAGCGCGGATGGCCTGGAATCCCCAGCGCTCCTCGATCACCCCGAAGACGAGCGAAGCCTGGTAGTACGAGAAGATGACCTGCTCGGGATAGTCCGGTCGCATGAATCCGTCGTTCAGCTCGCTGACCGGCTTCAGACGTCCGCCCGCGAGCGCCTGCAAGAACGGGATGTTCGGCGTGTGCCCCCACCAGGGGCGCCCGCGGCGCTGCTCGTGCACCGAGAGACCTTCGGAGAACCACCTGGGCACGCGGCCGTTCGTGAGCGCGAGGTGGAACGAGTGCGACAGCTCGTGCCAGAACACCGACGCCCAGTTGTACTCCCCCTGCGTGCGTGCCGCGGGCGAGTCCATGACCAGCAGGGGTCCGAAGCTCACGCCTAGCGCACCGAGCCCTGCCTCGCCCAGGGTGCGCACCGAGAAGTCGGCGTGGCTTATGAAGAACTCCGCGCGCGTCTTCCCCGGGAGCTGAATGCCGTAACGGCGGGAGAGGCTGTCGTACGCCTCCTCCACGATGGGCGCCACGTACGTGGCGAGCAGCTCGTCCTCCGTGCCGTGCAGGAAGAGGTTGAAGTGCTCGGTCTCGTGCGACGTGTACCGCTCGAACGTGTCCAGCAGGTCGAGCGTGTTCTTGAACCAGGGATTGTACGGGTCGCCCTCGAACGCGCGCTCGACGTCGGCCCTCCCCCCGATGTCGCCGAGCCGCAGCCGGTTCATGCCGCGCAGGCCCCAGGACTCCCACGACGACGGATCCAGCCGAATGCCCTCGTTCGCGCGTACCACGGCCTCCGGGTACCGCCGCGTCTGCACGGCCAGCTCGGCGAGCGTCGCCTCCATCTCTGCGTTGCTCGAGTTGATGGCGAGGGCGCGTTCGCGCGTCTGCACGAAGTTGGTCGAGTCTTCGGCGAGCATGTACGAGCCGGCCAGGGCCGTCAGAGCGGGCAGCGAGCGCGGGTTGACCTCGAGTGCGCGCTCGGCCTCCGCTCGCGCCTCCTCGTAGCGCTCGTTCGTGACAAAGCGCATCGCCAGTAAGATGCGCGCCTCCACGTTGCGCGGGTCCACTTCGAGCAGCTGGTCGATGGTCGGGCGTGCGTCCTGCTGGCCGTCGAACTCCATCGCCTTCGCCATGCCGAGCAGCGCGCCGACGTCCCGCGGGTTTTCTGCCAGGACGGCGTGGAACTCCTCCTGTGCCGCGGGGCTGTCGTACTTGTCCAGGAAGAGCATGCCGGCGCGCACCTTCGGCTCGTGCCAACCTGGGTCGGCGGCGGCGGCCTCGTCGAACGCGCGCAGCGCGTCCTGGAAGAGGTTCGGGTCGTCGCGGCCCAGGTAAGCCACCGCGCGGCCGACGGCGACCAGGTCGCGCGCGGCCATGCGGCCGTTCACGGCGTTGTACGCATCGATGAGGCGGTCGAAGCCGCCCATCGCATCCCCGATGCGGCCCGTCATGAACGCCAGCTCGGCGAGGTTCACCTCCGCGACGAGCGACCATGGGCCGCCCGAACGCATCGATTCCGAGAAGGCGGCTTCTGCCTCTTCCAGGCGGCCCACGCGGAGCAGCGCTTCGCCGAGTGCATTGGCCACCGGCGCGGAGCTGGGAGCCTCGCGGCCGGCGGTGATGGCGTCCTCGTACTCGCCGGTGGCGAGGAGCGCTTGTATCAGGCCGATGCGTGCGTCCGCGAGAGAGGGGTCTGCACGGAGCGCACCCCGGTACTCGTCGATCGCGTCCTCGTACTCGCCGGAGCGGAGGGCCGCACGGGCCGCGCTCGGGTCTTGAGCTGAGAGCGGCGCGACCAGCGCACTCGCGGCGGTCACAATGGCCGCGGCCCACGACAGCGCGAGCACGTGCCGTGCGCGGCGCGTCGCTCCGCCGCCCCGCCCCGCGCGCCTCATACGCCTCCGGCTTCGCGGATCTCGCGGTTCTTGAGCGCCAGCTCGATCAGGAGGGGCTCCATGCGTTCCAGGAACTGGTCCTCGGTCAGGGCGGCGCGTACGACGCGGAGCTCGTCGATCTGGCGTTGGATCGCGTCGCGCTCGGAGTACAGCCGCGCCAGCACCGGGTTGTCCGAGGTGCGCGCCGCGGCAACGGCCTGCGGACCGCCGAGCGTGAACGTGGAGGCGAGCACTCCGTCGGGGCCTTCGGCCCCGGCATCCGCGCTCCCGGTACCGTCGCCGTTGTCGTCGAGCACGGCGTGCTCGACCAGCAACTCGTTCTGCTCTTCGTAGTACCGCTCGACTTCCTGCTTTGCGTACTGGAATGCCTCGAGCAGAGACACGCGCTCGTCGTGGTCGAGGTCGGCGCCCTCGCCAGCGAGCGCTTCGGCGAAGAACTGGCCGAACTCGGTGGCGTTCAGCTCGCGGGCCGTGCGCGTCGCTGCGATCACGATCCGGTTCGGGCCCGCCAGGGGTTGCACCCACCCACCGCTCGCGCTGCCCGTGTGCACGAGCGCGAGCGCCTGCGACGGGAAGGCCATGCCGGCCAGCTCGAAATCGCCAGGGGTGAGGTCGGGGCCCGAGACGTTGAACTGAGCGTCGCCGCCCTGATCGGTCCCGTGCCCGATCAGGATGACGAGGAGCCGGTCCGTGGGCCCCGCCTTTTGCGCGATCTCGCCCAGCACCTTAAGCACGTTCGCTCTCGTGGACACGTCCGAGATCATGTCCGGTGCCGTTGCGACGCGCTCGCCCAAGTAGACGACGTCGGCTTTCGAGAGCCCGTGCTGCGTGGTGAGCGCGGTGTAGATCTGCGAGGCCTCCGCATGGAAGCTCTCGCGGAACTCCGCTGTCCCGCCGATGCCGACCACGATCAGCGTGTAGGTGCGGCTCTGCGCGCTCGCTGGCTCGGGCCGCACACCGGCGAGCAGCGTCACGCATACCGCCAGAGAAAGCGCCAGCCTCAAACCAGCCCCCGGATGCGGCGGAAGCCCCACTCGGCCCCCATGAGCAGGAGCATGAGCAGGAAGAGCGCGGGCATGTCGAAGAGGTCGTACTCCTCGGCCAGGGTGACGCCAGCGCCCGTGACCGTGATGTCTTCGGCGAGTGAGGACACGTCGTCGGGTGTGTAGAACCGTCCGCCGGTGTCGTCCGCGATGCGCTGGAGCACGGGGGTGCGGCGGGCCGCACCGAAGAACTCGCGGTCGCTCGGCGCCGCGTGCAGGTAGGTCACGTCGCTGCCGAGCGCAGTGCCGTCCCGGTCCGCGTTGATCCTGACCTCGTAGTCGCCCAGCTCCGAGGGGCGGAACTCACCCGCGTACTCGCCGTCCTCCTCCACGGTCCACTCGAGCGGCACCGTCTCCTCGATCCCGCTGGGGCTCGTGATGGTCGCCGTCACCGAGGCGTCGTTCACCTCGATGAAGGTCGAGTCGGCAATGCTCGCGAGCACGCGCACCATTTCGCCGGGCTCCACCTGCTCTTGGTCCGTCGCGGCGGCCACCGCGTCCGGCACGCCGTCCACCACCCAGCGGAGCAGCTGCTTCCAGAACGTCTCGTGCGTCTGATCCTCGAGCGGGATGTCCGAGTGCATCTGCCAGAGCCACGAATCCTGCACCGTCAGCGCGATGGACGTGCCGCGCCCGTAACGCTGGAACGCCAGCACCACCTGGTCGGGGCCGCCGGTGCTGCGCACGCCGTTGAGCAGCGAGGTCGCACCCGGGCGGATCTCGTTGAGTGGGTTGACCGAGGTCAACGGCGGCAGCCCGTCCCACCGGTCCGCCACCTCCTCGGCCTCGGCGTCCAGCTGCACAGCGGGATGCGCGAGCCCCGCGGGCGTAGGCCGTACCGCGATCTCGGCGAAGAAGCCGTCCTCGCCGCCGTCCGGGGTGCCGAGCACCACGGGCATCAGCTCCTCCACCGCAGTGCCGCCCCAGCCTCCTTCTGCGAACGAGCTCTGCCCCCCCAGGAAGAGGACGCCGCCGCCCCGCTCGGACACGAAGTCCGCGATCATCTGGATCTGATCGTGCGTGAAGAACGACGCGTCCACGCTGCCGATCACCAGCCCGCGGTAGCGGTAGAGCTCCTCGCGCGTCGCGGGGAAGCCGAACTCGAGCTCGGTGCTGTCGCTCACGTCGAGCCGCAGGAACTTGTTCTCGGCGGTGCGCTGCAGGAGCACCAGCTGGAGGTTGTCGTCGTCCGCAACGGCGCGGCGCATGAACTTCACTTCCCAGCGCGGCTCGCCCTCGAAGTAGAGGATCTTCTCGCGCTCGCCGCGTACGTCGATCCACGCGTCCCGGGCGTTGTTGCGCTCCACGCGCTCGCCCTGCTGCGGGGGAATGCGGAAGCGCACGCGCTTGGCGCCCGCGTCCGGAAGCTCGAACGCGATGCGCGTGACCACAGGCTCCATGTCCGGCCCCAGCTCCACGCTCTCCTCGATCAGGATGCGCGTGTCGTCCTCGACGATCACCGGGACGGTCGTCCCCGCTCGGAAGCCGTCCTGCGTGACCACCACGTCGACCATGAGCGTGGAGCCGGCGAGAGCGCTGCGTGGCAGCTCGACTCGGCCCAGCTCGATGTCGGGTGCGATCGACTCGTCGCCCACGCCGACCGTGAACACCGGCACGCCAGCCGCCTGGAGCGGCACGATCGCTTCCGTGAGCGGTCGCTCGCCCGTGTCCGCCCCGTCGGTGACCATCACCAGGCCCGAGAGCGGGATGCCCGACATCTCCTCGCGTGCCGCGTCGAGCGCGTTCGCGAGGTTCGAGCGAGTCCCGTCGAACGTCATTTCGCCGAGGCCATCCATACGGCGCGCGACGTCCGAGAAGCGGAAGAAGCGCAGCACGAAGCGCTCGGAAAGGTCAGTGAGCAGCTGGCTCTGCCCCGGCGTGAACGCGTCCGCGATGAACTGATTGCGGGGAGCGCCGCTCTCGTCCTGGAGGAGCATGCTGCGCGAGTCGTCGAGCAGCACGCCCACGAAGTTCTGCTGGGGTACGACCGTGGACAGCGTCAACGTCGGCTGCATGAGGCAGAAGGCCAGCGTGCCGACGAGCGCGACGCGCAGCCCCGCCATGATGCCCCGGTCCAGGATGCTGCTCTTGCCGCGCGCGATCGTGTACGTCGCGATCGCGCTCGCCGCGATCACGGCTGCGATGCCCAGCCAAGTGCGGACCTGCGCAGGCGCGGCGAACGCGAAATCGCCCTGCTCGAAGACGATCTGGCGATACTTGAAGAGGACCTCGAACAGACTGTCCATGTCAGCGGCTCATCGCGTAGACGATGATGTTCGCGCCCATCTCGTACGCGTACGTAGACGTCTCGAGGGGATAGCTCGGGTCCTCCGCCCACTCCCAGGCGTCGCCGAGGTCGGTGTTGAAGTTCACCACCATCATCAGGCGTCCCTCGTCGTCGTACATGCCGCGAACCTGTGTCGTGCACGGACCACATTCGCTGCGATAGAGGGTGTTCCCGATCGCGGGCGTCATCTCCACGTGATCGATCGTGTAGTACGAGCGGTACAACGCGTGGTCGAGCGTGATGTCGATGAACTGCTTGTCGGGATACACGCGACGCATGTTCCACTCGAAGACATCCCACTCATCATTGCCCCAGAAGTCGTCGACGATGACGAAGCCACCTGCATCCATGTAGCCGCGCAGCCCATCGACCTCCTCGTCGGAGAGGTTCATGCCCCCCACTTCGAGCATGTAGATGAGCGGGAACTTCCGCAGGACCGGGTCGCCCAAGTAGACGGGGTTCTCCCAGTCGTAGGCGTTCAGGCGCATGAGCCGCTTGATGACGATGAGGAACTGCTGGTCGCTCTTCGGGAAGTCGACCGCCCAGCTGCCGCCGCCGAAGCCGCGACGGCCCCAGCCGGAGTAGATCGCTCGTGTCCAGTAGAAGGGCCAACGGCCGGCGGACGCGGTCACTTCGCCTCGTGTCCAGTTGAGGTACGGCCCGCGCGGGTCGTCGAACATGGTACGGTCGACCAGCGGCTGCTGCTGTCCCGGCACCTGCTGGGGCCCTGGCACCTGTTGGCGCGACCGCTGCGGCGCCTGCTGGGTCATGAGCCGGTGAGTGATCCCGATCACGTAGGGATGGTCCCCCTCGTTCCCGCCGCTGCGCACGACGGCGACCAGCGCCACCGCACCGAGGCCGAGGATCGTGCAGACTGTGAGGAAGCGCCTCATCGAGCAGCTCCGCGAGGGTGAGCGGGGAAGGGAATCATCCCCAGTTCCCCCATATGGTAGGGCGGGGGAAAGGTTCCTGGCCACCCGGCCCCCCGGCGCCGCGGAGTACGGCTGTGGTACGTCGCGCGGCATGCAGGGAAGGACACCTCGACCGCGGCGGTCGTTAGGTGCCGTTTCGGCGCCCGGTGCGCCTCATCGTGAATCCGCCGCCCTCCCGGGCCGTAGGGCGTTCCCACAGGCGGTTACCGAGCCGGCGCCGCCCACAGGCAGTCCCAGTTGCGATCTCCGAGTCGGCGCCACAGCCGAGGGAGTCCTACATTTCGCCCATGGTGCACAGACCTCGGATGGTCGCGACGCGGAAAGTCACGCTGCGCGACTTCGTCATCTTCCAAGTCAAGCTCGGATTGGAAGGCCTTGCGAGCATCCTCATCATCCAGCTGTCCGTGCTGGCGATGGTCGCCGATCTCTTCAGCGGCAAAGCGGCCGGCCCGCGGTTCTTCTATTCGGTCGTGCGAATGAGCGAGCGCTTCGACGCCTGGCTCAACCTCTACGGTGCGGTGAAGCGGCTGGAGGCGGGCGAGTCGGACGACGGTTTCTTCGGCGCGAGCGAGGCCGGCGCCGACTCACTGCTGGGGAAGTTGGAGGAGATTGTGCGTGGCGGCGACGAGCCCCGGCAGCGTCGCCCGCGGAACTGACGGCTAACGTCCGACGTTGGGCGGCTGTCTTGTAGGGCAGCTGCTGAAGGGCAGGTACCGCTCGCCCAGGAGGTTCTTCATGTCCGTACGCTCTGCTTTCTCCGCACTCCTCGCCGCCGCCGCGATCGCTGCTGCGCCAGCCTCCGCCCAGACCCTGACCGGCACGTGGCAGATCACGTCGGAAGGACGGCGGGGATCCGTGACCCAGACGCTCACGCTCACGCAGGACGGATCCGCGCTCACCGGCACGATTTAGTTCTCAGGTGGCGGCAGGCGTGGTGGCGGAGGCGGTGGCGGTGGGGGCCGGGGGCTCGGCGGGCCCATCGCCATCAGCAACGGCACGGTGACCGGCAACGCCTTCTCGTTCAGCATGACCATCGACTTCAACGGGAACACGTTCTCTCAGAGCTACTCCGGCACCTTCGACGGAGACACGATGCAGGGCACGGTCGAGGGCGCACGAGGCGGGGGCGGGCCCTTCACCGGCACGCGCGGGGGCTGACCGCTCGCGGCCTGGCGGGGCGGACGACGCCAGGCCTGTCGAACCCGTTGTGGGGGCCCCAGGTTGGGACGTATGTCCCGCGCCGGAAACCGGAAACCGCGTGACGACGAGATCGACGTCCACGCGCTGACGCATCCCGGGCTGGTTCGCACGGAGAACCAGGATCACTTCCTGATCTCCCAGCTCCGGCCTCGCATGGATGTCATGCTCACCAGCCTCCCGGAGCTCGGGCTCATGCCGCTCGACGCCGAGCGGCTCGCCTTTCTGGCCATGGTGGCCGACGGCGTCGGCAGTGGGCGGGGCGGTGAGACCGCGAGCCGTTCGGCGGTCGAGGCGGTCACGCGCTACGTGGGCGAGGCGATCCACACCTATTACACGGCTGACGCTTCCGACGAGGCCGAGTTCACGGCGTCCCTCTCCGAGGCGGCGCTGCGGGTCCACGAAGATCTCGTGCGGCTGGCGGCCGTGACCCCCGGCGTCGAGAAGCTCGCGACCACGCTCACGCTGTTCATCGGGCTCTGGCCCCGCGGTTACCTCGTGCAGGTCGGCGACAGTCGCTACTACCTCTTCAACAAGGGGAGTCTCCGGCAGATCTCGCGCGACCAGACCGTGGGGCAGGAGCTCGTGGACTCGGGCGCGGTGGCCCAGGGTCACCCGGCGCACGTGAAGTGGGCTCGCACGCTCTCCAGCGCGATCGGTGGGTCCGAGTCGAAGCCGGTCGTCACCAGCTTCGAGAGCGACTGGGACAACGTGCACCTCATGTGCAGCGATGGGCTCACGCGCCACGTGTCGGACGAGCGCATCCGTGAGCGCCTCGCGGGCATGACGTCAGCGAGGCAGGCCTGCGAGGCGCTACTGCAGGACGCGCTCGATGGTGGGGGCAAGGACAACATCACCATGATCGTAGCGCGTACGATTCGCCGCGACGCTCGCTAGCCCGCCGCGCGCAGTAGGCCCTCGAGCTCCAGACGCCGAGTGACCATCTGGAGCTTCCCCGCGGCGTCGCGCGGCCACTCGTGCTCCGGTCGATCGCAGTACAACTCGATCCCGTTCCCGTCCGGGTCGCGCAGATAGAGCGCCTCGCTCACCCCGTGGCCGGAAGCGCCGTCCAGCGGAATCGAGTGCTCGATCAAACGCTGGTACGCGCGCCCGAGCGCGGCGCGATCCGGATAGAGGAAAGCGACGTGGTAGAGCCCGGTCGTCCCCGGTGCTGGTGCCCTTCCCCCCAGGGACTCCCAGGTGTTCAGCCCGACGTGGTGATGGTATCCACCCGCCGACAGGAACGCGGCCTGGCTGTCGTAGAGCTGCATGACCTCGAAACCGAGTGCGTCCACGTAGAAGCGGATGGCGCGCTCGAGGTCCGAGACCTTGAGGTGCACGTGGCCGACCACGACGCGGGGATCGATCGGGGGGTGCATGCCCGAACATTCGGCGTCCGGAGGCAGGGGATCAAGCGACGTGGGGACGCGCTCCTGATCCTTATATATGTAGACGTGGGTGACGACAGCCGTACGCCCGGCCGCCCGCCGGCCCCGGTCGTCGCTCGAGCGACGACCTTCACCGTCGATCCCCCGCGCCCCCCACGGCCTGCTCGATTTCGCGCACGATAGTGAGGTGATGCGCCGTGTGAACCGCGCAGAAGCGCACCCACTCGGCGGCGGTCAGGTGACCGAGCACGAAGTGGGGGAATCGGCCAGGGGACTCGGCGATCGCCTGGGCGCGCGCGGCCAGCGCCGACCAGGCCTGCGTCGCCGGCTCCACCAGGGCGAGCATCTCCTCGCGGGTGCGTCCCGTCGGGTCGATTCGTTCGGGCGCCTTCACCACGCCACGCGGGAACGTGCCCGCCCGAAGTAGGGCGGCCGCCTCCTTGCGCGCCGACTCGTTCCGATCGCGCTCGGGATCCGCCAACGTGCGCTCGATGCCGCGCGCGATGCCGAAGGCCGCGATCACCGTATGCCCCGCGTGCTCGCCGCACCCCCAGCCTGAGGTGGCCGGGTGACGCACGCCGGCGCGGGCACCGTCGCCGAGGATCTCTCCCAGCGGTCCCCACTGCTGCTCGATCTTGCGCAGGTCGGCCGCCAGGTCCCAGGCGTCGACCTTCCAGGGGGGTGACGTCGCTTCCATGTCGACCGCCCTCCATGAGCGCCGCCGGTCTCTCCGATCAGCGGAGCGCCGACCGGACGGAGCTGGCCTCGCGCATGGCGGTTCGGGGTTCGTGCTGAGGTGGACTCCGAACCTTGGATCGGAGAGCGGGGCGCGGGAATGTCGGGTTGGGTCGTCTGCTGGGTCCCCGGGTGGGACGACGCTGGGAGGCTCCTCTTCTCGCAACTCGAGCCGGCGCCACCCAGATTGACCGCACTCTGACCGGGGGGTCCCGATGATGCGCTGGTCCCGCGCCTGCTGGCTCGCTACTGCAGCTGTCTCGTGCTTCGTGTCGAATCTGGTGGCCCAGGCAGATGAGCCGCGCGTCACGGTCGGTGGGCAGACGTACACACCCCGCTCGATCGTCGAGCGCAACATGGGCTCCGAGGCGGACCAGACGACGCCCTTCACGCCGCACCGCGTCATCGGGAACATCTACTACGTGGGAACTCGGACTCTGAGCTCGTTCCTGATCGTGACTCCCGCGGGGCATATGCTGCTGAACACGACGTACGAGCGGAACGTCGAAGGGATCCGGAGCTCGGCGGAGTCGCTGGGCTTCCGCTTCGGCGACGTGAAGCTGGTACTGGGGAACCACGCCCATGGCGATCACATGGAAGGGGATGCGCGCCTCCAGGAGCTGACGGGTGCGCAGGTGGTGGTGATGGCCGACGATCGGGCTGCGCTGGAAGGGATCAGACCCGGCGGGAAGCTCCATCCGGTGGATCGGACGGTCCGCGATGGCGAACGGGTCGAGCTAGGCGGAACGGTGCTCACGGCGCACCTCACGGCCGGCCATACGCCGGGGTGCACTGCCTGGACGACGACGGTTCAGGAGGGCGGGCGCGACTACGACGTGGTGTTCTTCTGCAGCCTACGCGCTCCGGCGCGGCTCACGCCCGAGACGACGGCCCAGCTTGAGCGGTCGTTCGCCTTGGTCCGCCGGCTGCCCTGCGACGTGCCGTTGGGCGATCACCCGGCTCAGTATCGCATGGAGGAGAAATACGGGCGGCTGATTGGCGGGAACGCGCTGGCGTTCGTGGAGCCTGCCGGGTGCATGACGGAGGTCGAGATCCAAGAGGCGATGTTCCGGGCGCTGCCGCCTGCGAGGTAGCAGCTGCGCTCGCATGGGGGCGCGTGGCCGGACTCGTCGACCGAAGCGCCCAGTTGGGCTAGCGCCAGTACGCCGGTGCGCCGTATCGGCAGCGGCCTTACGCGCTCTCCCCGCTCACGGTGACCTTCTTCATGACGACGTCCTGTACGGGCCGGTCGCCTCTCGCGGTCTGCACCTTGCCGATGGCCTTCACGACGTCCATCCCGACGGTGACTTTGCCGAAGATGGCGTGTTTGCCGTCGAGCCATGGTGTCGCGGCGAGCGTGATGAAGAACTGCGAGCCGCCGGTGTTGGGGCCGGCGTTGGCCATGGAGAAGAGGCCGGGGTGGGTGTGCCCGAGCCCGGCGCCGAACTCGTCCTTGATGGTGTAACCGGGCCCGCCCCGGCCGGTGCCGGTGGGGTCGCCGCCCTGGATCATGAATCCATCGATGACCCTGTGGAAGACGACCCCGTCGTAGAATCCCTTCTTCACGAGCTCGATGAAGTTGGCCGCGGTCTTGGGCGCCTTGTCCGCGAACATCTCGGCGGTGATGGTGCCGTGGTTGGTCTCGATGGTGACGGTCGGGTTAGCCATGGATCGCCGTGGGGCGCTCGGGTCCGGGGACATTTGGGGTGGGAGAACCTCGGGCCGCGGGGCGCCGGGGGGCAATAGGCGTAGGCGCATCCGGGCGCGGACGCGGTATTCCGCTCAGTCGTTTCCGCTCTCCCTCCGGTCGAGCACACCGCTCCGGTGGCACGCGGGGCACACGAGCCAGATGCGGTCCCGCACGTACGACACGTCGGGGCGGGGCGGAATGGCTCGCTGGTCGAGGACCGCGTCGCACACTGGGCACTGCAAGCGTCCCTCGTGGCGCGCGCGCCGCGCGAGCTCGGCGAGTTGATCCGGAGTGAAGGCGCCGGGTGTTCTCATGCGCGTCGTCCGGGCCTCGCGGATTGCCGGGTGGATCGGGGGGCTTTAAGGTACGCCCTCGACTTCTCGAACAGGATGTTCACAGGCGGGTGGCAAAACACGCGATAGAGCTGGAGGGCACGGTCTCCGAAGTCCTCCCGAACGCGACCTTCCGGGTCAAGCTGGAGAACAACCACGAGGTTCTCGCTTACCTCTCCGGAAAGATGCGCCAGAACTACATCCGGGTGCTGGAGGGGGATCGCGTGAAGGTGGAGATGTCGCCCTACGACCTCACCCGCGGCCGGGTCACCTACCGCTACAAGTAGTTGGCGCAGTTGGCGTAGTCGTGGGTCCGGGTCCACAGTATTGTGGGGCTGGGGGGGTGGTGGGGGCGCTGAAACTTCCCACCCCGTCCACCGTATGGAGAGCCGAGTAACCTGCCCGATTTCGGAGGAAACCCATGAGATACCTGGCTCCTGTGACCGTCGCCGCAATCTCCGGCGTGATCCTTTGGAAGCTGCTCGCGACGATCGTCCTGCCGCTGCTGGGGCTGCTCTTCGGCCTGCTGGCGGCTGCCGTGAAGATCGCCCTGATCGTGGCGGTGGGCTTCTTCATCTACTCTTTGATCAAGAAGCGTCGGGACGAGGTCAGCGCCACCTGAGGCTGGCGGTCTCCTGACGGGCGGCGTCCGTCCGCGTCCCGAAGCCGGGATCGCGAGTCGGCTCCCACGGGCTCGCGCGGGGGTCGTCGGGCGTACTGCTGCTTAGGCGCACCAGACTCTCACCGCCTCACCGACCGGAGGGTCGGACCCGTCAAGCAGCTAAGAAACAAGCCGTTTCTGGCCATTTGTTTCCCTTGACGCTCCCCAGGGTTGAGGCTTACCGTACCCCCAACACGTCACCCCCGTCGGGCGCGGCACACTCACCCGCTTCTCTCAGGAGCTGCTCATGAACAAGTCCGATCTCGTGGACGCCCTCGCCGGCCAGGCCGGCATGACGAAGGCCGATGCATCCCGAGCGGTAGACGCACTGTTCTCACCCTACGGCGGCGTAATCACGGCTGCATTGAAGGGTGGCAAGAGATTGCAGATCACGGGCTTCGGGACCTTCGAGGCCAAGCAGCGCAAGGCACGCGTGGGCCGCAACCCCCGCACTGGTCAGGCGATTCAGATCCGCGCGACGAAGACGCCCGTATTCCGCGGCGGCAAGGGCCTCAAGGACGCGATCCAGTAAGGCTCGCTTTCCACAGGTCGCTGACGTGGCTGCGTCGCCGAGTGCGACGCGGCCCTGTTCCTTTTCACCCTACCGTCGTGGCGCGCGCGGCGCGCGCGGGGTCCGGGGGGCCTTGTCGACGCGCCGGGGTCGGTCGAAGTCCGCGCGTACGGCGCGTCCTTTGATGGTGGTGCCGTTGAGCGCCTTGATGACTTTGCGGGCCACGACTTCGTGCACCTCGACCACGGTGTGGCTCTCACGGATGTCGATCTTGCCGACCTGACGTCCGTCGACCCCGGCCTCGCCGGTGATCGCGCCGACGAGGTCTCCGGGCTTGAGCCCATCGCGCTCGCCCACGCTCAGGAAGAGCTTCGACCAAGCGGGGGCCTCGGCCGGCTCGGCCACGGTCGGCGCGGCGCGCTCGGCCGGCGCCGGCGGCGCCTCGGGCTTCCGCTCCCGCAGGAGCGCGACCGCCGCCGCGGCCACCTCCGCGGGGTCGTAGCGCTCGAAGAGCGGTTCGAGCACGGCCAAGTAGGGCGCGCCGTCCTCTCCCTCGAGTGCGCGCTCGATTCGCGCGCGCAGCTGCTGGAGAGAGCTCGGCTCGCGAGCCGCCGGGGGCGGAAATGGAGTCGCCTCGTAGCCGGTGCGCCGCGCGAGACCCCTGAGGTGCGTGACTTCGCGCGCCAGCACCATGACGACGCCCTCGGCGGTGATGCCGTGTCTGCGGTCGAGGGTGTCCGGGTCGGCGGGCACGTCGAAGCTGACCACGCGCACGTCCTGGACCCGCTGCATAGGCGCGCGCGCGGCGAGCGCATCTACGCCGAGCCACACGGGCACGCTCTCGTCACCGGGTGCGCCGGCGACGTAGCCGTGCAGCGTGAGGAAGTCACCGAGGTCGGCGGCTCGGTCGTCGCTCCGGCAGAAGAAGAGCACATGGCGCGCGCCGGCATCGAGCAGCTCGGCCGCGAGCGCGAGCGCCGCGGTCTCGCGAGGCTCGGGCGCGACGCGGAAGCGCACTCTGCCGCGCGCTGGTACAGGCGCCGTATCGGCCGCGGGTAGGGTGAGTGCACGCTTGCAGTGGCGTTCGACGAAGTCGGCGACACCCGTTGTCACGGGGGACGCGCTCACCACCCGCTGCGCTTCGGCGGGTAGGTAGTCGATGACGCGCTCGACGTCGGCGAGTGCGCCGAGCCGCTCTAGCTGCTGTGCCTGATCGACCACGAGCGCCTGCACGCCGGTGAGGTCGAGCTCGCCCGCGGCCACGCGCGCGAGCACGTCTGCGGGGGTGCCGAGCACGACGTGCGCCCGCGCCGGGAGGAGCCACGGAGAGCCGAGCGCGGCCACGGCGTGTCCGGTCAGCGAGGCGAGCCGTGCGACGGACTCGGCGAGTTCGTCG
This sequence comes from Gemmatimonadota bacterium, assembly GCA_016873995.1. Taxonomy (GTDB): domain Bacteria; phylum Gemmatimonadota; class Gemmatimonadetes; order Longimicrobiales; family Gaopeijiaceae; genus UBA2982. Next base: position 61,470 of record VGVR01000003.1, read on the forward strand.
GCACCCTCTGCGCTCGCCGTGAGCGCGAGCACGCGAGCCCCGGGTGTAACCGGGTCGGCACGCTCGAGCAGAGGCACGGCCCACGCGACGAGGAGCCCGCTCCCGGGCCCAGCCGCCAATACCAGGTTGTTGCCCCTGCGGAGCACGGGGATGGCGGCTAGCTGGAGCGGCGTGGGCCGCTCGATGCCTTCGGCCGCGAGCGCCTCGACGAGCTCGGGCGCGACGTCGATCTCCTCGAACGAGTCCACAGTCAGTCCTTGGGCTCGCCGGAGCCGGGGCCCCCGCGGTCGCCGGGCTCGTACGGGAGTCGGTTCAGGAAGCGCTGCACCTCGTAGTCGATGCGCGAGGTGCGCAGCTTGTCGGTCTTGGCGACGACGGTCGTGTACGCACCGTGTCGGTGTGCGTCGAGCTCGAGCGTCCCCTCGGCCCCCGCGTATTTCGCTTCGTGCGACGATCCGCCGGTGCGACTGAGTCCGATGGCTTCCGGCAGTAGCTTGGCTGCCTGCTCCATCACATCCTGCGGCGAGAGTGCCGTCTTCCTCGTGTATGCGCCCATGGCGTGGAGCCTGTCCGAGCTCGTGGGGACCAGAGAGTGAGAAAAAGCGCCCAGCGACACTGCGTGACCGACAGAACTAAGGTGAGATGGTCGGCGTAGTTATGGAAGGCCGGAGGGTTCCATGTCGGTCGCCGGGGACCTGCCCCCCGGAAGGGCCGGAACGGCCGGATCGGAGCCTTGGGATGTGCCCGGTCCGGGTACGATATTCGGGGCCGCCACCCTCGGGGACGTGAGGAGTCTCGAATGTCCAGCGTGCCGTTCAGCGAGAACATCAGGAAGCTGAAGCCCTCCGCCACGATGGCCGTGAGCGCGCTCGCGAAGCGACTCGCCGCCGAGGGGCGGGACATCCTCGACCTGAGCGCCGGCGAGCCCGACTTCGACACGCCGGCGTTCGTGCGCGACGCCGCGATCCGCGGCATCCAATCGGGGCAGACGCGCTACACGCCGCCGGCGGGCACGCCTGCGCTCCGCAAAGCGATCGCCGCGCGGCTGAGCGAGCGCGCCGGTCGCGACATGCATTGGGAAGGCGTGGTGGTCACGTCGGGCGCGAAGCAGGCGCTGTTCAACGCGATGTTCGCGCTCTTCGGACCGGGCGACGAGGTGCTGGTGCCGGCCCCCTACTGGACCACGTATCCCGATCTGGCGACGATCGCGCGCGCCGAGCCGGTCATCGTGATGGGGGACGCAGCCAGGAGCTTCAAGATCGGGCCGGACGACCTGGACAGAGCGGCTACGCCGCGCACGCGCGGCCTGGTGCTGAACAGCCCGTGCAACCCGACGGGCGCCGTGTACTCGCTGGCGGAGGTGCAGGCGATCGCCGAGTGGGCGCGCGACCGGGGTGTGTGGCTGCTCTCCGACGAGATCTACCGCGCCATCTACTACGGCGCGGAAGGGGATCATGCGCCGGGCCTGATCGAGCTGCCGCCGTCGAGCCTCGGCCACTTCGTGCTCGTCGACGGCGCCTCGAAGGCGTTCGCGATGACGGGGTGGCGCATCGGCTTCACTTGGGCGGATCCGGAGGTCTCGAAGCAGTTCGCCGCGCTGCAGAGCCAGATCACGTCCAACCCGACCACGCCTGCGCAGGTCGCGGCGCTGGAGGCGTACTCGAACGTGGCCGCCGCGGATGCGTCGGTCTCTCAGATGGCGCGTGCCTTCCGGCGGCGCCGAGACCTGGTCACCGCGCGCCTGCGCGAGTTGCTCCCCGGCGTACCGTTCGTGAGACCCGAGGGAGCGTTCTATCTCTACTTCCGCGTGGACGGATTCTTCGGCGCGGACGTGCAGAGCGCCACGGCGTGGTGCTCGCGCCTGCTCGAGAGCCAGGGCGTGGCGCTCGTGCCGGGGGCCGCGTTCGGCGACGACCGGTGGGTGCGGATGAGCTACGCGGCCGCCGACGAGGTGCTCGAGCGCGCGCTCGGCCGCATCGCCGCTCACGCGGGAGCTAGGTCAGCGACTCAGGTGAGCGCGGCCGCGACGCGCTGAGCGGCTCGCAGCGCGCTCGCTTCGTACGAGGCGCCGAACAAGTTCACGTGCACGAGCAGGTAGTAGAGCTGGTAGAGGTCGCGCCGATACGCCCGGTACTCCGCCGATATGCCGCGCACCTCGTGATAGGCATCGTAGAAAGCGCGCTCGAAACCGCCGAATAGCTCGCTCATGGTGAGGTCGACCTCGCCGTGGCCGAGGTACACGGCGGGATCGATGAGCACGGGCTCGCCACGCCGCAGCGGATCACGCCGCCCGTCATGTCCGCCACGTTGTGCGACGGTCCCGGGGCTCGGCTCCATGACCTCGGCGACCAGCCAGTTGCCGCCCCAGAGGTCGCCGTGCACCAGCTCGGGGCGCGTCACGTCCGCGAGCGCGGTCGGAATAACTTCGAGCACCGCGTCGAGGGCGCGCGTCGCCGTCGCGTCTTGCAGGTAGCCGCCCAGCCGCGCGCGCTCGAGCTGAGGCGCCAGGCGGCGGTCACGCCAGAAGTCCGCCCAGCTCGCGGCCGGGCGGTTGGCCTGCGGGAGCGAGCCGATCCAGTTGTCGCGGCGCCAGCCGAACGTGCGCTCGCTCGCGGACGTGTGCATCGCGGCGAGCCCCCGGCCGAGGCGCTCGTGCGTGTCGGCTGCAGGACGGGCTGTCGCGACGTACTCGAGCAGAAGCCAATCTTCGCCCCATGCGACGACCGAAGGAGCGCGTAGGCTACCGGAGGCGCGAATCGCCTGGAGCCCATCCGCCTCTGCTTCGAACATGCCCTGCGCGGCCGAGGCGTTCCACTTGAGGAAGTACGTGGTGCCGGCGTCGGTATCGATGCGCGCGCCGTGGTGGATGCAACCGCCGCCGATCGGCTGCTCCCGCACGATGCGCGCGCCGACGGCGTCGCTCACGGCTACCGCGACCTGCGCCGGAAGCGTCACTCGTTCGCCGTCAGCTCCGCGAGCAGCGCCGCGCAAGAGCGGTGCACCATCTCGTACACGAGATCGAAGCCGCTCGGGCCGCCGTAGTAGGGATCGGGCACGTCGCGGTCGGCCTCGCCTGCGGCTGCTGCATCGTGCGCGCGCAGCAGGCGGATGTTGGCACGCGCGCTCGCGCGCGCGAGGCGTCGCAGGTCGCGCAGGTTCTCGCGGTCCATCGCGAGCACGTGATCGAACGTGTCGAGGTCGTCCGGGGTGACCTGGCGGGCTCGGCTCGGCAGCTCGACGCCATGTTTGCGGGCGACGGCGGTGGCCCGCGCGTCGGGTCGCTCGCCGACGTGCCAGTCGCACGTGCCGGCCGAGTCGACCTCGAAGCGGTGGTCGAGCCCCGCCTCCCGCACCAGGTGCAGGAAGACCCCCTCGGCAAGCGGCGATCGGCAGATGTTGCCCAGGCAGACGAAGAGCACGCGCGTCCGCACCGCGTCGCGATCGGCATTGGCCATGACGCAACTTCACCGCCGTCCTACACCCCAGGCAACTGGCCCGGTTACCTTTCGCGCTCATCGAAACCTGGGTGACACCGACGCTTTGAGCTCTACCGGCTTCTCCGACCTGAACCTCTCGCCCTCGCGCCTCGCTGCGATCGAGGCCCTCGGCTGGACGACCCCGACGCCCATCCAGGCGAAGGCGATCCCGGCCGGACTCTCCGCCCAGGACGTGGTCGGCATCGCTCAGACGGGCACCGGCAAGACGGCCGCGTTCATGATTCCGGCTCTGGAGAAGATCCAGGCGGGCAAAGGCACGCAGGTGCTGGTGCTCTGCCCGACGCGCGAGCTCGCCCAGCAGGTCGCCGAGGACACCGAGTTGCTCGCCAAGGGGACGCGCATCAAGTCCCAAGCGATCTTCGGCGGCGTGAGCTACAAGGCCCAGATCGACGCACTCGAGCGCGGCGACGAGGTCATCGTGGCGACCCCGGGCCGCCTCATCGACCACCTGCAGTCGAAGCGGGGCGACCTGTCCGCCGTCCGCTATCTGGTGCTCGACGAGGCGGACCGCATGCTCGACATGGGGTTCCGGCCGCAGATCGAGCAGGTGCTCAAGGCGCTCCCGCGCGACCGCCAGACGATGCTCTTCAGCGCGACGATGCCGCACGGCGTGCACGACCTCGCGCTGCGCATAACCAAGGAAGCCCTCTGGATCGAGGCCGCACCGCCCGGAACCACGGCGTCGGGAATCGAGGAGTTCTTCTACTCGGTGAAGCCGGAGAAGAAGCCCGACCTCCTGTTCGAGCTGGTGAAGCGGCCGGAGTGGGCGCAGGTGCTGGTGTTCACGCGCACCAAAGCAGCGGCCGACGTGCTCGAGGGGCGCCTCCAGCGCGAAGGGATCCAGACCGACGCGCTCCACTCGGACCGCCAAATGAAAGAGCGGGCGCGCGCGCTCGAGCGCTTCGCCAGCGGCAAGATCCGCGTGTTGGTCGCGACCGACCTGGCGCAGCGCGGCCTGGACGTCGAGGGGATCAGCCACGTCGTGAACTACGATGTCCCGCTCGACCCCGAGGACTACGTGCACCGCATCGGCCGCACGGGCCGGGCGGGCGCGAAAGGCACCGCGGTGACGTTCGTCACTGCCGCCGACCTCGGCGCCATGAAGAGCCTCGAGCATCGGCTGGGTCGCGTGGTCGAGCGCGTGCATCTCCCGGAGTTCGACTATGCCGGGACGCCGCAGACCGAGCGCGGCTCCGCGGCTTCGCGCGGGCGCAACTCGCGTTCGCCGCGCGGCATGGGCGCGCGCTCCGCCGCCGACCTGACGCCCGAGGAGCTGAAGGCGCTCCTCGACCAGGGCTCCTGATCTCCCCCCGAAACCCTCGGACGTAACACACGATGATCTTCCGCCGATACGGCAACGCCTACCACAGCGTGGAGCTGAACTTCGACTCGAAGGCGCTCAACGAGATCGGCTTCCGCCGCGACCGCGTAGAGTCCATCGAGGCGGACCACTTCGCCTCGTTCACCAAGGTGGGCACGCACGAGCTGGTGGCTGAGGCGGAGGGCTCCGTGCAGGACGAGACCGAGGGCGTGCTCCTCGCACGACTCGCCGAGAAGCTCGTGGCCCTCGATCGGGCCCTGGGGGCGGGTGAGGTGCTCGTCGTCGACAACGACCAGGGCAACGACTGGCCGAAGACCAAGCAGACGACTACGAACGTCATCGTCGCGGGCGAGAACAAGCTGTACTTCCACTATTCGGTCGGTCCCGCGCTGCGCGCCAGCGTGTGGCGACGCGGGTCGTAGCCGCTATTCGGTCGGTCCCGCGCTGCGCGCCAGCGCGTGGCGATGCGCGTCGCAGCCGCCCCAGCGCGACCCCCCGCGGTGGCCCCCAATTGGTGACCCGCGGCGGAGTGACGGCCGGGTCCTTGTAGGGTTTTTCCCCACACGACGCTTCGGAACGTGCCTGACGGCTGGGGTCCCCGGGCCGGGCCTAGGTTCATCCCAGAGTTCGGGCCGAACCGGCAGCAGCTGCCGGAGAAGCCCAGGGGTTCCGCCGGAAGTTCAGGGCAGGGGCTTCCGGCGGGCCCACGCAGGCGAAGCGTCCTGTTGGCGGGAGGGTCACAGGCGCTTCCTACGGACCCGGTGAGACTTCGGTCTCGCCGGGTTCTTTTTTTTGGCGGGTTGCCGCACTCTCCCACGACGCCCCGGGCGGCCTGCTTTACGCGCCCGGCCCGACGGCCCAACTTCACGGCGCCTACTCCAGGAGGATGCGTCCGTGTCCGTCCGCAACGTCGACAGCTTCATCGCGGAACCCGTGTCCGCAGGGCGTGAGACCACGCGCCAGGTGCTCATCGGTCCCGACGTGGGCCCGAACTTCGCCCTGCGCCGCTTCATCATGCAGCCGGGCGGAGGCATGCCGCTGCACACGAACGAAGTGGAGCACGAGCAGTACGTGCTGCGTGGCAGCGCGAAGGTGCAGATCGGGGACGCAGTGCATCACGTGAAGGCAGGGGATGTGGTCTTCATCCCCGGCGGCGTGCCGCACAGTTACGACGCAGACGCGGGCGCCGAGCCGTTCGAGTTCCTGTGCATCGTGCCGAACCGCCCCGATCAAGTGAAGATCGTCGGCTGCTGATCCAGCCTCAGGCCATCTCTACCCCGCCGCCCGCGGCTTCGGCGGCGACGAGCACGCGGTCGGCCGCCTCGAGCAGCTCCGAAGGGTCGCGCATGCGGCGGTCGTACGCCGCGAGCCCGAACGCGATGGACGCCTGGGAGATCTCACCTAGTGCCATCTCGAGTCGGTCGGCGGCGATGCGCGCGCCCTGCAGGTTGGTGCCCAGCAGGAGCACGACGTAGCGACCTCCTCCCACGTGCGCGACGAGGTCCGAATCGCGCGTGGTCATCTGGACCATCTGGCCCACGGTTCTGAGCTGCTCCTTCGGGATGCCGTTCGCTCCGCCTACGGAGAGGAGCATGACCGTGAACGCCAGGCCGCGATCGCCCGCCGCGAACAGATAGGAGTAGACGAGCTCGAAGTGGAGCCCGTTCGCGAGCCCGGTTACGGAGTCGGTGAGCGCGGGGTGTCCGATCGCATGTTCTCTGCCCTGCGCGTGCTGCTTGGCAAGCATGTCGGCTCCGTAGCTCGCGGCGCGGGGGGGCGCACCGAGAATCTCGGGCACCACCCCCGTCCGTGACAACTACGGCGGCGGCACTCGGGCATCGAGTGCCGCTGCGACGTTACGGCAGCGTGAGCGCGACGAGCTCGGCGGGTCCCTGCTGGGGCGAGACCGACATCACCACGTACTGCTTGCCCTCGTGCATGAACGTCATGGGCTTGCCGACGGTGGTGCCCGGCAAGTCGAGGCGGGCGATACGCTCACCGGTCTGCTTGTTGAGGATCCACAGGTTCGGGCCGCCGTTCATGCCTTCACCCGCGAAGAGCACCGAGCGCGTCGCCAGCAGGCTCGCCCTCGACTGCACTCCTGTGGTCGGGATCAACGACGGATCGATCTGGAGCCGCTCGGCGACGTAGGACGGCGTGTCACCGTTCGGCACCATCCACATGTGGTCGCCGGTGTTCAGGTTGATCGCGGTAATGCGGCCCCACGGCGGCCGCACGATCGACACACCCGGGGCGAGCTGCCCGCGGCCGCCTCCGGCGATGTAGCGCATGTCGGACTGCTCGCCGCCCTCGACGAGCGCGAGGAACGACAGCGCGCTGACGGAGGGCACGAAGAGGATGCCGTTCTCTGCGTCGAACGCGCCACCTTCCCAGTTCGCTCCGCCGGTGGAAGCAGGCAGCGTGATCGTGCCGCGTGTGCCGTCACTGGCGTTCGCGAGCGACGGCGGCGTGTAGAGCGGACCCCACCGGTACGCGCTCGCGATCTCCTTGGCACGCTCGAAGATCTCCGGCGTGTAGTTTGCGAGGTCGGCCTCGCTGAAGCCCTGGCGCTCGAACGGGGCGGGCTTGGTGGGGAACGGCTGCGTCGGGCTGTACCACTCGCCGGGCACGTCACCGCGAGGAACGGGGCGGTCCTCGATGGGCCAGATCGGCTGGCCCGTCACGCGGTCCAGGACGAAGACGAAGCCCTGCTTGGTGATCTGCGCCACGATCTCGCGAGGACGTCCGTCGACGGTCACGTTGGCCAGGATGGGAGCGGTGGGCAGGTCCCAGTCCCAGATGTCGTGGCGGATGGTCTGGTAGTGCCAGAGGCGCTCCCCCGTGCGGGCGTTCAGCGCCATGAGGCTGGTCGAGAACAGGTTGTCGCCCGGGCGGTGCCCGCCGTAGTAGTCGCCGGTAGCGGCTTCCCCCGGTAGGTAGACGATGCCGCGGTCCGCATCCCACGAGATCTGTGCCCACACCGCGGCGTTGCCGGTGTACGACCAGGAGTCCTCGAGCCAGGTGTCGTTGCCGAACTCGCCCGGTTCCGGAATCGTGTGGAACGTCCACAGGAGCCTGCCCGTGCGCGCATCGAAGCCGCGCACGTCGCCGGGCGTGTTGGTCATCGACGGCGGACGCATGCCCACGTGCAGGGCCGCGCCCACCACGATGACGTCGCCGATGACGGCCGGTGGCGAGCTTGCGCCGATCGTGCCGACCAGCGAGACGCCCGGCCGGGTGCGGTGATTCAGGTTCAGGTCGAGAACGCCGTTCTCGCCGAAGCCGGGAACCGGGAGCCCGGTCTCCGCGTCGAGGGCGGCGAGGTGGTATCCGGGGGTGACTACCAGGATGCGGTCGTCGCCTCTACCGTCGCTCCAGTAGCCGAGGCCGCGTCCGGGGTTGAGGCGCGGGGCGTCCTCGATGCGATCGCCCTCGTCCATGCGCCACATCCACAGCGTCTCACCGGTCGACGGGTCGATGGCCACGACCGAGCGGCGGATGCCCGCGGTAGCGTAGAGCGTCCCGTCGATGTAGAGGGGAGTGGTCTGACTCTGGGCGAGGGGATTGGTTCCGAAGTTGCGAGCGCTCCAACGCCAGGCGACCTCCAGGGCGGAGGCGTTGCTCGCGTTGATCTGATCGAGCGTGGAGAAGTGCGTATGCCCGGGATCACCCCCGTAGACGCGCCACTCGTTGCCGGCGCCCCGCTGCGCCGTCGCGCCCGCTGGGAGCGCCAGCGCCGCAGACAGGAGGAGGGTGGCTGGCCAGAAAGTCGAGAGACGCGCCATCGTGCTACTCCATCGCTCAAGGAATCGAAAGCGGCAACAACCTGCTTGGAGGCCCTGGCCGCCGCCAGGGAGACCGGGCATCGTCGCCCCATGGACCGCCCAGCCCAGTGGATTGCTGAAACATGCTACTGAGTAGGAGTGCCGACCGTTCCGGGGGTTCCGGCGCGTGGCGGCGGCGTGGGCTCGTCTTCCTCGGTGTCGTGGCGGCGGCGGGTACCGCGTTCGCGTTGGGGCCGAGGCCGAGCGTGCGCGACGTCTGGATCGAGCCGTCGATGGGCGCCGATGCGGAGAGCTGGCTCGCGGGGCGCGAAGCCCAGGTGCCGGCGCTGCGCGCGGGCGAAGCGAAAGCGGTCTGGTGGATCGATTCCGTCAGGCGCGTACCGACGCCCCTCGCACTCGTCTACCTGCACGGATTCTCGGCCGACCGTCACGAGGTCGAGCCGCTCGTGAGCGACCTCGCGCAGGACCTGGGGGCGAACGTGTTCTTCTCCCGCCTGGCGGGACACGGCCAGGACGGGGAAGCCCTGGGCGGCGCGACCGTGGAGGACTGGCTGGCAGACGCGGCCGAGGCGGTCGCGGTCGGCGCGCGCATCGGCGAGCGCGTGGTCCTCGTGGGAACGTCCACGGGTGCGACGCTAGCGCTCTGGGCGGCGGCCCGGCCGGAGGCTCAGGGGCGCGTCGCGGCGCTCGTGCTGGTGTCGCCGAATCTGGGCCTGCGCGACCGCTCCGCCGCTCTCCTGGGTTGGCCGTGGGGCGGGCAGATCGCGAGGGTCGTCGTGGGCGCGGAGCGCTGCTTCGAGCCGGTGAGCGAAGAGCAGCGTCTGCATTGGACGACGTGCTATCCCACGCGGGCGCTCCTCCCCATGGCAGCGCTGGTGGCGCACGTGCGCTCGCTCGACCTGGAGAGAGTGCGCGCGCCGACGCTGGTAGTGTATTCGCCACACGACCAGGTCGTGGCTCCAGCGGCGACCGAGCGCGTGCTCGCCTCGCTCGGCTCCGATGGGCCGACGTATTTCGTGGTCGACGACTCGGGCGACCCGGCCCACCACGTAGTCGCCGGCGCGATCATGTCGCCGGGCACGACCGACCGCATCCGTGCGCGGATCGTCGAGTTCCTCGACGGAGCGGGTGTTCGCCAGAACTCGTCGGTGGTTCGCTAAGAGCTCGCTGGCGCTGTGCTGGGAGCTCGCAGGTGCTGTGCAGGGGCCTCGCAGGTGCTGTGCGGGAGCTCGCCGGTGCTGCGCCAGGAGCTCGCTGGCGCTTCGCTAAGAGCGCCCCGCCGTGCGGGCCAGCGCGGGCAGGCGCCCGAACCACGGCCGCGCGCTCTCCAGCTGCGACGCGAGCCGCAGCAGCGTGGCTTCGTCGCCGAAACGCGCAACGAAGTGCACGCCGACGGGGAGCCCGGCCGCGTTCCAGTGGAGCGGCACCGACATCGCCGGCTGGCCGGTGGCGTTGAAGATCGGCGTCCAGGGGAGCCACTCGAACGCCTCTCCCGCCAAGCGCTCGAGCAGGCCGACGGCCTCGATGAGCTTGCCTGAGCCGAACATGCCGAGCAGACGAAGCAGGAGCGTCTCGGCTGCGGTGGGCGCGAGGTCGCCGACGCGAGGGGGCGGAGACGCCACGGTCGGGGTGAGCAGCAGGTCGTGGTCGGTGAAGAAAGCCCCGATGCTGCGTCCGATGAGCTCCAGGCGGCGGAGCGCGTGCGCGTACTTGGCCGCAGACAGGCTGCGCCCGAGCAGCGCGAGCGCCCACGTGGGGGGCTCCAGGTCTGCACGTCGGGGCGTTCGTCCGATCAGGTCGCCAACGTCCTTCAGGTCGGCGGCCAGCTCCGAGGCCACCATCAGCATGAAGCTGCGCGCGAAGTCGGAGCCGTCGATGCGCGGGCTCGCCTCGACGAGGTCGTGGCCCAAGTCGCCGAGCAGCTGCACGGCGTCGTGCACGGCGGCCACGCAGTCGGGGTGCACGCTCCCTCCGAGCAAGGGCGCGGTGGTCCAGGCGATGCGCAGCCGCCCCGGACTCTCGCCGACCTCGGCCAGGACCGGCCGCAGTGGGGGTGCGATCTGGATGGGCGCACCTGGGTCGGACCCGTGTGTGGCATCGAGCATCGTCGCGCTGTCGCGTACGGACCGCGTGAGCACGTGCTCGACGACGGCGCCGCGCCAGAGCAGTCCGAGGTCGGGCCCGGTGGGCGTGCGCGCCCGGGTGGGCTTGAGGCCGAAGAGTCCGCAGCACGAGGCTGGAATGCGGATGGAGCCGCCGCCGTCTCCCCCGCCCGCCATGGGAACCATACCCGCAGCTACGGCAGCAGCCGAGCCGCCACTCGATCCGCCGGGCGTGTGGTCGATGGCCCACGGATTCCGGCACGCCCCCCACAGCTCGGACTCCGTGTAGGGGACGAGACCCCACTCCGGCAAGTTCGTCTTGCCGACGACCGTTACGCCCGTCGCGCGCACTCGGCGGACCAACTCGGAGTTGTGGTCGAAGACGTGCCGGGCGAGGAGCCGGCTGGCGCCGGAGGTCGGGTGGCCGGCGTACGTGCTCACCAGGTCTTTCGCCAGGAAAGGAACCCCGGCAAACAGGCCGAACGGGGGGCGCCGCGCATCGCGCCGCGCGTCGTCCTCCATGAGGCGCACCACCGCGTTCAAGGCGGGGTTGAGCCCGGCGATGCGCGCCAGTGCGATCTCGAGCAGCTCGGCGGGCGTCACCTCGCCGGCGCGCACGAGCTCCGCGAGCCGGGTGGCGTCGCAAGCGAGGTACTCGTCGTGCGTCACGGCCGGTGACAGGCGGGACGGGGCGCGCGATTGTCGGGCATGGCTGCGAAGATACTGCAGAGCGACGTAGCGCCGCTCCGGCGGGTACTCATGAAGCACGCCCGCGACGCGTTCGTGAGCCCCGCACGGATCGCCGAGCAATGGAGTGCGCTCGACTACTCCGCTCCGCCCGACTTCGATACGGCCTGCCGGGAGTCGGATGCGTTGGCGGCGCTCTTCGGCTCGCTGGGAGTCGAAGTGGTGTGGCTCCCGGCCATCGATGCGGGCCTCGACTCGATCTACTTGCGCGACGCCGGCGTGGTGAGCGACGCTGGCGCCGTGCTCGGACGCATGGGAAAGTCGGCGCGCGCAGCCGAACCCGCGCTGCTGGGGCACGGTCTCGTCGAAGTCGGCCTGTCGGTGCTCGGGCGCATCGAACCGCCCGGCACCCTCGAGGGCGGTGACGTGGTGTGGCTCGACTCGAGCACAGTGGCGGTGGGGCGGGGGAAGCGCACCAACGCCGAGGGCATCCGTCAGCTCGCCGGGCTGCTCCCGGGCGTCGAGGTGCTGAGCGTGCCGCTTCCGGACTGGACCGCTCCGGGGGACGTCTTCCATCTCATGTCCGCGCTCTCACCGGTGGCCGACGATCTGGCGCTCGTGGTGCCTCGGCTGCTCCCGCCGGCGTTCCTCGACGCCCTCGGTGCAAGAGGCATCGAGCTCGTCGAGGTGCCCGACGACGAGCTCGACACCATGGGCCCGAACGTGCTCGCCGTCGCGCCGCGACTGGTGGTCGCGCTCGAGCGGAGCCCGGAAACCCGGCGGCGGCTGGAGGGTGCCGGGGTCCAGGTGCTGACCTACCGCGGGGAAGAGATCAGCCGAAAGGGGTTCGGCGGGCCGACGTGCCTCACGCGTCCGCTGGAGCGGGAGGGGTAGGCGGACGGGGGGGCCGGCCGCGGCCGCAGGCTATGGTGGCCGACGTCGATTCCGTGCCGTATCATGCGCTCAAGCTTGATGGATCATCGAGCGACAGGTTCACCACTTGTTCACCCGGGATAAGGAGGAGGCAGGTATGGATCGTTCCTTCGTCAGACGGCGGGCCCGCTGGTTCGCGACGGTTTGGGCCGTCGTCGCTGCGGCTTGTGGTGGTGATGATTCGACCGGCCTTGGTGGCGGCGGTGGAGGAGGTGGAGGCGGCGGCGGGGGTGGGGGTGGGGGGCCGGTGATCACGACGTCCGTGACGGTGGGTCCGGGCATCTCGTTCAGCCCTGCCGACATTCAGGTGTCGCCCGGCGCGACGGTGAAGTGGACGTTCGCGGGTGGCCCGCACAACGTCACGTTCACGTCGCCCTCGATATCCTCGGGAAACATGAGCTCGGGGGAGTTCTCCGCGGCCATGCCCTCGGCGACGGGCACGTACAACTACGCGTGCACGCTCCACAGCGGCATGAACGGGTCCGTGAGGGTGCAGTAGCTCCCGGGGACCGGCCGGCCGCGCTCGCGGCGGCCGGTCCGTCCGTTCCTCCCCCCTTCGACTTCTCATCCCATGCGACCGATCACCATCGCGCCCCTCGTCCTGTCCTTCGCCGTGGCATCCGCGGCGCACGCCCAGGAAGTCTTCCGCTCGGTGCAGTCCGCGAACCTGCCCACGGCCGAGATCCTCGCACAGGGCTCGTGGCTCTTCGAGATCTCGCATCGCTTCAACACGCCGGTCTCCGAGGGCGCGAGCGCGCTGTGGGGATTCGACGGGCCGGTCTTCAATCGGCTCGGACTCGCCTACTCGGCGACGGACCGTGTGCAGCTGGGCATCCTCAGGACCAACGCCGAGGACAACGTCGAGCTGAACGCCAAGGTCGCCCTCTGGTCGAGCGGCGACGGCGGGGTCCCCACGAAGCTCGCGTTCATGGGCGGCGTCGCGTTCAATACGCAGCCGTTCCCGTTCCCAGGCGCGGAGGACAACGAGTCGCAGCAGTACGCGCAGCTGATCGTGAATGCGCTTCTGGGCGACCGCTTCGCGGTCGGCGTAGTGCCGACGTACCTCCGCAACCAGCGCCTGGCGGACTTCGATGTGCACCAGGCGGTGGCGGTCGGCTTGCACGGCCAGCTCTTCCTCTCGCCGGACCTGGGTCTGCTCGGTGAATGGCTCGTTACGCCTGAGCGGACAGACCTCGAGCACGACCCCGTCACGTTCGGTCTGGAGGCTACCACGCGCGGTCACGTGTTCAAGCTGGTCGTGACGAACCAGGCCCGTATGAACCCGACTCAGGTGCTCGCCGGCTCCGAAGTGGAGTTCACTCCGGACGAGTGGCGCGTGGGGTTCAACATCACGCGCTTGTTGCCGTTCTAGGGATCTTCGCAGCCGGGGGGCTCAGAGCCCCCCGCCGAAGTACTGCACCAGGAGCAGGTAGAGCCCGGCGGCGATCGCCAGGACGACGGCGAGCTTGAGCAGCTTCTTCAGGACGGCGAAGACCAGCATGGCCGCCATCAGCAGGATGGGGGCGAGGTAGATCGGGTTCGCCAACAGGTATTCGACGATGCCGGCCATGGGGTGTGGGCCTCTCGCGTAACGGGCGGGTCAACGCTCAATTGAAGGGAAGTGTCGGGCGTAGTACACACTTTCGATCCCCCTGGGAACCGGTTGTTTCCGACGCCGGTGCCCCTCCCCCCGCACCTTCGATACATGACCTCTGAAGTAGATACGAGGCAGGCGAGCGTCTCGCCGGCTGACCGCTTCCTGCCTCTGCTCGTGCTCCTCTTCATCGGGAGCGGTTGCGCCGCGCTGATCTACGAGATCGTGTGGTTCCAGGTTCTCTCGCTCATCGTCGGCTCTTCCGCGATCTCGCTCGGCGTGCTCCTGGCCACGTTCATGGGCGGCATGTGCATCGGCAGCGTCTCGCTGTCGCGCTTCGTGTCCGCCAGCCACCACCCTCTCAAGGTCTACGCCTACCTGGAGCTCGGGATCGGCGGCTTCGGGCTCCTGGTCCTCTGGCTGCTACCCTGGGTGGGGGGGCTCTACACGTCGCTCGGCGGACCGGGCATGGTCGGGATCGCGGTGCGGGCCGTCTTCTGCGCGCTCTTCCTGCTCCCGCCGACCATCATGATGGGCGCAACGCTGCCCGCGATCGCGCGTTGGGTGGAGGCGACGCCGCGCGGCGTGTCCTGGCTGGGGTTCTTCTACGGCGGCAACACGTTCGGCGCGGTGGCGGGGTGCCTGCTGGCTGGCTTCTACCTGCTGCGCGTCTACGACGTGGCGATCGCGACGTACGCCGCGGTGGGGCTGAACGTGCTCGTGGCGGTGGCCGGACTCGCGCTCGCGGGCGCGCTACCCTACTCACGCACGGACTCGCCTGAGTCCGGGGAGCCAGCGCGCATGGCGCCGGGGGCTGGGCTCGTCCTCTTCTCGATCGCGATCTCGGGCGCCACTGCGCTCGGGGCCGAGGTGGTATGGACGCGCCTCATGGCGCTGAACTTCGGTGGTACCACGTACACCTTTTCGCTGATCCTGGCTTCGTTCCTATTCGGCATCGGCATCGGCAGCGGCGTCGGCTCTGCGATGGCGCGTAATCTGAGTGATCCGCGCCGCGCGCTCGGTTGGGCACAGTTGCTCGTCGTAGCGGGCCTTGCGTGGGCAGCGTACGTGCTCCTGCGCGCGCTCCCGAACTGGCCGGTCAACCCTTCGATCGCGACACCCTGGTTCAACTTCCAGTTCGACTTCTTCCGTGCGGTACTGACCGCGCTCCCCGCGGCGGCGCTGTGGGGTGCGAGCTTCCCGCTCGCGCTGGCCGCCGTGGCAGCCAGGGGCTCCGACTCCGGTCGTCTGGTCGGACGCGTCTACGCTGCCAACACGGTGGGCGCGATCTTCGGCGCGCTGCTCAGCTCGGTCGTCATGATTGCGTGGGTCGGCACGCGCACCACGCAGCGCGTCATGATCGGCTTCGCGGCGCTGTCCGCGCTCCTCATGCTGGCGCTGGTGGTGGACGAGAACGGCAGGGTTCGGCTCGGCGGCCGCGGCGCGGCCCGGGGTGCGGTGGTGCTCGCCACCGCAGCGATCTTCGCCTGGACCGTTCCTGCGGTACCGGCGCTCCTCGTCGGATACGGGCGTTACGCGCCGACGTACCTGGATGCCGACTACCTCCGCTTCGTGTACGTGGGCGAGGGCATGAACTCGTCGATGGCCGTATCCGAGCTCGACAGCGGCTACCGCAACTACCACAACGCCGGAAAGGTGCAGGCCTCCAGCGAGCCCCAGGACATGCGCCTGCAGCGCATGCTCGGCCACCTGACGACTCTCCTGCCGACGCAGGCGACCTCGGTCATGTTGATCGGCTGCGGCGCGGGTGTCACGGCGGGCGCGGTCAGCATCGACCCCGCGGTGCGGGACCTCACCATCGTCGAGATCGAGCCGCTCGTGCCCGAGGTCGTGTCGCGCGAGTTCGGCATGCACAACTTCGAGGTGGTCGACAACCCCAAGACGACGGTCGTGATCGACGACGCGCGCCACTTTCTGCTCACCACCGACCGAATGTTCGACGCCATCACGTCGGATCCGTTCGACCCGTGGGTGAAAGGCGCGGCTACGCTGTACACCGTCGAGTTCTGGCGCGAGGCCAGGGCGCACCTGAACCCGGGCGGCGTGATCACCGTCTTCGTGCAGCTCTACGAGAGCAACCTGGAGGCGGTGAAGAGCGAAGTCGCTACGTTCTTCGAGGTGTTCCCCGAGGGCATGGTCTTCGCGAACCTCGCCTACGGGCAGGGCTACGACGTCGTGCTGGTGGGCCAGAACAACCCGGCCCCCATCGACCTGGACGCCATCGACGCCAAGCTCAACTCGCCCGAGTACGCGCGCGTGGCGCAGTCGCTCGGTGAGGTGGGCTTCTACTCCGCCGCGCAGCTGATGGCGACTTTCGCGGCCAAGAAGCCCGAGATCGATCCGTGGATCGCGGATGCGCAGCTCAACCGTGACCGCAACCTGCGGCTGCAATATCTGGCGGGGCTGGGTGTGAACCTCTACCAGGCCGACATGATCTACCGGGACATGGCTCGCTACCGCACGTATCCGACGGGCCTCTTCACGGGCTCGCCGGAGCGGATGGCTCAGGTCCAGCGCTTCTGGGAGTCCGTCGGAGAGTGACGACATGAGCACGAGCGCGCCCACCGCCGCCCATCCGCGCGGCCTCTCCACGCTCTTCTTCACGGAGATGTGGGAGCGCTTCTCGTACTACGGGATGCGCGCGCTCCTCGTGCTGTTCATGACCGGGGCCACCGCCGCGGCGAATCCCGGCCTCGGACTCGACGTCCCCACCGCCGGCGCGATCTACGGGCTCTACACGAGCCTCGTGTACATCCTCGCACTTCCGGGAGGCTGGGTCGCGGACAACTTGTGGGGACCGCGCAAGGCCGTCTGGGTCGGTGGGTGGGTCATCGCGATCGGTCACTTCACCATGGCTGTGCCGAGCAAGTTCACGTTCTTCCTCGGCATGGCCTTCATCATCTGCGGCACCGGGCTGCTCAAGCCCAACGTGAGCACGATGGTGGGGGAGCTCTATCCGGAGGGCGGCGCGCGCCGGGACGCTGGCTTCTCGATCTTCTACATGGGGATCAACCTGGGCGCGTTCTTCGGCCCGCTCGTCACCGGGTTCCTCGGCGAGCAGAACCACTGGCACTGGGGCTTCGGGGCCGCTGGCGTCGGCATGGTCCTGGGGCTGATCCAATACCGGCTCGGGGAAGAGCGGCTCGGGGACGTGGGCGTGCTCAAGGGCGACGCTACCGCTGAAGAAGTGGCGGCCAAGTCGAGAAAGTTTTTCGGCACCTTCTTCGCCGTGGTCGCCGCTGTGGTCGCGTTCGGCTACCTGGTCTCGCGCGGCGTCATTCCGGTCACGCTCACCCAGATCGCGCAGGCGCTCGGCTCGGCCGTCCTCGTCATCGTCGCGCTCTACTTCCTGTACGTATGGGCGTTCGGCCGGCACACCGCAGCCGAGAACAAGCGCATGGCGGTGATCTTCTGGCTCTTCCTGCTGGTCGCGGTGTTCTGGTCCGGCTTCGAGCAGGCCGGGACGTCGCTGAACATCTTCGCCCGCGACCTCACGGACCGCACCTTCGGCTCGTGGGAGCTGCCCGCTTCGTGGCTGCAGTCGGTGAACGCGCTCATGATCATCATCGGCGCGCCCATCTTCGGCGCGCTGTGGGTCTGGCTCGAGCGTCGGAGCGCCAACCCGTCCATTCCCATGAAGGCCGGACTCGGCCTCATGGGGCTCGCCGCTGGGTTCTTCGTGCTCGCTTGGGGCGCAGCCAACGCGACCACGGACTCCCTGGTGTCGCCATCGTGGCTGGTGGTCACCTACTTCCTGCACACGGTGGGCGAGCTGTGCATCTCGCCCATCGGCCTCTCGGCGATCACCAAGCTCTCGCCGGAGCGCCGCGTCGGTCAGATGATGGGCATCTGGTTCGTGGGCGCCGCGCTGGGCAACCTACTCGCGGGTCTGGTCGCGGGGCTGCTGGAGACCATGCTACCGGCTGACCTGTTCCGCACGGTCGCCATGATCATCGGCGGGGCAGGCCTGCTGGCGCTCCTGCTGGCGCCCCAGGTCAAGAAGCTCACGGGTGGCGCGAGCTGATCAGCCTCTTGTAGGTCACCAGGTGCGCGAGGGCGGAGGCCTCTTCGCCGCGCGCCTCGAGTAGCCGCGACAAGTTGAAGTGCGCGGGTGCGAGGTGCTCGTCCAGGCGGAGCGCCTCGCGATAGGCGGCCAGCGCGTCCCCAACGCGGCCGCGGTCTTCTGCGAGGACGCCCAAGTTGAAGTGCGCCCGCGCGCTCTCGGGCTCGGCCTCCGCCGCCGCACGGTAGTGAGCCTCGGCGTCGGCCAGCTCGCCCGCCTCATGTAGCAGGCGGCCGAGGTTCAGGTGCGCGTCCGCGTGCAGCGGATCGAACGCGAGTGCGTCGCGATAGGCCGCCATCGCGCGCTCGGGGTCCGTGCCCTCCAGGTCGAGGGCCGCGTTGTACGACTCGTCGGCCGAGGCCGCGGATCGTTCGCCGATCGTGGCCGCCGCGCCGATCTCGGCCGCCACGCCGATCCCGGCCGGCGCGACCGCAGGTACCTTGTCGGGCCCTGCCGACGGCGACGCACCCAGGTCCAGCAACGTCTGCCCGGAGTCCGGCTCCCACAAGTTGCTCTCGTCGCGCACCAGCACGCGGTCGCCGACCGCCGAGATGTGCACCGCGCTGAGCGGTCGTCCAGACGGGAGCTGCATACGCAGTGCCTCGAGGGCCGCGCGTACCTTGCGCGCAGGCACGTCGGACGCGAGCAGCTCGCGAGCGGAGCGGAGCAGGACGAAGATCCTGGAACGAGAAGACGTAGGCGCCGTCCTCGTCACGGACGGGAGTGAGCAGTCCTGCGCGCGCCCAGGCCAGGATCTTGGAGGTGGGGAGCCCCGACGCGTCCGCGACCTGCAGGGTCGTGAAGCCGTGCGCGCCGCCGACCGGCGGCGTCGACTCAGCCAGCGGCCTTGCGGCGCGCGGGCTTCTTCTTCGCGTCGGACTTGTCGGCACCGGTCGCCTTCTTGCCGGCGCGCGCGGCCGGCTTGCGCTCCTCGCCCTCGATGGACGCCTTCAGCGCGGCCATGAGGTCGATGATCTTGGTCTTCGACTCCTCGACGGGCGCGGCGGTGATCTCCTGGCCCTCGATCTTCCTGTTGATGAGCTCGAGCGTCTTCTCGCGTCACAGGAGGAGCGGCCGTTCTCCAAGAAGGGTTGGGTCTTCGAGCTCAAGTACGACGGCTATCGCTTGCTCGCGGAGCGCTCGGCACGAGAGGCGCACCTGCGCTCGCGCGCTGGGCACGACCTGACGATCACGTTTCCGGAGATCGCGCGCGCGGTGCGCGGGCTCCCCTACGAGGGGCTCATCCTCGACGGCGAGGTGGTGGTGCCCGACGCGGAGGGGCGTCCCTCGTTCGGGCGCCTGCAGGGGCGCGGCCGCATCCTGAACCGTGACGATGCGCTCAAGGCGAGCTTCGCACTGCCCGCGATCTACCACGCATTCGACATCCTGGCGTTGGAGGGCTTCGACCTGCGCCCGCTCCCGCTCGTCGAGCGCAAAACGATCCTGCGCGACGTGCACCCCACCGTCGGCCCCATCCGCTACGCCGACCACATCGCCGAGAAGGGCGAGGCGATGTACGCGCAGGTGGACCGCATGGGTCTCGAGGGCATCGTCGCCAAGAAGGCCGACTCTCCCTACAAAGGCGGGCGCTCGAAGAGCTGGATCAAAGTGCGCACGGTGAAGGTCGAGGACTTCGTCGTGGTCGGTTGGACGGAACCGAAGGGGTCGCGCGGCGGCTTTGGTGCGCTACACATCGCACGCTACGAAGGCGAGGACCTGGTCTACTCGGGGAGCGTCGGCACCGGCTTCACCGACTCGCAGCTCGACGACATCGTCGAGCGGCTCGAGAGGTTGGAGGTGAAGAAATGCCCGTGCGACCGCGGGCCGATTCCCGGCAGTGGGCTGAGAGGCAAGTCGCACCATTGGGTCCGTCCCGAGCTGGTCGTCGAAGTCGTCTACAAGGAGCTGACGGAGCAGGGCCTCGCTCGCCAACCGTCGTTCAGCCGCTTCCGCACCGACAAGAAGGCGAGCGAGTGCATCGTCGAGGGCCCGACCGAGGCCACCGAGGAGCCGCCACCACCGGCACCGCCAGCGCCACCCTCGGTCGCGGAAGAGCGCACGGTTACGTTCACGAACCTGGACAAGGTCTTCTGGCCGGACGAGGGCTACACCAAAGGCGATCTGATCGAGTACCACAGGCAGGTGGCGGAGTGGATGCTTCCGTACCTCCAGGACCGCCCACTGGTCATGACGCGCTACCCGGACGGCATCGAGGGAAAGTCCTTCTTCCAGAAGGATGCGCCGCCCTACGCTCCGGACTGGTTCCGGCGCGTCACGCTCTGGAGCGAAGGGAGCGAGCGGGAGCTGTCCTACTTCGTCGCCGAAGATCTCGACTCGCTCCTCTACGTGATCAACCTCGGCACCATCCCGCTGCACATCTGGTCGAGCCGCATCGAGACGTTGGCCACTCCGGACTGGTGCATCCTCGACCTCTATCCCAAGGAAGCGCCGTTCGAGGACGTGGTCGACATCGCGCGCCGGCTGCACGAGATCTGCGAGGAGATCGGGCTTCCGTCGTTCGCGAAGACGAGCGGCTCCTCGGGGATCCACGTGCTGGTGCCGCTCGGCCGGCAGCTCACCTACGAGCAGTCGCGCACACTCGCTCAGCTTCTGGGGCGCGTGCTCGTCGGCGAGATGCCGAGAGTCGCCACGCTCACGCGCAGCCCTAACCGGCGCGACGGCAAGGTCTACATCGACTTCGTGCAGAACGGGCACGGCCGTCTGCTCGCGGCGCCTTTCACGGTGCGGCCGCTCCCGGGCGCGACCGTGTCGGCGCCGCTGGAGTGGCGCGAGGTCACGAAGCGCCTGAAGATCTCGGACCACACCATCGTGAGCGTGCCGAAGCGCATGCGGCGCTTGGGCGAAGATCCGTTGCGGCCAGTGCTCGACCTCGAGCCGGATCTGCTGGGCGCGTTGGACCGCCTGACGCGCTGGTTCGACTGAGGAGTCGTCAGCGCGCCGCGCGGCTCGCCAGCAGCGCCCGTTCGGCCTCGTAGTGGAGCGCCTGGCCATCGCGCGCGTGATCCGGGCACGTCGCCGTACCCGCAGCCACGCTGATCGACACGTCCGCATTCACCGGTGGCTTGGCCTCTGCGACCAGGGTGACGAGTCGATTCGCGAGTTGGGCGGCAACCTCGGAGGACGTCCCTGGGCACAGGATCGTGAACGCGTCGTTCTCGAATCGGAACGCCACGTCCGACGCTCGCGTGTGCTCGTTCAACAGCCGGCCCACCCAGGCAAGCAGTCGATCCGCGAGCTCGACACCGTGCTTCTCGTTCACCGCGGCGAACTCATCGACATCCACGAGGATCAGGGAGAACGAGCCCCCGTACCGCCGCGCGCGTGAGGCCTCCTCCTCCAGTCGCTCCTCGAAGGAGAGCCGGTTGTGCAAGCCAGTCAGGGGATCCCTCATCGACTTGCTATTGAGGCTGCTGATATGCTCGTCGGCCTTTCGCATCCTGCGCGACATGACGCTCAGGAGGCGAAGCCAAACGTGGGGGTGGGCGAGCACCAGCTCGTGGAAGGCCACCTTGTCGAGCACGAGCGCTTCCACCTCGGACAGCGCCTTGGCGGTGGCGCTCCGCGGCGCATCGTCGAGCAGCGCCATCTCACCGAAGAACTCGCCCGGCCCGAAGCGCGCCAGCTGGAAGTGCGCGGCACGGTTGGGGTGGAGAACTTGCACGGTTCCGGCGGTCAGCACGAACAGTGAGCGTCCGGGCTCACCGATCTCGAAGAGGTTCTCCCCCCTCGGCGAACGTGCGCTGCTGAGCGGCGCCGGCGATCAAGGCGATCTCCTCGGACGTGAGGTCCTCGAAGAGGGAAACGCGCGCGAGCAGCTCGGGGAGCGATGCCATCCCCCGATAATAGAGGCGACCCCGGGGCGTGGCTACATTTCCCCCATGTGGACCCGTTCCGCCCTGTTCGCGCTCCTGCTCATCGGCCTCCTGGCCCCCGCAGCCTCGGCGCAATCCGCCTCTGTCCGAGGCCGTGTCTTGGACGACGAAGGACGTCCCGTGTCGGGTGCAGTGGTCACCCTGCTCGCGGACGAGGTGACGCTCGCCGGAGCGGACACGGACTCGCTGGGGGTGTTCACGGTCCAGCGCGTCTCTCCGGGGTCGCGCACACTGCGCATTCAAGGGCTCGGCTATGCCGAGTACACGCGCGAGGTGCGCCTCGAATCGGGGCAGGTGCTCGACGTGGATATCGAGCTGGAGCGGCGCGCGATCGAGCTTCCCGGCGTCTCGGTCGAGGCCGCCGGCAGCAGAGAACGGACCCGCTTCGAGGAGCTCGGAGGTCCGACCGTGCGCGAGATCCGGCTCGAAGAGCTGCGCGCGCTGCCAGGCGTCGCCGAGACGGACCCCATCCGCGCGATCGAGGTGCTCCCGGGCGTGGTGTCCACGTCGGACTTCTCGGCTGCGTTCCACGTGCGCGGCGGATCGCAGGATCAGAACCTGATCCTGTTGGATGGTGTGCCGGTGTTCAGCCCGTTCCACCTGGGCGGGCTCTTCTCGGTGTTCAACGCCGACATGATCGACCGCGTCGAGCTGTCGTCTGGCGGCTTTCCCGCAGAGCACGGGGGGCGCGTCTCCTCGGTGCTGGACATCGAGTCCGATCCCGGCGACGGCTCTTTCGGCGTCGATGCCGGTGTCTCGCTGCTCGCGACGCGACTGGCCGTGGGTGGCCGGCTCCCCACTTCGGTCGCGGACGCGCTCGGTCGTTCCAGTGTCCGCTACCGGTTCTCGGCCCGTCGCTCGTACTTCGACGTGCTCTTCAAGCCCGCGTTCGAGTTTCCGTATCACCTCACCGACTTCCAGGGGGTGATCGAGAGTCAAGGGAGAGGAGGCGACAGCTTCCTGATCACGGCGTATTCGGGCAAAGACGTTCTCGACTTCACGCAGCTCGACGACGAAGACTTCCCGCTGCGCATCGACTGGGACTGGGGGAACGACCTGGTGGGGGTCCGGTGGACGCGGCCACGCGCCGGCGGTGGCTCGCTCGACCTGCGCGCGAACTTCAGCCGCTTCGGGACCGGACTCTCGTTCCCCGACTTCGCGGACACTGAGTTCCTCAGCGGCATTCAGCAGGGGCAGGTGCGCGCGGACCTCGACCATCCTCTGTCCTCGCGGCTCTCGCTCCAGGTGGGGACGAGCGCCGAGCGCCTCTCCTATCGGAATCGCTTCGCCACCGGGGGCACCGAGTTCACGGGTGGGGCGGGCAAGGGGTGGCTGCTCGGCACGTTCGCGCAGGCGCGGTGGTCCGCGCCGGCCGCATGGCTCGTGGAGGCTGGCCTCCGCCTCGACGGTTGGGGCCCGGAACCGGGGTCGTGGACAGCGGAGCTGGCGCCTCGCCTCGCGGTCAAGCGCTTCTTCGCCGGGGGGGACGCGGCGCTGAAGCTCGCCGCCGGGCGTTATACGCAGTTCGTGCACTCGCTGCGCGACGAGGAGCTTCCCCTCGGACTCGACATCTGGATCCTCGCGGGCCAGCGTGCGCCCCACGTGGTCTCGAACCAGCTCCAGCTGGGCGTCGAGGGATTCCGCGACCTGGATTGGTTCTGGTCGGTCGAGGGGTACGTGCGCACGTTCGACGGGGTGGTGACGTTCAACCCGGCGGACGACCCCAACGACGAGCTCGACGACAACCTGAGCGGCGACGGGGTCTCGTACGGGGTCGACTTCATGGTGCGCAAGGAGACGGGCGCCATCACTGGTTGGGTAGCCGCGTCCATCTTACAGGCCGACCGCACGTTCCCCGATGCGCTCTCGCCGCTCCAGCCGACTCCGGAGATTACCTATCCACCGGTGTTCGATCGTCGCGTCGACATGGACATCGTCATGTCGTATCCCGCGCCGTGGGGTTGGGAGGGCGGGGTGCGGTGGAACTTCGGCAGCGGCATTCCCTACACCCGCGCGATCGGATCGTACGCGTACTACTCGCCGCGATTCGTGGGCGGAGGGACGCTCGCATGGAGCGGCGCCGAAGATGGCGGCGGCCTGATCGACGAGTACGGCGTGCTGCTCGAAGGCCGAAATCGATCGCGCTTTCCCACGTACCATCGGCTCGACGTGAGCTTCCGCAAGACGTTCGTGAAGGGGTGGGGCTCGCTCACGCCCTACGTGAACGTGCTCAACGTCTACAACCAACGTAATCCCCTCTTCTACTTCTTCGAGTACGAGAGCGCGCCGCCGGTGCGCTCCGGCGTGTCGATGTTCCCAGTGCTGCCGACGTTCGGACTCGAGGTGTCGTTCTGATGCGCCGGATCACGCGAAGTGCTGCGCTCCTGTTCGTGGTGGGCTCCACCGCGTGCGACCTCGAGGAGATCACGGTGATCGACTTCGTCGACGTCGTCGTCGCCGAGGTCTACGTCACGGTCGGTGATACGCCCGCCGATAACCGAGCGCTCGCCTTCCTGCACGGGACCGCGGCCGGAGGTGCACCCGACTCGGAGACGTTCGACGACGCGCGCGTGCGCATCACGCGCGGCACCGACACGCTGAACCTCACGCTCGGGCTCGTCACCGAATGCGTCGACTCGTTGCCGAAAGGGGCGTCGGGGAGCTGCTTCCTGGACGGTGGGTTGGCGTCGGCGCTCGCGCCCGGCGATGCGCTCGACCTGTCGATCCGCCTTGGGGACGGCCGCACCTTGCTGGGCGCCGCGCGTATCCCCGGGAATTTCCAGCTCGAGGTCATCGGGCCGTCGTGCCGCCTCCCGCCCGACACACTGATGGCTCTCCGGTGGACGCGCTCACAGGGCGCTTGGGCCTACGTGAACGAGACGGAGATCCACGGACTTCCTGCAGCGCTCGCCTCGGAGGGGATCGAGGTCGAGGACGACACGCTCTACCTGCTCGGGCTCTCGATCTCGGCAACGGACACGACCGTGATCTTCCCCAGCGAGTTCGGCGTCTTCGACCGCTTCGGCCTGGACCAGGACATCGCGGTTCGTTTGCAGAAGGGCCTGCCGAACGGGACCGACGCCGGCGTTTCGGTGACGGCGGTGGATCGCAACTACGTCAACTGGGTGCGCGGCGGGAACTTCAACCCGTCGGGCCAGGTGCGCGTCGCGAGCCTGCGCGGGGACGGGACGGGCATGTTCGGCGCGGCGGTGACGCGGCAGTTCACCGTAGTCGCGACCAGCGCGCCCGGCGGCCCGCCCGACTGCCCGCTTCCGTAGCTAGAGGTCCAAAGGGCGCGTCAGCCCTCGTCGGGCACGACGTAGATCTGGCGGGCGAGGTCGCCCTGCACGGCACGCGACCTCACCTCACTCCCGAGCCGGATCTCGACGGACCCTGCCACGTGCTGCGACTCGGCCACGCGCACGCGGGCACCCGGTACCAGGCCCTCGGCGGCCATGGAGCGCAGGTCGGCGGAGTCTTCGTCTCGCACGGCGCGGATACGGACGTGCGCGCCGGGCATCGCGTCGGCCAGCGTGGAGACGTCGGTGCTCTCGATGTACCCGCCCACGGTCGGGATGGGTGCGCCATGGGGGTCGTGGCGCGGAAACTCGAGGGCGGCCGCCATCTTCTCGATGAGCTCGTCCGAGGCTGCGTGCTCGAGCCGCTCCGCCTCGGAGTGCACGTCGTCCCAAGCGTAGCCCAGACGCTCGCACAGGTACGTCTCGAGGATGCGGTGCCGGCGCAGTACGCGCAGCGCCTCACGTCCCCCGAGCTTGGTGAGGCGCACGCCCCGATACGGCACGTGCTCGAGCAGGCCCGATTCGGCGAGGCGCTTCACCATGCCGGTCACCGATGCGGGCTGAATGTCCAGCGCCTCGGCGATAGCGGTCGTGGACGCCGCGTCGCCCGATTCGCACAGGCCGTAGATGGCCTTGAGATAGTCCTCGACCGATCGGGACAGAATGCGATCCGTCATCGCCCCGAAGCTATCCCAGTGGGGCAGGGCCGTCGACCCGACGCGGGATACCTCCGGGCGTCTGCCCTATCCTCGGGCCCGGGCTTGAATATCATCCCGACCTTCCGGCCTAGCTGCGCCGCGAACCGCTCGACACTCCGCATCCCAAGGACGTGCGCTGGTGACCGAAGGCCCTTCACACGATCGCCCGTCCGACCAGGACACGGTCAAGCCATTCCACGCCCGGGAAGTCGCCACCGGGCAGGAGGCTGCCGACGTCGTGGCCGCCGTGCTCAAGCACGCGCAGGAGCGGGACGAGGCGGCGAAGAAGAAGGTCGGCCCCAAGGCGCAGCCGATCTGGATGCTGCCGATGGGCCTCACGCTCGCGGTGCTCGCGACGTTCCTGCTCGTCGCGCCGCCTTCCTGGGTCGTCGTGAACCCGATCGCAGCGCAGGCGCCGGAGGAGTAGGTGCAGACGCTCGAGAACGCGATCTGGATCCGACTCAACATGATCGCGACCTATCGGGCCAGGAACGGCTCTCTCCCGCAGACGCTTGCCGAGGCTGGCGACGAGAGCGGACTGCTCGACTACACAGTCGTGGGACAGAACTACACGCTCTGCGGATCCGTGGGTCAGGAGCCCGTGTGCTTCAACTCCGCCGTGGAATCGGAGCGCGACTGGACTGCGAGAGAGCTGGGGAACGACATGACCCGCCGGATCGGAGGGTGACGACCATGAATGGCATCAGCGCGAAGTCGAGTGGACGTCGGCGCCTCGGACGCGGCGGCTTCACGCTCGTCGAGCTGCTCGTGACCGTGTCCATCGTCGGGATCCTCGCCGGCCTCGCGATCCCGAACATGCGCAACATGACGTTCCGGGCTCGCGCAACCAGTGTGGCGGGCGACCTCCAGGTCCTCCGTGTGGCCGTTCTCAACTACAACGGCGACTCGCAGGCCTGGCCGGCCGAGACGCCCTCTGGCACTGTACCGCCGGAGCTCACGGGGTACCTGCCCGACGGGTTCTCGTTCTCCGGGAACGGGTACGAGCTCGATTTCGAGAACATCCCGCTTCCGCTTGGGCTCCCCGGCGACCCGAATGCGAGTCTCCTGATCGGGGCTTCGGTGACCGCGCCGGACGATCGGCTGTCGAACGGCATCGCCGAGCTGCTCGGGGGCACCATCGTGTTCTCCGTCGGCAACACCCACACGGTCGTCATCAACGCGAGCTGACCGCCCGGGCTCCGGGGAACCCGCGACCCTAAGGGAACGGGCCCGTGTATGACGGGCCATGCGCTACGAGAAGGCGACCGAGGGGATCCTGGTGTGGGTGCGCCCGCGCTATTCGCTGGCGGAGTCCGACCCGGCGGAGGGGAACTTCGTTTTCTCCTACAAGGTCGGCCTGGCCAACGAGGGCGCCCAGACGGCCCAGCTGCTCTTCCGGCACTGGCGCATCCACGACTCCGCGGCGGGCGACTCGGTCGTCGACGGGGAGGGGGTGATCGGGCAGCAGCCCGTTCTGGCCCCCGGGGAGTCGCACGAGTACAGCAGCTACTGCGTGCTCAAGTCGCCGGCGGGCTACATGGAGGGGTACTACACCTTCGAGCGGCCCGATGGGAGCAGGTTCAAGGTGGAGGTTCCCCGCTTCCACCTGAGCGGGCCCCTAGTGCTTCCGACGACGGGGCGCGAGCCGCCGGATAAGGAAGACGATCCCGGCCTGATGAACTGATCTGGTAGGCCGGTAGCGGCGCTTCCCTGGATTGGCGCCAGGTGTTTCCATTATCCTTGGCCGTTTTTCCGCCCAGAGCTGAGACCGAGGACTTACGTGGCCGACCAGGTCGCCGTAGACGCGAAGCGCATCCTCCTCAGGTACGGCGCCCCGATCGCCGTACTGGACAAAGTGTCCACCTCACACCGCATCGAGTTCGCGCGGGAGATCGCCAAGACTCCCCTGGCGGACCGTGAGGACCGGCTCCGGGAGCTGCTCGTCCAGGGCGGCTACATCGACGCGGGTGTGAGGCCCAAGAAGCGTCGCCGCTCGGCGTCTTAGCGCTCTAGCGCGCCGCTGTGCCGGCGAAGTCGCCCGCTTGCACGGTCGTCATCTTCGATAGGTCGATGCGGGCCCGCGTGACCCTGTTCACTTCAGCGAGCGTGACCGCGCGCACGCGGTCCTCGAGCTGCTGGTCGAACGTGAGGGTGCGGTCGAAGTAGAGCCCTTGGGAGAGCTGTCCCGCGAGACTCGAGTCTTGCGCCCGCCCGTACTGGCGGCCTTCGAGCCACCCCTGCTTGGCGGTCTGCAGCTCCTCCTCGGTGAACCCGTCCCGCAGGATCGTCGTCATCTCTTCGATGAACGCACTCTGCACCGCCTCGGCGTTCTCGGGGGCGGAGATGGCGTAGACGATGAACTGGCCCGCCGCGTCGACCGGGTGCCCCGAGAGGGCACCCTGCACGGCGTAGCTCAGGCCGCGCTCCTCCCGGATCGTGCGCGTGAGCCGCGAGTTCAAGAAGCCGCCCCCGATCATGTACCCCGCCATGAGGAGCGCAGGATAGTCGGGATCGGACTCACGCAGCTCGAGGTTCTGTTGAACCATGAAGACCGCGTTGGCCTTGTCCGGCGTCTCGATCACGATCTCGCGTGCCGGTGGGTCGTAGAACGGCGTAACCACGCGCCGGAAGGGGTGCGGGCTCTCCCAGTCCCCGAACGCCTCTTCGATGACGCGGCGGATCCCCTGCTCGTCGAAGTCGCCCACCACCACCACGTTCCCGCTCTGGGGGCCGTAGAAGTCACGGTGGAAGGCGCGCACGTCCGCGAGTGTGGTCGCCTCGAGCGAGGCGCGCGACTCGTCGAACGTCTCCACGTAGTTCACGTGCCCGCGCGGCCAGTTGCTCATCGCGCGTGACAGCTCGAGACCGGCGAGCGCGTCCGGGTCCGTCCGCGCCTCGTCGATGGAGGCGAGGTTCTGCTCCTTCAGGACGTCGAACTCCGACTGGGGGAACGACGGCTCGCGCACCAGCTCGGACAAGAGACGCAGCACGTCGGCAACGTTCGTGCGCACCGTCTGGAACTGTCCGTTGCCGATCATGCCGCTGGCGCCGACCCGTCCTGACGCCTGTAGCCTGTCGAGCTCGTCCTGGATCTGCTGCCGGCTGCGGTTCGTCGTCCCCCGCATGAGCATCGCGCCCGCGAGGTCGCCGGCGGTGCCCCTGTTCATGAGCGAGGACTCGTCGCCGAACATGAAGCGCGTGCTGACCATCACGAGGTCACCCCGTGTCTGCTTCGGCAGGAGTGCCACCTCGAGGCCATTGGCGAGCGTGTAGCGGACCGTGCGTGACTCGATGTTGGCAGGGGAAGGGTCGAACGCCTCCCCTTCCGCCACGGCGGCACGGCCGCGGTACGAGCCGACCATCTCCTCGATGTCGGGCACCGCCGGAATCTCGGCTCGGTCGGGATTCTCCGTCGGGTAGAAGAGTCCCACCGTGCGGTTATCGGGCTTGAGGTACGCCCCGGCGACACGGTTCACGTCGGCGGCGGTGACGCCCTCGATCCGGTCCCGGCTCAGGAAGAAGAGCCTCCAGTCGCCCATCCCGATCCACTCCTGCAGCTCCAGCGCGATCCCGGTAGACGAGTTGAAGCGCTGGTTGATGCGCGAGAGCATGGCGGTGCGCGCTCGCTGGACTTCGTCCTCGGTGACGGGCACGGAGAGCACGCTCGCGACGGTCGCGTTCAGGGAGTCCAGCACCGCCGTCAGGTCACGGTCTCGGTCGACCGTGGCCGACATGGTGAGCGGGCTCGCCTCGCGGAGCTGGTAAGCGCCTGCGCTCGCCGAAGTCGCCAACTGCGTCTCGACCAGTGCGCGGTATAGCCGCCCCGAGGGGGTGTCGCCCAGGACGTACGCCAGCACTTCGACGGCGGCGAAGTCGGGGTGCGACCCCGGGGGCACGTGGTAGAGCGTGGTGACGTACTGCAGGTCGCCCACCCGGCGGAGCGTGACCCTGCGCTCACCATCCTGCGTCGGCTCCGCCGTATACGTCGGGTAGAGAATGTTCGGGCCCTCGCGCACGGGGCGCGGAATGGCCGCGAACTTCTCGACCACGAGGTCGAGCGCGGCCGGCGCGTCGAAGTTGCCCGCGACGAGCAGGACGGCGTTGTCGGGCTGGTAGTACTTCCGATAGAACGCCTGCAGGCGCTCGATGGGGACGTTCTCGACGTCGGAGCGCGCGCCGATGGTCGAGTTGCCGTAGTTGTGCCAGAGATACGCCGTCGAGAGAACCCGCTCGCCCAGGATCCGCGAAGGACTGTTCTCGCCGCTCTCCATCTCGTTGCGCACGACGGTCATCTCGGAGTCGAGATCGTCCCGCTCGACGCGGGAGCTGATCATGCGCTCGGCCTCGAGGTCCAGTGCCCATTCGAGGTTGTCGGCCGAGGCCGGGAAGACCTCGAAATAGTTCGTGCGGTCGTACCAGGTGGTGCCGTTCGGCTGCGCGCCCCGCTCGGCGAGCTCCTGCATGATGTCGGGGTGCCCTGGCGTGCCCTTGAAGAGCAGGTGCTCGAGTAGGTGCGCCATCCCGGTCTCGCCGTACCCCTCGTGCCGCGAACCCACGAGGTAGGTGATGTTCACCGTGATCTGCGGCTTGCTGGGGTCGGGGAAGAGGAGCACGCGCAGCCCGTTGTCGAGGCGATACTCCGTGATCCCCTCGACGCTCGCGACGGGCTCGAGATCGGCGCCAGACTGCTGAGCGACGACGGCACCCGCAATGAAGGCGCTCGTGGCGATTGCCCCAACCGCGGTGCCAACGGTGGCGCGCAACCAGCTACTGATCATCCCGACCTCCCCATGTCCGGTCCCGCCCCATGCGGGTGCGTGAAGGATACAGTACCGCCGGCCGAGGCGCCGGTTCGGTCGCTCGGCCGTCGTCCTCCCGCGGAAACGGGGCGTCCGGTCCCGGGGGGGCGACTCACTTCCCCGCGGAAGCGCGGCGCACTCCCTTCGCGCTTCGGGGCGAGCCCCTCGCGGAAGTCGTCGGAGGTGGCGCAGAGGTCGGCTCCGTGCCCTGGCCGCCGTCTCATCGACCGTGCCGGCGGCGGCGTCGAGCAGGATGCGCTTCATGCCCTGGCCGCGAGGCGCGCGAGGCCGGCGAGGTGGTCGGCGAGCTTGCCGCCGCCGCCGCGAGCTGCGGGGGTGCCATCAGGCGATGCAGGAAGCCGACGCGGAGCATCTCGTCCGCGTCGGTCTCCTCCGCTGCGAGCAGGAGGCGCGTCGCGGTCTCCGGGCCGAGCGCCGCCACGTACCTCGACTACCTGCGGAGGCCCCGAGGGGGTACGAAAGCCCTAGGCGTGCCGCGGGAATCGCCATACGAGATCCGGAGACGCCGTTGCGGAAGTCGCGGCACGGCCCGAGCTCCGCACCCCTTCGCTCGCGCTCGCGGCGAGTGCGCACACCGACGGAACGCGCACCGCGGAGAGGTCCTCGGCGAGGGCCTCGGACATGTCTGCGGTGAGCCCTCCGGACTCGCTCTGCGTGAGCGAGACCCCCGACGAGAAGGGGGTCCCGGTACCCGCGAGGAGGAGGACGCCAACAACTTCGTGCGCGCGCACGGTTGCGAGGTGGGCATGCAAGCGTGCAACGTCCTGCGCTTCGAGATTCACGCGGCCACATAACACAGGAGTGACTCCTTGGGCGCGATCCGCGACTTCATGGAGAAGCACTATCTCCACTTCAACGCCCGCGAGACACTGGACGCCGCGAAGGCGTACGAGGACCACCTGAAGGCAGGTGGCAAGATGATGCTCGCCATGGCCGGTGCGATGTCGACGGGCGAGTTCGGCATCGTGCTCGCCCGCATGATTCGCAAAGGCTACGTGCACGCGATCTCGTGTACCGGCGCGAATCTCGAGGAGGACGTCTTCAATCTCCTGGCGCACGCCGAGTACGAGATCATCCGCTCCTGGAAGGAATTATCGGCGGCCGACGAGGTGGCGCTGTACGAGCGCGGCTTCAATCGCGTCACGGACACGTGCATTCCCGAAACGGTCATGCGGCACATCGAGTCGCGTCTCGTCGCGTGTTGGAAGCGCGCGGCCGAAACGGGTGTGCGGAAGACCCCGGCCGAGTTTCTCTTCGAGGTGCTCGACGACCCGACGCTCGCCGAACACTACCAGATCGACCCCGCGCACTCCTGGATGCTCGCGGCCAAAGCGAAAGGCATCCCGGTCTACGCGCCCGGCTGGGAGGACTCGACCACGGGCAACATCTTCGCCGCCAACGTGATGATGGGGAACGTGGGCTCCCATCAGTGCGTGAAGACGGGAACCGAGCAGTTCCAGGCGCTGATCGAGTGGTACGAGAAGAACCATGGCGGGGGCAAGACGCCGTCCGTGGGCTTCTTCCAGATCGGAGGCGGCATAGCTGGCGACTTCGCCATCTGTGCGGTGCCCTGCATCACGCAGGACCTGCAGCGCGAGGTGCCGTACTGGGGGTATTTCTGCCAGATCACGGATGCCCGCCCGTCGTACGGCGGCTACTCGGGCGCCCCGGCCAACGAGAAGATCACCTGGGGCAAGCTGGCCTCGACCACGCCCCGCTTCGACATCAACTCCGACGCGGCGATCGTGGCCCCCCTGATTTTCGCGTACGTGCTGGGGGACTAGCGAGCCGGCGCCCCGCGAACGCGCGGCGCCGGCTCGGCCGATGTCCCCTACTCGCCCTCGAGCAGTCCCTTCAGCACCTCGAGCCGCTCCGTCCAGAACGTGCGTGTGCGCTCGGCGGTCTCGCGGTCGACGAGCTTCCGGTGCTGGACCGAAACGGACGCTCTCGCCGGGCCCTTGGCCATGAAGTAGGCCTCGAGCCGCGAGTCGTCGTCCAGCCGCATCCGAATCGACTTGGGTTTCGTGGCGGTGGTCACTCGGAGAGCGAGATCCGGGAGCCACTTCTTGCGCCGGCGAGTATCGGCGAATGCGTCGAAGACGTCGGCGACGGGCACCGCCAGCGTCTTCGACTTGTTGACCTCGTATGAACCGCCCCTTCTCTGGCCCACGTCGCGCAGGCCGCGCAGCCGCTCGTACCCGACCGTCACCATCTGCGTCCACCAGTCGGGCACGCCATGCACCTCCCGCAAGTGGTCGGCGATGGCTCGATGCTCCCACGCGGCCGCTCCCACGCCGTCCAGCGCCGCCGCCCACGCCGTCCAAGTCTTGCCCGTGGCCTTCTCGACCTTCTGGTCGCTCATCCCTGCGAGCTTCTCGTGGTGGGGGGGGATGGGCAGCGTGCGGTTCCCCGAGCCAGGAGGGTCAGTCGCGTCGAGGAGGTTCGCGCGGGCGGCGGTGTACGACTCCCCCGTCTTGGCCATGCGCGCCCGGACGCGGCGCTTGAAGTCCTTCTGCTTCGTCATCGGAATCTCCGGTGTACGCCGCGCGTCGTCGCTTCCCGGCCACGACCACACGCGGCAGACACGGGCTCCGTGACTGCGGATCCGAGGGTATGCCCCCCTTTGCCTCCATCCGCCGAAGGACGGTGGCCCCAGCCGGGTGGGGCCGTGGAGGTTCGGCGCGGACCTGTGCCGACGCCAACATGAAGGACGGGTCGGGCGGTCGCTAGCCCGGGCCGCTCACAGGCGGGGCGAGGGGTGCCAGCACGGCGGACGGCCTGGTTTGGTTACCTTTCCAGGCTATGCAGATCCGCAACATCGCCATCATCGCGCACGTCGACCACGGCAAGACGACCCTGGTCGACCAGATGTTCCGCCAGGCCGGCGTCTTCCGGGACAACCAGGCCGTGCAGGAGCGCGTCATGGACTCGAACCCGCTCGAACGCGAGCGCGGCATCACGATCCTGGCCAAGAACACCGCCGTCGAATGGCACGGCGTGAAGATCAACATCGTGGACACCCCCGGGCACGCCGACTTCGGGGGCGAGGTCGAGCGCATCCTCCGGATGGTGAACGGCGTGGTCCTGCTCGTGGATGCGGCGGAAGGGCCCATGCCGCAGACGCGCTTCGTGACGCGTAAGGCGCTCGAGCTGGGGCTGCTGCCGCTCGTCGTCATCAACAAGGTGGACCGGAGCGACGCGCGTCCCGCCGAGGTGCACGACGAGGTCCTGCAGCTCTTCATGGATCTCGAGGCCACCGACGCGCAGCTCGACGCGCCCTTCCTCTATGCCGTCGGCCGCGATGGATGGGCCGCGCGCGACGCAACGGCCACCGGCGGCGACCTCGCGCCGCTATTCGAGACGATCGTGTCGTATTTCCCGGCCCCCCGCGTGGACCGGGACGGGCCGTTCCAGATGCTGGTTTCGACGCTCGATCACTCGCCCTACGTGGGTCGTATTGCGATCGGGCGGATCGAGCGCGGCACCGTGCACGTGGGGGACCGCGTGTCGCTGCTCGCGCTAGGCCCCGAAGGCATGGTCGCGGATTCGGCCGAGGCGGAAGACTCGCGGGTTTCGAAGCTGTACACCTTCCGGGGGCTCGAGCGCATCGACGTGGAGGAGGCGCACGCCGGGGACATCGTCGCGCTGGCGGGGCTAGAGGGCGTCGAGATCGGCAAGACACTCACCGACCCCGAGCACCGTGAGCGCCTGAAAGGCATCGCGGTCGAGGAGCCGACGCTCTCCGTCGACTTCACCGTGAACAACTCGCCCTTCGCCGGGCAGGCCGGCACGTTCGTCACCACGCGACAGGTTCGCGACCGGCTCTTCCGCGAGCTCGAGCGCAACGTTGCCATGCGGGTCGAAGAGACGGATCAGCCCGACACGTTCACGGTGAGCGGGCGGGGTGAGCTGCACCTCTCGATCCTCATGGAGACGATGCGCCGAGAGGGGTACGAGTTCCAGGTGTCGCGGCCGCGCGTGATCACCAGGAAGGGACCCGGCGGCGAGGTGCAGGAACCGTACGAGGAGGCCATCGTCGAGGTACCGTCGGGGATGATCGGCATCGTCATCGAGAATCTGGGCTCACGCCGCGGCGAGATGACCGAGATGAGGCCCATGGGCGACTCGGGTGCGACCAGACTGCGCTTCGTCGTGCCCGCGCGAGGCCTCTTCGGGTACCGCTCCGAGTTCATGACTGAGACGAAGGGTGAGGGAATCTTGCACCACCAGTTCGACTCTTGGGGGCCGTGGGCTGGCCCTATCAAGGGCCGCACGCGCGGGGTTCTGGTTGCCGACCGGCTCGGCAAAGTGGTCGCGTTCGCGCTCGGCAGCCTGCAGGAGCGCGCGACCATGTTCGTCTCTCCAGGCGACGATGCCTACGGCGGCATGATCGTGGGGGAGAACTCTCGCACCGACGACATGGACGTGAACGTGAGCAGGGAGAAGAAGCTCACGAACATGCGTACCACCGCGTCGGACGAGAACATCAAGCTCGAGCCCCCGCGCAAGATCACGCTCGAGCTCGCGCTCGAGTTCATCGAGGACGACGAGCTCATCGAGGTCACGCCGGACTGCATCCGGCTGCGGAAGCGTGTGCTCGAGCCGCACCTGCGCAAGAAAGCCGCGAAGCGGGCGATGCAGCTGGCCTGAGACCGCTTGGACCTGCAACGCTACGAGCGCGCGCCGACGTTCGAGCAGTACCTCGAGGGCGTGGAGCGCAATCGGGAGCTCTGGCATGCCGTCTCGGATCGGGCGCAGGTGCCGGAGGAGCTCGTTGCCGCCGCGCGCGCGGCCGGCAGCGGATGGAAGTTGTTGGCGCTCTCGGAGGACTGGTGCGGAGACGCTGTGAATACGCTCCCCGTGATCGCTCGGCTCGCGCGTGAGGCGGGGTGGGACCTGCGGGTACTGCAGCGCGACGCCAACCCCGACCTGATGGACGCGCACCTGACGGACGGGCGGAGCCGGTCGATCCCGGTGGTCATCGTGTACGACCCGCAACTCCGCGAGGTGGGGTGGTGGGGACCGCGCCCCGAGGAGATCCAGAAGTGGATCCTCTCCGAGGGACTCTCGATGCCCTCGCCCGAGCGCTACAAGGTGGTGAGGCGCTGGTACGCCCAAGACCGCGGCCGGACGACGCTCGCGGAGCTGCTGGAGGTGGTCGGCCGTGCAGCCTGAGCAGGGCGGCGTGCCCGCGAGGGCGGGCGGCGAGGCGCCGAACGACGCTGGCGGTGCGCCCGGCGACGCGACGACGCCCCCGCGTCGCGCCGGCCTCTTCCTGCTCGCGTTCGCGTCCGGCTTCGCTGTGCTCACCATCGAGATTGCCGGCGCGCGGCTGATCGCACCCGTGTTCGGGCTCTCGGCGGTGCCGTGGACCGCGGTCATCGGCACGATCCTCGCTGCACTCGCGGTCGGCAGTCACCTGGGCGGGAGGCTCGCGGACTCGCGTGCGCTTCCGCTCTCCGCGGTGCTCGCGATCGCCGGGCTGACCGGCGTGTTGCCGGTGGTGGGCGAGGGCTTCCCCTGGATGGCGCGCGAGGTGCTCGGCTTCATTCCAGGAGCCGTGGTCAGCGCCCTCGTGCTCTTCGCGCCGCCGGTGCTCTGCCTCGGCGCCGTCGTGCCTTACCTGGTCCAGGCGGACACGGAGAGCTTGGCCGCAGTGGGCCGGCGTGCCGGGGACGTGAGCGCAGCGGCTACGGCGGGCTCGATCGTCGGAACGTTCGCGACCGGTTTCGTGCTCTTGCCCGCGTTTCCGCTTCCGTTGCTGCTCGGGCTCACGTCGGCTGGCCTGTTCATGCTCGCGTTGATCGCGGGGCGTCTGCTGGGCCGCGGTCCGCGCGAGGCGCACCTGGTGCTCGGGGCGCTCGCGATCGCAGGGTTGGGCGAAGTCGCCTCCCGGCTCCCCGAAGGGACGCTCGCCGCGCGGCAGACGCTCTACTCGTCGGTGCGCGTGACCGAGCGCGAGTGGGCGGGTGGGCGGCTCGTGCGCGAGATGTTCCAGAACGGTGGCTCCTCCTCGGCTGAGTACGTCGACACCGGTGAGGCGGCGCACGAGTACGTGACCGTCAGCGAGACACTGCTCGAGCCGGTGCTGGGCCGGGTGAACTCGATGCTGATGCTCGGCGGCGCGGCGCTCTCGCTACCGGTCTCGTTTCAGAAGCTCCGGCCGGACATGGACATCGTGGTGGTGGAGATCGATCCGGCGGTGACGGAGTTGGCTCGAGAGCACTTCGCGTACGGGGAGGCGGCGTACCCGCGCATCCATGTGGTGCACGAGGACGGCCGCGTGTATCTCCGCTCCTCGTCCGAGGAATTCGACGTCGTCTACCTGGATGTCTTCGACCACTTGCTGACGGTGCCCTGGACGATGGTCACGCGCGAAGCGCTCACGGACATGGCGGCGCGCCTGCGGCCCGACGGCCTCTTCGTGGCCAATGTCCTCTCGCCGCTCGACGGCCCCGGCGTCGGATTCCTGGAGCGCTTCCGCGCCACGCTGGACGGCGTGTTCGCCGAGACGCGGGTGTACGTGGCCGACCCGGGGACCGCGCTGGACGTCACGCAGAACCTCGTCATCGTCGCCGCGATGGACCCGACGGCGCTTCCGGTGGTGACCTGGCCCCAGACCTCGATCGGCGCGGCGGGCCGGCCGCTCACGGACGCCTGGGCGCCCGTCGAGTACCTTCAGGCCAAGGTCTTTCTGCGCGGACTCGGGTGGAGCTAGGACGAACGCCATGCCGCTGATCTACAAGGACGGGGTATCCGCCAACACTCATCCTCTGAACCTGCTGGAGGTGCCGGACGACTACGTTGCCTCGATCGGCGAGGTTACGCGCCCGCCTCTCTTCGAGGTGTACATGCGAATGGCGGAGGAGCTCGCCAATCGGTCGACATGCTCCAGGCTCCAGGTCGGAACCGTGCTCACGGACGCCAGTCTGGAGCACGTGGTGGCGATCGGCTATAACGGGAACGTGCGGGGCTTCCCGAACCGGTGCGACTCCGACGAGGTCGGCCGCTGCGGGTGTATCCACTCGGAGATGAACGCGCTGGTGAAGTCGCCAGGGGACCTTCCCGACAAAGTGGCGTTCGTGACGGCCAGCCCATGCGTGATGTGCGCGAAGCTCATGGTGCAGGCCAAGGTCTCCTGCCTGTTTTACCGGCAGGCTTACCGCGACGCGGCCGGCCTCGACGTGCTCGAGCGTGCCGGGGTGGTCACGGTCCACTATACCCGCTGGCAGAACGCCTGGCGGGAGGGGTAGACCGCCCCCGCGGGGGCTCTGGCGGCCGTCGGAACCGCCGCCCGAAAGCCCTCTTGGCGAAAGCCCACCTCGGGGCGCCGCCCGCCGTTCCGCCGGAGCCCGTGCGGAAGCCTTCCGACCCCCCAGGAACCCACGGGAACGCTGGAAATCACAGGGAGGGTCGTTAGCTTGTTATTTCTTTCACAAGCGGGCTGCGTCCCCAAAACCGGTCGTTATATCCTTGAGCAAACCGTCCTCCGGCCCCGGCTCCAAGCCCCTGGGCCGGTTCTTCCTTCCTGGCCCCACGGAAGTCTATCCCGAGGTGATGGAGGCGCAGCTGCGCCCCATGATCAGCCACCGCGGGTCGGCCATGACCGAGATCCTGCAAGAGCTCCAGGCGGGACTCGAGGTCCTCTTCTGCACCAAGCGGCCGGTCTACATCTCGACGTCCTCGGCGACGGGCCTCATGGAGGCAGCCGTCCGCAATGGCGTGCGCAGCAAGTTGCTCGCGTGCGTGAATGGCGCCTTCAGCAAGCGCTTCGGCGAGATCGCGGCTGCCTGCGGCCACCAGGTCGACACCTACGACGTACCGTGGGGCGCCGCGCACGATCCGGCCGAGCTCCGCAATCGCCTGAAGAAGGGCGGATACGATGCGGTCACGATGGTGCACTCCGAGACATCGACCGGCGTGCTCAACGACATCAAGACGCTCGCCGCCGTAGTGCGCGAGTTCGACGACGTGCTGGTGCTGGTCGACTCCGTGTCGGGCTTCGGCGGGGCCGAGGTCAGGCCGGACGAATGGGGGCTCGACTTCTTGCTGACCGGCTCCCAGAAGGCGCTCGCCCTCCCGCCGGGTCTGGCGTTCGGCGTCGCCTCCGCGCGCATGCTGGAGCGCTCGGCCAAGGCCGAGCGGAAGGGCTTCTACTTCGACCTCCTGAAGTTCCAGGAGGGGCACGAGAAGTTCTCCCCGCACATCACGCCGGCGCTGTCGACGATCTTCGCGCTCCAGGTCCAGGTGAAGCGCATGTTGGCCGAGACGATGGCGGTGCGCTGGGCCCGCCATCAGAAGATGGCGGAGCGCACCTGGGCGTGGGTGGACGAGATGAAGGGGAAGAAGGCTGGCCTTTCCGTGCTCGCGCCGAAGGGGTTCCGCTCGCCGTGCGTGACCACCGTCGCGGTTGCCACGCCCGACTTGGCGCCGACGATCGTCAAGGCGGTGTCGGCCAAGGGGTGGACGGTCGGCGGTGGCTACGGGAAGCTCAAGCCCAGCTCGTTCCGCGTCGGCCACATGGGTGACCACACACTCGCCGAGCTGAACGACGTGCTGAACGTGCTCGCCGAGGTGATCGAGTGAGCGCGCCCTACAAGGTCCTCGTCACGGACAAGGTGAAAGGGCCGGCGCTGGGCGCGCTCAAGGACGACAGGCGCTTCGACGTCGTGCTGGTCGACGACTCGAAGGATCAGAAGTTCCTCGAGGAGCTCGCCACCGCGCACGGCCTGATCGTGCGCAGCGCCACCAAGGTGAAGGGCGACATGCTCGCCAAGGCACCCCTGTTGAAGGTGGTGGGGCGCGCGGGCGTCGGCGTCGACAACATCGACCTGGTGGCGGCGACGGAGAAGGGCGTCGCGGTGCTCAACGCCCCTGCCGGCAACACGGTTTCTGCGGCCGAGCTGACGATGGCGCTCATACTCGCCATGGTGCGCCGCGTGTCCGAGGCGGATGCGGCCATGCGGAAGGGCACCTGGTCGAAGGTGCAGGGCGTGGAGCTGCGCGGGCGCACACTCGGCCTGGTGGGCGCGGGTCGCATCGGTGGTGAGGTCGCCAAGCGCTGCAAGGCGTTCGGCATGGACGTGATCGCGTACGATCCGTACCTCACCGACGAGCGGGCGGCCGAGCTGGGCGCCCAGCGCGCGTCGCTCGACGAGGTGCTCGAGCGTGGCGACATCATCTCGCTGCACGTGCCGCTTACAGATGCCACGAAGAACATGATCGGCACCGAGGCGCTCGCGAAGATGAAGAAGGGGAGCTTCCTCGTGAACGTCGCCCGCGGCGGCGTGGTCGACGAAACGGCGCTCGCGAAGTCGCTCGAGGCGAAGCACCTCGCGGGCGCGGCGCTCGACGTCTACGTCAACGAGCCGCTCGAGAAGGAGTCGCCGCTCCTGAACGCGCCGAACATCTTGCTCACTCCCCACCTCGGGGCGTCCACGAGCGAGGCGCAGGACCTGGTGGCCAGCGAGATCGCCGAGGGTGTGCGCAGGGCGCTGGCCGACGGCGACCTCACGACGGCCCTCAACGCGCCGGCCATCGGCGGCGACGTGCTCAAGAAGCTGACCCCACTCCTCGAGCTTGCCCGGGCCCTCGGGTACGTCGGCTGCGGGCTGGCGCCCGGCGGTGTGCAGGCGGTGGAGGTGAAGTACTCCGGCGACTCCGATGAGGCGCTCAAGCCGCTCACGTCGTATGTGCTCATGGGGCTGCTGGAGCAAGTGCTCGGCCGCGATCAGGTGAATTTCGTGAGCGCGGGTTATCTGGCCTCTCAGCGCGGGATCCGCGTGGCCCGCACCCAGCTCTCGCAGAAGTCGGACTACACGGAGCACGTCGAGCTCATCCTGCAGGCGGAGCGTGGCGAGCTGCGGTTGGCCGGGGCCCTCCTGGGCGACGCACACCCGCGCATCGTGCAGATCGACGATTATCGAGTGAACATCATCCCGACCGGGTCGCTCATCATCCTGAAGAACCACGACGTGCCGGGAGTGATCGGGCGCGTGGGCACGCTGCTGGGCAACTACAAGATCAACATCGCGGAATACCAGCAGGCGCGACTGTCCAAGGGTGGCCAGGCCCTGGCGGCCATATCGGTCGATGGCGACGTGGGCGAGTCCGTTCGCGAGGCGCTCCTACAGCTGCCAGAGGTGTCCTCGGCCGTCGTGGTCCGACTGGGGTAGGCCGCCGACCTAGACACGCGATGGCAGCCTCGCACACCTGGTGAGGCTCACGTTCTGGGGTGCGGCGCAGACCGTCACCGGCTCGATGCACATGCTCGAGCTGGGCGGTCGGCGCGTACTGCTCGACTGTGGGCTCTTCCAGGGGCGGCGGGCCGAAGCCAGCCGCATCAACCGCGAGTTTCCGGCGTCGCCATCGAGCATCGATGTGGTGCTGCTCTCGCATGCGCACATCGACCACTCGGGGCTCCTGCCCCGGCTCTATCGAGACGGGTTTCGAGGTCGCGTCTTCGCGACTCGCGCGACGGTCGATCTCTGCGAGGCGATGCTCGCCGACAGCGCGCACATCCAGGAGAAAGACGTCGAGTGGGTGAATAGACGGGAGCACCGGCGCGGGAGTGATCGCATCGAGCCGCTCTACTCTGCCGAGGATGTGGAGGGGCTGCTCGGGTGCTTCGAGGGCGTCGACTACCGCGAGAGCTTCTCTCCCTTCGCCGGGCTCCAGGTCGAGTACCGGGACG
Source organism: Gemmatimonadota bacterium (assembly GCA_016873995.1). GTDB lineage: Bacteria > Gemmatimonadota > Gemmatimonadetes > Longimicrobiales > Gaopeijiaceae > UBA2982. Next base: position 102,876 of record VGVR01000003.1, read on the forward strand.
CGGGCCACATCCTCGGCTCGGCGTCGATGACGCTCACGGTGGCCGGGGGCGGGCGCACGCAGCGGCTCGGGTTCACCGGGGACGTGGGCCGAGCGCATCGTCCGATTCTGCGGGACCCCGATCCGATGCCGGATTGCGACTGGCTCATCAGCGAGTCGACGCACGGCGGGCGCGTGCACGAGCCCGCCGAGCAGGCCAAGGAGCACCTGGCTCGCGTGGTCGGCGAGACGGCGGCGCGAGGCGGAAAGGTGATCATTCCGGCGTTCGCGGTCGGCCGCACGCAGGAGATCGTGCACGAACTCGACGGGCTCCAGCACAAGGGGAAGCTTCCCCCCATCCCCGTCTACGTCGACAGCCCGCTCGCCGTAGACGTAACCGAGGTCTTCCGCGCGCACCCTGAGTGCTTCGACGAGCCCATGCGCGCCCACATCCAGAGAGACGCGAACCCATTCGGCTTCGCACGGCTGACGTACATTCGCGACGCTGAGGAGTCGAAGAAGCTCAACGCGTCGCGCTTGCCCATGGTCATTCTCTCGGCTTCAGGGATGTGCGAGGCGGGTAGGGTGCTGCATCACCTCCGGAACAACGTCGCCGACCCGCGCAACACCGTCATGATCGTCGGATACTGCGCGCCCCACACGCTGGGCCGGCGCATCGTCGAGCGAGAGCGCGAGGTGCGCATCTTCGGCGAGTCGCACCCGCTGCGCGCGCACGTGGAGGTCATGAACGCCTATTCGGCGCACGCGGATCAGCCCGAGTTGGTCGACTTCATAGGTCGCATGGATCGCGATCGCCTGCATCGGATCTTCCTGGTCCACGGCGACCCTTCTGCGCAGCTCGCGCTGGCGGACGCGCTCGTCGCCGCAGGTACCGTGCGGCCCGAGGCGCCGGGCCGGGGAGAGAGCGTGGAGCTGTGAGGCGGTAGTGTTCGCCGTCGATCTGTACATTCGTCGCGAGAACGCCTCCTCGCGAGGTTGCCTATTCCCGGAGTTCCTTCGTCGAGCGCCTGACCGAGGATGCCCTTCTCGACGCGCAGGAGTATGCGCGCCTCGAGGGAGCTTTGCAGGCGTCGTGGCCGGAACTAGGGGCGCCCGCCCGGCCCCACCGCCCCGTGCAACACCATCGCCGCATGCACGGCGCGCCTGCCCGTCCCGTCCATGATCTGCGCTCGGCAGCTCGTCCCGTCGGCAACGATCGTCGCGTTCTCAGCTGCAGAGCGGACCGCCGGAAAGAGCGACAGCTCACCCATGGCGATCGAGACGTCGTAGTGCTCCCTGTGGTACCCGAACGACCCTGCCATGCCGCAGCAGCTCGACTCGATGGCGGTCACCTTTGCTCCGGGGATGCGGCCGAGCATCCGCAACGTGGCCGCCGCGCCACCGGCGGCCTTCTGGTGGCAGTGTCCGTGTACGTGAATCGCCGTCGGGCCGCCCTGAGACGCCAACGGTAGCTCGCGCCCCTCACCCCACGCCCTGTCGAGCAGCTCCTCGAGCAGCACGGCACGGCTCGCCACCGCGCGGGCCGCTGGCGTAGGCACGAGGTCTGGCACCTCGTCCTTGAGCGTGTACAGGCATGAAGGCTCGACGCCGACGATGGCGACGCCGCGCTCCGCGAGTGGTGCCAGCGCTTCGACCGTGCGGCGCGCTTCGGCGCGCGCCTCGTCGAGCATCCCCGCGCTCAGATACGTGCGCCCGCAACACAGAGGGCGTCCTCTCTTCGGCGCGGCCGCAGACATCGCTGACCAGCCACCAGCGGCGAGCACGCGAGCTGCGGCGCGCGCGTTCTCCGGCTCGAGCCATCGGGTGAACGTGTCCACGAAGAGCACGGCCTCGGGAGAACCAGCGAGCGTCAGCTCGTCGTCTCGCCAGGGGCGCTTTGCCCAGCGCGGCAAGGTGCGTTTGCGCGCCAGACCGAGAGCGCCACCGAATGGCCCGTTCGCGCCGAGGTTGGCGAGTGACGCCACGCGCGACACCAGTGGCGCCACCCGCGGCAGCGCCGCGAGCGCCTGCTCGCGTAGCGGGACACCGTGCAGTTGGTTCTGGCGGTGCTGCCACTCGAGCTTGATGCGGGCCATGTCGACACTGGTTGGACACTCGCGCTTGCATGCCTTGCACGAGACGCACAGCGACAGTGCTTCCGCCATCTCCGGAGAGTCGAGCCCGTCGGTGCCGTTTCCGAGCTGACCGGTGAGCGCGAGCCTGAGCGCATTCGCCCGCCCGCGCGTGCTGTGCCACTCGTCTTGCGTCACGCGAAAGGACGGGCACATGACCCCCGGGTTCGACTTCCGGCAGGTGCCGTTGTTGTCGCAGCGCTCGACCGCCCCCAGCAGCCCACCCGTCGCGCTCCAGTCCAGCACGACCGGCAGCGCCCGGCCCGCGTAGCCAGGATGGAACCGGAAGAGCGACCGGTCGTCCATACGCGGCGGGTCCACGATCTTGCCGGGGTTCAGGAGTCCGTGCGGATCGAACGTGCGCTTCACCTCGTCGTAGGCGCGAACGAGACGGTCGCCGAGCATCGTCTTCAAGAACTCCGAGCGGACGATGCCATCTCCGTGCTCACCCGAGTGCGTTCCGCCGAGGTCCCGCACCACCACGTGCACGGCATCTGCGATGGTTCGCACGCGCGCCACGTCCTCCGGGTCCTTCAGGTTGAGCGCGGGGCGCACGTGCAGGCATCCCACCGACGCGTGCGCGTACCACGTGCCGTCGACGCCGTGGCGGGCGAAGATCTCGTCCACGCGGCGCGCGTACTCAGCGAGGTGCTCGAGGGGTACGGCGCAGTCCTCGATGAACGAGACCGGCCGTCGGGGGCCCGCCATCGACATGACGATGCTGAGTCCTCCCTGCCGCACGCTCCACAGCTCCGCCTGCGCGCCGCCGTCCTCGACCCGCACAACGGCGTCCGGGTAGCCCAGGTCACCGAGCAAGGCTGCGAGGTCGTCGAGCCGGCGACCGAGGTCCGCGGTGCTGGACTCCGCTGCGAACTCCACCAAGAGCAGCGCTCCCGGTGCGCCGCGCACGAAGCGGCGGAGTACCTCCCGGTAGTCGGGTCGCTCGCTCGCCAGCTGCAGCACGGTCCGGTCCACGAGCTCGACCGCGGTTGGCCCGAGCGCGACCATGTGCTGGACCGTGTCGAGCGCCTCGAGCAGGCCCGGGAAGTGACACACGCCGACGACGCGTCGCGTCGGCAAGGGCGCGAGCGCGAGTCGCAGTCGCGTGAAGAACGCGAGCGTACCCTCCGATCCCACCAGGAGCTGCGCGATATTCTCACGGTCGGGATGCAAGCGGTCGAGCGCGTACCCCGCCACGTTGCGCAGCACGCGCGGCGTACGGCGGGCGATCTCGTCTGCCTCCTGCGCGAAGAGCGCGCGCAAGGCATGCACTTCGGCCGGGAAGCTATGCGCGCTCAGTGCGCCATTGCCGAGCCAGAGGCGACGTCCGTCCGCGAGCACGACCTCCAGCGCGGAGACGTTGTCGACCATCATCCCGTAGCGGAGCGAGCGCGTCCCCGCGCTGTTGTTGCCAGCCATCCCCCCGAGCGTCGCGCGGCTGCTCGTCGACGGATCGACCGGGAACCAGAGGCCGGAAGACTTCAGGCGTGCGTTGAGCTGGTCGAGCACGACCCCAGGCTCGACTTCGACCTCGTGCCCGCCGGACTCGGTGCGCCCGACCTCGCCGACCCCAGTGAGCCAGCGGCTCGTATCGACGACGACGGCTCGGCCGATCGTCTGCCCGCACTGCGACGTCCCACCCCCGCGCGGGAGCACCGGGACGCCTTCCGTGCGTGCGATCTCCATGACCGCCTCGACATCGGTCGTCGACCGCGGGAAGACCACCCCGAGCGGCTCGATCTGATAGTGCGACGCGTCCGTCGAGTAGAGCCCGCGTGTGAACGCGTCGAAGCGCACCTCACCCGCGAGCGCACGCGCGAGTTTGCGAGCGAGTGCCGAGTCACCAGGACTGTGCGTGGAAGCGGTCACGAGGAAGCGAAGGGGGATGCCGCCGCGGAAGGGGCCGCAAGATTGTAGTGGCGTTCGACCCGCATCGCACCAGACATTGGAGACATGGGCTCACGCATCCGCGTCGACGTTACGCGACCTCTCGCGACGGTTCTGCTGGAGCCGGCTGGGGCGCCGGAGGATGTGGAGGACGGGGGGTGGCGCACCCTCGCCGCAGCGTTCCATGCACTCTCCCTGCGCAGGGATGTCCATGCGGTCGTCGTTCGCGGAACGCTTGGACGAGCACCCGCGGCTCGGCAGAATGATCGGGATGCCGAGGGAACGGGTGCCGACCGCACCCCACTACCGTCCGAGGAGGTCGACGCCGCGCTCGCGGCCGTGCGTTCTTGCCGACACCCCACGGTGGCGGTCATCGAGGGACTCTGCGTAGGCGCTGACCTCGAGCTCGCGGCGTGCTGTGATCTGCGCGTTTGCGGCGAGTCGAGTCGGCTCGGGGCCCCGATCGATCGAGGGGAGACGAACGGCACCTTCATGGGATTGTCTCAGCTCCTGGGTGCGAGCCCGGCGCTCGAAGCCCTCCAGGGCGGTGACATGCTGGATGCCGAGCGCGCCCGGGCGTACGGCCTCGTCAGCCACGTGCACCCCGACGCAGCGGTGGTCGAGCACGCCTATCGCCTCGCCGCGGGTGCCCCCTTGGTGAACCGCTGGCACAAGAGTGTCGTGCAACGTCTACATGATAGGACTACGCCGCCCGTAACTTAGACGCGGACGGCGTCGAAGAACATGAAGCCCAGCAGGATCGGGTGATAGACGAGCGAAGCCAGGAAGAGCTTGCGTGCTGCTCCCTCCGACATGTCCCGTGCCGTCCGGACCGCCACCCCCAGGAACCCGAGGGACGCGGCCAGCGCCGCGCCCAAATACCAGAGCCCGGTAATCCCGAGGAGCGTGGGAGTGAGCGAGACCGGAACGAGCAACAGCGTCGCAGCGATCATATGGGCTCCGATCAGCCGTCCGCCTCCTGCAGGGATGAGCTTGAAGCCGACGCGGGCGTAATCGTCCTTGAGCATCCACGCGAGGCCGAGGACGTGCGGGAGCTGCCACAGGTACGCGATCGCGAACAGCGCCAGCGCCCCGCTGTCGAGCGAGCCGCTTGCGGCGGTCCAGCCGATGAGCGTGGGGAGCGCGCCCGGGACGGCGCCCGCGAGCGTCGCTGCGTACGACCTGCTCTTGAGCGGAGTGTACACGCCGAGGTAGGCGAGCCCCGACAGCGCTGCCACGGTGGCGGGCAGCCAACCGCTCGCAACTGCCAACCACGCGAGACCCGAGGCCAGCATGCCTACCCCGAACACCAAGGCTTGCCCGGGGCGCAAGCGACCCGAGGGGAGGGGGCGGTTGCGAGTGCGCGTCATCACCGCGTCGACCTCGCGCTCGAAGTACTGGTTGAGCGCCAGCGCGCCAGCCGTCGAGATACCGGTGCCGCCCACCGCGTGGAGGGCAGTCAGAGGCGCCAACGCTCCACCCGCCGCGACGACGGCGCTGACTCCTGCGGTGACCATGACGTAGCCCGTGATGCCCGGCTTGGTCAGCTCGTAGTAGGCGGCGGCGCTCATGGGGCGCTCAAGATAGCGCCTCGGCCCTTCCGCCTTCTCGAAACACTCCCCCGGCCGCGGCAGTAGTATCCGTTGCATGGAAGAGGCGATGAGCGGAACCGCGAGGGATCGTCGGCGCCGGGAGCGCAGCATCTGGCGCACGGGATTGTTCGTGTCGGTGCTCATCCACTTGCTGGTGGTCTTGTCGTGGCGCGGAACGGTGATTCCTCCGTCGCCGCTGGCCGCGGCCGGCCCCCGCACCGGGGACGATCGGGCGGCGCCGGGCACGCTCCAGGCCATGAACGTCCGCACCCCGACCACGATTCCGCGGGTGCCGCCCCCGGTGCTGGTGCCGACGGAGATCGTGCTCGACTCGATCCTCCTCGCCGACCTGGACGAGGTGTCGAACTTCGATCCTGCGTCGGTGCTCGGCGATCAGCCCGGTCTCCCTGGGCCCCCGGGGCTGCCCGGGGGGACCGGGACGGGTGACGGAGGCAACGCCGAGAGCGGCCGCGATCGGCTCGAGCCCGCCTCGCCGCGTGGCATATTCATGCCGCCGGCGAATCGTGACCTCCGCGGCACCGACGTGCAGGTGTGGGTCTTCGTGGACGAGGCCGGTCGCGTGGTCGCGGATTCGACGCGGTTGGAGCCGCCCACCCGCGACCGCGACTTCAATCGGCGGCTCATCCGCGAAGCAGCGGAGTGGGTCTTCCGCCCGGCTCAGCAAGACGGTAAGGCCGTGGCGTCCTGGTTCCCCTACCGGATCGGCATCGGCATGTAGGGCAGGCGTCGCGTGTTCGGCTCACGTGCCGACGAGCGCGTCGAGCTTGAGCACCGTATTCCAGTTGCGCCCGGTCACGCGCGTACCGAGGTGCCTTTCGACGAGCGCCGTGGTCAGCTTCGAGCGTCCCACACCGTCGGGATAGAGTGCGTACAGCTGACGCCCGACGGCACGGATGACCTCGCGACCCGAGATCGCCTTCGTCAACGCCGACACGCGTGTCGAGCTCGCCGCGTCCTTCGCCGCCAGAACCAGGAGGTGCCCCGGATCGTCGCGCGCTGCGTCCGGGAACGGATTCTCGGCCACGATATCGTGCCATTCAGCTGTGGTGCGCACGAAGAAGTCGGTGAAGAGTCCGAGCTGCTCGGCTGCCCCGCGCTCCAGCTCGGCTTCGAGCTTGGCCGGCGAGCGCCGCTCCGCATCGAAGACCAGGTTGCCGCTCTGGAGCAGCGACTGCGGGCGCTCGAAGCCCATGTCCTCGAGGAGCGCCCGCAGTGCTTTCATGGCCACCTTGTTGTGGCCGGCTACGTTCACCGCGCGAAGCAGCGCGACGTACCTCATCGTCTGGCCAGCGGCTAATCCGCCCGCAGCGCCCGCGCGGGATCGACCGCGGCGGTCCGCGTCGCCGGAAGCCACGTGGCCGCCAGCGACACGGCCACGAGCACGACGGCGACCGCGCCATACGTGGGGGGATCCGTCGGGCTCACGCCGTACAGCAGCGACGCCATCACCGAGCTCAGAGCGCCCGCGCCGATCAAGCCCGTGACCACGCCCGCGCCCGCTAGCAGGAGACCGTGGCGCACGACCATGGCGCGCACCGACGGGGCGGTGGCGCCGAGTGCCATGCGGACGCCGATCTCGCGCGTGCGCTGGCTCACCACGTAGGACACGACGCCGTAGATGCCCACGAGGCCGAGCAGCAGAGCGATCCCCGAGGCCGCCCCGAGGAGCGCCATGGTGAAAGACGTGCGCGAAGTGGCGGCGGCGAAGACGTCGTCCATGGTCCGCGGATTGGAGAGCGGTATACGCGCGTTCAGGGCCTCGGCTTCGCGTCGGAGGATGGGGAGGAGGGCGAGCGGGTCGGTGCGCGCTTTGAGCACCACCTGGACGCCCCGCGCCGCCTGCGGTGTCGCGGCGGCGCCGATGGTGCTCGGCCAATAGACCATCTCCTCGGCGTCCCCCTCGAGGCTCTCATACTTCGCGTCAGCCACGACGCCGACGATCTGAAACCACTCCTCGTTCGGTTGGCCCATCCGCACGCGCCGGCCGAGCGGACTCGCGTCGGGCCACCAATGGCGCGCGAACGACTCGGAGACGACCACGGAGCGCGCGCCCTCGGCGCCGTCGCCCGGCTCCGGCGAGCGGCCCTCCAGGAGGTCGATGCCGATGGCCTCGAAGTAGCCGGGCTCGACCTGGTTGTGGCTGGCGAGCACCGGCAGCTCTCCATCTGAGCGCGGGTGATCCTCGATCTCCATCGTGAAGAACGGGCCACCCCCGGCGAGCGGAACGACCTGGGCGAAACCGACGGCCTCGACACCCGCCTGCGCTCGCAGCGCATCTCCGAGTTGCCGATAGAAGCCCGCGACCTCGGCCCAACCCTGGATCTCGCCGGGAGGGATGTTGAAGCCGGCGGTGAGGATGCGCTCGGAGTCGAAGCCCGGGTCGACCGCGCGGAGTGCCTGGAAGCTCCGGAGCATCAGGCCCGAACCCGCGAGGAGGACGAGCGCCAGCGCCATCTGCACCACGACGAGCGAGTTGCGCAGCGCGTGGCGCGCTCGTCCACTGGTCGCACCATGGGCGGCGCCCTCGCGCAACCCGCCCACGAGGCTCGCGCGGCGTAAACGCAATAGCGGGACGAGCCCGAAGAACAGAGCGCACGCCAGCGAGATTCCGGCCGTGAAGGCGAGGACCCGCAGGTCGACCCCGATCTCCGCGGCGCGTGGGAGCGCCGAGGGCAGGAACCCCATGGCGGCGCGCAGCGCCAGGATCGCGACGGCCACGCCGAGCAGCGCGCCCGCGACCGACAAGACGAAGCTCTCGCCCATACTGGCGCGCAGCACGTCGGCCCGGCTCGCCCCTATGGCCAGGCGCATCGCCATTTCGCGCTGGCGGGCCTCCGCGCGCACGAGCAACAAGTTCGCCACGTTGGCGCACGCGATCAGCAGGACGAAGCCCACGGTTCCGAGCAGGATCCAGAGCGTGGTGTCGACGTCGCCCACCATCGACTCCTTCAGCGGCGTGACCACCGCGCGCAGCTCGACCTGCTCGAGGAAGGCGGGCGCGCCCGACTCGGGGAAGATCTCCCGCAGCCGCCCGATCAGGCCGGTCAACTCGGTCAGGGCGCTCTCGACGCTCGCCCCCTCGGCCAGCCGTGCCACGCCGTCCGCTCCGAACGCGGCGAGCGGCGCGTTGGTGGGGTTCACGGGCATCGGCAGCCAGAGGCGAGCTTCCCGATTCGGGTGACCGAAGTCCGGCGGCATGACCCCAACGATCTCGCGGACCGTGCCGTTGAGGTCGACCGTCCGGCCGAGGATCGACGGATCGGCGCCGAAGGTGTCACGCCAGAGCCCGTCGCTCAGGATGACCACGGGGTCGGCGCCCGGCGCGCCCTCCTCCTCGCTGAACGTCCGGCCGATCGCGGCGTCCACCCCCAGGACTCCGAAGAACGACGGCGTGACGGTCTGGGCAGTGACGCGCTGCGCCTCGCCATCGGTCACCAGGTTCGGTGCCGCGGGCCCGTAGAGCGCGATCTCGTCGAGCGACGCAGCCTGCTCGCGGTAGAGGACGTAGAGCCCCTGAGACATCGGCAGCTGGTCGGCGCCGCCGCGCCCCAGGTGGCGGAGGGTGACCAGCTCGTCCGAGTCGCGGAAGGGCAGGGGGGAGAGCATGACGCCGTCCACCAGGGTGAACACGGCCGTATTCGCGCCGATGCCGAGCGCGAGGGTGACGATCGCGACCAGGGCGAACGTCGGATGGCGGGCGAGCGTCCGCGGCGCGAGGCGCAGGTCGGGGAGGAGTCTGCTCATGATGTTGGCTCGGCGCTTGGGGGGACGTCTTGGGCTCGACGTCTTGGGCTCGACTTCTTGGGGTGGACGTTCTGGGGTCGACTTCTCGCCTCGGAAGTGCAGGAGGACCGTGGGTAGGATGGCACCACGGGCGGAACCGTTGCCAAGGCGGACAGCGCGCGTTCCTGGGCGTCAGGGGTATGCTTCGTCGTCCGAACCCCTACTTTCTCCCGATGCAGCCGTCCGCGCGCGCTCCCAAGCGCATCCTCTGGGTCGACGACGAGGTCGACCTGCTCAAGCCGCACCTGCTCTTCTTGCAGGCGCGCGGCTACCACGTCGATGCCATCACGAACGGCGACGACGCACTCGAGCTCATGCGGGGGTCGCCGTACGACCTGGTCCTGCTCGACGAACAAATGCCGGGACGACGGGGACTCGAGATCCTGGAGCTGCTCCGGCGTGAGGATCCGCACCAGCGCGTGGTCATGGTGAGCAAGTCCGAAGAGGACCACACCATGACCGAGGCGATCGGCCGGCGGGTGGACGACTACCTCGTGAAGCCGACGAGCCCCCGGCAGGTGCTGTCGGTGGTGACGCGTGTGCTCGAAGGCACGTCCATCCGTCAGCAGCGCGTCGCGCAGGACCTGGCCGCCCGCTTTCCCGCGCTGTCGCGACTCTGTCAGGAAGCGCGTACTGCCGACGAGTTCGCGGAGGCGTACACCGAGCTGGTGGACTGGCAGCTCCTACTCGAGGATGCGGGCGAGCAGGGACTGCTGGACACCGTTCGGGCGCTCGTGGTCGATCTGCGCCGCGACTTCGGCGTCTGGGTGATGCGGGAGTACCCGAAATGGGTCCGGGGTGCCGCGGACCGGCCGCGGCTATCGGTGGACGTCGTACGAGACTTCCTGGTCCCGAGATTGGGCACGGACCCCATGTATTTCGTCGTGCTCGACTGTATGCGACTCGATCAGTGGCGGGCGATCGCCCCGTTGCTCGCGCAGCACTTCGAGATCGAGGAATCGTTTCACTACTCGATCCTGCCGACTGCCACACCCTACGCGCGTAACGCGATCTTCTCGGGACGCTTTCCTGACGAGATCGCGAAAGATCGCCCCGACTGGTGGGACTCGTCCGACGACGAAGGGAGCCTGAACGCGTTCGAAGACCAGCTTCTCGTCGAGCAGCTGAAGCGGCTCACGCGGCGCGACGTCTCGGTCCACTACGACAAGATCTTCTCGGACCGCCAGAGCGAGCACGTGCGCGCGAGGGTCAATTCGGCGCTCAAGGTGCAGGGTGCCGTGATCGCGCTGGTGTTCAACTTCGTGGACCTCATGACGCACGGCCGCTCCGAGTCCCCGATCCTCATGGAGGTCGCGCGCGACGAGGCAGCGCTGCGGGACCTGACGCGCTCGTGGTTCGAGCGCTCGACGGCGTACGAGGTCCTGCGGGAAGCCGCGCGCCAGGGGCATCAGGTGCTGCTCACCACCGATCACGGCTCGATCCTCTGCCATCATCCGACGACCGTGTTCGCGCGCAAGGACGTCACCAGCAACTTGAGGTACAAGTTCGGGCAGGACCTGCGCGCCGAAGTGCCGTCCACCGCATTCAACACCCATGACGAGAAGGACCTCCGCCTCCCGGGCGGGCGCCTGGGCATGTCGTACCTGCTGGCGCTCGAGGACTACTTCTTCGTCTATCCCACCAAGTTGCGGGAGTATCAGGCGCGCTACCGGAACGCCTTCCTGCACGGTGGCATCAGCCCGGAGGAGATGATCGTCCCCGTGGCGAGCCTCACGCCTCGGCCCTAGGCCGGGGGACAAGGGGCGCCCCACCGTGACGGTGTTCGCCAGGCTGCTCGGGTATCTGAGGCCGTACCGGGCCATAGTTGCGGCAGCGACGTGCGCTACTGCGCTCTTCGCGCTCCTGGACGCCGCGGTCTTCGTGCTCCTCATCCCCTTCGTCGAGACGCTGTTCGTGGAGGGCGGGGCGGGACGCATGGGCGGTGACACCGCGATGACTAGACTCCTCGAGGCCAGCGTTTACCGGTGGGTCGATCCGGTGGGCGACCCGGTGGCCGCGACTGGCCGCGTCATCGTGCTCATCCTGCTCGCGTTCCTGCTCAAGAACGCCTTCCAGTTCGCACGGATCTACCTACTGGCGCGCGTGGAGCAGGGCGTCAATCGGGACCTGCGGAACGCGGTCTATGATCGATTGGTCGGACTCGATCTCGCGTTCTTCGCGCGGGTGCGCGCCGGGCAGATCATCAGCCGCCTCACCACCGAGATCGAGCAGATCCGCATGCTGGTGACCGCCGAGCTCTCGAGGTTGCTCGCGGCCGTCTTCGAGTTCGGCGCCGCGTTTGCGGCGATGCTCCTCATTTCGTGGAAGCTCACGCTCGCCGCGTTCGTCGTGGTGCCCATCGCGATGGCCGTGTGGGGGCCGCTCGTCGCGGTTCTCCGCCGCCGAGATCGCGGCGTGCTCCACCTCGGTGGCGAAGTGAACGCGCACGTTTCGGAGACCGTGTCCGGGATCCGGCTGGTGAAGGCGGCATCGGCCGAAGGGCTGGAGCGGATGCGCTTCCGTGGGCTGACTGGAGCGTACTTCGAGCACATCATGCGCGCAGAGCGTGCCCGCGCGCTCGCCTTGCCGATGACCGAGATGCTCGCGGCTGCGGGGACCGCCGTACTGCTCTGGTACGGTGCGCGACTGGTGGCGGCGGGGGAGCTGTCGGGTGCCCAGTTCGTCGGGTTCCTGGCCCTGTCGCTCAAGCTGTACTCGCCCGTGAAGAACGTGGCCAAGTTCCCCGCGACGGCGCTCCCTGGCCTGGTCGCGGCCGAGCGCGTGTTCGAGTTCCTGGACACGCCCGCCGAGATCACGGACGCAGTGGATGCCCGTGCCAAGGCCAGCTTCGACGACGCGATCGCGTTCGAGCGTGTGTCTTTCGCCTACCGGGAGGGCGAGCCCGCGCTGCACGACGTCTCGTTCCAGGTGCCCAAGGGCTCGTTGGTCGCCCTGGTCGGCCCGAGTGGGTCCGGCAAGAGCACGATCGTGGATTTGCTGGCCCGCTTCTTCGACGTCAGCGACGGTGCCATCACCATCGACGGGACCGACGTACGGAGGCTACGCATCGCCGACCTGCGTCGCCTCATGGGTGTGGTGTCCCAGGAGACCATCCTCTTTCACGACAGCGTACGCGCCAACATCGCGTATGGCCGCCCCGACGCGACGCCCGCGCAGGTCGAGGCGGCTGCACGTGCCGCCCACGCCCACGAGTTCGTCGCGAAGCTGCCGCGCGGTTACGAAACGGTGGTGGGCGAGCGCGGCCTGCAGCTGTCCGGCGGGCAGCGACAGCGGATCGCGATCGCCCGGGCCCTGCTCAGCGATCCGCCGATCCTGATCCTGGACGAGGCAACGAGCTCACTCGACTCCGAGTCGGAGCGCGTGATCCAGGACGCGGTAGAGAAGCTGCTCGTCGGCCGGACCGTCTTCGTCATCGCGCACCGCTTGTCGACGGTGCAGCGCGCAGACCAGATCCTGGTCGTCGACCGAGGACGCATCGTGGAGCGGGGCACGCATGCGTCGCTGCTCGCCCTGGGCGGCACGTACCGCCGTCTGCACGAGCTCCAGTTCGACGACTCGCCGTCAGCGGAGGGCGTCGGCATCCGCGTCCCGTGAGTGGACCCACACCGAGGCATCGCATCGAGTATCTAGCCTTCCGCGGCGCGCGATGGGCCACGTCGGTGCTTCCCGAGCACAGCGCTCTGAACGCGGGCACGACGTTCGGCCGTGCCGTCGGCAGCGCGGTCCGCTTCCGACGTGCAGACGTCGACCAGCATCTCGTGTGGGCGTTCCCCGATGCCGACCCCGCTTGGCGGCACCACGTTGCGCGCGCGAGCTACGCGCACTTGGGGCGAGAGGCGGCGGTGCTGCTCCGGGCCGGTCGCTGGACGGCCGCCGAAGTGCGCGCGCGCACGCGCATGGTCGGCTTCGAGCCGTTCCGCGAGGCGGCCGCTGCGGGGCGCGGCGCCGTGCTGCTCACCGGACACCTCGGCAACTGGGAGATGGGGGGCGCCGCGATCGCCGCACACGGGTTGGGGTTGGACGTCGTCGGCAAAGGGATGTCGAACCGACTCTTCCAGGAGGACCTCTTCGCGGCGCGGGCCCGCTTGGGCATGCGCGTCATCGCCATGGGCGACGCCTCACGCGAGGCCCCGCGGTCGCTCGCGGCGGGGCGCGTGGTCGCGCTGCTCGGCGATCAACGCGCGCACCGCGGTGGGATCCCCGTGCCGTTCTTCGGGCGCCCCGCCTCGACCGCCCGGGGGCCCGCGCTCTTCGCGCTCCGCTCGGGCGCGCCCGTGTTCGTGGCGTTCTGCGTCGCCGAGGGCGGCGGCACGGCCCGGTACACCGTGACGTTCGAGCCGCTCGCGTTCGCGTCCGCAGGCGACACCGACACGGACGTGCTCGCGTTCCTCCGAGCCTACAACGCGGCGCTCGAAGCCGCCGTGCGCGCCTCCCCGGAGCAGTATTTCTGGCAGCATCGACGCTGGAAGGAGGCCCCCACGTCGACAGAACGGAACACCGGGAACCCACCGGAACTGCCTCTCGCAGGCTAGGTTACTACCCGTCGAAGACCCCTAGCGACCGGTTCCGGAGTCTGCCCGCGTGATCTACGTCTGCATCCCGACCCACAACGAGGCCGCCACTGTCGGCGTTCTCATGTGGAAGGTGCGTAAGGTGCTCGGCGAGATCGACCGCCCGTTCACGATCGTGGTGCACGACGACGCGTCAACCGACGATACGCCGCAGGTGCTCGCCCGCTACAAGGGCATGCTCCCGCTGACCGTGATCCGCTCGGAGCAGCGCCTCGGGTACGGCCGTTCCGTCGAAGTCCTGCTGCGCCACGTCCAGGCCGAGGCGCCGTACCCCAAGCGCGACTGCGCCGTGGTGATGCAGGCCGACTTCACCGAGGACCCGAAGGACATGGTGCCGCTCGTGAAGCTGGTCGAGGGAGGCGCGGACATCGTTGCGGGGTGCGTGTCCGGCGGCGAGGGCGAGCCCCCGAAGGGAACCAAGATGGTCCGGTGGGTCACGGACAAGCTGCTCAAGCGTGTCCTGAAAGGGGCACCCGTCTCGGATCCTCTGGGCGGGCTGCGCGCGTATCGTGTGATCGTGCTCAAGAAGGCGCTCCGCGAGCGCGCCGAGTCGCTGATTACCAGCGACGGGTGGGCGGCCAACGTGGAGCTGCTCGGCAAGCTCGCTCCGCACGCGCGCCGTGTGGCCGAAGCACCGCTCGCGCTGCGCTACGACTTGCAGATGCGTCCGTCGCGCTTCCGTCCGGTGCGCACGATCTGGGCGCTCGCGCGGTTGGGCTCGTCACTGTGGGCGGCGCCGCCGAGCGTGGAGGCCGCGTGATCCGGCGGCTGTCGTTCGCGCTCGTCACCGGCTCGATGCTGGCCGCGACGCTTCCTGGCGCGGCGTCCGCGCAGGGGTCGGGATGGACGGCCGAACTGGTGCCTACCGACTCGCTCGCGGCGCCGGCCCCGTTCGGCCCGGGCGAGCACCTCGTCTATGGGGTGAAGCTCGGCTGGTTCAACGTCGGCCAGGGGCACCTCACGGTGGAGGGGCTCGATTGGGTGAGGGGCAATCAGACCTATCGATTCGTGATGGGGATGCAGGGCGGTAGGCTCGGCTTCAGCATCAATGACCGTTACACGTCGTGGACGGACCTGCACGCCTTCCAGAGCTGGCGCTTCATCCGCGAGTACGGCGGGACCTACACGAGCAGGCGCCACTACGAGTTCTATCCCGACCGCGACATGTGGGACCGGGAGGACAACGACGAGTTCGGTCCCATGCCGACCGACGCGCCGCTCGACGACATCGCCTTCGTGTATTTCCTGCGCACCCTGCCGCTCCAGGTCGGTGACCACTACAGCTTCGACCGCTACTTCAAGGTCGAGGGCAACCCGGTCACGGTGGACGTGGTCCGCAAGGACCGGCGCAAGACCGACGCAGGGACGTTCAACACGATCGTCGTGCGTCCTTCGTTCCAGAGCGAGGGACTCTTTTCCGAGGACGGAGAAGCCGAGCTCCACTTCACGGACGACGATCGCCGGATCCTCGTCTACATGAAGGTCGACCTGCCCCGCTTTCCGGGCGGGATTTCGCTCCACCTCCGCTCCATCCAGGAGGGCTTCCCGGTCAACCCGGAGTCGCGGGCGGCGGTGCTGTCGGCGCGCGAGGCCCGCGGCCAGAGCGGGCGCCCGAACCGGTGAGCCCGGCGGGCCGGCGGCCGGAGCCTCCCGAGGAGGCCGACGTCGCCAGTCTGCGCACCGTCGGCATCCAGGGTCGCCTCAACAAGGTCGCGTCCGTGGACTTCGCCGCCGAGCCCGGCGCGGGGCGATCGTTCCGCGACTTCCTCGACGGCCTTCCTCACGTCCTGGCTGCCGATACACTGCGTACGGTTGCCCGCGGGGTCGCCTCCGCCATGCAGGCACGCAAGGGCGTGGTGTGGCTGCTGGGAGGACACGTCATCAAGACAGGTCTCTCGCCCATTCTCATCCGCATGATCGAGCGTGGAGGCGCGACCTTCGTGGCGGGGAACGGCGCGGTGGCCATCCACGACTACGAGATCGCGCGTTGGGGTGCGACGTCCGAGGACGTGGAGGCGGGACTCGTCGACGGGACCTTCGGCATGGCGGAGGAGACCGGCCGCGAGATGAACGAGGCCATCGTTGCCGGGGCTGAGCAGGGGATGGGGATGGGCGAGGCGCTGGGATGGGCGTTGTCCCAACGAGACGACCTCGCCGCGCCGGGCCGGTCGATTTTGTTGGCGTCCTACTTGGGGGGCGTGGGGTGCGCGATCCACGCGGCGATCGGAGCCGAGATCATCCATCAGCATCCAGCCGCCAACGGAGCGGCGATCGGGGACACGTCGCTGAGAGATTTCCGCCGGCTGGCGGCGCACCTGCCCAAGCTGCACGAGGGCGGCTTCGTGCTCAACGTGGGCTCCGCCGTGGTGATGCCGGAGGTGTTCCTGAAGGCGCTCGCGGTTGCGCGCAACCTCCACGACGGCGCGCCGCGCGGGTTCGACAGCGCCGACTTCGACATGATCCGGCACTACCGCCCGCGCATGAACGTGGTGGAGCGGCCTACGCGCACTGGTGGGGGGAACGGCTACCAGGTCACGGGGCACCACGAGCTGATGATCCCGCTCCTGGCGTGGGCCATCGAGGAGTGCCTCGCCGGGGATGCGGCCGACGTTGGCTGATCCGCTCCGCATCGGATCCGGGCTGCGCACGAAGTCGGCGTGGGTGATCGTGGTCCCGTTCTTCCTTCTGGCAGGGCCGTCGGGTGCGAGCCTCGCCGCCGGGGCGACGCTCGCGCTCCTCGGGCTGGCTCTGCGTGGCTGGTCCGCGGGCACCATACAGAAGGGCGAGGTCCTGACCGTTTCAGGCCCCTACGCCCATGTACGCAACCCGCTCTACGTGGGCAGCTTCCTGATCGGCGCTGGGCTCGCGGTGGCAGGCGGCAGCGTGCTCTGGCTCCTGCTCTTCTTGCTCTTCTTCGCGGCCCTCTACGGCCCCACGGTCGCGTCCGAGGCAGCGCGCCTCACCGAGCAGTTCGGTCACCGGTACGTCGAGTATGCAGGCGAGGTGCCGGCGTTCATCCCTCGGCTCAAGCCCTACAAGGGCGGCGGCGTGCCTGCGCCGTTCCGTTGGAGTCAATACGAGCGCAACCGCGAGTGGGAGGCGATGCTCGGCGCAGCGGCTGCGTTCGCGCTACTCTGGCTCAAGATGGTGTGGCTGGGCTGATCGGCTGGGCGCCGACGTACTTCGACATGGCGAGGTCGATCTTGGCGAGCACGGCCTCGACCGTAACGCGGTGCATGCCGTCGCGGGGAGCTGCAGAGATCGGGTACTCCTCGCCCGCGGACGCCGCGTAGCCGTCGACCACGAGGTCTTCGAAGCCGCGGTACGGCCCCGAGCGCTTGGGGTTCGTGCGCCCGAAGAGGCTGACGACGGGTGTGCCGAGCGCCCGAGCGATGTGCAATGGCCCGGTGTCGGGCGTCACCACGAGCGCGCTTCCCTGCAGGATCCAGATCAGCCGCCGGACGTCGTCGGCCAGCGCGTCGACCGCACGCGCGCGCGTCTGGGTCACGATCGCGTCCGCGATGCTGCGCTCTTCGAGAGAGGGCCCGCCTACGAGCACAGGTCGCAGGCGGTGCTTCGCCTCGACGGCCTCCAGCACGCGGGCGTAGCGGTCGGCGCTCCAGTTCTTATCGGGCCGGCTGGTGCCGACCACGACCGCGCAGGCGTGACGATCCAGCTCGGCGAAGAACTCGTGCTGTGCCGCGCGCTCGGTGTCCGTGAGCGTGAGGCCCCATGTGACGGGCTCCGGGTCGACTCCGAGGTACGCGAGGAACTCGAAGTACTGGTCCTGCACGTGCTGCGCCGCGCGCGCAGGAATTCGCGCATTGGTGAACAACCATTGTGCGTCGCGCGCGCGGCGCACGTCGAAGCCGAGCTTCACAGGGGCTCGCGTCAGCGCCGTGATCAAGCCGGCCTTGAGGTAGACCTGGAGGCCCAGGACGAGGTCGAAGCGCCGCCGACGCAGGTCCGACGCCACGTCGCGAAAGGCTCGCCACGCCCCCGGGCCACGGCGTCGGCGGAAGACCACGAAGTCGTCGATGGCGGGGTGCCCGGCGACCAGCGCGCGCGCTGCCGGCTGAACGACCCACGTGATGCGGCACTCCGGCCAGGCCCGTTTCAATGCGTTCGCGACGGGGAGGACGTGCACCGCGTCGCCGAGCGCCGACAGCATGACGATGCAGATCTCGCGCGGCGGTGGGCCGCTCCAGCCTCGGGCCATCGCAGTCACGCGCCGTCCTCGTACCCGCGGCGCAGGGGCTCCCAAGCGTCACTCCTCCATGAAGCGCGGTGGCGGCGACCAAGCTTGACCAGGGACCGTTCGAGACGCCTGCGCATCGGGCCCGCCGGGGGAGGGGCGTGCGGTGGGAGGACGGTGCAGCGGTCGAGGTCGACTACCCAGAAGTCGGGCGCGAAGGGCTCGGCGGGCACCAGGATGTTGGTCGCGTTCAGGTCCCGGTGCATCACGCGCGCGCGCTCGAGCGACGCCAAGAGCCTGCCGGCGCCGATCAAGAGCTCGCTCGGCGGGGCTACCGGCTCGGCGGCGAACAGGGCATCGGCGAGCGTCCGTACTCGGGGTACGCGCTCGGTGACGAGGTCGGCGCGGTAGAATGGGCCCGCAAGGTAGACCGCAGCCGCGACCACGGCCGGCGTTCGCACACCACGCGCGCGCGCGGCGCTCGAGGCTCGCAGCTCGGCGAAAGGCCGGGGCTCTCCCGCTCGCAGGTAACGGTCGCCGAGCAGCAGAGCGGCGGCGCCCCCTCGGCGGTACGCGCGGCACACCCAGTCGGTGGCGCCGCCGGGCCCGTTCACGGGGGCGGGCAGCGCGCGCGCGGTGGTCCGTCCGCCCCCGAGCGGTGTCCCGGAGCTCGCCCACGCCCGCAGGGTGCCTTGATGCCGGAGGGTCGCCTCGAGCCAAGGAGCCGCGGCTGCGTACGCGAAGCCGCGCGTCTTCTCCTGCTCGAGTGGCAGGTAGTCTGCGACCAGTTCGGCGCTCACGCCGGAGCAGGGGCTCCGGCCAACTCCATGAGGTAGAGGCTGGGGCCGTCGAAGGTCTGTCCCTTCATCCTCACCTTGAACTGGTACTGGCCTGCCCGCGGAAAGACGACATTGTCGAGGGGCATGATCAGCTGGCTGCGTGCCGGCGGCGACCCGGGCGCCGGGTGGTGCACCTCGGTTTCGCCCTCCACCGTGAGCGATGCCTTGCCTCGCTCGTCCTCGAGGTTGGCCTTGAACAGGTACCGTCCGTGGTCGCTTCGGTCCCACTCGAGCACGAGCACCAGAACCAGGTGGTCCTGGCGCGCTGGGAAGCTGGGCGCCGAGAGGTCGTGGTACACCCCGTGGACGTCGAGCCGCCCGTCGGGCGTCGGGCGCGCGTCCTCGCAGATCGCGGAGAATCGGAGTTGCATGAAGCTCCTGGGGTTCTGGGCTGGTCGCGGCGGAGGCCGACGTCCCTACTCGGGCGCGCCCCAACCACCGCCGCCGGGCGAGCGCACGCTCACCACGTCGCCGGCCGCGATGACGAAGGTCGCCTTGCCCGGAAGGGGCTCCTCTACACCGGCTCGAATCACGACGTTCGCACCCGTCGCCCCGTCGCGGCCGCCGCGCGCTCCCCGGGGCTCGACCGTGCGGCGTTCCGAGAGCAGGGCGACACGAGCCGGCGCGAGCACCATCACATCGCGGCGGAGGCCGTCACCGCCGCGGTGCTTGCCTGCTCCTCCCGACCCGCGCCGGAGCTGGTAGCGCGTCACGCGGAACGGGTAGGCGTGCTCGAGAGCCTCGACCGGCGTGTTGAGCGAGTTCGACATGTGCACGTGCACGCCCGAAAGTCCGTCGCGCTCGGGACCTGCGCCCATCCCGCCGCCCACGGTCTCGTAGTAGGCGAACGGCTCTCCGGTGCGCGGATCCGTGCCTCCGAGCGTCGTGTTGTTCATCGTCCCTTGGGAAAGCGCAGGCATGAGGTCGGGGAGCGCCTCCGCGAAGGCGGAGAGCACCACGTCCGTGACGCGCTGACTCGTCTCGACGTTGCCCGCTGCGACCGCAGCGGGGGGGCGGGCGTGGACGACGCTCGCCTCGGGAAGGAGCAGCTGCACCGCCCTCATCGATCCGCCTCCCGCGGGGAGTTCCTCGCCGACGAGCGCCTCGACCACGCAGCGCACCGCGTAGCGGACAGCCGAGGCGGTGATCGCAGCCACCGCGTTCACGCCCCCGGGGACCTGAGCGGACGTGCCGGTGAAGTCGACCGTGGCCTCCGACCCGGAGATCGTGAGCGTGACGCAAATCGGGATGGGACCCGAGCCGAACCCATCGTCCTCGAGGAAGTCCTCCGCAACGTATCGGCCGTCCGGTACAAAGTCGATGCCCGCGGCGACCAGTCGGTCCGCATAGGCCACCAGACCGTGCATGGCGGCCAGTGTGTCCTCGACGCCGCGCCTGGCCGCGATCTCCAGCAGTCGACGCGCGCCGGTATGGAGTGCGGCCAGCTGAGCGTCTAGATCCCCGGCGCGCTCGCGCGGCGTGCGCACGTTGGCGAGGAGCAGACGCCACAGGTCCTCGTTCCGGGCACCGGCGCGGTGGAGCCTCACCGGCGGGATGCGTAGCCCCTCTTCGTAGATCTCCCGCGCGAGCGGCATGGAGCCCGGTGTCGATCCACCCATGTCACTGTGGTGCGCGCGAGACGCCACGTAACCCAGCAGGGTGCCTGAGGGTGCATGCACTGCAGAGACGAGCGTCACGTCCGGAAGGTGCGTTCCCCCGTGGAACGGGTCATTGAGGCATGCGACGTCGCCCGGCGCGAGTTCGCCCAGCTCCGCGAGCGCCGCTTCGACGCTCATGGGCATCGCTCCCAAGTGGACCGGCATGTGGTCGCCGACCGAGACGGCCACTCCGGCGGGGTCGAAGAGGGCGCAGGAGTAGTCGCGCCGCTCCTTGATGTTGGGTGAGAACGCGGCCCGACGGAGCGCGGCCCCCATCTCCTCGGCAATGGCCGTGAAGAGGTGGCGGAAGACCTCCAGCTCCACCGCGCTGGGGCCCTTTTCGTTCCGCCCCCCTCCGGTTTGTCGCAAGTCGTTTCTCGGTTACGTTATACGGCTGAAGGCGCCAAGGCGTGCCGAGGGCACGCGACTACGCCGGACTGAGTAGGCTGTACCAATGGACCACGACGGAGAGTGCCATTGTCCAAAGAGAAGCTCCTAGACCGCGCGCGCGACGAACTGTTCAGCCACATCAATCGGTGTGGGGTTCTCGACGCAGCGGAGCAGGACCAGAATCACTGGATGGAAGAGACGATCGACTACATCGGTGAGCGGTATCCCGACCTGAGCGACGGGGACCTCAAGGGTCTGTGGGAGATCGGCATCCGGTTCTGCAAGCCGGCCATCGCGAACCGCCGCGAGAATACCGCCAAGAAGATGGCCGACGCAACGGCCGTCTAGGTGATGGGCCCGCAAGGGCTTAGAGCGATCTTCGGAGCGGGCGGCCCGGGTGGCTGCCGGCTCCGTGCCGTTTCGGACGTGGCCCAGTCGGTTGGGGCTGCGGGACCCCGCCGACCCGTGGCGGTAAAGCGGTACCCCGTCTATACTTCCGCCCACTTTTTTCCCGGCTCCGCGGGGGAATCGTCCCCCACCCCCTCTCACCAGGTGCACCCCGCTTGGCGAAGAAGCGCGACCCTAAGGCCCCCCTCAAGCTGGACAACGAAAAACAGCTCCTGAAGCACTACTATGCCGGCCAGCGCATGGAGTCGCCGATGGGGGGCTATCTGATGCTGCTCGGTCTCAGGCAGGGGGAAGATGGGGACTCCGTCGGCATCTTCGAGTGCAGCGCCTCTTCCCTTCGCTACGCGATGGTCATCCCAGCGGCGACTCGCGGGGAGCGGAAGAAGGTCAAGGACGCGATGGACGACGGCGACGACCCTGACTGCCCCCGTCACGGTCACGGAACGCGGCTCGTCCGGGCCGGCCGCGACCTGGTGTGCATGGCCTGCGGAGTGGCTTACGGGAAGGCTCAGTAGCGTCCATTTTCAGGGTGGTACGCCCCCTACTGCCGCATTATAGTTGTCCGACTCAGTCCACCGGCCGACAGCGGCGGTCGCCAGGGAGCTACGATAGATGCCCGAGCGGTTCCGCAGTTCCGAGGAATACGACGAGCAGGCGCACAAGCTCTACAACGATGGTGACTACGAAGGGGCCATCGAGATGCTCAAAGAGGGCCTCTCGCTCTATCCCAATGCGGTGGAGCTCTACGTGGGGCTCGGGTACGCCCGTCTCGCCCGTGAGGAGTTCGCCTGGGCGAGGCACGCCTTCGAGCGCTCCGTGGCGTGGGACCCGACGCACGAGGACGCGCAAGTAGGCCTCGGTGAGGTGCTCCTGAAGTTCGGCGAGAAGGAGCAAGCTCTCCGTCTCTTTCGGGACGTCGCCTCGCGTGGGTACGACGACGACATCGAGCTGATGCTGACCATCGGCCGCGCGCTCTACCGCTCGGCGATGTACTCGGACTGCCGGGACATCTTCGCTCAAGCCGCGGCAGGAAGGCCCGACAGCGCGGACGCAGCAGCGTCCTTGGGCTACGCCCTGCACCGTCTCGGTGACGAGGTAGGCGCCGGCCGGCAGATTCGGCGAGCGCTCCGCTTGGACCCCGACCTGTACGAGGCCCGCGTCTATCTCGGGCACTTGCTCTACGCCCGAGGCGACTGGGAGGCGGCCCTCCGGGAATTCGAGAGGGTCCCCCCGCAGGAGCACTGGGACGCCCTCGGAGTCTGGCGCCTCGTCGAGCTGAAGCGAACGCTCTGGCAGATGGAGTCCGGGGACGCCCGGCTCGCTCCCTGGGAACAGCGTCTGCGTGAGCTGGAGGAGCTCGACGATCCGATCGATCGGCTGCTCGCGGAGGTAGAGACTCGCATGGGCAGCTCGGACGGCGAGGTCCGCTACGATCCGAGTCAGTTGGAGCTCTTCGAGCGCGCCCTGTCCGGGGAGAAGGGCTCGTATGTCGCTCGGCTGAGCGATGGGACGAAGCTGCGCGGTACGTGCTACGAGATCGTGAGGCAGATGAGGGATCACGCCGGCTTCTCGCACGAGTCGACGGCGCAGTACATGAGGCGGCTCGCCGAGCGGTGGCACGAGCAGAGCGGCGCCGAGGTACCATTCACGGACCCAGAGACATTCTTGCGCGCCGCGCTCGCGGCCGGCTTGGTGCGGCTGGAACGGGAGGATCAGGCGGGCACATGAGCGATCCGACGCAGGTCCTCGAGCTCTTCCACCGGGCGCTGGTCGAGGAGATCCAGACGCAGCGACCCGCGTATCTCACGGGTCCGTTCACCGTGGCCGAGATCTATCAGAACCTCGTTCCCTACAGCTCGCATCGGGATCGTCTCGGCGTGCGCATGAATGGCGACTACGAGGACGCGCTCCTCCGGCTCCTGGCCGGGGAAGGCGACTATCTGATCCTCGAGTCCGAGCCCGCGCTTCGGGACCTCCGCGCCGAGCTCGCGACCGCGAACCCCAACACTGGGCTTTACCGAGAGTACGCTGCGGTCGACGTGCGGCTGAACCAGGCGCAGCTCGACCTGATGCTGGTCGCGTATGGAGTGGAAGAGCTGGCTGCGGTCGGCGAGGTGCCCGAGGCGATGTCCGTGGCGGAGTTGGCGCCTTCGGAGACTACCGCAGAGTCATTGGCCATCGTGCCGCCGGGTGTCGAGGTCTTTCAGGAGAGTACTGTCGTGAGAGCGCCTGCTCCCCCGCCGACCGCGTGCTCGTGGTGCAGGGCCGAGCTGCCCACGCGCGGCAACCTCAACTTCTGCCCGTTCTGCGGAACGGACCTCAAGGTGGTGCCCTGTCAGCAGTGTGGAGAGGAGCTCGACCCCGAGTGGCGCTTCTGTATCGCGTGTGGAGTCGAGGTGATTCGTTGAGGGTCGGCTTCGGCCGGCGCCCCCTCACCTCGTCGCTAGCCGCGGTGGTGCTTGGCGCGGCTTGCGCTCCCGAGCCGGACCCCACGCTCCAGCCCGACGAGGTGCTCCAGGCCGAGCTCGGCCTGAGTCTGGAGGACCGGGTGTACCGCGTCGCGATCACGGGCGGCCCTGTCGAGCGTGCCGAGCCGGCGGCGATCTCGATCGAGCCGGGCGCATACGTGGAGTTCATCACCACCGATTGGCTGATTCACGAGGTGCTCTTCGAGACGGACAGCCTCGGCACCGCCGAGCGCTCCTTCCTCGAGCGAACGGACCAAGTGGCGTCGCCACCCCTGATCGAGCGGGAGAGTCGATACGTGCTGTCCTTCGCTGGGGCCCCTCCCGGTCGATACACGTACCGGCTCGAGGGAAACGGGCGGTCGGCGCGCGGAGTCATCGTGGTAGCAGCACCGCCGGAGACAACGGGAGCGCGCTAGCGCCGCGTTCCAGCTGTCCCTAATCTCGGAGGCCCCTCGCGGGAGCGCAGGTCACCCGGTCCGCGAAGCCTCTTCCCCCCCGCTGCTTGGAGTCAGCATGACGCAACGACGCGCGCTCGGAGAGATCCTGGTCCGGAGCGGGCGGATCACCGAGGCCGACGTCGCCAAGGCTCTCGAGTACCAGCGGGTCAGCGGCGGCTTCTTCGGCGCGGCGTTGGTCGCGTGTGGCCTGGTGTCCGAGAAGGAGATCGATGGAGTTCCTCATGATGGGCAAGATCACTCCCGAAGAGGCGTACATGCGGGCGAACAACAAGCAGGCCTTCCGCGAGCACCTGAAAGAGGCCCCGCCCTCGGAGTTCGTGTAGAGTCTGGTGGAGCGGGTCTGAAGGGAGAGCATGGACGAGACGAAGGGCCGTAGCCTCACGCGTCGCGAGTTCGATGCCGTCATCCGGCGTGCGGCGGAGCTGGCTTCGTCGGACCCGGACGCCGCCGAGGGTGCGCTCACCGAGGCGGAGGTCTTCCGCATTGCTGGGGAGGTAGGGCTCTCGGAGGGCCACGTTCGGATGGCGTTGGCCGAGGTGCGCAGCGGGCTCGACGACGGCGGCGGCTTCCTCGACCATGTGTTCGGCCCGGCGCTCATCCGGGCTTCGCGCGTCGTACCGGGCACGCCCGACAAGCTCTCACAGAGCGTGGACGAGTTCCTGGTGAGTACGCAGCTCCTGCAACGAGTGCGTCGCACCGGCGGATTGCTGAGCTATCGCCCCGCGGAAGACTGGGCTTCGCAGGTGGCGCGCGCTGCGAGCTTCAGCTCCCGGAAGTACTTCATTGCCTCGGCTCGATTGGTGGAAGTGCAAATAGAGCCCGTGTCGGCCGATCGGACGCTCGTCCAGCTCCTGGTCGATCCCGGCACACGCACCAACGATGTTTTGGCGGCGACCATAGGAGGAGCGCTGGCGTCGGCTGCGGCTGGGACCGGGTCAGCGATCGGGCTCTCCATGCTGGGTCCGTTGGCCGTCGCCGTTCCGGTCGGCGCGTTGATCGCCGGCGGAGTCTGGTCGGCCATCTTCTTCGGTACCGGGGGGGCGCACCGCCGGAAGGTGCGCGACGTGCAAGCCGAGGTCGAAGGCGTGCTGGACTCGCTCGAGTCGGGCGCGTCCCTCGAGCCGCCTCCGCCCGCATGGCGCAAATGGGTCAAGCGCCACTTCCACGGGGTAGCGCTGGACATTCTGGGAGAGGAGGAGGGGAAGACGGCGAAGACCGGAAACGGTTGACGGTCGAAGTTCACCTCCTTCAAATTGAAAAAGTCGACTTCGCCCCCCGGCAATCCCTCCCCCATGATCGCCGCACGCTGTCACGACCCCGTTTTGCGCAGGGCGCTGCTCGACGCGGCACCCGCGGACGAGGACGTGGTGACGGAGGTGGAGCTGGTCGCCGAAGCGCTGCAGATGCAGTGGGCTCGGCTGCTCGTGCGTGACGACGGTTTCATCGCCCGCGACCGGCCCCCCAAGGTCGCCGTGTTGGATCTGGACGACGCGACGCTGCGTCGGTGGGAGACTGAACGACGTAGTGTGCCGGTCCCGCTCTCCAGACTCGACTTCCTCACGCGCCGCTTGCGGGTCTTGACCGAGCCGTCGAGCGCCGACGCATCCTGGGTAGACGCGGCGTTGGCAGATCTGAGCCACGCAGCGGGTGCCAGGTTACCGATGCCGCTGCGGGCGTTCGCGCGGCGGGTGATGGAGTACCCCACTCGCTACCGGAGCTTGCACGAGGTCGCCCGAGCCTGCTGTATGAGCCGAGGTGCCTTGAAGGCGAGGTTCCGGCGTCGCGGACTTGCGTCGCCGTCGGTCTATTTGCGCTGGTTCCGCCTCATGGCTGCGGCCGAGCTGCTGTCCGATCGGTCGACGACGGTGTCCAGCGCCGCACATCGGGTCGGGTTCACATCCGCCGGCAACTTCTGTCGAACGATGGCGACTCTCGCCCAGCTGACCACGACCGAGGTCCGCGCGGTGCACGGCTGGAACAAGCTGCTCATCACCTTCGCGTGGAACCACCTGACGCCCGCGGCCCTAGACGCCTGGGCGGGCCTGGATCAGCTATTCCCAGCGGCGCTCGGCCTGAGGGCACGCGCGCGAGCGCTTATCCGACGCGTGCGGCTCTGGCGCCGGCGCTCTCTACGGATGGCTGCCTCGCGCTTCCGCTTCCGCTGGGCGCTCGGCTTCTCGTAGTAGCGGCGCTTGCGGAGCTCGGAGTAGAGCCCCGAACGCTGCACCTTGCGCTTGAACCGGCGCAGGGCGCGGTCGAGACTCTCGTTGTCCTGGATGACGACTTCCAAGCGGCGGCACCTCTGAATGGCGAAAAATGAGCGTGAAAAGGTAAACGGGGGTGCCCAGGGTAGCAACATCGGGGCGCCCCACGATTTGCTTGCGACCGGCTCGAATCGGGGATTATCGTAGCACTCCACATACCGTCAGGACGCGCGGGACGGGCGAGGAACCTACGCCCGCTCCACGTGAGCACGACCCACCCGGCTCCGGCCGGGTTTCTCGTCGAAAGGGGGCAGGTCCGATGCTGCAGAACGTGCATACCGACGCTCGCCCTGAGGCAATGGGCGATGTTCCCGGCATCTGCGAGCTCTCGCTCACTCGGGCCATCGTCCAGTATCGAGACGTCCACGAGATGGACACCCCTGGTGGCCGCATAGAGGACATCGGACTCGCCTTGGTCGTCGAAGGTCGTTATGCGGCCAGCGCGGAAGCGCTGGACCTCGGTAGCGGTCAGGTGAAGGTGCTCGACTTGAGCACCGAGCTCGTCGTGTTGGATTGGGTCTACGAGCCGACGCTGCAGCACGTCTCGGAGCTGATTACCGCCACCGCCGCCGCCCGCGATGACGAGTCCCTGAGGCGGTACGGATTCCAGCTTGGGCTGAGGGTTCTCGAGCGGATCGGGTTCGGCCCGCTCACGCGCGCGACGTTCCTGCGGCTCGGATATCGAGACATTTGCAGGGATCTCGATCTGCACGAGGGCACGTCCATACGATTCGTGCTCGGACCGGGGCGCCTGACGCGGGCCCACTTGGACTACGACGCGTGCGCGCTCGTATTCCGCACGGCGTTCGCCGAGCCGGACACCCACTTGGAGCACGCGCTCACCGAGGCATTCCTGACCGCCGACGTTCGCCGGGTCGAGCCGAGTGAGGTCGGAGGTACCGTCGAGTACCACGTGCGCTATCCGTTGCCGACCTCCCTCGGTGAGGCGCGAGTGAGTCTCGCGCAGATGCGTCGCGGGCTTCTGTCCATGCTCGCGCGCTTCGAGCCCGACCGTTTGGCCTCGTTGGCACCCGTCATGGACACGTTCGGCGAGCGCGAGACGCTCGGTGGTCTGAAGATCCACGAGCCGCTGTCGCGGGTCGCGTCCGTTCCGCCGCCGTTCGCGGGCTCCCACGTGGTTCACTAGTCGGATCCGGCACCCCTTGGTCTTCGAGGATCTCCGCGCGCTCGACACCGAGCACCGGCGGCTCGCCATCGACGAGCTACTGCTGCAATACCAAGCGTATCGGAAGCGGCAGGCACGGGGCCTCGTGCGCCTTCTCCCCCGCGAAGCCGTCAGGCCCCTCTACCGGCGAGCGCTCTTGGCCGGGTTCGGAGAGCGGGTTCCGGCTGATCCGCTCGCAGCCTTGGTCGACTACTGCGAGTGCATACTTCCGCTGCCGCCGTTCGAGGCATGGTGCGACGACCTCGCCCGCTATCCGGTCGCCCACTTGCGCGATCTCGACGACTCGGCAGCTGCGCCGACGGCGGAGGCGCCGACCACGGTCGAGGCCCGCTTGTTCGAGTTCGGAGGCGATCCGTGGATCGCGTATCTGCGTTCGTTCCGTGACGGAGGAGCGTGGCGAGGCTACATCGCGTTCGAGGAGCGGCAGTCGCGCCGCATCCATCGCACCGCGCTCATCTTCCGCGAAAGCGATCCAGCCGACCTGCGTGAACGCTTTCTCGGCTTCGAGTCCGTGGCGCTCGAAGCGTTTCTTCGCTCTGCGCTTCCCTGACCGAATTTTCGTGAAAAACCGGAGAGGTCTGCGGCGATGGCTGCGGCGTCACGCTTCGCGCAAACTCCCTGAGTCACACGCACTTCCGGTCCGCACTCCAAAGGGCGTATAAGCTGCTTGTGCTCGCAGGAACACTTGGATTGTCGCGAGAAGCCGTAGCGTAAATCGTTGCTATTGAACGACTTACGATATGAGCCCTTTTCTTGCCGCGTGCGCAACAAGGGGTTGCGCCTGCTCTGGGCACTCTTTAGTGTACCGTCCGCTCGAGGACTGCTAGCACCTCGTCAGCGGATCGGCGCGCGGCTCCATGCGCCCGAGCCGGTGTCCCAGAACGTGTAACTTTTTCCACAATTCTTCCCGGGCGAGGTGTGCGCATGTGGGAAACGCGTTCCGTACAGCTGTCCGTGCGCTTGCCACGAGACATCGCGGCCCAGGCGGAAGAGGTCCAGCAGACCGATCCGGAGTTCTTGAGCCGTGTAGTGTTGTACGGACTTACGCGTCGCTCGATCTACAGGCACCTGCGCGAGACCGACGACTCGGACTCCGTCGCAGCCGACTCCGAGCAGCCTCGCCTGATCCCGTGAGGGGAACCGCCTCGTAGTCTTGCGTTTCTCGACATTCGGGGTGCATACCTTCGGCGGTTCTTGAGGCTCGTTCACTCCCGATGGGAGGGAGACCCCCGGTGGACGGCGGCCAGCAAGGCCCGGAGGAGCCGCTACACGTCCTGCGCGCCAAGTATCACGACTACTGTTCGGCGCAGGTCGCAGATCTTCTCGTCTACATGAGTCCCGACGAGATCTATCTCCTCGCGCATCGGGCGTACCGGGAGGGCGGCGGCCAGGGCGACATCTCGTACGTGGAGATGGTGCGCGTCGCCACCGATTGGCTGTCGCGCCGAATCGCGCTCCCGCCCTTCGAGGTGTGGCTGGACGACTACCGCGCCCACCCGGACAAGTACGAGGAGTACTTCATGGGCTTGTGGGAATCCGAGGCCAAGAAGTCCGGCGACGACTAGAGAAGCCGCTCCGGCTAGAACGGAAGATCGTCGTCCGGCTCGCTGGCGGGTGGCTCGCGGCTGGGGCCGCCTGACTCCGAGAACCCGCCCCCCCGGCGGCCGCCCCCGCCACCTCCGCCACCTCCCCCGCCCGAGCCGAGCATGACCATCTCGTTCACGATGATGTCGGTCCAGTACTTCGGACCGCCGTCGCCTTCGGTCTGCGAATACTCGATGCGACCCTCGACGTAGAGCCGGTCGCCCTTCTTCACCCACTGCTCGACCACGTCGACGAGGCGGCCGAACACGGTGAGACGGTGCCACTCGGTCTTCTCCTGCTGCTGACCGGAGCGGTCGGGCCATGAGCGATTGGTCGCGAGCGAAAGCTTCGCAACCCGAGTGCCGCCGCTGGTCGCGCGAATCTCGGGGTCGTTACCCACGTTGCCGATCAGCATGACCTTGTTGAGGGACCGACTCATCGGTGCGTGGCTCCTGGTTCGCGGCGGATTGGGGCCAGAAGTTAAGCCTCGGGTTGGCTTTTTTCCATTTCACAATCGGCCACTATTCCGACGTCCTGGGACGAGGAGAGCAGCATGTCCGACCTCAAGTACATCCGGGTGGAGTGGGACGGCGAGATCGCCGTCGTGACGGTCGACCGCCAGGACAAGCTGAACGCGCTGAACGCGGACGTGCTCCGCGAGCTCGTCGAGGTGATCGAGAGTCTCGGGGCGGACGCTGGCGTGCGAGCCGTGATTCTCACCGGTGCGGGCGAGCGTGCCTTCGTCGCCGGTGCGGACATCGGCGAGCTGGCCCGCCTGGACGCAGTGGCAGCGGTGCGCGTAAGTCGCGACGGGCAGCGAGTCTTCGACGTCATCGAGAGGCTACCGAAGCCCGTCGTTGCGGCGGTGGGAGGGGTTGCCCTCGGCGGCGGTCTGGAGCTGGCACTGGCCTGCCATCTACGGGTCGCGGCGACGCGCGCGCGCTTCGGCCTTCCCGAGGTCGGGCTCGGCCTCATGCCCGGCTTCGGCGGCACGGTCCGACTCTCCCGCCTGATCGGGCTGGGGCGTGCCATCGAGCTGACGCTGACCGGTGAGCCGATCGACGCGGGGCGCGCCCGCGACATCGGTCTCGTGTCCGCGGTGGTGGAGCCCGCGACTCTCCTCGCCGAAGCGAAGGCGCTCGCGAAACGCATCACCAGACATGGCCCCCTCGCCGTGCGCACGGCGCTGGAGTCGATCTACCGTGGCCTCGACACGACTTCCGCGGACGCGCAGGACTTCGAGTCCGTGCTCTTCGGATTGCTCGTCTCGACGCAGGACGCCAGGGAAGGAATGCGCGCGTTCCTGGAGAAGCGGAAGCCGGAATTCAGGGGCGTGTGATCGTCCCGGCGGTCTCCTCGTCGGGGGGAGTCGCCGGGTCGGGTTTTTCGCGGTTTCGGGGTCGCTCGACCTGGCCCGCCGAATCAGCCGAAAAGCCTTACCGCACAAGCGCTTTCTGGCCATCGCGAGGGGTAGTCCGACCGGCTCCGAACGGTTAGCTTTGCCCATGCTTTTTGGGCCCCTCCCCAGCGGCGCTCCGTGCGCCTGAGCGCGCTGACCCTGCGCCACTTCAGGAACCTCTGCGATCAGGATCTGGAGCTTCCGCCGGAAGGGGTGGCGCTCATCGGGGACAACGCCCAGGGGAAGTCGAACTTTCTCGAGGCGATCTACTACCTGGAGACGTTTCGGTCGTACCGCGGGGCGCCCGACGAGCAGCTCGTTCGCTTCGGATCGGATGTGTTCAGGGTGGTGGGGGACACCGCGTCCGTTGGGGCGCCGGCGGGAGTGGCTCGGGTGACTGCGGCGTTCGAGCGAAAGGGGAAGCGCAAGAAGGTCTGCTTGGACGGTGCCGAGCAGGAGCGGCTGGGCTCGGCGTTGGGGCGGCTCGCCGCCGTGATCTTCTCTCCCTCGGACCTGGATTTGGTCAGCGGAGGGCCGAAGGAGCGGAGGCGCTTCCTCGACATCGTGCTCTCGCTGAACGTGCCGGGCTACCTGGGGTCGCTCCAGGAATACCGGCACGTGCTGGGGCAGCGGAATGCGGCGTTGCGCGACGCGCTGCCGCTATCGGTGGTGCAGGCTTGGGATCCGGGGTTGGTGAACAGTGGCGCCGAGGTGATTGCCGCGCGCAGTCACTGGCTCCAGGGTGTGAGCAAGGGCTTCGGAGATTACTACGAACGTGTGTCGAACGACGGGCGGGCGCGGATCACGTACGAGTCGAGCCCGGACCTGAGCGCGGGCACGAGCCTCGATGCCGTGCGCGACGCTTTTCGCGCGGCATTGGTGCGCGCCGGCGATCGCGACCGCCGCATGGGCACGACGACCGTCGGCCCGCATCGGGACGAGGTGCGGCTCGCGCTCGAAGACGCGAACGAGGCACTCGACCTGCGCGACTATGGGTCCGGGGGGCAGCGACGCACGGCGGCTCTCGCTCTGCGGCTGGTGGAGGCCGACACGGTCCGCGATCGCCGCGGCGAGTCGCCGCTGATTCTGGTGGACGACGCGTTCGCCGAGCTGGACGAGGGGCGTAGCGAGCGCGTGCTCGACCTGATGGAGGCGACCGAGTCTGGCCAGGTGGTGCTGACGGCTCCCAAGGAGACGGACGTGCGGCTGAAGCGACAGTCGCTGGCGCGCTGGCGCATCAAGGCCGGCAGGGTGGCGACGTGAAGGCAGGTCCGGTTCGTGTCGATGCCGTGTTGGCGCAGGTCCTCGAGCAGCACGGCGTGCAGAAGACGGTGCAGCGGATCGGGATCTTCGAGTGCTGGCCCGAGATCGTCGGCGAGAGGATCGGGGGAGTCTCGAAGGTGAAGGGGTTGGACGGCGACGTGCTCTTCGTGGAGGTGCGGAGCAGCGCGTGGCTGACGGAGCTGAGCATGCTGAGGGGTGAGGTCCTCGAGCGAGTGAACGCGCGGCTCGCGGACGCGCCCCTCGAGCGCATCGTGTTCGTACTGGCAGAGACGGCGTAGCCGCGCGGCGCGTCCGCGCATCCACGCTTTCGGAGCGATCATGGCGAAGAAGAAACAAGAGCAGGCGGGCAGCGAATACACCGCGGGCCAAATCCAAGTCCTCAAAGGGCTGGAGGCGGTACGCAAGCGGCCGGGCATGTACATCGGGTCGACGTCGGCCCGGGGTCTGCATCACCTGGTCTACGAGGTGGTCGACAACGCCATCGACGAGGCGATGGCCGGCTATTGCACCGAGGTGGAAACCACCGTGCACGCGGACAACTCGATCACCGTCGAGGACAACGGCCGCGGCATTCCGGTGGACATCCACCCGACCGAGAAGATCCCCGGTGTCGAGCTCGCCATGACGGTCCTGCATGCCGGTGGCAAGTTCGACAAGAACACCTACAAGGTCTCGGGCGGACTGCACGGCGTGGGCGTGAGCGTGGTGAATGCGCTCTCTGAGTACCTCGAGGTCGAGATCAAGCGGCAGGGGACGATCTACCACCAGCGGTACGAGCGCGGCGTGAAGGCCACCGAGCTGAAGAAGCTCGGCAAGGCCAAGGGGACGGGCACCAAGGTCACGTTCAAGCCTGACGGGGAGATCTTCACCGAGCTGGTCTACTCCTTCGAGGTGCTCTCCAACCGACTGCGCGAGATCGCGTTCCTGAACAAGGGGCTCGACATCATCCTGATCGACGAGCGGGACGGGGGGCACAAGGAGAAGTACCGCTACGACGGCGGCATCGCCGAGTACGTGACGTTCTTGCGAGGCGCGCGCCCGCCCGTGCACGACAAGGTCTGCTACTTCGAGAGCTCGAGGCCCGAGGCCGAGATCGAGCTCGCGCTCCAGTACGACCAGGGCTTCAGCGAGAACACGCACACCTTCGTGAACAACATCAACACGCACGAAGGCGGCATGCACCTCACGGGCCTCAAGGCCGCGCTCACGCGCACCATCAACGATTATGCGCGCAGGAACGGCATCTTCAAGAAGGACGAGAGCCTTTCCGGCGACGACGTGCGCGAGGGACTGACCTGCGTGCTGTCGGTGCGTGTGCGCGAACCGCAGTTCGAGGGACAGACCAAGACCAAGCTCGGCAACTCCGAGGTGAAGGGCGCGGTCGAGGCCGCCGTCAACGAGCATCTGTCGACGTTCCTCGACGAGAACCCCAGGGCCGCTCGGGGCATCATCGAGAAGTCTCTGCAGGCCGCGCGCGCGCGCGAAGCGGCGCGCAAGGCACGCGACCTGGCCCGCAAGAAGAGTGCGCTCGAGGGGGGCATCCTGCCGGGCAAGCTCGCCGATTGCTCCATCTCCGACCCGGCCATGTGCGAGCTGTACCTGGTCGAGGGCGACTCCGCCGGCGGCTCCGCGAAGCAGGGCAGGGACCGCGGCTACCAGGCGATCCTTCCCCTGCGCGGCAAGATCCTGAACGTCGAGCGCGCTCGCATCGACAAGATCCTCTCGAACGAGGAGATCCGCGCGATCATCACCGCGATCGGCACCGGCATCAAGGAGGAGTTCGAGATCGAGGGCGCGCGCTACCACAAGATCCTCATCATGACCGACGCCGACGTGGACGGCGCTCACATCCGCACGCTGCTGCTCACGTTCTTCTTCCGGCAGATGCCGGAGCTCATCGAGGCGGGGTACGTCTACATCGCGCAGCCGCCCCTCTATCGCGTGGCCAAGGGCAAGTCGGAGTTCTATGCCTACGACGAGCAGGAGCGCGACGAGTACGTGAAGCGCCTGGGCGGTGACGGCGATGGCGAGGGGAAGGGCGTGCGCATTCAGCGCTACAAGGGTCTCGGTGAGATGAACCCCGACCAGCTCTGGAAGACCACCATGGACCCGGATACGCGCACGATCCTGAAGGTCCAGATCGAGGACGCCGCGATCGCCTCGAACCTGTTCGACCGGCTCATGGGCGACGAGGTCGAGCCGCGCCGGGAATTCATCGAGAAGAACGCGAAGTACGTGAAGAACCTGGACGTCTGAGGCGTCTCGCCACCCCGGTGCGCCGCCACTCGGTGGCACCGGGCCACGCCCGCCGGGGAAGCCATGCCCGCCATTGAGCCGAGCGGTCCGCCCAAGCTCGTCGAGGCCCTCGCGCGCATAGCCGGTCGGAACGTTGCAGCCCGTAAGCTGCTGGTAGCGAAGACGGCTGCCGCGGGCCGGGAGCTCCTGCATCGAGTCGCTTTGGGCGGGAACGGGTGGATTGGGTTCGAGGTGATCACCCTACGGCCGCTGGCACTTCGCCTCGCCCGACCCGCGATGGAGGGCGCCGACCAGACACTGCTCGATGCGTTCGAGAGCCGCGCGCTCATGGACGAGGCCATGGACCACGCGCTCCTGCGCGAAGGGGCGCGTTTCGCCGCGCTGGCGGACGGTGTGGGCTTCCGCGAGCACGCCCAGGGTGCGGTCGAGGCCCTGCGACTGGCAGGCGTGGGTGTGCGTGAGCTCGAGCGGGCGCGCAGCATCGATGCCGCCAAGCGCCGGTTCCTCGCCCACATGCTGCGGCGCTACGAGGAGTCGCTCGTGGCGCGCCGGCGCGCGGACACCGCCGAGATCATCCGGCTCGCGCTCGCCGCGCTCGAGGCCGAGGGAGCGCGCCTGCCGACGTCACTGGAGTTCGATGCGATCTACTTGCTGCCGGGCCTCGGCAACAGAGGGCTCACGGGACAGCTGCTCGCGGCGCTGACCGCGCGCGGCGCGAAGGTCGTCGAAACCGACGCGGTGATCGGCCTCGAGGCGCCGCGTCGCCTGCTTTGGCGGCCGGCCAAAGAAGCGGCCGCACGGTCGTACCTGTACGCGCCGGGCGAGCTGGGCGAGCGTGCTCCGCCGAGCACGGAGATGTTCCGCGCGGCGTCCGTACACGAAGAAGTACGGGAGGTGCTCCGGCGCGCGGCGGCCCGGGGGCTGCGCTGGGACCAGGTCGAGATCGTCACACCGGATCCAGCCGCCTACGGCTCGGCCCTGCACGCGATCGCGGTCAGGCTCGGCATCCCCGTGACCTATGCGGTGGGGCTTCCCATCGAACGTACGCGCACGGGACGCGTCGTCCGCACCTATCTGGAGTGGATCGAGGAGGGCTTCCATGCGGACCCGATCCGACGCTTGCTGGAGGCGGGCGACCTGAGGCCGCGCGACCCCGCCCATCGCCACCACTCCGGCGCCGCGCTGGCACGACGGTTCCGTGCGCTCCGCGTCGGCTGGGGGCGACAGCGCTATCGCACGCAAATCAAGGAGGCGCTGGCCGGTCTCGCTGATGCCAGGCCCGGCAGGCACGAATCGATCGAGGGCTTCCGGCGCGGCCGCGAGCGCACGCAGAGCGAGCTCGAGGCACTGCGCTCCATCCTCTTCCCGACGCTGAAGGCGACGCCTTCGGTGCCCGATCACATGGGACTCTCGGGCGGACGGGTGTCGCCGTCGGAGCTCGCGCGTGGACTGCAAGCGTTCTTGCGGCGCGTGCCGAGGGGGACGGGGGTCGAGCGCAGTGCCCGAGAGGAAGTGGACCGGGTGCTGGACCGCGTGGAAGCGACGCTCGTGAGGCGAACGGCGTTCGGCTCCGCCGTAACCGGCCTGCGGCGGCACTTGGAGGTGCGCGTCGGAGTGGACGCCGGCGACGCAGCGTCGCGCACCGGAGCCGCTCCCTGGATGTCGGAGGGGGGGCACCTGCATCTGACGGACCTGGAGCACGGTGGGTTCACGGGGAGGGAGGCGGTCTTCCTGCTCGGGATGGACGTGGAGCGGACAGCAGGAGATCGCGGCCAAGACCCCGTGCTGCTCAACAGCGACCGGCGCGTGCTCGGCGAGGAGCTGCCCACCTCGATGGACCTCGCGCGCGAGCGCGCGTTCGACTTCGCGGCTCTCTACGCGCGCCTACGCGGCTCGGTCTCCCTGAGCTTCGCGGCGTGGGACGCCACGGAAGCCCGGGCCGTCGGGCCGTCTCCTCTTCTGGTGCAGGCGCTGAGGCTCGCGCGCGCCGACGAGTCGCTCACGTTTCGGGACCTCGAGGCCACGCTCGGACGAGTCGCGTCGGCGGCTCCGCACGGCGCCAGGCTCGCGCTCGATCGTGACGACGCCTGGATGGCCGAGATCGCGGACGCGGGTGTACTCCGCTCGGGCGTGGAACGCGTCGCCGCCTCTTATCCGGCGATGCTGCCGGGGATTGCCGCCCGTGCCGCTCGGGCAGGTGAGCCGGGGCCGCATCACGGTGTGGTGGAGCCCCGTCCGCTGACCTTGGACCCACGGCACAATCCTGCGCTCGTGGTTTCGGCGGCTCGCCTGCAGGCCCTGGGTACCTGTCCGCTGCGCTACCTGCAGAGCGCCGTACTGGGACTCCATCCGCCCGACGATCCGGAGTTCGACCCTGGGCGCTGGCTCGACGCGCTGCGGGTGGGGACGTTGCTGCACGAGGTATACGAGCGGACGCTGCGCGAGGCCAAGGAGCGCGGCGTACCCGCGAACGACGCGGCCTTCGAGACGTTGGCCATGAGCCACCTGGAGCAGGCCATCGGTCGCATGAGAGCCGTCACGCCGGTTCCGGGCGAGGGCGCGCTGCAGCGTGAGCGGGCCGGGCTGGCCGGGGACGTCCGCTCCTTCGTCCGCATGGTGCGAGAGAGAGGAGCGCCCTGGATCGCCCTGGAGCTGAAGTTCGGCTTGGGCGACGACGAGCCGGCTGTGCTGCCACTGGGCGAAAGGGCGCTGCGTCTGCGCGGTGCGATCGACCGAGTCGACGAGGACCTGCACGGGCTCACGGTCGTCGACTACAAGACGGGTACCCTGCGGGACTCGGAGCGAAAGGGGCCGTTCAATGGCGGTCGGCGGCTCCAGCACGCGCTCTATGCCTTGGTCGCGGAAGCGCGGCTGCAAGGAAGGGTGGTCCGGGGCGAGTACCACTACGCGACCACGCGGGGGCAGAACGGAGTGGTCGGGTTCGACCGCCTGAGCATCGAAAGCGTGGGCGGGCTGCTCGACCTCATGCTGGACTGCGTCTCGACCGGGAGCTTCGTGCCCACCGAGAGCGCCGACGACTGCCGGTTCTGCGACTACGCATCGATCTGTCGCGTGCAGGAAACGAGTCGCGGCAAGGTGTCGTCACCGCTGGCTGCCTGGTCGGAGGAGTGGACGAATACCGGGATGTGGCCTGCGCTCATGCAGCTGAAGAAGGTGCGGAGCTTCTCATGACCGCAGCGGACGTCCTGGAGCTCCCGCTCCGCGACGCGGCAGCTCGCGAGAAGATCGGCCGTGACCTGGACCGCAACCTGCTCGTCGAGGCCGGTGCGGGCTCAGGCAAGACCGCTGAGATGGTGGGTCGCATGGTGGCTCTCATCGAGACTGGTACGGCGACCGCGGACGAGATCGCTGCAGTGACGTTCACCAGGAAGGCAGCGGGTGAGCTCCGCGTTCGCTTCCAGGAACGCATGGAGGAGCGGCTGGCCGAGCACCGGAACCGCGGCGCCTCGAGCGACGCGGCCTGCGAGAGGCTCGCCCTGGGTCTGGACGAGATCGATCGCGCGTTCATCGGCACGATCCACGCGTTCTGCGCACGACTCCTCAGGGAGAGGCCGCTCGAGATCGGCCTCGACCCCGGGTTCGAGGAGATGGAGGTGGAGGAGCGCATTACGCTGCGGCGTCGCTTCTGGCAGTCCTATCTCGAACGGC
This sequence comes from Gemmatimonadota bacterium, assembly GCA_016873995.1. Classification (GTDB taxonomy): domain Bacteria; phylum Gemmatimonadota; class Gemmatimonadetes; order Longimicrobiales; family Gaopeijiaceae; genus UBA2982. The sequence continues at coordinate 140,919 of VGVR01000003.1, forward strand.
TCGCACGCGAGAGCGATCCGGTGCTCGAGGAGCTCGCGCTCGCCGGCCTGCGGCCGGGGTCGCTCCACGAGCTGTTCGACCAGGTGGTAGAGAATCCGGACGTGGACTTCGAGGCGGACGCGGTGTCCCCGGGGTCTCACGAGGATTTGGCCACGGTCAGGTCAGAGCTCGAGTCCCTCGTCGAGCGGGGGTGGGAGCTGATGCCGGCGCGAGAGCCCGACCCGGAGTGGGACTCCCTCCAGAAGAAGCTACGCACGCTGCACTTCACGCGAGACGTGACGGGATGGCGGGATCTCTCCGACCTCTACGAGGCCATCGGAGCGCTCTGCAAGGAGGGCCCGAACGGCCACCGCATCGTGCAGAAGCGTTGGCGCCACGCCGCACAGTCGAAGGTGCTCAAGGAGGATGTCGATGCATTCGGCGTCGGCGACACCCCGGCCCATCGCCTGTATATGCGCTGGCTCGCGCATCGATATGGTCTCGCGATCCGGCTGGCCCGCAGCGCCGCGGCCGAGTTCGCAGCCCACCGCCGACGCATCGGCAAGCTCGACTTCCAGGACCTGCTGGTTCTCGCCGCCGACCTGTTGCGCGGGAACCCAGTGGTGCGGCGGGATCTGGGCGCTCGCTACCGGCGCCTGCTGGTCGACGAATTCCAGGACACCGATCCGCTGCAGGCCGAGATCATGCTCTTGCTGGCCTCCGAGCCCGAGGGCGACGCGGGGGCCGGGAGGCATGCCGGCAATGCGGTGGTCACGGTTGCCGATGCTGCGGTGGTCGATGCCGGCGATGCGGTCGTCGCGGGTGCCGATGCTGTGGTGGTCGCGGGTGCCGCCGACGGGCGCTCGCACTCCCCAGAGTGGATGCGCGTGACGCCGCGGCCGGGTGCGCTCTTCGTGGTGGGGGACCCGAAGCAGAGCATCTATCGCTTCCGTCGTGCGGATATCCAGCTGTACGGACTCGTGAAGGATCGGTTTCGCGAGTTCGGAGAGACGGTGGAGCTGACCACGAACTTTCGGTCACGGCCGCCGATTGGCGATCTCGTCAACGAGCATTTCGCGACGGACGGGTTCTTCCCGAGCGCCGCGACGCCCGAGCAGGCCGCGTTCGAGAGGCTGAACACGCGACCTCCGTCGGCGTCGGCCCCGGCGGAGGGGGTGTTCACGTACCAGGTCGCGCCTCTGGAGGCGAACACGAACGCGGCGGCGAGAGACGACGCCGAGCGGCTTGCGTCGTGGATCCGCGCGCGGGTGGATCGCGGAGAACGCCAGCCGGGCGACTTCCTGATCCTGACCCGTGTGAAGGCCCGCCTCGAGGCGTATGCGCGCGCGCTCGAGTCGTATGGCCTCCCGGTCGAGGTGACCGGGGCGGGTATCGGCGCGGAGGAGGAGATCCGCGAGCTCGAGGTCGTGTTGCAGTGTCTGATCGATCCCGGCAACCCCGTGCGGGTCACGGCGGCCTTGGTGGGGATCTGCTTCGGGCTGGATTTCGAGCGCCTGCTCGCTCATCGCATCGACGGGGGCGGCTTCGATGTGATGCGACCGGGCGACCGTGGGCATGCGGACGTGCTGGCGGCGCTCCGGACGCTGCATGCCTGGTGGCGCGCCGCAGCCCGTGAGCCGGCGGACGTCTTCGTTCCCAGGCTCGTGAGCGAGATCGGTTTGCTGCCCCTGGCAGCGGCGCGCGACCTGGGCGCGGAGCGAGCGGGTGCCTTGGTATTCGCGCTCGACGCGGTGCGCGCGGCCGCACTCGGAGGCGATGCGTCGCTTCCGGGCGCGATCACCGCCATCGACTCGGCGCTCGCCTTGGCGGAAGCGGAGGCGCCGCTCGAGCCCGCGCGTCCCGATGTCGTCCGCCTGATGAACCTCCACCAGGCCAAGGGCCTCGAGGCGACGGTCGTCGTGCTGGCCGATCCGAGCGGTAGCAGACCCCACCAACCCGAGCTCCACGTCGAGCGGCGCGCGGACGGGCGGGCTGTCGGTTTCGCGCGGCTGTTCGAGACGGGCGAGGGGTGGAGCTCGGGGAGGGACCTGGCCAGGCCGGAGCAATGGGGAGCGATGGCGGATGTCGAGAGGCGCTTCGCCGCGGCCGAGGAAGTGCGGCTCCTCTACGTGGCCGTGACCCGCGCGAAAGAGGAGCTGGTGGTCGCGACCTGGCCCGACAAGCCGGACGAATCGTTCTGGAGCGCGCTGCATCCGTGGCTGGAGCGGCGGGCGACGCGCCTCGAGATCGAGGTCGCCGATCCACCCGCGCGCGCCGAGGTCGGGACGGACGTCGTGGAGGCCGTGGAGCGCTCGGTGGCGGCCTCGGCGCGGGCGCTCACCGCGATGCGTGGCCCCACCTACCTCCGCCGCACCGTCACCGAGGTCGCCAAGCCCGAAGGTACGGGCGCACGAGCGACGGAACCCGCGCCGCCAGTAGGAGCCCCGACGGACGAGCTGCGCGGCTTCTCTTGGGGGAGCGCGGTGCACGGCGCGCTGGCTGCGGCCGCGCGCGCCCCGGGCGTCGAGCCGCTGCGGGCAACTTGCCGAGACTTGCTCGTGGAGTACGGCAGGCCGGTCGACGACCACGGCGAGCCGGTCGAGCTCGAGGAGCTGGCCGCGCTCGTGCGCACGGTTCAGGGCTCGGAGCTCTGGGCTCGCGCCATGCGCGCCGAGCGCGTCTTGGCCGAAGTCTCCTTCGCGGTACCGCAGTGGCGATCGGCCCCGACGGCCGAGAGCGGCGCAGACCAGGACGACCCGTCCACCGAGCTCCGCCAGCTCGACCTCTTCGGCGGTGGCGCGGCTGCGCGGGAAGAAGTGGATCCGTCGTCGAGGGCGTCCGAGGGCGACGAAGGACCTCCGGTCGTGCTGGAGGGCGTGATCGACCTCGCCTTCCTCGAAACTGGTGGCTGGGTGATCGCCGACTACAAGACCGACATCGGCACCGACCCCGAGTTCGCGAGTCGATCGACGGCCTACAGACGGCAGGTCGACCTCTACGCCGCCGCATGGTCGGCGCTGACGTCGGCTCCCGTAAAGCAGCGCGTTCTCTTCTTCACCGCGCAGGGGCGCGAGGTGCGTTGGTGACGGGCAGGGTCAGTTAGCTAGCTTCACTCATGAACCTCTTCGACGCGATTCGAGCTCGCCGCTCGATCAAGGACTTCACGCCGCGCCCCGTCTCTCGCGAGCAGATCGAGCAGTTGCTCGAGGCCGCGGTGCAGGCGCCGAATCATCGCTTGACCGAGCCGTGGCGGTTCTACGTGCTCGGGGCTCAGGCCAGACGCGCGTACGGTGCTGCTCTCGGCGCGCGCAAAGCGAAGCGCGCCGAGGACCCGGCCGCTGCTGCGGAAGTCATCAGGAAGGTCGAAGAGAAGCACGCCGCGCTGCCCGCGATGCTTGCGGTGAGTGTCGTGCTCGCACAAGACCCCGAGGTCCGTGAGGAGGATCTCGCGGCTACCTACATGGCCGTCCAGAACCTGCTGCTCGCTGCGCCCGCCCTCGGGCTCGGGACTCACCTGAAGACCGGCGCGATCATGCAGGACCCACGCGCGCGCGCCGCCGTCGGCGTGCCCGAGGCGGAGCGCATCATCGCGATCGTGGAGCTCGGCGAGCCCGCGGCGCAACCGGCGGCCAAGGCGCGGAAGCCGGCGCCGGCGCTGACCACGTGGGTGCCGTGACGCGGTCGATGGTTGCTCCGCGGCCGCGATCGCCAGCCTGGTGAGTGCCCCCGCTCGACCGTCCCTGGCCGTCGCGCTCGCGCGAATGGTGACCGTGGCTGTGCTCGATGAGCGCGAGGCATTGCGCCTCTGGCGCTGACCCGCGCTGGCACGTTTCTCCGCAGCCTGGTTACGTTGGATCGATGACGCGCCCCACCGCACACCGGCTCTGGCTCACCGCGGTCGCGGCTGCCGCGTTGCTCGCTCCGGCTTCCGCCGGTGCGCAGACCGTGCTCGTGCGCGTATTCTCCAGTGACACGTCTCAGCCGCTGTTCGGGGCGCTGGCGTACCTCATCGACGACGAAGGGCGGGCGATTCGGACCGTGCTCACCGACGAGCGGGGCAGGGCGCTCTTCGTCACCGTGCCGCCTGCCCGGTACCGGGTCCGCGCCGAGATGATCGGGATGGCCACCCGAGACACGGATGCGTTCGTGGTGGCTCAGGGCCCCACGGATCTGGGAGAGCTGACGCTGGATCCGCGCCCGATCGACCTGGAGCGCATCGACGTCACGGCGGAGCGGCGCCGCTGCACCTCGAACCCAGCAGCGGAGGGCCTGGTGATGGCTACGCTGTGGGAGGAGGCGCGCAAGGCGCTCTCCGCAGCCGACCTGACCGACAGACAGGGGCTCTATCGCTACGAGACGATGGTCTACGAGCGCGACCTGGCTCCGGACCGCCGCATGGTGCTGCGGGAGGAGGAGTCACGCCGCGAAGGCTTCATGAGGAGCCCGTTCGAGAGCCTGACTCCCGAAGACTTCGCACAGGGCGGCTTCGTCAGGCGCGACGGACTCGAGTTGGTGTACCACGCTCCCGACGCTCGCGCGCTCCTCTCCGAGTCGTTTCAGGAAACGCACTGCTTCAGGGTGACGGCGGGAGAGGAAGGGTCGGACGTGATCGGTCTCAGCTTCGAGCCCGTCGGCAGGCGCGGAAACCTCGTGGACATCTCTGGCACGCTCTGGCTCAGCGAGCAAACCGCCGAGCTCCGTTGGCTCGAGTACGTGTACGCGAACCTCGAACTGCCGACTGCTGCGCCGCCAGCAGGCGGGCGCGTCGAGTTTCAGCGGATGGAGGGCGGGACCTGGATCATTCCGGAGTGGTGGATCGAGATGCCCGTCTTCGACATGCGCCTCCTGGACGACCGCACCTCGCGCCCGGCTCTCCGAGCAATGCGACGCTCCGGGGGCCGCGTGCTCGCCGTGCACGAGGGGGGCGGGAGGACTCTGACCGGGCGCCGGCAGACGGGAGGCATCGAGGGCATCGTGGTCGACAGCGCGGGTGCTCCCATCGTCGGGGCACGCGTCGGCGTTCTGGGTGGGAGTCAGGAGATCTTCACCGACGAGAGCGGAAGCTTCGGGCTCCTCGGGTTGAGTGGCGGCACACAGCAGGTCTACTTCGTCGATCCGCGCCTAGGCGATGCGGGACTCCTGCCGCCGTTGGTCGAGCGCGAAGTGATCGTCGGAGAGGTGTCGTATCTCGAGCTGCACATGCCCTCCGTGGGCGAGCTGCTCCGAGCAGCGTGCAGCGCCGAGCCGCTCGAGTCGGGGAGAGGCGTGCTCCTGGGCCGGGTCGTGGACGAGGCCGGTGCGCCTTGGCCGGGGGCGACCGTCCGTGTGTCCTGGTCCGACCGCCAAGCGCTGGACTCCTCCGTGCAGACGCGCGTGCTCCTGCAGGAGCGGGGCGGCGGGTTGCAGGTGACCAGCGCCGCTGACGGTACCTACCGGGTGTGCGGAGTGCCGCGCGCCGAGCCGCTCACGCTCTCGACCATCGTCGACGGCAACGATCGTGCGGCAGGGTCCGCGTCCATCGGCGCGGACGACGTGGGGCTCGTGCACGAGATCCGCAGGCCGCGATAGGTGGTTCGGGTCCGCCGCGGAGTGGAACGGCTGCTGTCGGGCGATGCGCCCCATCTGCGCACATGTTCGCTCGGACTCATTGCGCACCCGGCCTCAGTGACGGACGACCTGACCCACTCTGCGACCGCGCTACTCGACCGAGGCTGGAAGCTCAGGGCGCTCTTCGGCCCCCAGCACGGGGCCAGGGGCGAGAAGCAGGACAACATGGTGGAGTCCGCGCCCTACACGGACCCCGTGAGCGGACTTCCGGTGCACTCTCTCTACGGAGACGTGCGCAAGCCCACGCCAGACATGCTGCGTGGCCTCGACGCCGTGCTCTTCGACCTGCAGGACGTGGGCGTGCGTGTCTACACCTTCGTATGGACGATGGCGCTCGCCATGGAGGCGTGCGCCGAGGCGGGAGTGCGCTTCGTGGTGCTCGACCGCCCGAACCCCATCGGCGGGGAGAAGCGCGAAGGGCCGGTGCTGCGCGCCGGCTACGAGTCGTTCGTCGGACTGCACCCGGTGCCGCTGCGGCACGGGCTCACGTGCGGTGAGATGGCGCAGTGGCTGAACGCAGAGAGGCGTATAGGATGCGACCTGGAGGTCATCGCCTGCCAGGGATGGCGTCGCTCCATGACGTGGACGGAGACCCGCCTCCCCTGGGTCATGCCCAGTCCCAACCTGCCCACGCCCGAATCGTGTGCGGTCTACCCGGGCATGGTCCTGCTCGAGGGCACGAACCTCTCCGAAGGGAGGGGGACGACGCGGCCGTTCGAGCTCTTCGGCGCGCCGTTCGTCGACGCGTATGCGCTCGAGCGGCGCCTCGGCGATACGCTCGGGGCCGGCGTGAGGGTGCGCCCTTGCCACTTCGAGCCCACCTTCCAGAAGCACGCGGGGCGCATGTGCGGCGGTGGGCAGATCCACGTGACCGACCAGGGTGCGTTTCGTCCCGTGCATACGGCGGTCGCGATTCTCGCGGCGGTGCAGGCGGTGTCGGCGGGTCAGTTCTCGTGGCGCGCTCCGCCGTACGAGTACGAGACCGTGAAGCCGCCCATCGACATCTTGTGGGGCAGCGACGCCCTGCGCACGGCAATCGACCGAGGTGCTTCGGCGGACGAGATTCTGTCCGGTGACGAGGCCGGACAGGAGGCCTTCTCGACCAACGTGGCGCCTTACCTGTTATACGACTAGCCGGGGTTCAGCGGCAGGTAGTGGCGGTCCGGAAGTCGGGCGGGATATCGAGGTTGACGGTCTCGCCGGGGCTCACGGTGATGACGTCCGTGACGCAGGAAGGGCCCGCGAGCAGGTCGATCTGGATGCGCAGGGAGCTCGTGAAGCTCCACGGCGTGGTGAACACAGCGCTCGAGTTACCGCCGACGTTGCCCAGCCGCCGCTCGCCGGTGTCACTGATCGCGGTGAGTGAGGCGTCGTAGAAGTTCTGATTCCGCACGCGAATGCGGATGTCGGCGGCCACCACACCCCCGGGAGCGAACGGATCGGACCCGGCCAGAGGACGCCCGGTGCGCCCACAGGCGGTGGCGGTCGCGGCCAGCCCGGCGGCGAGCAGGCAAGTGGCGAATCTCGTCTTCCGAGTCATCAGGGCTCCTACCCGGCTCACGGTCTTCCAGGTCCGCGGGTTGGTCAGGTTCCGGGCGGCCCTTCGAAGAGCGCACGCACCGACGGCTTCGTCACCTTTCCCATCGGGTTGCGGGGCAGCTCGGGCATGAAGAGGATCTGCTTGGGCACCTTGTAAGGAGCCAGCCGATCTTTGGCGTAGGCGCGCAGCTCCGCCTCCGAGAGTTGGGCGTTCGGTCGGGTCACCACGGCGGCACAAACGCGCTCGCCCCAGTCGGAGTCGGCCACGCCGACCACTGCGCAGTCCGCGACGGCTGCGTGGGTCCGTAGGACGTCCTCGATCTCCAGGGCCGAGACCTTTTCGCCCCCGGTCTTGAGAATGTCCACACTGGAGCGCCCGAGGATACGCCAGGCGCCGTGGTCGACGACGGCCAGGTCCCCGGTGCGGAACCACCCGTCGGCCGTGAACGCAGCCGCAGTCTCACGGGGGCGCTCCCAGTACGAGGCGAAGACGGTCGGCCCGTACACTTGGACTTCACCTGGCGTGCCCGCCGGAACAGGCGCGTCTGTGTCATCGGCGAGACGGACCCCCACGCCCGGCAGCGGTGCACCGACGAAGCCCGGCCGACGCTCCCCCACGAGGGGGTTGGACAGTGCCATGCCGATCTCCGTCATGCCGTACCGCTCGAGCAGGCGATGGCCGGTAATCTGCTCCCACCGTTCCAGCGTCGGGACGGGCAGCGCAGCGGAGCCCGAGACCATGAGGCGGCACGCGCGCGCTCCGTCGGACCAGGCCGTACGCACCTCGGGGGGAGCTGCGTCCCATGCGTCGATGAGGCGCGCGTATACGGTGGGCACAGCCATGTAGAGCGTCAGACTGTTCGAAGCGAGCCGCTCCCAGACCGGGGTGGGGGTGAAGCTCGGCATGATCTCGCAGAGCGCGCCGTTCCAGAGTGCCGACGTGAGCACGTTGACGATGCCGTGCACGTGGTGCAGCGGTAAGTGCAGCAGCACCCGATCATCTGCGGTCCACGCCCACGCAGCGCTGAGCGACTCCACCTGAGCCTGGATGTTGCCGTGCGTGAGCAGCGCGCCCTTGGGCCGTCCCGTGGTGCCTGACGTGTAGAGGATCAGGCACGCGCGCTCGCGCGTGAGGTCCGGCAGGACTTCCGTCCGAGCGGCGCGAGGGACGTCCGTGGTTAGGATCACGGGGATCCGCCGCGCCGCCGCCGAGGCCGCGACTCGGGCCGCGAGCTCGGGGTGGGCGATGACGGCGGCGGCACCTGCGTCGTCGAGCACGTGCTCGAGCTCCGCGGTGGGGTGTGAAACTGCCATCGGAACGGCGATTCCTCCGGCCCGCCAGATGGCCCACTGGGCGGTGACGTACGCCCAGCCCGGAGGGGCCAAGAGGCAGATGCGGTCTTCCGCGAGATCGCGCCGGTCGCCGAGCAGTCGAGACGCGACCGCCGCGGACGTGGCGAGCAGGTCGGCATACGAGAACCGACCTTCGGGGGCTACGATCGCGGTGCGCGCGCCGAACCCGAGGGCGCGCGTGAAGAGGGGGAGCGTCACGTGGCTGGGGCTTCAGGACCGACCGAGTCGGGCGGATGTTGGGATGCGGTCACACGTAACGAAACCGAGGGGCCGCGCTCGGTGCAACTCTTGCCGCGGGAGACGAGAGCGTCTTGTCCTCGGCCCGCCTGCGAGGTAGCGTCGATTTCCTTCGACCAAGCCTGACTCCATGTCCCATCCGCATTTCGAGCATGTGGCCGAGCATCTGGCTCGGGTCCGTGACGGCTACCAGTTCATTCCCGACCCCGACCAGGTGTACCTGGGCCGGCAGGAGAAGGAACACCTGTGGGAGCTCGTCGGGCTTCGGCTACAGGGATGCCCCGTGGTGGTGCTGGCCGCCCTCCGCTTCCCACGCTTGGACCGCAAGGGTGTCGCGGACTCGCGCGAGTCTCTCGCCACCTACCTGTCGACGCCGGCGCCTGGGACGACCGGCGAGCGACGCCTCACGGCGCTCCTGCCCCACAAGGACCAGAAGATCCCACAGTTCCTCACCGGATTGCGTGCGGGTCGCGAATTCGCTCCGGTGAGCATCGACCGTGTGCGCGTCGAGGTCGCCTTCGATTTCCGGGCCGACAACCATTCGACGCTCAAGGAAAGAAAGGACGCTGCGGGTCCGTTGCGCCAGCACTACTACCGGACCTCCGAGGGTCACGTGCTGCGCGGCGAGTCCCATGAGCTCAAGCCCATCGAGGGTGCGGAGCATCGCTTCGTCGCAGTGCGCTCGCCCGAGCAACTCTTGCCCGAGGGAGTGATCGCGCTGCCGACGATGTTTCTGGCCCACCGCTTCGTGGGCCTCCAGGTGGACGTGACCGACGAGGCTGCTCGCCTGGCGGTGCGGAACTGGGTGCCTTTCTTGCCGGCCACCGCCTCGCCGGACTCACTGATTCCGATGGGGCGGAAGAAGAAGGCAGGGGCCTAGCCGCGGACCCTTCGGGCGAGACGGCGCCGCACCACGCCCCGCAGGGCTCGCAGCGTGGCGACCGTGTTCCACCACGCCAGCGTCACGACTTGGGCCGCCCGGCTGCGTCGCCACACGCCGTCGGCTGTGCGGAGCACCAGAGGCCAGAGTGATGGGCCGATCGGCATCAGGTAGCGGATCTGCCCGATCCACCAGCGCCGTTCAGCATCGCGCCACCGCCCTGGTCCGCGCACGCCGTGATCGGCCGGCTCCACCCGCTCGCGCACGAAGCGCAGGAAACGAGCGCCCGCTTCGAGCTTCTCACGTTGGTTCCTGCGCTTCGCGTCCGTGATGTTCAAGCCGCTCGCCCGCCAGCGCACGAGCCCCCTGCTCAGCGTGCGGATCTTGCCGCTCTCCGAGGACGAGAACCAGGCTACGTCGTCCGAGCACCATGCGACCGGGTAGTCCGGAAAGCCGCCCGCCCGATCGAAGGCGGCGCGCCGGAACACGTACTCGACCACGTAGCTGTTACGTTCGCCCCGGAGTCGGGAGTGGATGAAGTCGACCCCCGTTTCCTCGACGGGATGCAGCGCGTTGACTGCGATGGTCTCGCCATGCCCATCGATCACTTCGGTGTTGAAGCGGAGCACGTTTTCGGGGCCCGCTGCGGCCAGCTGTTCGTGAACGGCGGCCACGCAGTCGGGAGTCATCAAGTCGTCGTCCGAGAAGAGCCACACCCACGGCTCGCCCGACAGCGCGACACACCGGTTCCAGTGCGCGGGCAGCGAGCGACCCCCGAGGTTCTCCGCGAACCTGTGGTAGACGATGTCCACGCCTGACCCCGCGAGCTCGGTACAGATGCGCCCGATCTCGGGCGGCCCGGCGTCGTCGCCGACGTAGACCTTGAAGCGGCGGTCCGTCTGCGCGACCACGGACGCGAGCGCGGCGCGGAAGAAGTCCGGCTTGTAGGCGGGGATCACGATGGCGAGGACATTCATGGTGGGGAGACGCTATACTCTGGACATGACCCCGCAGGCAAGCCCCAGCCGTGCCACGCCTTACGGCGTCCTGCGCCACTATTGGCGCGTCGCGGGGGTGCGCCCCTGGCACATCGTATTGCCGACGGTGCTGGTGCTCATCGCCGGTCTGTTCGAGGCCGCGTCGTTCTCGTTGCTGCTCCCGCTCACGAACGCCGTCGCCGAGAACTCGTTCGACTTCCTGAACGACTCTCGCCCGTTCGGGTGGATCCTGGCGCTCGTGCCGGAGTCGCTCGAGGGCTCGCCCGCCCGCGACGCCTTCCTCGTCGTGGTGACCGTCGCGCTCATCGTGCTGGGGCGCATCGGCAAGCTCGTCTTCGAGTACGTGCGCAGGCTCTACGTCGTCGAGCGCACCGAGCGGTACCGCGTCGCGGTCGGGGAGGAGACGTTCGGCCGGGTGCTGCAGTTCGGCCGTCAGTACTTCGAGGGCCACTCGCTCGGCAAGGTCGACGCGGAGATCGGGTGGTCGAGCTCGGTCATCGGCTTGCTGACCGCCGCAGAGGAAGTCTTCCGTTTCGTCATCGGGTTGGTGACGAAAGCGTTCGTGATGCTCGCGATCTCGCTGCCGCTCTCGATCGCGTTCGTGGTCACGCTCCCGTTCGTGCAGTGGTTCATGACCACGATCAACAGCCGGGTCCGCCGCATCTCGGCGCAGGGTGTCGAAGTCGACCGGCGCGTACGCGCGAGCATCTTGGACATCCTCGGCTCGACCCCGCTTGTGAAGGCGTACTCCCAGGAGAAGGCAGCGGCGGACGCGTACGTCCACGTCCTACACGAGGCCCGGGACGTGGCGGTGCGCCGCGACCGGGTCATCAGCCTGCGTTATCCCGTGGAGGAGATGGTCGTCCTCCTCGTCATGGTGCTCGTGCAGGGGGCTGTCATCTACGCGGCTGGTGACTTCCGGCCCGGAGACCTGGCCTCGTTCGGTGCCTTCCTGCTGATTCTCCAGCAGTCACTCCCCGACTACAAGCACATGAGCATGTTCTCGGTGAAGCTGGCGGAGGAGTGGCCGCGCCTCGAGGCGGTGGCCGGGCTCTTCACGGACGAGGGGAAGTTCATGGTGCCCTCGGGGCCGAGGACGTTCTCGCACCTCGAGCGCGAAGTGTCGGTGCGAGGGCTGTCGTTCCAGTATCAGCCGGGGGTCGACACGCTCGTGGACATCCACACCTCGCTCGCCGCGGGCAAGGTAACCGCGATCGTCGGGCGCACCGGCGCGGGCAAGACCACGTTCGTGGATCTGATCGCGCGCTTCTACGACTGCGAGCCCGGGCGCGTCCTCCTCGATGGCGTCGACATCCGCGAGTACTCGCTCCCCTCACTGCACGCCAAGATGGCGATCGTGAGCCAGGAGGTCTGGCTCCTCAACCGCACGCTCCGCGACAACCTCACCTTCGGTCTGGCGCGAAGGGCCAGCGACGCTGAGCTGGGCGCGGCTCTCCAGGACGTGGAACTGGGCGAGTTCGTGGCCGGGCTCCGCGAGGGACTCGACACGGAGATCGGCGACCGCGGCGTGCGTCTCTCCGGGGGACAGCGCCAGCGCGTCGCCCTGGCTCGCGCGCTCCTGCGCGACCCCGACATCCTGATTCTCGACGAGGCGACGTCTGCGCTGGACAGCCTGGTGGAGCAGCGCGTGGCGCGGGCCATCCAGCAGCGCGCCAAGGGGCGGACGCTCATCGTCATCGCTCACCGCCTGTCCACCATCCGCGACGCGGACCTCATCCTGGTGATGCACGAAGGACGCGTGGTGGAGCAGGGCTCCTGGGACGAGCTACTACGCAAGGAAGGCGCTTTCTACCGCCTTCACCAGGCCCAGTACGCCAAGGACGCGACCGTCGGCGCATAGCAGGTCGGCGCGCGATGCCAGAGCTCGGGGCGGCAGCTCACCGTCAACCCCGCAGCCGTTCCAGCCGCCTCGACTCCTCGCGCCAGTGGGCGGCGGCGTCGCCGGGCACCCCCGCTGCCGCTCTCCGCATGGAGGTTACGGCCACCAGCTGTTCGAGCTGACGCTCCTCGAGCGGCCAGAGCATGTGCAGGAGCGGTTTGGTGGGGCGTGACAGGTCGAGCGTTGCGATCTCCGTCGGCCAGTACATCGCGTCGGGCTTTGGGAGCGTGCCGAGCCCGCGGCGCCCGCCGACGATCCCGAAGGCGAGCTCGTCGCCCAGCCAGCGGCCGAGGAGCGTCTGCCAGCGGAGCTGACGCAGCACCTCCGTCTCGTGGCAGACCCGGCACTCCTCCATGATCGCGAGCGCCGGAGCGCGCTCGAAGCAGAAGAGTCCGCTGTTCGTCTTCAGGTACGTGTTCAGGTCGAAGCGGTGGATGAGCGCCCGCGTGGAGAAGCCATGGTGAGTGCGATCGTCCCCGGCAGTCAGGTGCTCTCCGATCATGGCCATGTCGGCCGTGTCGAGCGCCGTCCAGAGGTGATCGAGGGTCCCGAGTACGATGCAGTCGGCGTCGACAAACATGGTCGCCTCGAAGGGACTGGCCGCTGCCGTGCCGAACTTGAGCGCGCGGCCCCGGCGGAAGCGCGCCGGCACCAGCGTGATCTCGTCGAAGGCGCGCGCGTAGCGCGCCCGCGCGACACCGGCTAGCGCATCGTCCGCGGCCAGCGCGATGGGAAGCGACGTGTGCGCGCGCAGCGAGAGCGCCATGTCCACGGCCATCTCGAGGTAGCGCGGGTCGCGCGCCGCCAGAGTCAGGTAGCCGCGACTCGGCGTTGACACCCGTGTCCTCGCTCGCCGGCGATCAGGCCAGCTTGGGGGACATCTGCATCTGCGCGACGAGCCCGAGGCACATCGCCCAGAAGACCAGCGGCACCGCCCACAGCCCTTCGCCGCGGCTCATCAGCACCGCCGTGGTCATGAGGCAGTAGCCGATGACGGCGAGCTCCGCGAAGAAGGTCCAGTGCAGCGGGCTCGCATATGCACGCGCGGCAGTCTTCGCCGCGGGCGCGCCGGGAGGGCGATTCGACTTGGGAGTGCGCACGAACTCGCCTCCGGCCTCCAGGAAGCCCTGCACTTGGCCGGCGGAGTTGTTCACCATGAGCCCGATGCCGACGCAGATGCCGGCCACGATCTCGCCGATCGAGGCGAGCGACCAGCGGCCGTCGCGCTCCACGACGGTGATCGCGAAGCTGAGCGGCGCGACCAGGATCGCGACACCCATGAACATCTGCAGGATCCAGAAGAGGGTGCGGTCCATGTACAAGACCGCCCACGGCCAGAGAAGCAGGTTGGTGAGCAGGATCGGGTGGATCGCGTACCCCGCGAGCAGGAAGGCTTCCTCCCAGCGGTCGTGCAGGATGCCCTTGGCGGCCATCACCCGTCCGGTCAGGCTCTTGAAGCACTGCGCGTTCCCCTTGGCCCAGCGGTGCTGCTGCGCCTTGAATGCGCGCATGTGCCCGGGGATTTCGTTGACGACGGCTACGCGGTGCACGTAGTCGCCCCGCCAGCCGCGGAGCGCGCACCGATAGCTCAGGTCGAGATCCTCGGTGAGGGTGTCCGCCGACCACCCGCCGGCTTCCTCGACCGCCTTGCGGCGCCAGATGCCCGCCGACCCGTTGAACGTGGTCACGTCGCCGACGAACGCGCGCGTCGGCTTCTGCACGAAGAAGTGACGGTCGATGAGGAGCGCGAGCGCCGAGGAGAAGAGGTTCTTCACGGGTCCACCGAACGACCAGCGCGCTTGCACGAACGCGACCTTCGGGTCATCGAACGCGCGCTCCTCGACGAGCAAGCGACGGAGGAAGCTGGGCTCGGGCACGAAGTCCGCATCGAAGACCGCGAAGAACTCCGCTTCGGTATGCTCGAGCCCGGCCGCGAGCGCTCCCGCCTTGTAGCCCTGACGGTTGTCGCGGTGGAGGTGCTCGATACGGACGCCCGTCTTCTGCATTTCCTCGACGACCTCGGCGACGATGTGCCGGGTCTCGTCGGTGGAGTCGTCGAGCACCTGCACGTCGAACCGATCCCGCGGGTAGTCCTGCGCGGCAGCCGCCCGGATGATCTGCTCGGCCGTGGTCCGCTCGTTGTAGAGCGGGATCTGGATGGTGACCGTCGGCGCCGCCGCGTCACCCCGTGCGGTCTGGCCCTGCGGGGCTCCCTCGAACGTGGCGTGGATGGCCGCCCGATTCCTCAGGAACCGCCACAGCATGCGCAGCTCGATGAAGGCGAACGCCGACGCGAGCAACGCGGCTAGGGCATAGAGGAGGGTGAGGGCGACCTGCATCGTCTCGTGGGCGCGAGTTACCCTTCGGGACGCAACACCGATGGGCGGGAAACGGTATCCAAGTTCGGGCGACGATGGAACCCTAGTGGTCGAGCCACTATGCCGAGTCGTCGACCCAACCTGCCATGCCCGTGCCCACGGGCTTACATCTATCTTTCGTTCCATGCCCGCAACCCAGCTGGATACTTCGGCACGCCCGGTGCGCCACCTACTGGCACGAACGGCTAGTCCGCTGCGCCGAATCACAGGCCTGGGCGTTGCGCTCTTGGCTTGGGCGTGGCCTGCCGCCGCGCAGGATGCTCCCCCCGACACGACGGCGACGGAGCTCTGCACCAACGGGATCATCACCGCGATCGACGTGGAGAGCCGCTCGGTCTACGACCCCGAGTCGACGAGGATCGGCCCGCTCGCCTGGACCTACCGCTTCCTCAACTTGCTGCACGTCAACACGAACCAGTCGTTCATTCGGCGGGAGCTGCTATTCAAGGAGGGCGACTGCTTCGATCCGTTCCTGCTGCAGGAGTCATTCCGACTGATCGATTCGTACGGCTTCATGATGGTGGAGGACATCTCGGAATTCGACGACGGGCAGGGCGGACACCGCGTCACCGTCATCACCCGTGACGAGTGGTCTACGAAGGTCGACATCGGCCCGGCGTACGACGACAACCTCTACATCGAGCGAGCCCAGGTCACCGAGGAGAACTTCCTCGGCAACGGCATCTTCGCCGAGTTCACGCACTACGCGCGGCGCGAGACCAAGACCCAGTCGTTCGGCCTGCGCACACCGCGCTTCTTCGGCCGCTCCGACGCAGGGATCGCCGCGGGACGCACGCGCTCGGGCAAGTTCATCGACCAGTACTGGCGCTACCCATTCCTGGGCGAAGCGAATCGCGTCGCGGTGCGTCAGGGGTACACGTACGGAACGGACTTCTTCGCCTACGCGACCGACGGTGCCGCGCCGTACACGCAGGTGCTGCTGCCGGTGCGCCGCGAGCTCGCCGAGCTCTCGGGCGCGTACCGCTTCGGCGATCCGGGCGCGTCCGTCATTCTGGGCGCGAGTCTTACCCGCGACGTGGTTACCTATCCGCTGCCGATCGAGGTCACGTACGGCGACTGGGACGTGCGCGAACCCGTCTCGCGCGACAGCGTGCCGACCCGGCTCGTGGACCAGCTGCGCGAGTTCTCGGCCACGCGCGTTGCGCTGCACCTCGGCACGCGCCGTCTGCGGTACGCCGAGTACGTCGGACTGGATGCACTCCGGGAGACGACGCTGACCGGACTGGGCATCTATGCCGGGGCGACCTTCGGCCGCACCCTGCCGATCCTGGCTGCCGGGCGCGCCCCCCGGGAGAACGACTGGTACGCGCGCGGGCACGTCAGCTTCACGCAGCCCCTGGGCGCGTCATTGGTTCACGGAAGCGTCTCGCTCGAGGCCCGACACATCGCGGCGGGGTGGCGTGACTTCTTGGCCGAGGGCGAGCTGGTGGCCTACGGCCGCGCGTCGTGGCTTCCTTGGCAGACGTGGTTCTTCCGCGCGTCGACGGCGAGCGCCTGGGATACGACGCTCCCCTACCAGCTGAGCCTCGGTGGTCGCGAGGGAGTTCGCTCACTCACGGAAGACCGGTATCCCGGGGGGCGCATGCTGCGGTTCATCGCCGAGAACCGGATCGTCTTCCCGCGGCCCACCGATACGGCCGACCTGGGCATGACCCTCTTCGGCGACCTGGGGCAGGTGTGGGCGGGCGAGGCGCCCTTCGGCGTGGACTCCGGATGGCAGGCCGCGCTCGGCGTGGGGCTTCGCATCGGGCTTCCAAACGGCACCCGTAACGTTTGGCGGACGGACCTCGCCTTTCCGGTTCATGGCGGGGGGAGCGGACCGATCTTCCGCGTCAATCTCGAGCTCAACCGCCTGCGCTCCGGGTTCCAGACCCCGGAAGTGATTCGGAGCCACCGCTTCCGCGTGGGGGCGGAGACTTTCTAGGCCGGCACTCGGGCGGGCTATATTCGTCGTTCCGCACCGCCGCCCTTCCGCCGCACACGCCATGGACACCAAGCGATCGACGATTCCCGCGGCCGAGGAGATCCTGGGGAAGTACTACCGCGTTCTCGACCATGGCTTCGTGGCGCTCGTCGACTACATGGGCTCCGATGAGGCGGTCGAGCAGGCCGCGCGCGTAAGTTACGGTGCCGGGACGCGCAAGGTGTCGGAGACGCGCGGGCTCATCCGTTACCTGCGCCGACACCGGCACACGACGCCCTCGGAGATGGTCGAGTTCAAGTTCCATTGCGCGATGCCGATGTTCGTCGCACGTCAGTGGATTCGGCACCGGACGGCCTCCGTGAATGAGTTGTCCGCAAGGTATTCGCTGATGCCGTTGCTCTTCTATACGCCCAAGGCCGAGCAGTTCGAGCTGCAGAGCCGCTCCAACAAGCAGGGGAGGGAAGGGGGCGCACCCGCGGAGGTCTACCGTGAGGCCATTGAGCGATGGGAGCGTCTACGGGCCGACGCGAGCGATACCTACCGGTGGATGGTCGAGGAAGACGTCGCGCGCGAGCTCGCGCGCATCGACCTGCCGGTGTCCATGTATACGCAGTGGTACTGGAAGGTGGACTTGCACAACCTCCTGCACTTCCTGTCGCTCAGGGTCGATCCACGCGCGCAGTGGGAGATCCAGGAGTTCGCACGGGCGATCGCGGGTATGGTGAAGCGCGTGGCTCCGCTCTCCTACGAGGCCTGGGTGGACTACGACTTGGAGGCACGGCCGCTCACGCGAGCCGAGCGAGACATCCTCTCGCGGCTGGTGGACGCCTCGAGCGAGGCCATCGCGGCACGCGGGGGGGCGCGCGTCTCCAAGGACGACATGAAGCAGGCCGGCCTCGCTCCACGCGAGGTCCGCGAGCTGCTGGAAAAGCTCCAGGCCCCGGCCCGGCCCGACTTCGAGCTCGACCTGGCGCGGTTCCGTTCCGCCGAGGAGGTCTCAGCGGAGATGTACCAGGCAGTGCCGGGCGACTTCCAGTAGAGTCACAGGGGATACTCCGTGTCGGCGGTGAGAAGCGGACCGATCAGGCTCTTCGTCACCGGTGGGACGTTCGACAGGGAGTACGACGAGATCCACGGAAGACTCGAGTTCCGAGACACGCATCTGCCCGAGATGCTCCAGCTGGGTAGGTCTCGGCTGGACGTGCGCGTGCGCACGCTCATGATGGTCGACTCGCTCGACATGACGGACGCAGACCGCGATCTCATCGCGAGCAATTGCCGTGAGGCGCCCGAAGCCAACATCGTGATCACGCACGGCACGGATACCATGGTCGTAACGGCGCGCCTGCTTGCGGAGCAGGTACCCGACAAGACGATCGTGCTCACCGGTGCGATGATACCCATCGCCTTCGGCAGCTCCGACGGGCTGTTCAACCTCGGAGGCGCGCTCTCCGTGGTCCAGCTACTGCCGCCGGGCGTCTATATTGCGATGAACGGACGCGTGTTCGATTGGGACAACGTCGCGAAGAACCGGGATACCGGGGTGTTCGAGGCGCTGGAGGCACGCCGTCGCGCTTGACGCCTCAGCGTGCCTCCGGGCGCCCTCTCCGACCCATGTAGCTCACGGCCGGCGCGAAGCGCATGAGCATCGCCTGGCGCTCGATATCACGGAAGCGACGGTCCCCACGAAGTTCGTCCCACACAGGATCCGTGCGGAGCGCGGCGAGGTCGCGTTCCCGACGTTCCACGGCCTCGGTGAGCAGAGTGAGTGCTTCGTCGGTATGCCCCAGGGCTGCGTGGGCAGCAGCCAGTTCGGTGCGCGCGACAGCCCGACCCGAGGTCTCGGCATCCTCGAGCTCTGCGAGCCTCCACGTCCAGTAGCCGGCTTCGCCGTCGTCGGCCACGGCGTCGCTCAAGCGTGCGACGCTCTGTGCGGTCGGCGCACCGAGAGCTCCGGTCGTGCTCCAGCGGCGGGCAGCTTCAGCGGCCGCGGTGGGGTCGCCCGCTCCTACGTAGGCCTTCGTCAGTAGCTCCCAAGTAGGCGAAGCGTCCGGAGCCGCGCTCACCAGATCCTCGAGCTTCGGCGCGGCCTCCGCATACCGACCACCGACCATCAGCTGTCGGACTTCGAGGGCCTGCCGCCCGAACGGTGCTTGCTCCGTCGCCCCCGCGGGCACCCGCATCATGCGCTGCTCGATACGCTGGCCGAGACCCGTCATGGCGGTGATCCAGGTCGAATCGGGCATCGCGGGAGTAACGGGGGAGCGAGGCTGTGGCACCTCCGCGCGCGCCCCCCCCGGCAACACCCCCGGGAAGCTGCGATCGATCAGCTCGAGGACTTCGCGGACTTCGAGCGACGTCGAATCCATCTCGAGCGCAGAAATGGCTTCCTCGCGCGCCTGCACCAGCTGGGCGGCACCGGTCGTTGGGTCGTCGATACCAAGCAGGAAACGCGCTCCGGCGAGGCCAGCCATCGCGGGTGCGAAGGACGAATCCAAGGCGAGCGCATCCTGGAAGTAGTCGAGCGCCGCGCGATACCCTTCCGTGGTGCCGCGCTCGTACTCGTGTTTGCCGCGGAAGTAGGCCTCCTGAGCCACCGGGGAGACATCGGCTGCCGCCAGTGTGAACGTCGACTCCTCGTGCCCGCTCTGGAGCTCGTGCACGACGGCGTGCGCGACTTCCGTCTGTAGCGCCAAGACGTCACCTGCCTCGCGGTCGAACTGGAGCGTGGTGATGTGGGAGTCGCTCGCGGCGTGAATGACCTGCAGCGTAATGCGCACGCGCTCGCCGGAGCGGTTCACGGAGCCCTCGACGAGAACGTCCACACCCAGCTCCCGCCCGATCTTCGGAATCGACAGCGTCGTACCCGCGTAGCGCATGACGCTCGTCCGCGACACCACGCGCACGCCCTCCAGCATGCTCAGCCGCGCGATGAGCTCCTCGTGCATGCCGGCCGCGAAGTATTCCTGGTCCCGTCCCGCCGAGAAGTCGTCCAAGGGGAGCACCGCCAGCGAGCGGATGGGCTCGGTCGGATCGAACGTTACACGGCTGTCCGCCAGCGTTTGTATGACTTCCTGATCGAGGACGTACCAGGTCACGCCGCCGACCACTCCCAGCGCGACGACTGCAAACGCCAACACGCTCAGGCGGCGCGGCTCGGGCTCCCCAGTCATCTCCTGCGTTCGCCGAATGCCCTGGGAGGTGACGTCGTAGAGCCACGCGAGCACGACTGCGGGGAGGAAACCGAGCGCAGCCAGGACCACGAGGAGGCGTATCGCGCCCTCTCCGATGCCGAATGCGGGAAATACGATCTCGGCCAACTGGAGGGCGACGAACGCCGCGGCGGCGTAGCCCAGGGAGAACCGCCCCACGCGGCGCCTCTGGATCTCGGCCAGGAAGCGGCCGAAATCGGATCGCGGTGCGGTGTTGGACATGGTACGCGTGAGACCTCGCGGTCGAGACGAGCGTTAGGTACACGATCTCCTGATCGTAGTTCGATCGCCAGCGGAAACGTGGGGCCTGTGCCGTGCAGGCCCGGCCCCTCCTAGATTGCATCCCCATGCAGGTCCGCTACTTGGACGGTCCCCGCCTTCGGAGCGCGCTCCTGGCTGCGTGCGAGTACGCACAGCGCCAACGAGCCGAGCTCAACCGCATCAACGTGTTTCCCGTGCCGGATGGAGACACGGGCACCAACCTGGCCCTGACGCTGCAAGCGATCGCGGACCATCTTCGCCCCGCGCACGACGCCGACGTTGGGCGCGTGGCGCTTCAGGCCGCCGAGGGTGCCGTGTTGGGAGCGCGGGGCAACTGCGGCATGATGCTCAGTCACTTCCTGCTGGGCTTCGCGGAAGACCTCGCCTCCCGCGCGCGGGTCACCACGGAGGAGTTCGGGGCGGCGATGGTCGCGGGCTCCGCGAAGCTGGAGGCCGCGCTGGAGCGCCCGGTCGAGGGAACAATTCTCACGGTCATGCGGGATTCCGCCGCCGCCGTGCGCGCCTCGTCGGTCACGGATTTCGTCCCTCTCGTGACCGACATGGTGGGCGCCGCCCGCAGCTCGCTCGCATCCACGCCCGACCTGCTTCCTGTCCTCAAGAAGGCGGGGGTGGTGGACGCGGGCGCGAAGGGATTCGTCTCCCTCCTCGAGGGCGTGCTCCTGTTCGTGCGCGGTGATGTGGTGGCCGCGGAGCCGGCGGGGACGAACGGCCACGAGATCTCGGCGGAGGTCACCAGCCCCGAATATCCGTCGGCGGACGAGCACTTCCGCTTCTGCACGGAGGCGCTCGTGCGCGGGCCGAGCCTCCCCTCCCAGGACTCGGTCCGGGGCGCGCTGCGTGACCTCGGGGATTCGCTGATCGTCATCCGAGCCGGAGACGTGTTGAAGGTACACGTCCACTCCGACCACCCGGAGCGGGTCTTCGAATACCTCCGCGGTGTGGGCAAGCTCGTCACGCACAAGGCGGAGGACATGCGCGCGCAGCATGCCACGGTGGAGAGAGGCGCCGGCAGCCATGTGCGCCTTGCGCGCCGACCGGTGGCCGTGGTGACCGACTCGGCCTGCGACCTCTCCGAGGAGGTGGTGCGCGCGCACGGCATTCACGTGGCACCCATGAGCCTGGTCGAGGCCGATCGTACGTACCTGGATGGGATCGACATCACCGCGACCGAGTTCCACGAACGACTGCGCTCGCAAGCAGCGCTGCCGACGACCAGCCAGCCATCACCACAGGCGTTCCTCGACACCTACGCGCGCGCTTTCGAGGAGGGCGAGGTGGTGGTCGGGGTCATGGTGAGCTCGACGCTCTCGGGCACCCTTCGCTCGGCGGAGGCCGCTGCCGGGCGTAGCTCCCAGCTCGGAAGGGTGTTCCTGATCGATTCCTTGGGCGCGTCGCTGCTCGAGGGCCTGCTCGTGCTCAAGGCCGTAGAGCTGGCGGAGCTCGGTCGAGCCCCCGAGCAAATCGTCGATGAGGTCCGCAGGGTCAGGTCGCAGTCGGGGCTGCTCTTCACCGTCGAAACGCTCGATCGCCTGCTGGCGTCGGGCCGCGTCACGCGAGCCCAGGCACTCGTCGGCCGCATGCTCGACCTCAAGCCGATTCTCGGGCTCTATCCCGACGGGAGAGTTACGAGGTTCGGAAAGGCATTGGGGAGCGCCAAGGCACGGGCCACGCTGCTGGCTGAGCTGCGCCGTCAGATTCCCCACGGCGTGAAGAAGCTCCGCCTCGGCATCGTTCACGTCGGCGCGCCGACCCTCGCCGACGAGCTCGCGGAGGAGTTGCACGCGGTCTACGGGCGAGACGTCGAGATCCACACAGCGCCCGCGACACCGGTGATCGCGACGCACCTCGGCATCGGTGCGTGGGGTGTGGCCTACATGGTCGAGGACTGAACTGCCCCGAAACGACTACTCGGGAAGCTCGACGTCTGCGCTCGTTCGCTGCTTGCCCGCCACCAACACGTCGTACGTCGCGCGCTGTTCCGCGGTGAGCGACTTGGGGAGAGCCACCAGCAGCGCCTTTGCGCCCTTGTCGTCCGGCAAGTGCAGGATGAGCCCGGCCGACGCGGTCGGCTCGTACGGCCGTGCCCGTCCGGACGCGTCGATGGCGACCGTGCGCCCAGGCGCCAGCGCCTCCGCCAGACGGCGCCCGTAGTCGGTCCAGGCCACGAGCGGGTCTCGCCTGCGCTCGGCGACCTCCGGGAGCAGCGTCTGAGCGTAGTACGTGACAGCCCGCTGGTACTCATCGGGGCTCAGTCGCTTGAGCTCCCGCAGCCGATCCCGATAGAACTCGCGCGGGTCCCGCGCCCCGGATTCCGTGAGCGCGGCCTCGAGCACCTTCTCGGCGGCTTCGGCGAGGGGCTCGGTGGGCATGTCGGGAACGGTGGGGAGGGCGCTCGGCCCGGTCAACGGCGCGCGTCGGGTGTCCGAGACCCCACTCCCGGCTTACCTTCCGACCATGCCCCAGCCTGGTTACTTCATGAACAAGCCGCAGCCCGCCCCGTCCGAGTTCCTCGATCTCGACTGGGCCATGTTCGGTGAGCTCTGCCGGGCCCTCGCGCTGAAGGTGGCGCGTGACTACGACCCCGAGGTCGTGATCGGTATCGCGCGGGCCGGCGTGATCCCCGCGGCGGTGGTCGCCTCGATCCTCGGTATCGACTTCTACTCCCTGCAGATCACGCGACGCGAGGGAGACGAGCAGGTGAGGGATCGGCCAGAGATCTTCTCCGAGGTGCCACGCGAGGTGCGCGGCAAGCGCGTGCTCATCGTCGACGAAATCACCAGCTCGGGGGATACGCTGAGGCTAGCGCTCGCTGCGGTCCGCGACGCGCGGCCGGCGGAGGTGCGGACGGCCACGAGCTTCGCCAGGATCGGTGGCTACAAGCCCGACTACTCGGCGCTGACCATGGACGCAGAGGTCGTCTTCCCGTGGGACCGCAAGGTCTTCGAAGGAGACGACCTGGTCGTGAATCCGCGCTACCGCGAGGTCATCGAGTAACGGTCGGTCGTCGCGGACTTGAGAAGCGAAGAGGCCCCGTCCACCGGGTGGTGGGCGGGGCCTCTTGCTACCTGAGGGTCGTTCGCGAACTACGGCACCATGAGGTGAGCGCCGACGCCGAAGGTCGTCACGCTGGGGTCAGTGGCCATGATGTCGATCGCGGCGTGGAGGCCGAAGCCGCCCGCCGTCGTGAAGCTGGCGCCGCCCGACGCGCCGAAATCGGTATTCGTCGAGCTGAAGCCGAGGACCTTGGCGCGCGAGAGGTGAACGCGCGGCATGACCCACGGGGTGAAGCTGCCCGAGCCCGCGGCCATGTTGGCCTTGAGGGCCACGCCGATCGGGAAGTTCATCATGTTGACGTCGGTCGCCAGCGAGATGTAGCCGATGCCGGTCTGGACGGACACCTGCGTCTAGCCTCCGGCCGGCAGCACGTCCACCGCGCCCGCCACGCCGAACGTGTACTTGGCGTCTGGGTCGTAATTCACCATGCCGAAGCCTACCGCGGCCGTGATGCTGCCGCCCAAGCCGGTCCGGCCGACCGAGGCGCCGAACGCGTTGATCCTGCCCGAGGCGTTGTTCAGCCCGCGGCCCATATGGGCGCCGATGAAGGTAGCGGGTGCGTCGCCGACGGACGGCAGGGCCAGGACGGGGAAGTTCATGAGTTGGGCTTCGGCGGCTGCGGCGCTCACCGCGACCAGCCCAACTGCGACCAGCACGAGCTACCCTTGAGGAGCGGGTGACAAGTCCAAAAGCGTACTATCGCGACATATGTTTACGGGGCCAATTCGCACTCTAGCCCGGCGCCTGTCAACAGAAAAATTGCCCCGGGCCTTCCCTGCGGCCGGGGGGTGGGCCGGCGCCACCTCCCTCCTTGCCTACTCCCCTCGGGTCATGGAGTCCAGGAACTCCTTGTTGCTCCTGGTCTTCTCCATGCGGGCGAGCAGGAACTCGATCGCCTCGGCCGGCGGCATGTCCGCGAGGAAGTTCCGCAGCAGGTAAACCCGGTTGAGCTCGATATCGCTGAGGAGCAGCTCTTCTTTCCGCGTGCCCGACTTGTTGAGGTCGATCGCTGGGAAGATCCTCCGGTCCGAGATCTCACGATCGAGGATCAGCTCCATGTTCCCGGTCCCCTTGAACTCCTCGAAGATGACCTCGTCCATGCGGCTCCCGGTGTCGATGAGCGCCGTCGCGACGATGGTGAGCGAGCCGCCCCCTTCGATATTTCTTGCCGAGCCGAAGAACCGCTTCGGCCTGTGCAGCGCGTTTGCGTCGACTCCGCCCGACAGAATGCGGCCCGAGTGAGGCATGGTGGTGTTGTACGCTCGGGCCAGCCGCGTGATCGAATCGAGCAGGATGACGACGTCGTCGCCTTGTTCGACGAGCCGCTTCGCCCTCTCGAGCACGATCTCGGCAACCTGCACATGTCGTTCCGCCGACTCGTCGAAGGTCGAGGCGACCACCTCGGCTTTCACGTGCTCGCGCATTTCCGCCACCTCTTCGGGGCGCTCGTCGATGAGCAGCACGATGAGGTGGACGTCGGGTGCGTTGCGCGTGATGGAGTTGGCCATCTGACGGAGGATGGTCGTCTTTCCTGCCTTCGGCGGGGACACGATCAGCCCTCGCTGCCCCTTTCCGAGGGGCGCGATGAGGTCGACGACGCGCATGGCGAGCGTGTCTCCGGCGCCCTCGACCTCCAGCCGCAAACGCGCCTCGGGATACTTGGGGCGCAGACTGTCGAAGTCGACGCGGTTCTGAGCGAGGTCCGGGTCTCGCCCGTTGATCGACTCCACCTTCAGCAGCGCCAGATACTTCTCACCCGCCTTGGGAGGACGTACCTCCCCGCTCACCGAATCACCCGTGCGGAGCGCGAACCGCTTTATCTGCGAAGGGCTGACGTAGACGTCGTCGGGGCCGTGGAGGTAGCTCCAGTCAGCCGAGCGCAGGAACCCGTAGCCCTCGGGAAGGAGCTCGAGCACGGCGTCAGCGCGTAGAGCGACTTCCGCGTTGGCCAGGTTCTGCTCGATCCGAAAGATCAGATCCTGGCGCCGCAGCTCGGTGAAGTCGCTGATGTGCAGCTCTTCAGCGAGGTCATGGAGCTCCGCGACGTTCTTGCTCTTGAGCTCTGCGATGTCCACGGGGAGGGGTGATGGAGGTGCCGGCGGGACGAGCCGGTGGGCCGCCGAAATCGCAGCGGCCGAAATCGAGGAGCGACGCTGGTGTCCTCACTCGGATGTTCGCTGTCGCCTCCGAACGCAAGCGAACTACCGATTCAGGACACTGGGTCGTCGTACGCGGATTCAATGCGGGCCGACTCACATTCCACAGCGGGGAACGGGGCGGCGCGCGGATCCTGGGGGACCCAGGGGTGCAGAAACGCGGCGATAGTAATGGGGGGGTCCAAGACGGTCAAGCCGAGGGCGGCAGGGGACAGAGGCTCTGCGCCGGTGGCCCCCCCGCGGCTCGAGCTGGAGGCCGGTTCCGAGACGGGCTCAAGGTGAGGAACCAGGGCGACCTGCCCCTTCGATTCAACAGGTTTTCCCCTCTTCTCAGCGCGGGCACGGCTCCCGATTGTTTGCCAATATCCATGGAGGCTATGCCGGGGAATACGGCTCCGTAGTAGGCAGTTGGCCAGGCGCCGTCGGGGAAAAACTTGACTTTCGGATGTACCGACTGCAACATTCGCTCCCTTCGTTTTCCCAAAAATCCGCGGTACCGAGGGGTTCCGAGTGGCACGACACAACCGCGAGGGGAGTGGCGCCGATCAACGCGGCCACGAGTACGGAGTCAGCTATCAACCGGACTGGCTCCGGTTGGTGAAGGTCACCCGCCAGCTGGAGAGCGGGCGCCAATCGACGAAGACTCTCTTCCGCAATCCTGCGGCGGAGCCCGAGGCACAACCCGGCGACCGCGTCCGCACGCGCATCACGTCCGTGGATCAAGTGCTCGACTTCGAAGTGGCCGTCACCGACCCGCGCGCGGCGGTCAAGCGCGTGCGCGTCGCCTACATCGTTGCGGGAGAGAACGGGCACCCAGAAGAGGTCGAATTCACGCTCGAGAGCGAGGACATCCCGGACGAGGAGTAGTTCCGCGCGGCCTGCGCGCACCACGAGCGACATCCCCCGCTCCCAACCGGGATTCGGGATGGTAGATTCGGAGATGTCAGAGTCACGCGCGCGCGTCGGGTTTGCTGCGGTCGCGGCAGGCTGCCCCCTCGGGCCCAGCAGCACGTGACCAAGAGGCGGCGCGGGCAGGTCGTGAGGACTGCTGGTGGTGCGGTCGTGCGCATCATCGATGGCCTCCCGCATCTCTTGCTCATACGCGATCCCTACGAGAAGTGGGGATTTCCCAAGGGTCATGCGGAGAACGGTGAGGCGCCCCATCAGACCGCGCTGCGGGAGGTCTCGGAGGAGACCGGGCTCACCGACCTCGAGCTCGGGCCCGAGCTGGCGACCATCGAGTGGACGTTCCGGGCCCGCGGGAAGGAGTTCCGCAAGTTCGCGACCTTCTACCTCATGTATTCGCGTGAGGGGGTGCCGAGGCCCGAGGTCAGCGAGGGCATCACCGAGATCGAGTGGGTGCGCCTCGACACGGCACACGAGCGGCTGTCGTATGCCAATGCCGTGGCGGTCGTCCAGGCTGCCCAAATGATCGTCCTCGACGGGAAGGGCACCGCACCGCAGACTGGTCGGTCCCAGGATTGAGCTCGCGAGGCCTCACATGATCGATTCACCGCGTACGACCCTCTGGCGGGGCATCGAAGCCGCTGCCGTCGTGCTCGTGCTGGCCTTCTTCCTGTACGCGACGCGGGACATCCTGAACCCCGTCCTCCTGTTTGCGCTGCTGTGGGCCGTGCTGCTCCCGTTCCGTGGCAGCGAGGGATACGGCGCTCTGATCGGTGTCTCCGGGACAGTAGCCCTGGTGTGGGCTCTGTCGACCACGGGCTCGCTGCTCGCGCCGTTCGTGCTCGCGGTCATGCTTGCCTACGTGCTGGATCCGCTCGTTGATCGCTTGGCTCGACGGGGGATCTCACGCACGATTGCGATCATGCTGCTGGCTTTGCCGGCGTTCTGGCTGCTCGCGGTGGCGTTCCTTCTCGTCGTTCCAGCCGCCATCCGCGAGCTGGGAGACGTGGCCCAACAGGCTCCCGTGCTCTTGCAGAGGCTCGGCACTTGGCTGGCCGCGCTGCGGGAGCGGGCGCTGACCGCGGACGTCCCGCTCATCGACGAGGATGCGCTTCTCGCTCGCCTTCAGGCTGTGGACTCCAACGCCGTGGTTGCCTTCCTGCAGGAGCGACGGGAGGCTCTGGCTGCCAGCGTCTGGAGCGGCGTGCTCGGTCTCGGCAGAGGGCTGGGCACGGCCTTCACGGTGCTCGGTTACGTCGCGCTGACGCCGGTACTCACGTTCTACCTGTTGCGCGACTGGGATCGCCTGACCGCGGCAGCCGCCGACCTCCTCCCCGAGGGGCGACGAGCGGCGATCGTGAGCCTCGCCTCCGAGTGCGATCGCATGGTGTCCAAGTACCTGCGCGGGCAGGTGACCGTCGCCATCGCGATGGGGGTCGTGACGGGCGTCGGACTGTGGGTGGCGCGCTTCCCCTATGCCGGCACGCTCGGGCTCATCATGGGGATCTTATCGGTGGTCCCGTACCTGGGCATCGTGCTCAGCCTCGTTCCTGCGATCTTCATCGCCTTGGTGAGCGGGAGCGTAGGGGTGTCGTTGTTGAAGGTCGCGCTCGTGTACGGGCTAGCGCAGCTGCTCGAGATGGCGGTGATCAGCCCGCGGATCGTGGGTGAGTCCGTCGGGCTGCACCCGGTGCTGGTGTTGCTCGCGCTCGCGCTCGGCGGCTTCTTCTTCGGCTTCGTCGGTCTGCTCATCGGAGTGCCGGCCGCGGCGATCGGGAAGCTCCTAGTGAGTCGCGGTCTGCAGCGATACAAAGCATCGGATTTCTACCGTGGCAGGGAGGCTGCGCCCAACTGATGTCGAAAGAGACGATCGTGATCGTGGGCTCCGGGCCGGCGGGCTGGACCGCGGCGGTCTATGCCGCGCGGGCGGAGCTCAATCCTCTGGTCATCGAGGGCTCGTTCCACCGGACCATGATCCCGGGCGGACAGCTGATGTTCACCACCGAGGTCGAGAACTACCCGGGCTTCAAGGATGGCGTGGACGGCCAGACCCTCATGCTCGACATGAAGGCGCAGGCTGTACGCTTCGGCACGCGCGTCCTCACCGAGGACGTGCTCGCGCTCGACGTCGGGCAGCGGCCCTTCCGGCTCTCGACCACGTCGGGCGGAGAGGTGCTCGCCGACGCCGTGATCATCGCGACGGGCGCGAACGCGAAATGGCTCGGTCTCCCCAGCGAGCAGCGACTGGCGCAGTCTGGCGGTGGGGTCAGCGCATGCGCTGTGTGCGACGGCGCGCTTCCGCACTTCCGGGGGAAGACGCTGGCGGTCATCGGTGGCGGCGATACCGCGGTGGAGGACGCGCTCTACCTGACGAAGTTCGCCAAGGAGGTGGTGATCGTGCACCGCCGGTCCGAGCTGCGGGCCTCGAAGGTGATGGCCGAGCGCGCCCATACGAACGAGAAGATCCGCTTCGAGTGGAACACCGTCGTGACCGATGTTCACGGCGACGACGTGATCACTGGCATCCGTCTCCAGAACAACGTGACCGGGGTGCAGCGTGACCTGGAGGTCGGCGGCCTCTTCGTCGCGATCGGGCACGAGCCGAACACCGGCTTCCTGAAGGGTGTGATCGACCTCAAGCCCAACGGTTACGTCAAGACGCCTACGACTTGGCGCACGCAGACATCCGTGCCCGGCATCTTCGCGGCGGGCGACGTCATGGACGACTACTACCGTCAGGCGGTCACCGCGGCCGGAACCGGGTGCATGGCCGCGCTGGAGGCCGAGCGCTGGCTCGCGCACGGGGGTGCGAGCGGCCTTCCATGACCAGGAAGCGCGTGGCGGTGGTGGGCGGGTGTGGGCACGTGGGGCTTCCGCTCTCGATCGCGCTGGCCGAACACCACGATGTGCTCGTCTACGACATCGATACTGCTGCCGCCGAGCGCGTCCGGCGCGGCGAGCTCCCCTTCAAGGACGAGGGCGCCGGGCCCGGGTTGGCCGCCGCCCTGAAGCGGGGCATGCAGGTGAGCACGACGCCGGAGGGCCTCGCCGGATGCGACACGGTGGTCTTCGTGATCGGCACCCCGGTGGATGAGCACCTGAACCCGTCGTTCACACTCTTCGACCGTGTGTTGGCCGAGCTGTTCGAGTGGCTGCGCGCAGGCCAGACTCTGGTGCTCAGGTCCACGGTGCTCCCGGGCACGTCCGAGCGCGTGCATCGCATGCTGGCGCGACGTGGCCTCGGGGTCGACGTGGCGTTCTGCCCGGAGCGGGTCGCGGAAGGGCACGCGCTCGTCGAGATACGGTCGCTCCCACAGATCGTGTCTAGCTTCTCCGCCGCTGGCTTACGCGCTGCGAGGGAGTTGTTCGAGCCGCTCGGGGTGTAGCTAATCGAGCTGACGCCGCTCGAGGCCGAGCTCGCGAAGCTGTTCACCAATACCTATCGGTACATCACGTTCGCGGTCGCGAACCAGTTCTACATGGTGGCGTGCGAGTACGGCCTCGACTTCTACAAGATCCTGCACGCGGTGACGCACAACTACCCGCGGGGTGCGGACATGCCGAGCGCGGGGTTCGCCGCGGGCCCGTGCCTGTTCAAGGACACCATGCAGATGCTGTCCTTCAACGACAATCAGTTCTTCCTCGGCCACTCCGCCATGTTGGTCAACGAAGGACTGCCGAAGTTCGTCGTGAATCGCATGAAGAAGCGCTGGCCCGATCTCGATCGGAAGACCGTCGGGCTGCTCGGCATGGCCTTCAAGGCGGAGAGCGACGACACGCGCGAATCGCTCTCGTACAAGTTGAAGAAGATCCTGCAGATCAACGCGCTGGACGTGCTCACGTGCGACCCCGAGGTCGATGACGAGAGCTTGCTGCCTGAAGCGGAGGTGCTGGCCAGGGCCGACATCCTCGTCATCGGTGCGCCGCACCGGCGGTACACGACTCTGGACTACCGCGGCAAGCCTGTGGTGGACGTCTGGAACTTGCTCGGTCAGGGCGGTGCGATTTGAAGGCCCTGGTCACGGGCTCCTCGGGATTCATCGCCGGCTACTTGGTCGAGGAGCTGCTCGCGGCCGGATACGAGGTCATGGGCCTCGACAACCACTCGAAGTACGGTGAGGTCGAGAAGAGCTACTCGTCACATCCGAGGTACCGGCTCGTGGTCCGTGACGCCAAGGACGTCGACCTGCTGAGGCGGCTCGTGGCCGACTGCGACCATCTCGTCGCGGGCGCCGCGATGATCGGGGGCATCAGCTACTTCCACGAGTTCGCGTACGACCTGATCGCCGAGAACGAGCGCATCATCGCGTCGACCTTCGACGCGGCCATCTGGGCGCACCGTGCGAAGAAGCCTCTGCGGAAGATCACCGTGCTCTCGAGCTCCATGGTCTACGAGAGCACCGATCGCTACCCGACCCCCGAGGGCGAGCAGTTCCGCTGCCCGCCGCCGCGGTCGACCTACGGATTCCAGAAGCTGGCGTGCGAGTACTTCGCGAAGGGCGCGCACGAGCAGTACGGGCTCCCCTTCACGATCGTGCGCCCGTTCAATTGCGTGGGCATCGGCGAGAAGCGCGCCAAGAGCGATCGCGAGATCATGAGCGGCAACGTCAAGCTGGCGATGAGCCATGTCGTGCCGGATCTGGTGCTCAAAGTCATGAAGGGTCAGGACCCGCTGCACCTGCTCGGCGCAGGAGATCAGGTGCGGCACTACACCTACGGCGGAGACCTCGCCAAAGGGATCCGCACGTGCATGGAGCACCCGGCGGCGCTGAACGAAGACTTCAACGTCTCGACCGCGCGGTCCACCACGGTCGTGGAGCTCGCCGAGGTGATCTGGCGGAAGATCCGGCCCGGCACGCAGTTCCGGTTCGTCTCGGACGAGCCCTTCGAGCACGACGTGCAGAAGCGAGTTCCCGACGTCGCGAAGGCGAAGCGGATGCTCGGCGTGAGCTGCGACACGTCGCTGGAGACGATGCTCGACGAAGTGATCCCCTGGATTCGTCAGCAGTTCGAGATTGGGGCGATGTGACGGGCAAGCCCAGCGCTGGTGCCGCAGGTGACGCCGTGGGGCCGACGCCCGAGCTGCACCTCGTAGTGCCGGTCTACAACGAGGCGGGGAACTTCGCGGCCTTCCACGAGAGCCTGAAGCGAAGTGTCCGTACGCCGTACCGGCTGGTGGTCGTCTACGACCTGGACGAGGACACCACCCTGCCCGTGGCGCGGCGGCTCGCGGCGAATGACTCGTCTCTGGTGCTGGTCAAGAACCCGAAGCGGGGCGTGCTGGGTGCGTTGGTCACCGGGCTCCGCTACCCGAAGAGTGGCGCCATCGTGGTGTCGATGGCCGATCTCTCCGACGACCACGCCCAGATCGACGAGATGTTCGCTCTCTACCGCTCGGGGTGTGGGGTGGTGGCGGCAAGTCGGTACAGCAAGAGAGGCCGACAGCTCGGTGGACCGCCGTTGAAGCGCGTGCTCTCGCGCCTTGCCGGGATGTCGCTCCGCTGGCTCGGCGGCATCCCCACCTACGATCCCACCAACAACTTCAAGTTGTACAGCGCCGCCCTCGTCGATGCCGTCGAGATCGAGTCCACGGGGGGCTTCGAGGTGGCGCTAGAGCTCACAGTGAAGGCGCACCGGCTCGGCTTCCGCATCGGGGAGGTGGGGACGACCTGGACCGACCGAGTGGCCGGCAAGAGCAACTTCAAGCTGATGAAGTGGCTGCCGTCGTACCTGCGGTGGTACGGGGCTGCGATCCGTTGGAACCTCGCGGGCCGCTTCGGAGCGGGCCGAGCGGCATCACGATCCGCGACGCACTAGCAGCTGATAAGGTCCGGCCCGCTCGGCAACCTCGAACTCCGTGCGGAAGTATTCGTCCAGGAACGTCGAGCCGGCGACGGCGCTCTCGTTCGGCTCCACCATGTCGCTGAAGCGCGACGACAGCACGGCCACTCGCGTGCGGGTCGCGTCCAGCTCGGTCGCCATCTGTCGCTGCACGTCCGCGCGGTTCACCACGTTGGGATCGAACTGCATGATGCGCGTTCCGCCCGGCCGACCGGAGAGGTAGTAGAGGTCCATCTCGCTGACGAAGATACGAGAGTGGTCGGCCTGGCCGACGTAGATGGGTTCACCTGGAGCGGTGCGGTCCTCGATGAAGGCGAGCACCCGTTCGCGCGACCCCTCCGGCTCGGGGATCTTCCCATAGCGGGGGTAGGCCCGCTGCCACTCCGACGACGGCTGCGCAGCGGGAATGTCGAGCTGCTTGCCGATCGGGATTCCCATGACGCCGAACCATGCGGCCACGGCGACCGCCCGCGGCCAACCGCCGGCTCGGGCCAGGGACTCCACGACAGCGCATAGGATGAGGAGGCCGGGGGCGGCAGTCAGGAACGAGTGGTAGGGGTCCGATCGGCCGACCATCTGGGGCACGACCGCTGCGCCCAGCGCGATGAGCAACGCCGGGCCGAGTCGTCCGCGCCAGCCGAGCCGAGGCGCGAGCCCCAGCGCGAGCAGCGCGAGGACTGGCGCCGTGAGCGTGAGCGCGACCGCCCCCTCGTAGCCACGCCCGATGAACGCCGGCACGGGGAAGGGGAGGGGCGGAAGCGAAACCAGGGGCGTCAGCTCCGGCATGGGGAGCACCCGCGCGGGCATCACGCGGCGCACCTGAGTCAGGTAGAGGTCGTCGACCACCGGCCGCACGCCCGCGAGCGCGAGCGTCGGAAGCCAGACCAGCGCCAGCGGGAGCGCCGCGCCGAGCGTCAGCCAGCCGACCGACGTCCGTTCGGCGCGTGTGAACGTGAGCCGGCGCACGACCACTGCCCAAAGCAGGGCGAGCGCGAACAGTCCGGCGACGAGGTAGACGAAGAGGTCGTGGCGGAAGCACCCGACGGTGCCGAGCGCGACGCCCGCGACGATCCAAGCGCCGCGGGTGCCGCGCTCGGACGCGCGCAGCGCGAGGCCGCAGGCGAGCACGCCACAGCCGAGTGCGAGCAGCCATGCGTACGCGGGCGTGCCGAGCCATGCCAACCAGATGAGCACCACGCCGGCGGTCGGCGCAGAGAAGCGCGTGCCGCGCATGAGTGCCGCGACCCATCCCGACCCGAGGGCGATCGCGAGATGCGCCGCGACGCCCAGCGCGCGCTCCACGCCGACCGACACGCCGAAGACCTTCCAGAGTCCCGCGATCGCGAGGAACGCGCCGGGAGGGTAGTTGCTGTAGAAGTCGCGATACGGCACTTGGCCGATCGAGATGAGGTGGGCACCCGAGAGGAGGATGCCCTCGTCGTATGGGCCGGGGGGGCGGCCGAGGCCGCGCAGGGTCGACCACAGGCCGAGCGCGAGCAGGATGCAGCCGACGGCCCAGAGGAAGCGGTCGGCAACCCGGCTTCCTGGCGTGCGCGGTTCGATCACACGTGCGTCGCTTGTCCGGCGATGATGTACCACGTCACCAGCAGACCACAGATCAGGGCTCCGGTGAGCGCCCCGTTCGTGCGTCTCCAGGCGAACACGGAGATGACCCCGGTTGCCGCGAGCACCGGCTTGAATTGAATCGCGATGACGGCGAAGAGCGCGTTGATGCCCCACACGCCAGGCAGGTGACCGGCGGAGAAGAGGTAGGCGTACAGCCCTGCCAGCATGACCGCGAACCCTCCGGCGGTTGCGACCATGCCGGTGGCGTAGTGGGCCCAGGGCCCCGCAGCGCGCAACGAGAGGGTGCGATGCATCGCAGTGTGCACGACGTAGAAGAACGCGGTGAACGGCACCAGGTACGCCAAAAAGAGCGGCACATGATGCGGCGCCATGGGCTTCAGCGCCACGACCCAGATGCGCAGGTCGGTGGTGAAGACTCTGTCGGCGACGGTCACGGCCAGATAGAGGCACCCGACGGCCCCCAGTGCCACGAGCACCTTGTCCGCGATGTGTTCTTCTCGCGCACCTCGCACGAGCCAGAGCACCGGCAGCGAGAGCAATGCGGTGCCGAGCGCCCACACGAGGATCTGGTTCGTGACGCCCTGCGGCAGGATGGCGTTCGCCGCGAGGGCGGAGCCCCACCCCGTGAACGGGAAGTAGGTGACGGCGGGGATCACCGCGGTGGCTGCGAGCGTGAGCCACCAGCGGCCGCTCACCCGCTCCACCGTACCGACCCCCGTCTGGGCCGCTGCGGCGAAGCGGGGAAGGGAGAGCAGGAGGTCGAGCGCGCCGAGCAGCAGCGCGAGCCCGCCGAGCAATGCGATCAGCGTCCCGGCCTCCTTCCAGTACCAGACCTGGTCGGTGACCGCGAGCTCGTGCTCGCCCTCCAGCGTGGTGTCGAGCCAATGGACCGCGTAGCCGATCGCTTGGCGCGAGATGTGTTCGCCAGGATGAGTCGTGTTCGGCACGGCCAGCCAGCGAGCCGTCCCCTCGGGCACTGATCCGTAGGCCTGGCCTGCCACGACGTCTCCCTCGACGCCGAACACGGACTTGAGCTTGTCGCTGTAAGTGATGCTCGAGGCGTCACGGACGCCCCACATCAGCTGCGAGAACTCGTCGTAGCGGCTGAAGACGACCCCGAGGTTGCGCGGGTAGGTCGGCGAACCCGCGGCGGCGAAGCCAGGTCCCGTCGCGGAGCCGACGAGCACCATCGAACGGTAGCCGTCGGGAAACGCCGTGGCCGCCGCGAGGACGGCCCACCCGCCCATGCTGTGTCCCTCGAGCCCGATGTTGTCCACGTCGACGAAGGGGAGCCCCCGCAGGTAAGCGAGGCCCGCCGGCCCACCGAAGCCCTGTGACATCGCGCGGCCGCCGCTGAACCCGTGACCCGTCTGGTCCAGCGCCAGCACCACGTAGCCGCGGCGGGCCAACTCGATCGCGAAGCCGCTCTGCGTCTCGCGGGAGTTGATGTAGCCGTGAATGGCCAGCACGGCCGGGGCGGGCGACTCGGGTGTCGCGCTCGGCGGCACGTACAGCAGGGCCGACAGTCTCTCGCCGGTCTCTGTGTCGATGCGGATGTCGCGGACCTCCACGCCGCCGGACGTCTGCACCAGATACGCCAACTCGCTGCCCGCGAGGACCAGGGCCCATCCGGCAGCCAGGAGCTTCCATCTTGGTTGCATGGGGCCTCCGCGCGGGGCTCGAAGCCCTTGGGGAGCGGTCGCCGGCGTCAGCCCTTCAGCGCGGCAGCCACCTCGGCTCGAGTCACCAACTTGGCGCGTGGACGTCCTGCCCGCTCGCCGGCGGCGACCTCCAGCGCGTCCAGCCGGCTCCAGTCCGCGTAGGAGACCAGGTCTGGGCGCCGAACACGCACGAGCGCGTCGATGGCGACGGCGTCCTTCGTCGGCGACAGCAACCTGGACGCCGCCGCGTCCTCGAGCATGGCCGCAGCGGTCTCGGTTCCGTCCTTCTTGTTCGTGCCGATGACACCGCTCGGCCCGCGCTTGATCCAGCCGCTCACGTACGTCCCAAGCGCCGGGGCTTTGGTCGCCGGATCGGTCACGCGCCCTTGCTGGTTCGGGATCACGCCGGCGCGGTCATCGAAGGGCACGCCCGCGACGGGCACGCCCCGGTAGCCTACCGACCGGAAGACCAGGTCGACCGGGAGCTCTTCGACCTCGCCGGTCGGGCGAGACTGCAGTCTCCCGCCTTCGGCGTAGATCTCGTTCTTCGCCAGACGCATCGCGCGCACGCCACCGTCCGGCCCTGCGATCAGCTCGGTGGGTGACACGAGGAAGCGCAGGGTGAGCAGGTGCGACTTACCTGCCCTCGGCTGCTGGGCGAACTCCTGCAGGATGGACACTTTCTTCTTGACGGTGTCGTCGTCGGACCCGTCTACGTCCGCTTGGCTCGCGGGGTCCAGCCGCACCTCCTCGGTC